>LNBW01000080.1 GCA_001567255.1 Bacteroidetes bacterium OLB9 | reverse complement strand
AAAAAGAGACAGTGGATGGATGGACTATTTTCAAAAATAGATACAACACCGGATGTTTTTTATTTTTCTAATGCATAATCCGGGTTTAAAATTCCACCAGCTTGCTGAATCTAAATAGGACTTATATGGAAATGCGACAGAAATGTTATTAGAATTCAAATTATGAAAACTATTGTGTACATCAAAAAGTTTTGCCTGCAAGTGGTATGGGCAATTAATAAAATCCTCATTTTGTGCAAAACTCATTGTCATTGTTGCCAAAAAAGTTATAACGAGTATGAATTTATTCATGATAGGTACAGCATTTTAAGGTGAAGTCTAAAAATTCATTTTTCTAATTTGATTTAAAAAAATCTGAGAGCCCCTTTACCGATTTTTTTGAATCTATTTGCAAATATAGAAATGGCTATGGGATAAATCCTAATTCAAAACACAATTTTTGCATCTATCTATCTATTAGTTCTTTATATTTATTATATTTAGTCGTACCTATTACATCTAAATTTATACGCTACTTACCGAGGAGGTATTTATCAACTGCTGGTTGTTCCCATATATTATTTTTGACTCTGTAGATTGTTTCACAGTCTGTTAGTTGTCCGCATATAGGGTCAGGTTTACCCCAAAAGAAATTACAAGTACCAATTTGTCGACCGTCTTTGTCGTAAACCACATCTCCTGCGTCATAAGCATTGCGTCTTACACTGTAAACTGTCTCTCCGTTGTGTTTGCATTCACTAATTTCTCCGTCTTTGTACATATTGTATAGTTTCTTTAAAGTATGCTTGTTTTTAAAGTCGTATTTCTTACAACTCAAAATCCCTATTAACAATACAAATGGTATTGACAATAAGGTTAAAAGTTTAATTAGTTTTTGCATAATATCTCTCATTTTAAAATGTCTAATAACGCCAGTCTGTGAAAAATATTCAAGATTATAGACAAAAATACACAAGATATTAATAACTCCACGATGTAAAGAAATTTTTATTCCGAATGCCTACCATACCAGGTCTCGACCGTTTTCAAATTACATTTTCCACACTTTAGAATGATTCAGCTGGCTCTGCATAGGTACTATTACAGTAGATCATGAAGCGTGATTCAATGATGTTATAGATAAATCCTGGTGGCAAACAGAAAACAAAAAGTAGGCAAGCTCTATAGTCACAAGGAAGCGATTATGAAGATACTACAAGCAGTATCTTTTTAGAAAATCGCCAATTTCACTAACCGATGGGTTAATACCATGAAACTTACACCTTCAAACACTTGTGCTACCAGCTACCGCCACCACCGCCGCCAAAACCGCCGCCTGAAAAGCCGCCACCGCCACCTGAAAAGCCGCCACCACCTGATGATGGCATAGTATTAAAGGCGCTTTGGATCGAATGCATACTACTATCAAAGCTACTTCCAAATTCGGATGGTGTAAACATGTAATGAGGCCCGGTACCTCCGGCAATGTACCATGAAGGTGGCTCCATAAGCAATCCGTCAAACTTTCGGCTCCATTGTTTAGCATAACCAAAGACCATCGCATAAGGTAGCGTTTTTTCAAAATAGTCCGGATTTTCTTTAAGCAGGAATTCAATTTTGTCTTTCTCAGCCGCTTTTACAAACATCTTGAAGCCCTGGACTTTTTGATATAAATCAACGCCCAATTCATTTTTCTTCAACATATAATGAGCAAAAAAGAAGCCTAATGCTCCCGCTAGTCCCAGAAAAACACCCAAGGCAGCAGATTCCAGTATGATTCCTAAAAGTATAGCTATAAAGAGTAAAAATCCGGATAAAATATAGGTATAAAACTGTTTCTTTATAGATATCGGATAGAATACGCCCATACCTTTAATGTGGTCAGCAAGTGATTTTCTTGCCGTCTGCATCGTAGTATAAAACTTTTGCTCTAGGTCAGATATAAGTACGGTATTTGAAGCTGCAAATAATCCATCAAATACAATTCTTTCGTATGGCCCTGCATTATCTGATAGGTCTTTTATTTTAGTCAATTCATGATCATCCTTTGACCACGATTTCTCAATGCGCTTAATCGTTATATGTCCGTTTTGTGCCCAGTATGGGAGCAAAGATAGAATGTCAACACTATCCGCTGACTCGTCTATAAGGTAGCCTGCCTCAGCAGGATTCAGTTCTTTTGGAGGTAAATAATGGACCATTTTAACGATGGGGTGTTCCTTTCCATACTTAGACCATGTCCTATAAAAAAATCCACCTAGCAATAAAAACAATATGCCTCCGATGCCGCCTTTTCCATATTTTTCAAAAAGCAACTCCCATTTACTAGGTCTAGCCACGTAATCAAATGGCAATTTAGCAGCAAAGGTCATCCCTTCATAAGGAGAGAAAGGTCTGGTCGAACTTCCCTCAAACTTACCTACATAATAGGAAACAGTAGCATCTTTACCTGTAGCACCATAGCTTCCGGTGGAAACGGCATAATCACCTTCATTCATCACCAGTCCTTTATCCATCTGAATGGTAAAATGTACTTTCTCAATATTAACAGGCCACTCATTACCCGTAATATTCCAGTAAAACTCTGTATGCTCATCAAAAAACAAGAAAGCTTTATGTACCCTATATTCGATCGTATAGGTCTGAATACCATCCACATAAGTATCTGCATCTCCTATTCTGATGACCACATTATCTCCCTCGTGATAAACCTTCTTTCCAAAACCTGGCACACTGATATCAGAAATTTTTACTTCTACTATCTTGCCGTCGATGTTGTATTTATAAGGGATATTTCTAAATATACCATGACGCAGCTCACTAAACTCAACAGTGATGACTTCCTTGACGTCAAACATAGCTTTATCACCATACACCTTGATATTTACATCATAGTTTTTGATGGTAAAATACTCTGCACTGACTATCCATGGCAGTAACAACACCAAAAAAGTAACAAACTGTCTGAGTTGAAATTTCATTTTACTAGAATTAAAATCGTCAAATGGTTTTTGTCCGGTGTTCAGTATTAAAACTGAACGACCGGATTATCTCTTTCAGCATCATTTTCAATCTCAAAGAAATTGAACTTGCCAAAATTGAATTGATTTGCAATCAAATTTGTTGGGAATGCTTCCACAGCAGTATTATTATCTCTTACGAGTGCATTATAATATCTGCGGGCATTGCTCAGATTTTCTTCGATTTCACCCAGCGTATTCTGGAGCTGTAAAAAGCTGGTATTGGCTTTCAGATCAGGATAGTTTTCTGCTAATGCAAATAGAGACTTCAAGGTGCCTGCCAGTGCATTTTCAGCCTGAATCTGTGCACCTATGTCACCGCTATTTCCTGCTGTCATAGCCTGATTTCGAGCTTGAATCACTTTTTCCAATGTTCCGCTTTCATGTGCAGCATATCCTTTTACGGTATTGACTAGATTAGGTATGAGGTCATACCTTCTTTTGAGCTGGACATCGATACCTGACCATGCTTCCAGAACTCTGTTTTTTTAATGACACAAGCTTGTTGTACATAGACATTACAATGAAGCCCACAACAACCACAATAATTAATAAAATCCACATAATTTCTAAGATTTAAATTTGATAGATGATATAAAAACAATACGACACAAAATTTAGTTTCTTAATCCACTTGAATCGGACGTAATGTATTCTTTACTCGACCAAAAACGTTTATACACCGATGGGTGGTTCAAATGCACACATCACTAGCCAATTTTTAGTCAGGTATATTGTATTCTTTAATTTTTCTGTACAGTGTCCTTTCGGAAATGCCCAGCTCTTCTGCTGCATCTTTGCGCCGATTGTTATATTTTCTCAATGCCTTTCCAATCATTTCTTTTTCCATTTCTGCGAGCGACAATACCTCCTCCACATCTTCAGAATCACTGTAATGGCTTGTCTTTCCATGTAAAATGATAGGTTGTCCGGGATCATCAAAGTGTCCAAAACCTTCAGCATCAACCGAGTCAAAAGATTTTCGAACGATACTATCCCCAACGTAAGCAGATGCGTTTTTCAGCGCTGCAATATCAGGAAACTTTAGATTATTATCTTTTACCAGCTGATAAATCAACGATTTAACATCATTGAGGTCGCTTTTCATTTCTAGAAGGAACTTAAAAAGAATCTCCCGTTCTTGAAAGCCGTCGCTTCCCTGTTGAAATGTATCATGTCGTGTGGGTAGCATCCGTTCCTTAATATTAGGTGCAAGCTCAATGAGGTGATCCAGGTCGATTTCCTTTTGCTCACTGAGCACGCTGAGTTGTTCCACCATATTTTTAAGTTCGCGGATATTTCCTGGCCATCGATAATTTTCAAAAACCGCCTTTGCTTGTGCATCCAGTGTGATAGATTCAGTACGGTATTTTTCTGCAAAATCACCTGAAAATTTTCTAAACAGCATATAAATATCTTCTCTACGCTCATGAAGCGCAGGCACATGAATCGGCACGGTATTCAAACGATAAAACAAGTCTTCACGAAATTTTCCGGCATGAATTTTATCCTCCAAGTTAACGTTAGTAGCTGCCACGATTCTTACATCTGTGTGCAGCACCTTAGATGAACCCACTCTAATAAATTCGCCACTCTCAAGTACCCTCAATAAAAAAGCTTGTGTATCCAGTGGCATCTCTCCTATCTCATCCAGGAATATGGTACCACCATTGACGGTTTCAAAATAACCTTTGCGCTCAGACACAGCGCCTGTAAATGATCCTTTCTCATGGCCAAATAGCTCTGAATTAATCGTGCCAGGAGGTATCGCTCCGCAATTGACTGCTATGAAACTATTATGCCTTCTGATGGAGAGTTCATGTATTATTTTACTGAAAACCTCCTTTCCTACACCACTCTCTCCCTGAATCAGAACGGTCAAATCTGTCGGTGCTACTTTTGCAGCAGTATATAACGCTCTGTCCAGCAAAGGCGATCTGCCTATGATCCCAAATCTTTGTTTTATGCTCTGTAGGTTCAATATTGTGGTTTTTAAAAATATTTATACTTCATCAGGTTATTGAGCCCGCTTTCCGTTTATTTATTTCTTTTTAGACTGCTGTCGGTGTGTCAACAATTTCTCCCCTGAGTGATGCCGAAGTCGCATCTGTCACCTTCACCCAAGTATAATCACCCGGGCTTAATCCTTCTTTCTTTGGAAAATTGATCATTTTGTTCTGACTGTTTCTACCTTTAAATTCTTCGTCTGAACGCTTAGAATTACCTTCAATCAGCACTTTGAACACCTTGCCTATATCTTTAAGATTTACATCTAATGAAATCTTATTCTGGAGTTCAACAATCTCCTGCAGTCTTCGTTTTTTGACTTCCAATGGCACATCATCTTCAAGTTTTTTAGCGGCCAGTGTACCAGGACGAACAGAATAGAAAAACATATATGACATGCTGTACTGAACATACTCCATCATGCTGAGGGTATCCTGGTGTTCTTCTTCAGTCTCAGAACAAAAACCTGCTATCATGTCGGAAGAAATAGCACAATCCGGCATAATGCGATAGATAGCATCAACGCGATTTTTGTACCACGCTCTATCATAGGTTCTATTCATCAATTTCAAAATACGGCTATTGCCTGACTGAACAGGAAGGTGAATATACTTGCAGATGTTTTCGTATTTAGCCATTGTATAAAGCACCTCGTCCGTTATATCTTTAGGGTGGGATGTAGAAAATCGAACCCTCAAATCAGGGTGTATCAGCGCCACTCGCTCCAGTAATTGTGCAAAATTGACCTGTTCGCTTTCTTCTTTATTCTTCCAGTTGTAAGAGTCCACATTTTGCCCTAATAAGGTGATATCTCTAAATCCTCTGTTGTACAAATCTGTGGCCTCAGCTACAATACTGTATGGATCACGGCTTCGTTCTCTTCCTCTTGTAAACGGTACTACGCAAAAGGAGCACATATTGTCACAGCCTCTCATGATAGATATAAAACCAACAATACCATTACTGTCCAGTCTCAAAGGTGAGATATCCGCATAAGTTTCTTCTCGTGATAGTAGTACATTCACACCCTTGCCACCTTCATCTACTTTTGCAATCAAATTAGGTAAATCACGATAGGCATCCGGCCCCACAACAAGATCAACTATTTTTTCTTCTTCCAGCAATTTTGTCTTCAGTCGTTCTGCCATACATCCTAGTACACCTACTAATACATCTGGTCGTTTGTCTTTGACGCTGTTGAATACCTGCAATCGCTTACGAACCGTATCTTCTGCCTTTTCGCGGACAGAGCAGGTATTGATTAATATCAAGTCGGCCTCCTCTACATTACGAGTAGGCATATAGTTTTGAGAAGATAAAATCGAAGCTACTATTTCAGAATCACTAAAATTCATAGCACAGCCATAAGACTCTATATAAAACTTTCTGAATCCCTGATCCTCATATTCATAATACAGAGCTTCTCCTTGTTTTGATTCATCGTGCGTTTTGTCGATACCCCACAAGGTAATATTGTCATCGTAAAGCATTACTTGTTGTTCTGATTTTGCTTAAAAATTGCAAATTTACAAAACAATTGATAGTCTTGTGACAAAATGTCAGTAAAATGGAGTAAAAACAATGTTAAAGTTTACAAAATAGTAATTGTAAGTACCCGGTATTTTTTTGTATCATTACACCATAATAGCATATGCATTCCATACTTACATTAAATTGTTATATTGCCATACCATATGATTTGAATCATTGTCGAGTCATTTAAAAGTTTATAACTTTATTTCAAAATCTGATAAAATGAATACTGAAAAATCCATTAAATCTATTCTGACCACTAAGATATTAGCTATTGCTCCAGACGATACCATGCTCAAAATCGAAGAAATATTCGATACATTTCCGATTCACCATATACTTGTAACGGTGGGTAACGAGCTAAAAGGCATTATCAGCAAGCACGACGTACTGCATGTCTATCAATATCATGCTGATCAAGGGCAAGTCCCCGATAGATCAAAAATTACTGCCGGAGACATTATGACCGAGGATCCAATCACACTAGATGTTGATGATACACTAGGCCTTGCTGCAGATATTTTCCTATCTAATAAAATCCATTCTATACCTATACTGAATGGTTTTGAATTGGCGGGTATTATCACCAATCATGACCTCATGAAAGAATGCTTCAAATAACAAATTCCTTACATAAAAAACCGATGTGGGCGATCATTATTATTGCCTAATGCATTGAGGGAGTAAGTAACATTGAGCATCACATAACGGCCAATTGTATTGCTGATGGATTCTGATATCTGTGTTTCAGAAGCTGTACGGCTGATACCTTGATTCTGGTTAAGTATATCAAAAACTCTAAGTTTAGTAGTCAGTTTATTATTAAGGAAAGCCTTAGCAACTGATGCCTGCCACAATTTAACACTGGATGCAGCATCAAATGACCCTGCATCATAGATGTAGTAGTCGAACTTTGTGTCCAGTGTCCACCCTTTACCGGCAAACCATGCCACTGAAGCATTATATGTCTGATTAAAGAAACTACTATTTTGAGCTTCATTACTTTTGTAAATATTATTATTCAAACTCCACCTTCCACCTAACGAACCGTCCCATTTTGACTTAGATTTGTTTTCAAGCGTTAAATTGAACCCATTGCTCAATCGGTTGATCTCATTAGATCTACTGTCAATAAAACTGATACCATTGGTCAGTGATGAATTAATGCCTGCTCTGAATTTTGATTTCATAAAATTGAGAGGGCTACTATAGAATAATCCAAGTGATGCTGTGGTTTCTCCCTCAGTATTGACCGGAATCTGAGTACGTACAAAGGTAACCGGATCAACAAACTGTGCTGTCGTGATTCGATTTTTATTGTATCCTAATCTCAAATTGGCAAATAAACTTCTGAAATTAAACTGATCAAAAAAGTTGTAGGACAATCTTAAATTATGTCTATATTCAGGCACGAGGTCCGGATTCCCTTGGTATGGTTTCAGCGGGTCAGAATTATCTAATACCGGCTGTAACTGATCAATCGAAGGCTCTCTCACTGAGGTGGAATAATAGAGTCTGATTTTGAGTTTATCCAGCTCAAGATTGGCCTTTGGTAGGAAATTATTGAAAGTCCTATTTACATATTCACCTATACTCGGCTGTCCATCTAAAGTTGAATTTTGGAAATCTACTCCTAGACTGGCTGAATAATTTTCTTTGACCACACGCAGATTTAGTCCTCCGGTATTATACACAAAGCGGTTATCATAAGTACGGCTGAGTTCCTCATTGAGAATGCCCAGGGTATAGGGATCATCCGGATTTAAATCATAAAAATCCTTCAATAAATCAGAACGATTATTTCTTCTTGAGGCATTTGCTATTAAAAAAGCAGTATTACTTAATGGCTCTGTATAATTAATACTGTATGAATAATTACTATTATCCGAATTTTGATTCTGATCCTGAAATACAGACAGTGTATCATTCAATAAAAGATCACGACCATACACACTACTTAACAGTTTATTGACGCTCTCTGATTCACTAGCTCCGAGTGTTCCATCAAGCTGATCGTTCTGCCTGGTTTGCCTAGTTTTTTTTCTTACATTAAGCGACAAATTATAATTATCACCTGATTTATCATTCTGATTGAGCTGATCATTGCGATTGACTAGGACTAAATTTTCATTAAACGAAGTATCCTGTAATCTGAGGTCAGCATTACCATTGTTGATTGCTAATGAACCTCTGAATGTCATTTCTGTAGTTGAGTCGATCCTAATATCTACATTCGCATTAAAATTGTGGTTTAGATTACTAGAATTTGAGTTATAACTGTTATTTGAAATCAGAGTACCTGTTGGCAAGAAAGAATTGGTCAAATTTGATTGAATAAGATCCGTTTTGCCTTGTGTAAGGAAGTAACTAAATGTCAGTCTGCTAGCTAAGCCCAAATCTTGATTGAAGTTGACACCTGTCGTAATAGAGGCTGTTTCACCATTATTGCTTTGTCCAAATGACAACGGCAAATTTGAATCTCCTCTTCGCATCATACGCATATTTCCTCCGCCTGTCATACTAGCATAATCACCAAAATCAATACCGGTATTATTGACATTATTTAAGCCTCCTAGAAACGACAGTTGAGTGTTTTTGCTGAACTTGTTGAGCATAGCTTTGCCTTCATATCGCTTGTCAGTACCATATCCAGCCATGATGTTTCCAAAATAACCTTTGCGTTTTTCCTCTCTGAGTTCCAGATTAATAGTCCATTCTTCTCCACCATCACTGATGCCGGTAAACTCTGAAGTTTTAGATTTTTTTTCAAACACCTGTACCTTTTTAACGGCATCTGCCGGTAGATTTTTAGTTGCCATCTTTGGATCACTGCCAAAAAAATCTTTACCATCAACAGTTACTTTTTTCACTTCTTCGCCCTTCACCTTGATACCACCTTGATCATCCACTTCGACGCCGGGTAATTTTTTGAGCAAATCTTCCACAACGGCATTAGGCTGTGTTTTGAATGCATCAGCATTGAATTCAAGAGTATCTTTACTGACTTTTATAGGAATATACTCAGCTGATATGGTGACCGATTTAAGATACTCGCCTTCTTCCATCAAAGTGATGGCGCCTAGGTCATGTATTGCTTCTTCCGCTTTAATCTCAATTTTTCTTTGCACTGTTCCATGTCCGATATAAGTGATCTGAAGTAGATATTCACCCTGCTGTATTCCATCTATCTGAAATGCCCCGTTTTCATCAGTAGATGCAAAACCTACCATTGTTGAATCTAGTGGGTTCAATACAACTACAACAGAACCGATAAGGCCTAGTTTATCACTATCCTGCACTACACCTTTGATAGAATGCTGTGCATTAATGCCCATCGCCGTCAAAATAAATATTGCTATAATAAGAATATGCTTCATAAAATGTTGATAAAAAATTGATGAAAGGTTATTGATTTATTATAAAGACATGGGAAGCCACTTACATTCTCCTACCCCACATTTCGCTTCGCTCTTGCATTTTCTCTTGTTTGAGCTTGTCAAATTCTGCCCTGGTCTTCTTTTGTCCTTTACTAGGAGCTTTCACTTGTACTGAACCAGGTATTACTTCAGTGGCCATTATATGGGTTTGGGCACTTTGCACTTCCAGAATGACTCCCGGCAAACCTCCAAACTTATCTGGACCTACTGGCACCAGCATTTGAGGTGTAAAAAACACTACCAGATTTTCTGTGCTGTCTTTGTAGTAAGCTTTCATACAGGTATAACCTAAAATGTCTTTTTGCTCGCCTGCACTAATTTTCCATTTATAATTCGTTAATGCATCTTCAATTAAGAAATCCTTACCAAAAAAATTAATCAATTCCTGTACTTTTTGACCTTTGATATCTTTATAAAATACAGTCGGTGCAGATTCACGCATGCGTCTAAACATCCGTGGCATATGATCATTAGGATTAATCTCTTCCCGATACTCATCATCCTTCTCGTACAATGAGTGAGTACCATCAAACGTCAATTTCATATATAAATCAATGGATTTAGGCATTTCCTTTGCATACTGTGGTGGTACGTTCTCCGGAATCTCAATATAATTTGTTTGTTTATACTTAATAGATCCACTCATTATCTGCCCTTGAACACAGTCAATAAGCAAAAAAATGAGCATAGTTGAGACAAATAAATTTCGCATAATATGGGTTAAATTCGAAACAAAACATCAAAATAACTAAGAATAAATCACTCAGCTATATATTAAAATGTGATTTAATAAAATATTAACTACAATGAGCGCCTCCTTTAGACTCAAGGCTGAAGCCAAGGTTTAAAAAGCGCCCGGACTTTAACCATTTCGTAACAATTTCCAATAGGAAAAGACAATTAGGGTGAATCATTAAAATGGTCGCATTTGTCAAACCGGTATATCGTGTGTGTCAATTCCAAAATCAAGAGTAGCAACAAATTTTTATGCTACAAAAACACTCAGTAAGAACCGGTCGCAGTAAAATTCCAAATTACCTATTAGAAATTGACTACATGAAAATACTACTTCAAATCTATTTCGGTACTCGTTTTTCTGTCCTCGACATAGTAAAAACTATGCCTGCGGTATAAAAACTCCGAGCCTCATAGCTATTTTGTATCATTTCCCTTCGCCACAAAGTCTAATGAGTAATATGGGATTAAATATTCATCGTGATAGATTATATGGATGACGAGTTCATTTTGAATAGTAATTTAATAAATGTTAATATGTAACCTTATCGTTAACAAAATAATGTGGCTTTATAGGTAATTTATTAATTTTTGTACCTTTGTGTTGTATGAGTGAGGGAAAATTAAGAACCATACTTCGGAAAATAGTTAGGATTAGTATTTTGATAATACTGCTGATGTTGTTACTTGTAGTAGGATTTATCGGATATGTATGGTATAGTGATGTTCCATCAAGTGTCATCCTCAAGTATCCTGTGATCAGCGAAGCATCACGACTATACGATACAAAAGGTAGGATGATCGGGATCTATCAGATAGAATTTCGCCATCCTATCACCTTTGAAGAACTCAATCCTTTAGTTAAGGAATGTGTGATTGCAGTTGAAGATAGCCGATTTTATGAGCACCATGGGATAGACTGGAGAGCCTTGGGCCGTGTTGTAGTGAAATCATTGATTCTAGGCGATAAGGATTCAGGTGGTGGCTCTACCATCACCCAGCAGCTGGCAAAACAACTGTTTCCTCGGCCATCTACAAGGGGAATGAATGCAGTAGAGCAAACGTACGCATTGATTCGGTCTAAGGTGCGAGAATGGATCATTGCGTGGAAGTATGAAAATCTATTTTCAAAGGAAGAAATTCTCACCATGTATCTTAATAAGTTTGAGTTTGTCAATGGAGCTCACGGGATTGATGCAGCTGCTCAAACTTATTTTGGCAAGCCTCAGAGTGAATTGACCTTAAATGAAGCGGCTACCTTAGTGGGTATGTTAAAGAACCCTAGTTTGTATAATCCGGTACGATTTCCTGATCTAGTGGTAAAAAGACGGAATGAAGTGCTCGATAAACTAAATCATCCTGACGCCGAATCATTCAAGAACATGGAGGCTGATTTTTCAAAGTTTAGTAGGATTACCACAAAAGATACTATTGTGCCTTATTTTAAAAATGCGCTTGAAAAGTATCTTGCCAACCTCATTCGTGAAAACAACTTAAAAAAACCGGATGGTTCATATTACAATATTTATGATGACGCGCTCACTATAGAGAGTACCATCGACTTAGACTTGCAAAAGTATGCTGAAGCAGCCACCCGAGAACACATGGAATGGATTCAAGGCTGGTTTGACAAGGACTGGTCAAAGAAAGATCCATGGACTTACGGTGCCAGCCAGGATGAATTGAAGATAAGACAAGCGGCACTTGAAGATAAAGCTAAGGCATCACCACGATATCAATATATGAAAAAAAGGATACTAGATCCGGTACTGACAGGAACATATCGCAACCTTACCGAAGCAGACCTAAAACTTGCCATCGACAGTGAAAAAGACGAGGTGCTGCTGCTTAGTCAGCCTCGTGATATCAGGAGTAAGATTAAAAAACTGCGGGCATCATCAGAATACAGCCGCATTCGCAAAGCATATCAGCAATTACAACAAACTTTTAAAGAAGTATTTAACCGGCCGGTCACGATGCAAATTTTTGATATCAAAGCGGTAACAAAGAAGTAGTGATGTCGCCTATGGATTCTGTCAGATATCATGCCGAACTCCTACAGACAGGTCTGGTCGCTATTGACCCACATACAGGCGAAGTGAAGTGCTGGAATGGAGGACTGGACTTTAATTACTTTCACTTTGACCATGTACTATCGAGAAGATCAATAGGATCTACGGCCAAGCCCTTCTTATATACTATAGCAATGGAGCAAAAGGGTATCAAGCCTTGTCAGGAATTTAAAGATACATTATATACCATCATGCCAGGTGAAGGTGACTTTAAAAATAAAGAACCATGGCAACCTACTAATGCAACTAACCTGAACACGCTACTGATGTACAACCTCTACCACGGGCTTTTATACTCAAAAAATACGATCACGGTACGACTACTAAAAGAAATCGGCTCAGTAAAACCCCTGATTGACATGTGGGACAAAATGGGGATTCCAAAGGATGAAAGGCTAACAGGAGGGCGACTGGCTGTCCCTGACTTACCATCGATAGCACTCGGAGCAGTAGATATTACACTCTTACAACTGACTAGTGCCTACACGACCTTTGCCAATGAAGGAAAATATGCAAAACCCATACTGGTTAAAAGCATAAAGGATAAAGCAGGAAAAGTGATTTATCAGGCAACAACTCAAGCAAATCAGGTTATTCAGCCACTCTATAATGCCATCATGCTAGATATGCTTCAAAACAATGAAACCGGTGCGTTTAGTATGCATCTAAAATCACCCAATGGTGGTAAAACCGGCACAACCGATGATCAGTGTGATGGCTGGTACATAGGACTGACTCCTAACCTTGTGGTAGGTATCTGGACCGGTGGCGATGAAAAATGGATTCGCTTTCTTAGGGATGATGTGGGCCAAGGGTATTTTACTGCTCGACCCGTCTTTGAAAAGATGATAAAAATGCTGGAAAATGATACTATAGGCATTTATGATGTGCGTTCATCATTTGCTACACCACCTGATGGATTTAAAGAACTGACTGACTGCAGTAAGAAGAAAACTGAAAAAATACCGGAGATAGCCCATAGAAGCCAGTTGCCCGGCGATGGTCACTAAAGCTACCCATTCACTTGTGTGCTCCATGATTAATGATGAAGAAAGGATTGATAAAATCCTTCTAAAGTGCAAAACCGATTGTTATTTCTAGAACAAACATTGTGATACTTTCAAGTTTATCTCTAGCGTATCAAAGTACAATGCCCTCTAGCAGTTTGTTCTTGCCCTTTTTCATCGATGTATTTGACAATGTATGCATATACACCGGGTGGTGCATACTCACCTGTATTACTGCGCTGTCCATTCCATCCTTCACGATAATCTTGAGTCTCGAAAAGCATATCGCCCCATCGATTCCAAATGGAAAAATGATAAAAAGCGATACCTTCAAAACTTCCTACTGGGAGAAAAACGTCATTCAGTCCATCGTTATTGGGAGTGAAGGCATTGGGCATCTGAAATTTTATAAACGGTAAGATAGGTATGAGTGCTCTTGCTGTATCAGTACATCCACTTCTATGCAAGACTACTTGTTCTACTACGAATCTCCCAGTATCCCTAAAGGTATATGTTGGATTTTGAAGTAAGGAAATACCCAGTGTGTCAAAGGTCCATTGATAGGCTACGCCTCCGGAGGATTGATCTGTAAATTGTACTACATTATCAAATAAGTTGGGTTCTTCAGGCGTGTAAGTAAAGCCTGCAACCGGACTATCTACAATTTTTATAAGGTTTGACCATTTTTTCTCAGTAATACAACCAAGGGGCGATATAATCTTAAGAGACACATCATATACCCCACTTTCTGTATAAATGTGTGTAGGACTAAGTACATTTCCTGAGCCACCATCACCAAAATCCCATTCAAACTGATAGGTGCTATCAATGGGACTGCTCAAGTTGTCAAAAAATATATTTGCAGGTTTACAACCGGTAAAGGTGTTGGGTTCTACCACTAGAAGGGCCGGAATAGGAAAGTAATTGAAAGTTTGAATGCTGGTATCTCTACACTCATTGACATCTTCGGCAATCAGTCGCACTGTTTTCAATCCGGGTGCTTCAAATTCAAAAAACGGATTTTTAGCGCCGGATTTACCTTCACCAAAATCCCAGTTCCACTTGATCACTGGTCCTGCTCCACTTACTGATTTGTCTGTAAACATAACCGGAGCTACTACGCAAGTATCGTATTCAAATCCAAAGTCAGCGTTGATGGACGGGTATAGGTTGACAGTGATAGTGGCTGTGTCAGAACATTCTTCAGCAAATGGGATGTCCTTATTGAGTATCATTTTGCCGGTGTACTGCCCAAGGCCCGGAAAAGTGATGGATACGTCCCTCGTATTGTACGTTTCCTTTTTGCCATGAATGTCAAACTCCCAGTAGTAATTTTTGATGTACTTAACATCAGTACTTAAATTTTTGAAATGGATTGTATTATCTCCACAACTATTGATAGTGTAATTAGTACTGTCAGCTACTGATGCAGAAATATTAGCATGAACCGCTTGCTCACAAGTGGTGACATTAAATTGAAAGTCCCGTCTGAGCATTGATATGAGCTGGCCATTCCTATATTCTTTAACACAAACGCCTACAACATATTGACCAAGGATGTTAGGTGACCCCGTGATTAACCCTGTTGTCGGGTCAATTTTTACGATAGGATTGCCACCCATAGGTTTATCAAATGTAAACATAGGCGATCTGAAAGTGACTTCATCATAAGGTGGTGGACATCTTCTTGGGTCAGGCGTGACACCATTACATGAGAATGGATTACCACCGGTGGTACCTTCAGTACCGCCAGCTGTCAGTGGAGCACAAAATTCATAAACTAAGCTATCCCCATCGATGTCATTTGCAGAATGGTCATAATTGATAGGACGATTTACACAAATAACTACTGGTGGGAGTTTTTCAAATGTTGGACTGTTATTGCCCATCCGTTGTGCTTCGGCAGTGATTTCTGTTGTAAAAGCAGCTCCGGTACCTCCCGGATCTATAATGTTTAGGATGGTATTATTTCGACAACATCGTTGGAACGAAAGAAAATAACTTTCTGAAATAATGGGTAGCGTGATTTGAAAAACATAAGTACCGGATTCAACACCTACATTTAAAGGTATTAATATACAAGGATTTTCATTATTTATAGGAATCACTTTTCTGTTGCGAACAGGTATGTTTGTAATGGTTCTAACAAATTGCCAGTTATTGCCCAAGCCCCGATATATTCCAAATGATGCTGGATTGTCAAAGTCTGCACCTCCACTTTTTGTGTCTCTATACATGGTAAATGTAATCTCCCATCTCGCTTCTTTTCGTATAGTATCTAATGATAGACACTTATATGTGACATCTCCGCCTATAATGTGCAATCCGTACATATCGTACGGTAATGCGCAGGCTAAGCATATCGCTGAAATAAAAAGGAATTTATGTATTTTTGTCCTCATTTGCAGTGTGTATCTGGGTTGTTAATATATTGGCAGCCCAAAATTAATGGATATAAAGTATAAACCATAAAAATGCAAAAATATTGTTTTTTATTTGTTTTCACAACGACATTTGAAGGTAGGTTAATGTAAGAAGATGAGAGAAATTACGTTTTATACTATGAGGATGTACACTTGCTTGAAGTATGAAGTATGAATGTTGCTTTAGAATAGTTAAGGTCATTTTATTTATTCCTACCACCCATGATGCCATTATTATAGATTTAAAGCTAACATTTTAATTATATTCTTTTAAAGTACAAAAACTGAATATCAATATTATATTTGCAACCATAAAAATCAATTCTCGATCAACTTTTACATTGTGAGCAAACCCGGTCCGGATGTCTGAAAGAAAAATCAACCTACGAAAGACTGTCAACAGACTGATTCTCTTGATTAGCCTGGGTATTGCAGCACATATTATTTTTGTATTAAGTACTACAGAAAAGTCCTTACTGAGCTATCTTAACCGACTTGATGTTTGGCATGTTTTGATAATCATGGGGCTATTATTTACGCCCTGGTCGCTGTATGCACTTCGGGTATATATATGGTCTAAGTTTCTGGGTGAAAAAATAACCTATCGCGATTTACTTAGGATTGTAATTACTTCTGAGATGGCTTCTGCTGTAAGTCCGCCTGCAGTGGGTGGTGCACCTGTAAAGGCTGCGCTGTTGCTCAATTATGGGTTTTCTGCAGGAAGTGCGGGTTTTCTTCTCGCATATGGTGTGATTGAAGATATTATATTTTATGCGACGGGTATTTTGTTTGCTACATTTTTATCCATAGGTGTGATATCGGATATCAAAATAGCTGTCGGAAGTTTTGTGTCTGCTCATGCTATGTGGATGCTGATCGTCATTGGGATACTCATAGTCTATATATCTTTACTTAAATCAGGGAGAATGCCTCGGCAACTCAAGCTGACAAACTACTTTTCTGTTGGCATGAAGAGAAAATTGGTACAGTTTCAATCTAAGTTGAATGAAGCATTCACCGATTTACGGGCAAATTTCAAGATAGCTTTACAATCCGGCAAACTGGTCATGCTGGTCAGTATTTCTTTATTATTTTTACAATGGATGGCACGATTTTCAATCTTGCTTGTCATTCTCCATGCATTTGGGATTGATTTTGATGCTATACAAATGTATCTACGGCAATGGATCGTTTATGTTACGATGTTATTTATCCCGACACCTGGAGCTACAGGTGGAGCGGAGGCTTTCTTTTTGCTGATTTTTGGACATTCTATACCAAAGGATATTTCCTTTCTTATCGTTTCGCTCTGGAGATTTTGTACCTATTATCTAGTTCTGATGATGGCAGTAATCTTGTACAATGTTATTTCTTTTTTCTTTAAACCAACAGATGAAATTGTTATTGAAGAAAAGGATTAATTTAATATTGAGCCGAATATTTAACCATAATTTATATATGTGTAAGCCTATAAATATGAATTATTTGTATTTACTTTACACGGCAATTGAAGCAGTAATGTAATGTTGTCTATCGTTATACCTATTTACAATCAGGATGTCAGAAAGCTCGTTGATACGTTGATGAAGCAGTGTCAAAAACTGGACATTAACTTTCAGATACTTTGCTTTGATGACTGTTCTGAACCTAAATATCGCAAACTCAACAAAGAGCTTGCCTTCAGAATTAATGTCAATTACACAGAAATGGCTGAGAATCTGGGCAGAAGCCGCATTAGGAACTGGCTGGGGAAAGCAGCTTATTTTGATAACATACTTTTTTTAGACGGTGACACAGTCATTAAGAATAGGAATTTTATAAAAACATACGTGGATTACTTGCCGACTGAACATATTCTATGTGGAGGACGTAATTACAGCCTTAAGCCACCGCGCTCTAAGAAAAAACTTTTACACTGGAGATATGGAAGTAAACGTGAATCGCTACCATCAAAAAAGCGAAATAAAGACCCATACATAAATTTCCATTCCAACAATTTTATCATCCCCGAAAAATTATTCAAAGACCACCTTTTTGACGAAAATGTAAAGGGTTATGGATATGAAGACTTGCTGTATGCTTTTGACCTTAAAAAGAGCGGCGTCAACATCGTGCATATTGATAATCCTACTCTGCATGATGGACTGGAAGTCAATACGATGTTTATCAAAAAAACTAAAAATGCCATAGAAAATCTGGCCATGCTCTATAAACAGAAAAAAAATTCCACACACTCGACTGATCAAAAGTTATGAAAAGCTGAAAGAATGGGATATGCTGAAGGCTTTTCAATGGTATTATGCACGTGTGAGTGACAATATAGATGCAAATCTGCTATCAGATAATCCATCGGTTTTTAAATTTAATCTATGGAAACTCCACCTTTTTATTGAAAATATGTATTAAAGTTTTGAAATCTAGTCCATGAATAATTATCACCGAATTAAGAAAATCTTGTTTTTAATACTTGCAATTGCAGCCGGTATCGTGATTTATCGGGCGTTGCCTATGCTTGCAATAGCGACCGGGTATGCCGCAAAACAGGTTTGTACATGTACTTTTTCAGAAGATCGTCAGCAGCCTGAAATCGAGAAAAATCAATTATACTTTAGTATCCTGGGGCAGGTGACTAATACAATTGATCACCAAGCACAAAGTGTAACTAGTTCGTTTCTGGGTTTATATCCCAAAATAGCTGAATATCGGCCCGGAATAGGGTGTGTACTATTGTATGGAGCAGATGATTATGATGTTCAATTTCCAAAATCGAATGCAGGCAGTGTGCGAGACAGTCTTTTTGAAAAAGTACAGGTGACACAAGGTTTAGACCTGGATCAATTAAATAAAGCCGTAAGTCATGCCTTTGATGCTGATAAACAGTTGGTTGATAAACGCACGACAGCTGTACTCGTGATACACAAAGATACCCTGATTGCTGAACAATATGCTCCGCCTTTTGGGCCAAATACAGTTCAGTTAGGATGGTCGATGACCAAGAGTCTTATGAATACTTATGCAGGCCTTTTAGTAGCACAAGGCAAAATGAAAATAACGTATGATCATCTCTTTGCAGAATGGGATGGTGATGATAGGAAGCATATTACTATAACGGATTTGCTGCATATGAATGCCGGCCTGAGCTGGGACGAAAATTATGCAGGTATCTCAGATGCGACGAATATGCTGTATCGATCAGAGGATGTTTCAGCGATTGCAAGGAGCAAACCACTCGAGCATCCGATTGGTAGCTATTGGTATTACAGTTCGGGTACCACCAACTTGCTGAGTCGATATTTTCGCAATGTTATCAACAATGATCACCTATACTGGACCATGCTGAAAGATAGTCTTTTTGACGTCATCGGAATGCATTCTGCATTTATTGAGACAGATGAAACCGGTACTTTTATAGGATCCAGCTATGGATATGCTACGCCACGAGATTGGGCAAGATTTGGATTGTTGTATTTACATCAAGGTATATGGAACGGCAAACGTTTATTGCCGGAAGGATGGGTGACGTTTTCTACCACACCGGCTGAAGGTAGCAATGGTCAATATGGAGCACAGTTCTGGCTCAATCAGAATGGCGTACAGTTTCCTGATGCACCTCACGATACCTATAATGCTGATGGTTTTCAAGGCCAATTTGTGTTTATCATTCCATCTCGTGATGTGGTTATCGTCAGAATGGGCACTGGAAAGGATGGCTTTAATGTAAACCAATTTTTAAAAGAAATTTTGGATGCGTTACCCCAAAAATAAATAACGATGTCAAGGAGCATTTTACTTATGTTTACCATTTTGTTGGTGATGCTACAATGCAGCAGAAAATACATGGCAGAGCGTGAACATGCACTATTTACTATTAACCAGCAGTGTACCATTGTACCTGGTGAAGGAATGGATTCACAAATAGGAAGCGTAGTATGTGGGGATCAAAACTTTACCTATGACTATGGCATGTATAGTTATCAGGGGCCATTGACAGAAGAAGAAAAATTTGCTAATTTATTTAAAGGGAAATATTATGCTGATTTTTTTAGTATAATTCATATTGATAAAAAATTATTTCGATTATATATTGATTCTGTACAAGTGATACATGCTGGTGCATTAAAGTCAAAGCCTTCAACTATGATTGCTAGATGTACAAATTGCAATAAAGAGGCACTTCTTCGATTCAGAAAAAGAGACTATATCTTTCCTTATGTAGCTGCGGAAGATGAAGATAACAAGCAGTATGTAATATACACAGACACAATAGGTGATTATCGTCGCAAAATATATATAAGTCATATGGAAGGACAATCAGGTTTGTTTATGGAACCGGTTGTTCGTTCAGTCCGTTCTCAAAAGCTGGCTTTATATACTGATCACACAGTAGATACGACGGAGATAAAGAAGATATTACAAAGTGTCAGGCTCATAAAAAATAAGCACGATAAGCATGAATAAAGACGTAAAAGCCATAGTATTTGATCTGGGTGGCGTGTTGCTGGATCTTGATTTTCAAAAGACATTTCACGCTATGTCAGAAGTGTTGCAGATGGAGTTCTCGCCTGAAAATATAAGTGACGAAACCAACAATCTACTCGCAGAATATGAAAAAGGTAAAGTCAGAACAGAAACCTTGATTTGGCATCTACAGCGACTAAACAAGGAAGTAATTGTACCTGAACCTTCAGCGATGATCATGGCTTGGAATGCTATGTTGGTAGGATTTAAGCAAAGTAAACTTGATATACTTAAACAACTGAAAATGGATTATCGGCTATATCTACTGTCTAATACCAATGAACTGCATTTGAAGCGAATCGACCAAATATTGCTTGAGCAATACCATATCCAAGACTTTGAAGGTGCTTTTTTTGATAAAGCCTACTATTCTCACCTGATAGGTATGCGCAAACCTGATTCAGAGATATACCATTTTGTAACTCAAGATATTGGCATTAGCCCTGAAAAAATACTTTTCATTGACGACAATGTTGCCAACATCTCAGCAGCTGAGCAATATGGTTGGCAGACCATTTTATATGATGTAAATACGGATTTAGCAGATAATCTTCAACATAGATTGAAATTTTTGTAAAAATAATTTGGTAATTACAATTATTCCTCTATTTTTGAAGCAGATTCTTATTAACACCCTTAATTATTGGCAGATCACAGGAGGTCTGCCATTTTTGTTATGGCCTACGATGATTTTGAACAAGACAAAAGAAAGACTTTTTGGACGGCTGACGAGGCAGTAGATAAGATTAGAAGATATTGTGCTTTACAAGAACGCAGCCATAGCGAAGTCAGATCTAAATTGCTGGATAATGGTATCTATGGTGATTTGCTAGAAGAGATCATCAGTGATTTGATTGCTGATAATTTTTTGGACGAGGAGCGCTTTGCCCGTAGCTTTGCTAGAGGAAAATTTAGGATGAAGAAATGGGGAAAAAATAAAATCAGACAAGAATTAAAATTACGACAGGTTTCTGATTATTCCATTAGGGCAGGACTGAGTGAAATTGATGACGCAGAATATATGGATGTCTTACATTCATTGTATGAGAAAAAAGAAAAGACTTCAAAATTTTTGAACAAGTATGACAAAATGAAAAAGTTGACAGACTATCTTTTGCAGAAAGGATATGAATATGAATTAATCAATGCATTGTTGAGAAAGAATGATACCTGACCATAAGCATCTATTGAATTGATGTAATCTTTAGACTATATCATTGACCTACGATCGGCCAGTATTGCGCACGCTTTCGCCATTATCCCATATTACTCGTTACACTTTGTTGCGAAGGGAAATGATACAAAATAGCTATGAGGCTCGGAGTTTTTATACCGCAGGCATAGTTTTTACTATGTCGAGGACAGAAAACGAGTACCGAAATAGATATGAGGTAGCATTTTCACGTAGTCAATTTCTAATGGGTAATTTGGGTCAGATTTAGGTTTTGCGTAGTGATTTTAGGCTGAGTCGGTACAGCCTTGAATTTTTGTTTTCTTTTGTTGTCCAAGGTAAAA
>LNBW01000079.1 GCA_001567255.1 Bacteroidetes bacterium OLB9 | reverse complement strand
CTAAAAAATAGCCTAATTTTTGTCCATTATACCAATAATTACAAAATATTTGAATAAAAATAATATTATATAAATCATATAACTATGTATCTTATTGATAACTTTTATATTACGAATAAAATAAATTATAATTAGAAAAAAATTTATCATATATAAAAATCTATCATTTTAGTATAAAAATACCCTAATTTAACTCATGAAATCCTATTTTACAATTGAAAAATTAGTTTTGGCACGGTTTTGGATAATAATAAAAATGAGATTGAGTTATGAGTAATTAATTAAGCAAATTGTTTACTCGGGACCGGTTCTGTAGGGGGAATCGGTCTTTTTTTTTTGTAATTATATTTGAATGTTAGATGCCCATTGGATAAGTTGGTAAATGATATTACCAAATTATATTAAAATTAAAGCTCAGAATCATCAACCCAACTGGCTAATCTTTCTGAGCTTCAATCTATTATTTATAATTTATAAAATCTTCCTCTACTCTATCATTCGACCCAATCTGCCAGAAAGAGATTTGTGTCGTGTGTGCCCTTATTATTTCTATTAGATGAAAAGATTAGTCTTTTACCGTCTCTAGAAAACATAGGAAATGAATCAAAAACCTTATCAAAAGTAATCTGTTTAAGTCCGCTCCCATCAACATTAATCATATAAAGATTAAATTCAAACCCGCGTTTAGACGCATGATTGGAAGAAAATATTATTCTCTCACCACTTGGGTGGAAAAAAGGTGCCCAATTAGCCTTTCCTAGATTGGTAACCTGACGAAGATCAGATCCATCTACATTGCATACATAAATTTCCATATTAGTGGGCATCACAAGTCCTTCTGCAAGCAAATCTTTATATACTTTAATATCCTCAGCCGTCTTCGGACGTGAAGATCTAAAAACGAGTTTTGTACCATCAGGCGAGAAAAATGCGCCGCCATCATATCCTAACTGGTGCGTGATTTGCTTTACATCTGAACCGTCAATATTCATAGTATAAAGCTCAAGATCACCACTACGCAATGAAGTAAAAACAATTTTATCGCCCTTAGGTGAAACCGTCGCTTCAGCATCATAGCCAGGTTCATTGGTCAATTTCCGTATAATATTACCTTTTAAATCAGCCTCATATATATCAAATGAATCATAGATAGGCCATACATACTTACCATCAGCCCTTCGTTCAGGTACAGGTGGACAGTCAGGATCTGCTTCGTGCGTAGAAGCATAAATCACGGTCTTATCTCCGGGCATAAAATAACTGCATGTGGTCCTACCCAATCCAGTACTTACCATAGGTGGCGCATCATTAGTTTTCCTCCATTTTTCAAAATCAAATACATAAATCTGATCACATTTTGCTCCCCATTTTTCACTTGATGCCTGAAATACAACCTTTTTATCATCAAAGCTCCAATACGCCTCAGCAAAATCGCCTCCGAATGTTAACTGCCTGACATTTTTAATATGTACCTCTTCAGCGTACTTGAGAGAATCTAGAGCATCAGGTACCTTTTGTGTCAGTAAATTAATGTGAGTAGATTTACAAGAAAAAAATAAAAATACAATTCCAAAATACAAATATCGCATGTTTAATAAAATTTTAATGAGGCGGCAAAATTATTTAATAAATCAAATTTGACTAACAGCGATAGTTCAAAATACAGCAATATGACTTTTATTTTACAATTCAATTACATTACAATATCGGAAGGAATATGCATATTTGCCAAAATTTTTCAAATACATAAAAAATTATTTAAAATCATGACTTTGCGATTTTTAATCTATTTTCTTTTTTAGCGTATTAATACTATCATCATGTAGCACAGCTAGCTACCCTATCAAGGAACCCAGACAAATGATGACTCTGGATCTGATCACACTGGCTTCTGATGATATGGAAGGTCGTGAAGTTGGCACCGCCGGTGAGCAGAAAGCAGCCAAATATATAGTCAATAGATTTAAAGATATAGGGTTAACACCTGCAGGGGATCATAACACCTTTTACCAACGATTTACAAGAAAGGCCAATAAAAATCCTCATGGGGGCGACTCAGGAACGGGGCCGGATATAGAAGTCACAAACGTGATCGGTATGATTGATAACCATGCTCCGTACACTGTTGTAATTGGAGCACATTATGACCATCTAGGGTATGGCGATGAAAATTCGTTACATACTGGAGAAAGAGCCATTCATAACGGTGCTGATGACAATGCGAGCGGAGTGTCCGGGTTAATCAATCTTGCAGAAAGCATCAAGAAAGGAAAGTTAAAAAACTACAATTATGTGTTTATCGCCTTTTCCGGAGAGGAACAAGGTCTTTGGGGGTCAAATTACTATGTCAATAAATCCGGTATTGACGTAAGTAAAATAAACTATATGCTTAACATGGATATGATTGGGCGTCTCAATACCGAAAGACAACTTGCAGTCAGCGGTGTCGGAACGTCTCCGGTTTTTGGCCCAGTTCTGGATAAAATTAAAAAGCCGGAGTTTAAAATAAAGAGAGATTCCTCTGGCCTAGGACCTTCTGATCACGCTTCATTTTACAATGCTGGAGTGCCTGTTATTGCTTTATTTACAGGCCAACATAAGGATTACCATAAGCCTAGTGATGATTTCCCATACATCAATTATAGTGGCCTGATTGATGTTGTTAAATATGCTTATGCTTTCATCTATAAAATGGACAAAAAGAAGAAGATTCCATTTACTAAAACGAGAGACGAAAGTCAGCAACGCATGTCTTTCAATGTAACACTGGGTATCATGCCGGATTACCTATATGATGGTGGTGGCCTCAAAATAGATGGCGTAAAGGATGTAGGCCCAGCTGCTCAAGCAGGAATAATGAAGGGCGATATTATCACAAGAATGGGAGATTTAGATATTAATGACATGAATGCTTATATGCACGCATTAACGGTATTTAAGCCCGGAGACACAGTGGAAGTATCGGTACTTAGAGATGGTCATGAGGTCAAGTTGAGCGTACATTTTTAGACTATGCAAGACACCTATATTGAAAGACAGAGAATGGACACATTGTGGCCATTATTTTTGATGACAATCATCATGGTTATCAATTGGTGGGTGTACATTCGAAATGGATACCCAGATTTTTCTTTTCTTTATATTTCCATCACAACAGGTGGCATTTTGTGTTTATTCTGGTTGATCCAAACTTTGAAAACGGAGATTTCAACGGACCAAATTCGATTCAGGCTATTTCCATTTCAGAGTAAATGGCAAAGCATATCCAGGTCTGAAATTGAGTCTCTTGAAGTGCGAACGTACAACCCATTTAAAGAATATGGCGGATACGGAAAACGTTCAGGATCATCGGGCAAAGCTTTTACCATATCCGGCAAGTACGGACTTCAAATAGTCCTAAAAGACGGATCAAAAATCCTGATAGGGACGCATCAGCAAGAAAAACTCTTGGGTTTTATTCAGCGTGTTTATACCAATAAGTCGGTTTAGCCCATTACTTTTTTCATTAAATTCAGCTTGCCGTCCGTGTATGGAGGATACCAGATATGTGTATCCACAATACTCATGGATTTAAGTATAGGCTTAGCATGAGAAAATGTTTCAAAACTACTTTGACCGTGATACCTGCCCATACCACTACTCATCACGCCTCCGAAACCAAAATGGTTATTAGCAAAATGTATGATGCCGTCATTAACACAACCTCCACCAAACTCAATATTGTTATGGACATAATTTATCATCTCCTCATTTTCTGAAAATACATAACAAGCCAGAGGATATCTATTTTTTCTTACGATCCTGACGATGTCTTCTTTATTGCCCCATGTAATAATAGGTAATAAAGGTCCAAATATTTCTTCCTTCATAATAGGTGAATCAAGATTATTGACTTCTATCAAAGTGGGTTCAATAAATCTATCTTCCAAATTGTAGTTTCCACCAAAAATTATCTTCTCTCCTTCCATCAGGCTGATTATTTTGGCTGCCCTTTCCTTATTCACAATGCGACAATAATCAGGTGAAGTAGCAATATCAGTCCCATACCAAGCTTTAATCAAACTTATGATCTTAGCAACAAGTTTTTCCTTGACTTTCTCATGTACCAATAAGTAATCAATTGCAAGGCAAGTCTGCCCTGCGTTAAAAAGCTTTGACCAAACAATTCGCTTTACTATAGAATTGATACGGGCCGATCCATCCACTATTGCCGGACATTTGCCACCTAATTCTAAAGTAATCGGAGTAAGATGTTCTGCCGCTTTAGACATAATCCACTTTCCTGTTTTAGCCGAGCCGGTGAAAAATATATGATTAAAAACAAAATTGTCCAAGAGCATTGGACCGATTACTCTGCCATCACCCATCGCCACTGCTATATGATGAGAAGGGAAAGTGTCTGAAATCAACTTTTGGATGACAAGTGCGGTATGTGGTGTTTCATGTGCCGGTTTTATAACAACACAATTTCCTGCAGCAATAGCACCAATTAATGGCGTCATCATGAGATTAAAAGGATAATTCCAAGGTGAAAATATCATCACCACACCTTTAGGCTCATAAATAATCTTACTGGAGCCCGGCATAAAAGTTATGGGTGTCAAGACTTTTTTGTCCTGCATCCAGTATTTCAAGTGTCTTATGGTATAGTTAAGCTCTTCCAGTACTACACCGATATCTCCCAAAAATGCCTCTGTTTTTGGCTTGCGATAATCGAGAGCCATCGCTTCCATCAAATCTTCCTGATAAGTTCTTACGGCCGTTCTAAGGGATTTCAAAGCATGCAATCTAAACTTATAAGACCTCGTATGACCAGCATCAAAAAAGGTTCTTTGCGAGTCAAAAACTATCTTCATATCTGAAAAAGAGGTATTCAAAATGTCAGGAGATTTCATACACAAGGATTTATGTCAATATAACAAGTAGAGACCATTATAGTTTGTCAAATTATTTAGCTATACATTTGTTTACAAAAACAATAATATAAAAAATGTTTGTTGGTTTATTTTGTATTGCCAAAAAACAAATTATTCAAAATCTGAACGCTCCTGTAAAATCAATAAAATAAAGGACAGCTTAATGATGTATAAATTATGATGAATGCCATTAGCCTTGAGCCAAAGCAAATATCCCTTTTTGCAAGCTTTGTAGATAAAAAAAATACATCATATAAAATTGTAGCCAGTATCATAGATTTCAATACAAAATCTAACTGTAGGGCGCACCCCATCAACCGGATAGCAAAATCCGGCATTTTCAATCCACTTTCAAAATGGATAATTTTCTTATTTGACCGTTATCAACGCTTTACAGCTACCTCTTCAACTAAATACTTAAAGGCAAACAATAGAGCTACTGACACGATTAATCCTAAGATTAACATGGCATTGAGATTTGAATGTTGCACTGCAAAGATGATTAATAATTTTATATATTTACATTTTCTTAGAAATATTTTTCGCCATAACTTAAACAATTAAATAGTTGACTCAAAACATTTAATATATATGCAAAAATTATTTAATCTGTATTTTGTTGTCTTTTTATTATTTATAACAAATACCGATTTATTATTTAGTCAAAAAACAAAGCAGCCTACTTCAGCAGAGATTTATCTTCAAATGGAAAAATTAGGTGTGCTAGGATCAGCTCTTTATGTAGCAGCACATCCTGATGACGAAAACACAAAGCTCATAGCATTTTTGGCCAATGACAGAAAAGTATTTACAACATATTTGTCTTTAACCCGAGGTGATGGAGGTCAAAACCTAATTGGTCCGGAAATGTCAGAACTTCTCGGTGTCATAAGAACCCAAGAATTGCTCCAAGCGAGGTCTGTTGATAATGGCCACCAGTTATTTTCCCGAGCCAATGATTTTGGCTATTCAAAAAATGCTGAAGAGACCATAAAAATATGGGATACTGATAAAGTCAAGGCCGATGTAGTTTGGGCAATTAGAAATACTAGGCCAGACGTAATCATTAATAGATTCGATCATCGGTCTTCAGGCAAGACGCATGGACATCATACCGCTTCAGCCATGCTTTCCTATGAGCTTTTTGAGGCAGCTGCAGATCCTTCTGTGTATCCTGAACAACTAAAATACGTCAAGCCTTGGAAGCCTCAACGATTGTTTTTCAATACCAGTTGGTGGTTCTATGGAAGTATGGAAAAGTTTAATAAAGCAGACAAAACCGCTCTGTTGGGAATAAATATAGGAACTTATAATCCATTGCTCGGCAAGTCCTATTCTGAAATCGCAGCTGAATCTCGTAGCAAACACAAATGTCAAGGTTTTGGAGCTACCGGTTCAAGAGGTGAACAATTAGAATACCTTGAGCTGTTAAAAGGCGATATGCCAGCTACAAAATCTGATTTATTTGAAGGTATCAATACGACCTGGTCTAGAGTAGAAGGTGGCGATGTGGTATTACCTCTTTGGCAGCAATTACTTAGGGAATATGACTTTAAGCATCCTGAGCGCTCAGTTCCAATACTGACAAAAATATATGAAAAGATAAAACTCGTGAAGGACCAATTCTGGAGAAATAAAAAAATGGCTGAGACTAAAGATTTGATAGCTGCATGTCTTGGACTATATATGGAAGCAATAGCTGACCAGCACAAGGTAGTACCAGGCGATTCACTGAACATCAGCTTTGAAGTGACATCCCGATCTATTGCGGATATCACTTTACAAAAAGTATCTTCTATTGGTTTTGAAATGCAATCGACCTCACCTCTAAAACTTAAAAATAATGTACCCGTCCTTTGGACTGATACCATAAAAATTCCTGATCATACCGCTTATACTGCACCTTACTGGTTGACTAGTCCTCATGAACTAGGTCTGTACACCGTAGAGGATCAGATGGAAATAGGACAACCTGAAAGTAAGCGAGCTCTTCAGGTACAATTTACATATTTCATAAATGGCGTGGAGATCCCTTTTGTCAAAGATGTAAAATACAAATACAATAGTCCAGAAAATGGGGAAACATTTAGGCCACTTGAAATAGTACCACCATTATCTGTTGCTGTTAAAGAGCCCGTTTATATTTTTGCAAATGGTAGCAGTCATGATGTGGTTGTTTCTGTTCATGCGTGGACATCTCATCAAAAGGGCATCGTATCCATTCCACTGCCTGAAGGATGGTCAATTACTCCTACAAGTTATGAATTTGAATTATTGCAAGCTGGACAAAGTCAAGATTTCACCTTCAGGGTAACACCTCTATCTAATCAATCAAGTGAAATATCTATAACTCCCGTGGTTCAATCATCTGGCAAAACCTATAAAAAAAGCATTATTGACATACACTATGACCACATACCTTATCAAGTAGTGCTGATGGAATCTGCTGCTAGGTTTTCAAATATTGACATTGTCACATTATCGAAGAAGATAGCGTATGTAATGGGTGCAGGTGATGAAGTTCCTACCAGTCTTAAACAAATAGGTTGCCAAGTAGATTTACTAAAACCTGAAGAACTTCAGTCAGATAAACTGGTAGGATATGATGCGCTAGTTATGGGCGTCAGAGCTTATAATACCCAAGAAGCTTTAAAATTTAAGCAACCAGTCATCGATGAATACATTAAGCATGGTGGTACCGTTGTGGTTCAATATAATACCAATTCCTCATTAATCACACAAGACATTGCTCCATATCCCCTGACTATTTCAAGAGATAGAGTCACTGTAGAAGAGGCCGATATGCGATTCCTTGTTCCTGACCATGTTGTACTCAACAGTCCCAACAAGATTACAAGCAAGGATTTTGAAGGATGGGTGCAAGAACGTGGGTTGTATTTTCCATCCCAATGGGACGATGCCTATACGCCAGTGCTATCTTGCAATGATCCTGGTGAATCACCGAAAAATGGCAGCCTTCTGATCGCCAAATATGGTGATGGATATTATGTTTATACCGGTTTATCATTCTTTAGAGAGCTTCCTGCCGGTGTGTCCGGAGCTTATCGATTATTTGCTAACCTCATATCTTTAGGAAAATGATGTATGATGATCAAAACGAAGGCAAGTGGCAACCCATATACACATGGCTCATTTTGCTCAATGCCCTTTATATTTTTATTTTTTACCTCATTATGAAGTGGTGGTCTTAACGCTGAATTGAAGATATGAGTCTGTTAGATTGGTCTGTATTAACCGGCACCCTACTTTTTATCGTCATTTATGGCGTATGGAAAGTGCGTGGTAATAATAGTATGCAGTCCTATCTGCGCGGTGACAATGAGTCTTCATGGTGGACGATTGGTCTGGGCGTAATGGCTACACAAGCTAGTGCCATCACATTTATGTCCACCCCCGGACAAGCTTTTCATGATGGTATGGGTTTCGTCCAGTTTTATTTTGGGTTACCACTAGCCATGGTCATCATATCTATCACCTTTATTCCGATATATCACCGACTAAAAGTATATACAGCCTATCAGTTTCTCGAAGACCGATTTGACCTAAAGACACGTACTTTAGCTGCACTTCTTTTTCTTGTACAACGAGGACTTGCTGCCGGTATCACTATTTATGCACCTGCCATTATTCTTTCCACCATCTTAGGTTGGAATCTCAACCTTTTAAATTTTATCATAGGTGCTCTGGTAGTGATATATACGGTGAGTGGAGGTGTAAAGGCAGTGAGTGTGACTCAAAAGCAGCAGATGTTTGTGATCATGGCAGGTATGTTTTTTGCATTTTATGTTATCGTACGATCGTTTCCGGCTAATGTAGGCATGAGCGATGCATTACATATTGCGGGTGCTGGAGAAAAACTCAATATTCTTGACTTTTCTTTTAATCCTGAAAGTAGATATACCTTCTGGTCGGGCATCACAGGTGGACTTTTTCTGGCGCTCTCCTACTTTGGTACTGATCAGTCACAGGTAGGTAGATATTTGCATGGAAAATCCATCAAAGAAAGCCAGATGGGACTCATTATGAATGGTCTGCTCAAAGTACCGATGCAGTTTTTCATCTTGCTAGTTGGAGTCATGATTTTTGTCTTTTATCAATTCAATCCTTCTCCTGTATTTTTTAATCAACCGGTCTTAGATAAACTCGAAAATACATCAGCTGTCAACGAACTCCACCGTTTAAATCAAAAAAATGACTCTATTTTTATACTAAAATCACAGATAGCCTCATCTCTTGCTTCACAAACAAATGATGCAACACAAAACAAGTTTAAAGCTTTATTGGTGGAAGAAAAAAATATTCGAAATGAGGCCAAACAACTCATTGCTCGTGAACTTCCCAACGAAGAAACCAATGACAAAGACTATGTCTTCATCTCATTTATACTCAAACACCTACCCGAAGGTTTGATTGGGTTGCTCATGGCTGTCATCTTTAGTGCAGCTATGTCGTCCACTTCATCTGAACTCAGTGCACTGGCGTCCACCACATGTGTCGACCTCTATCAGCGCAATGTGCGAAGACCCAGATCTGATATACACTATGTAAAGATGACAAAGTGGTTGACGGTATTATGGGGAGCAATAGCCATAGCATTTGCGAGTTTTGGAACGTTGTTTGAAAACCTGATTCAATTTGTCAATATCATTGGATCTATCTTTTACGGTACGATTTTAGGGATCTTTTTGATAGCTTTTTATATTAAATATGTAAAGGGTAATGCCGTATTTATAGGTGCTCTGCTATCTGAAATCATCGTCATTGGCATCTATTTATCTGATGTTGTCGGATATTTATGGCTCAATGCTATCGGCTGTTTACTGACTATCATTTTCAGTGTGATTATTCAGTATTTCTACCATCAAAAAGCTAACCAGTCGTGATATTGCCACCATCATTTATGCGAGGACTAGCTTCAAAAATCGGAGAGGAAGCATTTGATCAGCTTGTGGAAGCACTCAGTCAACCGCCAACAACCTCTATACGCATCCAACCTACGAAGTATCATGAACATCATGAACCATCGGCAAAAGTACCATGGTGTCCTTTAGGTATTTACCTCAATGAGCGACCTATTTTTACCTTGGATCCATCTTTTCATGCCGGATGCTACTATGTTCAAGAGGCTTCTTCTATGTTTTTATGGCATGTGCTAGAGTCTCTACAGCTAAAGGATAAATCCACTGTAAGAATACTGGACTTATCTGCCGCTCCCGGTGGTAAAAGCACACTGCTTCTGTCATGGCTCAATGGTGATGGCATGCTTTGCGCTAATGAAGTCATCAAAAATAGAGCCTATACCTTGAGGTACAATATTAGCAAAGAAGGTTATGACAATGTTATTGTTACCAATAATGACCCCGCAGATTTCAAACATTTAGAAAACTTCTTTGATATCATTCTTGTAGATGCGCCATGTTCGGGAGAAGGTATGTTTAGAAAAGATCCCAATGCAATTCATGAATGGTCAGAGGACAATGTAGATCTATGCAGTTCCAGACAAAAAAGGATAGTTTCTGATATTATTCCTTTATTGAAACCGGAAGGACATCTAATCTATTCCACTTGCACCTTTAATGATCACGAGAACATTGATAACGTCCATTGGATGGCTAATCGATACAATCTAGACAGCTGTAAGGTTGTAATTGAAAAAGAATGGGATATTGTAGAAGAAAGAAAAGACAATGTATTTGGGTATCAATTTTACCCACACAAAATAAGAGGTGAAGGTTTTTTCATCGCCGTCTTACAAAACAATAAACCCGAAACCATAAATAGCCATCATCAGAGAAAGGGCAATAAGTCGATGATGAAAGCAGAGAAAAAAGTGACTGCATTAGCTGCAGACTGGATATCTCCAACTTCCGGTCAATACATGATAGATAAAGGGCAAAACATTCATTTCATTCCTAGCCACATGGTTGAATTTGCAGAGATGATTGATTCCGGTTTAAGAATTATCTACTGTGGATTAACAATAGGCACCCTCAATAAAACCATTATAATCCCCGATCATGCTCTTGCTTTCTACTCTTTTCTTACACCATCAATAAATAAAGCAGATCTGAATAAAGAACAAGCGCTAAAATTTTTAAAAAAAAGATTTAAGCGAAGTGGATACCCTCCATAAAGGATGGGTACTAGCTACTTATCAAGGCTACGGCATTGGTTGGTTTAAAAACTTAGGTAATAGGATAAACAATTACCTACCGAATGAGCACAGAATTTTGATGAAGATCGATTAAACCCCGTTTAATCCTTAATTATTTGGTTTAAAATGGATCTTACGCATACGCAAACTCAGCGGTGTCACTTCTAAGTATTCATCTTCCTTAATATATTCCATCGCCTCCTCTAGCGAAAACTGGATTTTAGGTGCAATTTTGACGTTTTCATCCGACCCCGAAGCACGCATATTGGTCAGTTTTTTACCTTTAATCACATTGACATCAATGTCATTATCTCTTGTATGTTCTCCTATCACCTGTCCGATATATACTTGTTCGCCCGGGTCAATAAAAAATCGGCCTCTATCTTGCAGTCGGTCTATAGCATAAGGCAATGCCTGGCCTTGTTCCATAGATACTAAAGAACCCTTCCACCGTGTAGGCAAATCGCCTTTATATGGCTCAAACTGATGGAAGCGGTGCGTCATTACTGCTTCACCTGCTGTAGCCGTTAGGATATTGTTTCTTAATCCGATAATCCCACGTGAAGGAATCTCAAACTCCAGGTGTTGTACATCACCCTTTGGTTCCATCACTTTAAGCATTCCTTTACGCTGGGTGACTAATTCAATCACCTTACCAGAAGAAGTTTCAGGAACGTCAATCACAAGAATTTCGATAGGTTCACACTTGACGCCATCTATTTCTTTGATGATCACTTGCGGCTTACCCACTTGAAGTTCATATCCCTCACGTCGCATCGTCTCAATCAATACACTCAAGTGCAAGACCCCACGACCGAAGACATTGAACTTATCCTCAGTATCGGTATCTTCTACACGAAGAGCAAGATTTCTCTCCAGTTCTTTATACAGTCGATCACGAATATGGCGAGAGGTCACAAATTTACCTTCCTTGCCAAAGAAAGGTGAAGTGTTAATGGTAAATAACATACTCATCGTCGGCTCATCCACTTCTATCCTAGGTAGCGGTTCAGGCTGATTGATATCTACTATAGAATCTCCTATTTCAAAATCTTCAATCCCCACAATAGCACAAATATCTCCACTTCTGACAGAAGCAACTTTGACACGACCTAGTCCCTCAAAAATGTAAAGTTCTTTTGCTCTTACCTTTTTAGTAGAACCATCTTTTTTACATAATAGATAGTCTTTATTTTCTTCAAGATCTCCTCTAAACACTCTTCCTATAGCTATTCTACCTTGAAAAACATTGTAATCAAGTGAAGTAACACTCATCTGTACCGGACCTTCCTTGTATGGTGCTTCAGGTATTACATCTAGAATCGACTGAAGGAGTGGTTGTAAATCCTTCGTTCTAACATTAGGGTCAAAACTCATCCATCCATTGCGACTGGAGCCAAATAATGTTACAAAATCCAGTTGATCTTCAGTAGCATCAAGATTAAACATCAGATCAAATACATCACTCTGTACTTCCAGTGGGCGGCAGTTTTCTTTATCCACTTTATTGACTACCACAATAGGCTTTAAACCCAGCTCGATCGCCTTATTTAGCACGAATCTGGTTTGTGGCATAGGTCCTTCAAATGCATCCACCAGTAACAATACACCATCAGCAAGGTTCAATACACGTTCTACTTCTCCTCCAAAATCAGAGTGCCCTGGAGTATCTATAATATTAATCTTTACTCCGTTATAGTTAACAGCAACGTTTTTCGACAGAATGGTAATACCTCTCTCACGCTCCAGATCATTATTATCTAATATGAGCTCTCCTGAATCCTTACGTTGATCAAGTGCCTTACACTCGTGAATAATTTTATCCACAGTAGTGGTTTTTCCATGATCTACGTGAGCAATGATGGCAATATTTCTTATTGACTGCATAAAGTATTTTATCAAATGTTAACGATGAGCACCATCTTTTTTGATGGTGATACGGCGACCTCGATACTTGAGGATCTTACCATTATCCATAAATTTAGAAAATTTTCTGTCGAGTTCCACTAAGCAATGTCTTTTATGGATTTCAATAGTACCAATCTGCTTTTTAGATAGACCTGCATGACTGGAGAGAATATCTACAAGAACTCCAGGATGAATATTATCTATCTTGCCTATATTGACAAAATAAGTGTCTGAATGGGGATTGCTACGGCGGTCAGCATTGGGTTTGCCTTTACCTTTGCTATCTCTTCGACTATCACGATGATCCATCTTTTTACCTTTGGTCTCCTTCTCACCTATGGGTACATTGAGATCATCTTTTTCTTTTTTCTTATAAAGCTTATTAAACTCCATCGCAAGCATTTTTTCAAGAATCTCACCTCTGGACATAGAGGCAAAGAGTTCTTCAGCGCGAGCAATTACATCCTCACTTAATTCGTGCGTTTCTGTTATTGCTACTTTTTCTGCCCACTTTTCAAGCTTTTTGTGATACATCTGAGACTGTAGTGGCACTTTGATATGTTTAATATCTATACCAAGATTCTTCTCAAAATATCTAATTCTCCGTATATCTTCCGGGGTAACGATAGCCAGTGAGGTTCCTTTTTTACCAGCACGTGCTGTACGGCCACTCCTATGCGTATAATATTCCGGATTTTCCGGTAGTGAGTAATGTACAACATGCGTAAGAGAATCAACATCAATACCACGTGCCGCAACATCCGTTGCTACCAGAATAGGCGTTGTTTTATTTCTAAACTTGGCCATGACAGCATCTCGTTGTGCTTGTGACATATCTCCATGCAGTGGTTCTGCCCGATATCCTTCACGTTCCAGATATTCAGCCAGATCTTGAGTATCCATTTTTGTACGGCAAAATATCACACCATAAAAATCCGTCAAATAATCCAGTACCCTTTTCAGAGCAGCTTCTTTATCTGATTTTCTGACATAAATATACTTATGATCGATATTTTCGTTAGTCTTGGTCTCAGCATGGATTTTAACTTCAAAAGGCTCGTCCATATAGGAATTGACGATACGTCTGATTTCAGGAGGCATGGTGGCAGAAAAAAGCCACAAAACTTTTTCATCAGGTGTAAACTCAAGGATACGATCAATATCTTCTTGAAATCCCATATTTAGCATTTCATCTGCTTCATCCAGGACAAGATATTCTAACTGATCCAGTTTTACTGCCTTTCGCTCAATCAAATCCTGAAGTCTGCCAGGTGTAGCTACTAGAATATGTGGCGTATTTTTCTTGAGTTCTCTTATCTGTGGTGTTATAGGTGTGCCCCCATACACTACTTGTACACGGAGGCCTTTGCTATTCTGTCCGAAGTTTTGCAATTCTCTGGCTATCTGTTGAACCAGCTCCCTTGTCGGAGCTAGGATCAGTGCAAAGATTTTATTTTCATTCTTATCAAAAAACTGAATAAGCGGTAATCCAAAAGCTGCTGTTTTTCCAGTTCCTGTCTGAGCAAGACCAATAAAATCAGGTCTATCACTGAGCAAAACTGGAATCGCCTTTGACTGGATTTCTGTGGGTTGTACGAAGCCTATACTGTCTAAAGAAGCAATAATATCATCCCGTAAGCCCAGATCTTTAAATGTCTGCAAGATATTTTTTATTTAAGGGCGCAAAGGTAATGAAATTATTCCCTCCTTGTTTGTCTGCTTAAGCAATAGTTACCTAACAGAAATGTTAATCATTTGATAATAACAATGAATATATTAAAGTATCTGCTTCACCACCCTATAATAGATTAGGTCAATTTCAGATTCTTTCTTCAACGTAAGTATTAAATCGATCCTGCCTTTTCTCGTCTATAAAACTCAGAAAAAGTAATCATTTTTTGGGTGGATTCATCCCACAACTTGTAGAAAGCGAGTTTCAGGCTTTCGCCGAAAGTAAGAGTGGTTGTATATTCATTGATCCATTGATTAGAAGCGAGAGCATCCTGCAAATTATAGTTAGGAATAGCCGGATTTAGATGATGAATATGGTGAATACCTATATTACCAGTCAACCAATTGAATACTCGAGGTATCTTATAATAGGTGCTACCTTTAATAGCAGCTGTAACAAAATCCCATTTGTCGCGCCACTGCTTGTAAGTTTCTTCATGTTGATGCTGGATGTAAAAAAACCAGATCGCAATAATGGCAAACAAGGCAATGATAGTAAAATGAGTTATAAAAAACTTAGCCCATCCTAGAAAGTAACCTAAAGTAAGGAATAATGTAATCAATACCAGATTATTAAGGTACAATCTCCATTTTTCGTTTTTGAATATATCCATTTTTATCAATGCGAGTCGATTATGGATGACAACATAATAAATCGGTCCTAGCACAAACATCACTGGAATAGAGCGATATAATTTATACTGAAAGCGATTCCACTTGCTAAGCATGCTAAATTCCTTAACTGTCAATGTATTAATATCTCCAATATCTCTAATCTCAAGCTTACCGGTATTATTGTGATGAACGTGATGAGATTTTGCCCAATAATGATAAGGAATTGTACTAAAGACACTGCATACATATCCTACTACATTTCGAGCAGTCGCATTACTTAAAAAAGTACGATGGCCACAGTCGTGCTGAATTATGAAGATCCGTACCAGGAAAAATGCATTTAAAATACCTAGTGCGAAAGTAATCCAGTAGCTGTAATCTAGTGAAATATACATCAATATCCAGATAGCTATAAAAGGCCCAAAAGAATTAATAATCTGAATTATGGCTTTTGTCTTGTTAGTTCTAGTAAATTTATTCAACCCTCTGATGAGGGATTTATCGATATTTAAATTCTCCATTACTGACTTTTAAGATGTTGGTGATTTATGGCACAAAGTTAAATCATTTATATTATTGTTTTTGAATATTCTTCAAGAAATAACATTGTATAATTGATGATACTCATCATAGAATTGCAATTTTTTTTACTTACCTTCGCATTATAAAATTTAAAAGGTGAGGTATTCTGGCTATTTATTCTTTATAATTTTGATACTTTCCAATGGATGCTATAGCTTCAAAGGAATCAGTATTCCTGCGGATGTTCATACATTTTATGTAGATAATTTTGAAAATAATGCACTTGCTGCTCCTGGCGATATCCATCAGAGATTTGCAGAAGCACTAAGAAATAAAATCCGCAATGAATCTCGGTTAACTTATAATGACCAGAATCCAGATTTAGAGTTTTCGGGAGCTATCGTCCGGTTTTCATTGACTGCAGAAGCACCACAAGCCGGAAATACTGTAGCACTAAACAAACTCGACATAACTGTGTCAATAGATTATATTAATCACAAAGATGAAACCAAAAACTGGAAATCCAAGCAATTTTCTTTTTTCAGAACCTTCGAAAGTGACAAAGATTTTATCAGTATCCAGGAACAATTGATCAATGAAATCTTTGACCAAATCCTCGAAAATGTTTTTAATGAAGCATTTACAGGCTGGTAATTACATACTCTTCATGTGAAAAATCATGGTTCCACACTGTGAATCATACTTACCGGGAGCAAACTCAAACTCTTTAGCTTTCCTCAAAGCTAGCGATACCAGACTTTTTGATGCGATAGTTGACATACCTGCATTAAATTCAGTAGAAACTACTTCTCCCTTCTTATTAACACAAAAATCCACAGTAACATCGCCACTTTTATCTGTTAATATGATTATACTAGGCACCTCTATGATGCGTCTTAAGCCTAATTCTTGTCCATAAATATCTATAGTCAGATCCCCATCAATCTCTATGGTATTTACTGTGTTATCATCCGAAGGAACATTGTCCTCTACTACTACTTCATTAGGATGTTCCACAGTACCATCCGTGTTATTGTTAGGATTCATTTGACCTTGATCAGTAGTACTTGTATTTCCCTGATTATTATCAGTCAAAACCTCTCCATCATTTACATCTGTTGTAGGTTGTGTTGTGGTGGTTGGCTTATTAATGACAGGTGGCGTAACATTGCCTGGTTTTGGCACTCTACCTCCACAAATATTACTTACTTTAATACTGGCCTGATTACTACCCAAAGCCGCTGCGGACTGATAATCTTCACATGCCTTTGATAGTTGTCTCTCCTCTTCATAGAAACTTCCACGCCATTCAAAATAATCTGCCTTTTGATTATCCAGAGCAATCGCAGCTGTGAGGCTATTGATAGCTGCAAGCATATCTCCTTCTGCTCCAAAAGCCCTTCCTAGCAACGCAGCAGATGAGGCTGTAATACCATTGTATTCAATGCTTTGAAGTGCATCAGCTTTAGCTCCTTTATAGGCACCCATAGCATACTTAGAATATCCACGATGTATAAGCGCCTCTTTGTATTTTGGGTCACGAGCTATCAAGGCATTATATTCATTGATGGCTTCTTCATATCTACCAGTTTCGTACAAATATTCTGCTTTTACATACATAAACCCAATTTCCTCTTCCAGCGTTTGCCCCATAACACTAACAGATGCAAACAAAATCACTAAAAATAAATATATTCTAGATTTCATGTGTTTATTTTTTTACTATTTTAACCAATGTAAGTATCGATATCAACCAATCGCCATCTATATAATAACAAGAAGCGTAAGATTATTGTTACTTAATAAAACATTAATATTTTATTTGAATATTAATGCATTGTTCTATTTCAAAAGTCTTCTATTTTTTCTTGCTCGCCTTTGGTTTTTTTACTACGGCTGAAGATTTAAACGCATCAGGCAATTCAGCTTCTATCCACGATTTAACAGTCTCCAAATCAACGGTCTTTAAATAATCAACATCCAGTTTCTCTCCATTGATTTTAGGAATTTTGATATTGTTCTTTCCAAACCTTATAAATGGTCCCCATCTGCCATTTTCAATTGAAATCGATGGATCAGTCCAAGTCTGGATATATCTGTTCGCTTCCTTATCCTGCTTAGCATGAATCAGCTCAATGGCTTCAGGTTCGGTTATCGTCTCCAGCTTGTAACGAACCGGGATATTAACATACAAATCATTCCATTTAACAAATGGGCCGAATCTACCTTTTCCTTTAGTTATAGGCTTACCATCCAAATAGCCAATAGGCGCATTTTCTGCTTCCTTAGCTTCGATTAAAGATAGTGCATCTTCTTCTGTTACATTCATAGGGTCTGTGCCTTTAGGTAGATTGACATAAGTATCCCCGTATTTTATATATGGACCATAACGACCTGTATTAACAGAAATTTCTTCATCTTTATACGTACCCAACGTTCTGGGCAATTTAAATAGGTCCATTGCCTCCTCAAAAGTAATTGTTTCAATAGACTGTCCCGGCTTCAAATTAGCAAAACGTGGTTTTTCATCATCACAAAGCTCATCTTTATCACCTATCTGTATTACTGGCCCGTAACGTGTAATTTGCACAAGTACCGAGTGTCCTGATTCAAGATCTTTACCAAGAATTCTTTTACCTTTAGCTCGTTCAGCATGTTCCATTGTGTCTTCAACACGTTGATGAAATGGCTTATAGAAATCTTTGAGCATACTTCTCCACTCCAGATCATTGGAGGCAATCTGGTCTAGGGCATTCTCAACCCTGGCTGTAAAATTATAATCCATTATGCGACCAAAATGCTCAGTAAGAAAGTCAGAAACCAGAATACCCATATCAGAAGGATAGAGTACATTTTTAGTAGCACCATGATTCTCGCTCTTCACAATCCTAGAGAGGACTCCATCTTTTAAAGTCAATACCCGCACTTCTCTCGATTGTCCTTCCCTACTTTCCTTCGTAACATAGCCTCTTTCCTCTTCCATAATCTTGGAAATAGTTGGTGCGTAAGTGGACGGTCTTCCTATACCTAACTCTTCCAGTTTTTTAACAAGGCTAGCTTCTGTGTACCGCCCAGGCGCCTTGGTAAAGCTCTCTTGAGCCTGCATATGATTGAGTTGTAACACCTGGTTTTTCCTAAGTGGAGGCAACATCCCTTTTGTTTCGCTTTCATCTTCATCATCAGTTGACTCCAAATACACCTTAAGGAAGCCTTCAAATTTCAATACTTCACCCACAGCTTCCAGTTGTTTGTCTATCATGGTGGATATACCTATCTTGACAGTCGTCTTTTCAATCTGGGCATCCGCCATCTGAGAGGCAATTGTACGTTTCCAAATTAGATCATACAATCGCATCATATCTCTATCAGGGCCAATATTTTTTCTTTCGATGTAAGTAGGTCGAATAGCTTCGTGGGCTTCCTGTGCATTAGCTACTTTTGACTTAAACTTTCTAGGGTGATGATATTCCTTGCCAAAAGCAGTTTGTATCTCTTGAGCTATTGAATCCATCGCTTCATTACTCAGATTGGTCGAATCGGTTCTCATATAGGTTATCAATCCTTCCTCATACAACCGTTGGGCAACAGACATAGTGCGATTGACAGAAAAGCCCAGTTTTCTAGATGCTTCTTGCTGTAAGGTAGAAGTAGTAAATGGCGCAGCAGGAAAGCGTTTCAATGGTTTCTTTTCTATGTCATTGATAGTAAATGTAGCTCGATTGGCTTTTTGAAGAAAATCCTCGGCTTCTTGCTCATTATCTATTCTTGTGGTATATTCTGCTTTTAAGGACACTTGTTCTCCTTTATCATTGACTACATCAAAGTATGCATTCACCTTAAAAAAAGGAGTCACCTTAAAACCCTGGATTTCGCGCTCGCGGTCCACAATCAATTTTACAGCTACCGACTGCACTCGACCAGCAGAAAGCTTATTTTTTACTTTACGCCACAACACTTCTGACAATTCATATCCTACTATTCGATCCAGTACTCTCCGAGCTTGCTGGGCATTGACTAGATGGACATTGACCCTTCGTGGATTAGAAACTGCTTTCTGAATGGCAGGTTTAGTGATTTCTGAAAAAACAATCCGCTTAGTACTTTCAAGATCGAGATTGAGCTCTTCACACAAATGCCAAGAAATAGCTTCACCTTCACGGTCATCATCCGTAGCGAGCCATACTTCCGAAGCTTTTGCCACTTGTGATTTTAACTCTTTGACTACTTTTACCTTTTCGGGTGAGACTACATAATGTGGTTCAAAATTATTCTCTATGTCAATACCTTTAGTACCTTTCTCAAGATCTCTGATATGACCGAAGCTGGATTTTACAGTAAAGTCAGCTCCAAGAATCTTTTCAATAGTTTTTGCTTTGGCAGGGGACTCTACTATCAATAAATTTTTACCCATAAATTGTTGTTTATAAGGCTATTACTACAGCAAATACTGCTATAAATTGCCTATTTTCATACAATAGAAAGCGCAAAACTATACATTTTATTAAATTTTAGTGGTAAATTAAATATTTTAATTTTTTTTCATATTTGAATTGTTGAGATTTTTCCTAGCAAAAAAACTACCTTTGTTTATCCAAATAAATATCGAAAATCATGTCTCAAATCAATGCACTTAAAAAGCTTTTCTATCTCGATAAAGACATTACATATCTAAATTTTGGAGCTTTTGGAGCCACTCCAATAGACGTAATGAAAAGATATCAGTCCTACCAGATCGAGTTAGAGCATAATCCTGTACAATTTATTACCCAAAAAGGGCTTGAGTATCTTTCTGCATCAAGACAAGCGCTTGCTGATTATATTCATTGTGATTCGGACGATATTGTGATGATGACGAATCCATCATATGCCGTGAACACTATAGCTAAAAGCATTAAACTCATGCCTGGTGATGAAATCCTCACCACAAACCTAGAATATGGTGCTTGCGATAAAACGTGGAATTTTGTATGTAATGAAAAAGGTGCAAAATACATAAGACAACATATTTCACTTCCTTTGACCGATAGCTCTAGTTTTGTCAATGACCTCTTTTCAGGAGTATCAGATAAGACTAAATTGATTTTCATAAGTCATATCACTAGTAGCACAGCGCTGATTTTCCCAGTTGAAGCAGTCATCAAGAAAGCAAAAACACTCAATATTCCTGTATTTATAGATGGTGCACATGCTCCTGGGCATATCCATTTAGATTTAAAAGCTCTAGATGCTGATTATTACACTGGAGCTTGTCATAAGTGGATGATGGCACCCAAGGGATCTTCATTTATGTACGTAAGAAAATCATTGCAGGAAACCGTCTATCCTCTAGTTGTCAGTTGGGGGTATGAGGCTTTGTTTCCTTCTCATTCTATTTTTCTTGATTGGCATCAAATGAATGGCACGCGTGATTATTCCGCATTATTATGCGTACCTGAATCAATTAAATTTATGGAACGGCATGATTGGGCACAAGTTAGTACTGCATCTAGAAAAATGGTAAAAGACAATGCAGAAGCATTTGCTGCATCATTAAATAGTAGTCTATTAGCACCTCTGGATGATGAATTTATAGGACAGATGCTGAGTGTAGAAATCCAAACACCTGACCCTGATCGCCTCTATCAAACCTTCGTACATCAGTACCATATTGAAATTCCTGTAATGCGACAAGCTGACAAGGTCTATTTGAGGTATTCTATTAATGGCTTCAATAATCAACAAGACTTAGATAGACTATTTTATGTAATCAAAAAATTAAAAGGAGAAGGCCTTATTCTCTAAAAAGCCGGACCAATAATACGTTTTATATTATATAGACCTAAAAACACTTTTAGAAGCATTTAGGGCCACCACCTATAGTTTGAACTAAATCCTCCATGCATGCTCCATATGACTGCAAAACAAGGCTCAACAGCATTGAAGCTGTCGAACCTTGCCTGATCTGACTCAACTTATATCCTTTTACAATTTATTATCATTGCATAAATCGAATATAAGCGATTCGGTTAATTACTACTCTTCTTCATCTTCATAAAAATTAGATGATGTATCTAGATTTAAATCTAATTTCTCACCGTAACTGCGCCTTGCACGTGCCTCCTTTGCAAACATTTCTTTAACGCCATATCCGCTTTTCTCAAAAATCATTGTATTATTGATAGAGAGCGAAGTTGCGACCTTATCTACATCATGGTCGGTGCCAATGTAGGTAAAAGTCCATCTTTCCATTTTCAGCTTTTCAATTAACTTCTTGATGTCATTGCCCGAAAACTCTTTTGAATCATTCTCTTCGCCGTCTGTCAATACTGTAACAAGGACATTATAATCCTTCTTGCCTTGTAGAATTTGACGTAACTTAGTAATAGCATACCCCATGGCATCATACAAAGGTGTACAAGAATTTGGATTATAGTCATCAGCATTAATCTCCTCCAGCTTGCTAACCGGATCAATTAGATGAAAAAGCTTTGTCTCCAAGCTATTGAATGAAACAAATGAAATAAAATGCTCTTGATCGGGAAATTGCTTCTCAATACCCTGAATGGTCTGTACTAATTCATTAAATCCTGAAATAATTGTGTCTTTTATCGGATCCATAGATCCGCTTTCGTCTAAAATAATTAGGTTGTGAACTTGATGTTTCTGTTTCATGCTTTTTTGATTAAAATTTGTGATAAAATGTTGTTAAAATAGTGTCAATATCACGTGCTTACCGACATATAAAGATACGAATTTTTACTCTAACTACAAAGCATTATTGAATTGTTTTTCAATAATTTATGTAATTTTTTCGCATAAATTACTTCATTTTAAAAACCTCTATAATGAGTCTAAATATGGTATTGGATTATTGACTAAAATCAGGCATAAGACTTTATAGTTTATCTGTCTTATTCAATAAAAAATACATTCAGGCCTGACTTATTATGATTCAAAATGAAAGGATTTACCACTTTGTTACGATTCCCATAATTCGTTTTCAAACCGGCTAAAAAAACGAATCTGAACAGCATTGCAATTACACTTTGAGAGTGATTGGCAATACTCTTTTTGTTCAAATAGTAGAGACGGTTTTCATTTTATTGCATTGTATTTGTCTATTTCAGATTAGGTCCATTGTGTTTTGTCTCAGTCCAATCCCATTGTTTAACCCATATTACTCATTGGACTTAATGGCGAAAGGATATGATACAAATTACCTATGAGGCTCGAAGTTTTTTATTTTGCACGCATAGTTTTACTATGTCGAGGTCAGAAAAATAAGTACCGAAATAGATATGAAGTAACAATTTCATGTAGTCGATTTCTAAAGCGTAATTTGGGTTTAAGCAATTGAATTGAATACATTCATCAGACAACATCCTATTTGCCTCGGTTAGAGACATCAGATGCGCTTCATTTGAAAGTATTAACATAGCGAGCCTAGTTGTCCATCGTTATAAAGTTCTCGTAATCTAGATGTTCATTGAGGCCATCCTCAAATTGCAATAGAAAAGATACTCTGAAAGTAATAGGCAAGATTTCATAAAAAGCAATTATAGTTCATTATTTCTTTTCAATTCCAGTTCCATTGTATCGCCACCATTCAAGATGACAATCTATCCCCTTTTTATGTGAGGCTAACCTATAGTATATTCATAGCTATAAGCAAATAGCTAACCCAATCTCAATCTACGAGTTAAAAAAAACGAATTTCTACCTTACAGCCGTAGCCTTTTCAAGAAGAGACCATGCTTTAAAACCGTCAGTGACTTCATATACTTGTCTGAAACCCATCTTTTTAAGTAAAGCTACCATCTTGCCACTTTTACCACCTACATAGTCATAAACCATGTACTGCTTTGTATTATCTAAAGAAAGAAGTGATTCTTCAAATCCTGGTTGAGACATATCCACATTAACAGCATTGCGAATCCTACCCAACTTCTGTACTTCTTCAGTTGTTCTCACATCAATCAGAACTAGATTGCTTCCTTGAAAGTCAGCTATTTGCTTTGCTCTCGCGGCATCTATCTTGATTGTGAATGGTTCAGGCAGCGAATTACGCACAATCTCCTCACTTGGAGCCTGACAAAATGCAACAAAGCCACAAAAAACGAAAAAGATGGAAAGTATTTGTCTCATATCGATAAAATATTCGGAATTTAAACAACAAAAATAATGCAATAAACTAAAACAAACAACTCTTTATAGGATTTATTTTAGGATAACTCCTTCAAGTCTATGAATAGAAATGAATATTTACCTTTTTACTACACGAATGATGACATAAATATATGCGGCCTCATTATATAATAACTCAATTAATTCCCCACTTCATGTAGCTCCAGACCTTCTTGAAAACCTATCTTTAGGCCATGTTCATGATAAAGTCTCTTAACACGAGCCATGGTATCATAATATACCTCCCAGTAGTGATCCGGATGAACATAAGGTCTAACCGCCACAACCAGGTTGGTTTCTCCAAATTCTTCTATGCCAACCTCGGGTACCGGTTCCTTTAATACTTTATCCATTTTAGATAATTCCTTTAACAGAACATTGCTAAAAAATTGATAATCTTCCTGATATGACAATAAAACTCTCATCTCAATGCGGATATTCCCCAATCTACTAAAATTCGTAATCACGCCACTGATCACCTCTCCATTAGGAATGATAAGCGTTTTATTTCCCGGAGAATTGAGAACGGTATTAAAAATCTGAATATCAATAACTTTTCCAAATTTCTCCTTGATCTCTACCCAGTCCCCGATTTTGTAAGGTTTAAACATAACAATAATGATACCTGCAGCAAAATTCCCAAGGCTTCCTTGCAGCGCCAAACCAATAGCCAGACCTCCGGCAGCCAGTACTCCAACAAAAGCAGCTGTATTCACACCAACCATTCCTGCTACACTTATTACTAAGAGTACTTTGAGACCAATACTTATTAATGTATTCAAAAATGAGGTAATCTCTGGCGTTAGCCCAGACTTTGACATTGTCATGTCCATTACCATGATCAACTTTTTAATAATCCACCAGCCAGCGATGAGTACAAAAAGGGCAAGTACAAAACCTGGTATTGACTCAATCAGCCAATTGGTGGCCTTATCTACATAGGAAGTCATTTGATCCATTCAGATTCCTTATTAATCAAAGGTTCAAATATATTTTAATTCAATAAAACGAACCATATTTTGAAATGAATAATTTTTTATAACTTGATTAATCCCTTATCTTTGCACGCAATAAAAATCAACGAATATGAATTTTGACGTTATAGTACTAGGAAGTGGCCCAGGAGGATATGTAACAGCCATTAGGGCATCTCAATTGGGTATGAAGGTCGCTGTAGTAGAAAAAGAAAATCTTGGTGGTGTTTGCTTGAACTGGGGTTGTATTCCTACAAAAGCACTGGTAAAAAGTGCACAAGTATTTGACTACCTGCAGCATGCTGAGGATTATGGCATCAAGGCAGGAAGCCCTAAAGCTGATTTTAAAAAGATCATAGCTAGAAGCCGTGGAGTTGCAGATGGAATGTCAAAAGGTGTAAACTTTTTGATGAAGAAAAATAAAATCACTGTAATAGAAGGTTATGGTCAACTAGCAAGAGGCAAAAAAGTAGTCGTAACGGCAAATGACGGTTCAAAAGCCGAATACACAGCAGAACATATTATTATTGCCACTGGAGGCCGTGCTAAAGAATTACCCAATCTTAAAATTGATGGTAAAAAAATCATAGGTTATCGTGAAGCGCTGACTTTGCCGGAACAACCTAAAAAAATGGTAGTTGTTGGCGCAGGTGCAATTGGAGTAGAATTTGCATATTTCTATCATACTCTAGGTACTGAGGTTACAATCGTAGAGTTCATGGAGCAAGGATTGCTGCCAAGAGAAGACGCTGATGTCTCCAAGGAACTAGCCAAAATATACAAAAAATCAGGCATTAATGTATTAGCTAATTCAGCTGTTGAAACGGTAGAAACTTCAGGTAAGCAATGCAAAGTCACTGTTAAAAGTAGGAAGGACGAATCTGTGCAAGTTATAGAATGTGATGTCGTTCTTTCTGCCGCAGGTGTTACCGCCAATATCGAAAATATCGGTCTCGAAGTCTTAGGTATCGAAACAGATAGAGGCACCATCAAAGTTGATGAATTCTACAGAACTAATGTACCAGGTATTTATGCTATAGGTGACGTCATACCTACTCAGGCCCTTGCCCATGTAGCCAGTGCAGAAGGCATCACTTGTGTTGAAAAGATAGCCGGCCTCAATCCTGAGCCGATTGATTATTCTAATATTCCGGGATGTACATACTGCTGGCCTGAGGTCTCTTCTGTAGGATTGACCGAGCAGCAAGCTAAAGACCAAGGTTATGAATTAAAAATAGGCAAGTTTCCATTCTCAGCATCCGGAAAAGCGAGTGCAGCAGGTTCGAAAGATGGCTTTGTCAAGGTCATTTTTGATGCTAAATATGGAGAATTGCTCGGTGCCCACATGATTGGCGCTAATGTTACTGAGATGATTGCTGAGTTAGTTTTAGCCAAAAAACTAGAGAGTACAGGACATGAAATTCTCAAAGCCATCCACCCACACCCAACAATGAGTGAGGCTGTGATGGAAGCAACAGCAGCAGCTTACGGAGAAGTTATCCACCTATAAACGAAGTAGTTTTTGGCAAAAATAGCGGTAATTTCTGATAATCACTCCTATTTTGGTGATGAGATAATCGAAGCAGTGGCCGGTGCAGATGAAATATGGCATGCAGGTGATATCGGAGACTTAGTGTCTGTGGAACCATTTAAAAAAGATAGCTTCATTCAGAGCTGTCTTTGGAAATATAGATGACAGCATTGTCCGGAGCGAATTTCCTCTGGACAATGTTTTTTTATGTGAGCAACTTACTATTTTTATGACGCATATCGGCGGATATCCCGGCAAATACACCGCAAGAGCATTACAAAAAATCAGAGAAGTTCAACCTGATATTTTCATTTCAGGCCATTCGCACATTTGTAAAATCATGCCCGACAAAGTACACCATTTATTACACATCAATCCGGGTGCGTACGGGCATCATGGTTTTCATCGGATTAGAACGATAGTACGTTTTGAAATCAATGGAAACAAAATTGAAAATATGCGTGTCATCGAGCTAGGTCTAAGAGGAAGAGGCGACCACCTGCATTTAATATAAAGATTTAATCTATCCCATCAAGGCGATTTGATAATAAAACCACATTTTTTTTAGAAATTATTGGTAAATTAACTACTTTTAAACCCAAAATCTAAGAAAGTTGATACAAAGATTAATTTTACTACAGATATGTCTGGTTTTTGCTTGGACAAGTGTCATGGCCCAGACTTCATTTACTAGTGCTGGAGGAGCTAATTATCTTGGTCTAGCTAGGGCTGGAGTTGCTATGCAAGGTATGGAAAGTATTTACCTCAATCAAGCAGGTATGGTCGATGTGGAAAATTATGGGATTGATCTCAGTATTGAAAGAAGGTACAATCTAGAAGAATTAACCCAACTTTCTGTATCTGCCATTAAATCGTTTAAAATAGGTACAATAGGCCTTGTGGCATCAAGTTTTGGATTCAGTGAATATAACGAACAAAAGTTTGGCTTGGCTTACGCTAGAAGGCTATCATCACGCATTTCTATTGGCGGACAGTTTGATATGTTACGATATAATATCGAAGAAATAGGAAGTAAAAATCTATTTTCTTTTGAAGCAGGCATGCAGCTAAAAATTAGCAGAGTACTCTCTATGGGCGTCCATATCTTTAGTCCAGGCAAGGCCAAACTGGTAGAAGGCGAAGTCATCAGTACACGATTCAGAACTGGCCTACGATACGCTCCTTCTGAAAAAGTATTTTTGCTGGCAGATCTAGAAAAGGGAATTGACAAGCCTTTAGAATTTAAAATTGGAATAGGATACTCACCTATCAAAATGCTTCGTGTGATGGCAGGTGCCAATCCAGTGACTTCATCCTATTATTTCGGAGCACTGATAAATCTCCAAGATAGATTTAGAATTACGGCTGCTTCCGGTATCAATCAGGTTTTAGGTAACACGCCAGGCTTATCGATTCAATATCAAAATTAAAACCTCTATTCGTCAACTTGAAGATTCTTTACCTTACATCCAGATTTCCTCATCCTTTGGAAAAAGGCGACAAATTGCGTGCCTATTATCAAATGAAAGCGCTGTCCAAAGAACATGAAATCTACCTTGTAAGCATCATTGACCAAGATCCTGACAAAAAAGACCTCGAAAAGCTAAAAGAGATATGCACTGAAGTGTACTGTATCCACATCAAACCCATGGAAAGATATGTATCGCTTGCGCGTGCAGTATTTTCTAATCTGCCTTTTCAAATTGCTTATTTTTACAATCATCAGGCGGCAAAAAAAATCGTGCAGATCGCAACAGCCATACAACCGGATCATATCTTTTGCCAGCTGACCAGAATGTCGGAATATGCAAGAAAGCTACCCTATCCTCGCACGTTGGACTACATGGATTGTTTTAGTGTCAGCATGCAGCGTAGATCAAAGGTAGCTGCTAAATGGCAAGCATGGCTTTACAAGAAAGAAGCTTTGAGGATGATGGATTATGAAGCAACGATTTCGGATGAATTTGATCACCTGACCATTATATCGGAGCAAGACAAAGATCAATTTAAGTTTAAGAATGCCAGTAACATACAAGTTATTCCTAATGGCATCAGCCCATCTTTCTTTGATTATAATAATGTAATAGATAAAATGTACGACATCGTTTTTGTCGGAAACATGTCTTATTTGCCTAATATTGAGGCAGCAGAATATATCATACATCAGATCTTGCCTCAATTAAATAGCGACATCAAGGTGTTATTAGCAGGTGCTCAGCCTTCACCGCGCATCCACAATCTAGCGGGACCACATGTTCATGTATCTGGATGGATGGATGATATCAGAGTTGCTTACGCTTCAGGCAAAATCTTTGTAGCACCTATGTGGACAGGTACCGGACAGCAAAATAAAATCCTAGAAGCGATGGCTATGGGTATTCCTTGCATTACCACTCACGTGGTTAATAATGCAATCTTAGCTACCGAAAACGAGGAAATCTTACTAGCAGAAACAGACAAGGAATTTGCAAATGCTATACTCAAATTGCTTTCTGACGCACAACTTTATGACAAATTAAGTGTTAAATCGAGGAGATTTGTCAGAGAAAATTATGACTGGAATAAGACTGGTCTTCTCTTGGCACAACTTTTCAAAAATAATTATAAAAGTAATGCTTCCTGACACCCATACTTTTACAGATATTAAACTCAATACGATAGAAGAAGCCATTGAAGACATAAAAAACGGCAAATTAGTCATTGTTGTTGATGATGAAGACCGTGAAAATGAAGGCGACTTTATTTGTGCTGCAGAGAAAGTCACCCCAGAGATGATTAATTTTATGTCCAAGTATGGTAGAGGACTAATATGTACGCCTATTCTTACTCAAAGAGCACAAGAACTCAACCTTGATCTGATGGTCAAATCCAATACAGCTTTGCACCATACTGCGTTCACCGTATCTATTGACCTCATCGGGCAAGGTTGCACCACAGGTATATCTGCGTACGATAGGGCAACCGGCATACGGGCAATAGTTGACCCTAAAACAAGAGCTGAGGATTTTGCACGCCCCGGGCATATATTTCCATTAATTGCAAAGGATGGAGGTGTTTTGCGACGAACAGGCCATACAGAAGCTGCTGTTGACCTAGCCAAGCTAGCAGGTTGTTATCCTGCCGGTGTGCTGGTTGAAATTCTCAATAATGATGGTACAATGGCTCGATTACCACAACTCGCTGTTCTAGCCGAAGAAATGAATCTAAAGATAATCACTATCAAAGATCTGGTTGCGTATAGAATGCAAAATGAAAGGCTTGTGGTCAAAGAACTAGAGAAGGAAATCATGACACCTTACGGCAACTTTATCGTAAGTGCATATAAGCAATTGACCACAGGTGATATCCATCTTGCATTTTCTAAGGGAAGTTTTTCCAATGAAAAGCCAACACTTGTCAGAGTTCATTCTAATACAGAAACTGATGGCATCTTTGGTTTATTATTTGAAGGTTATGGTGACCAATTGACTGCGGCTCTCAAGATGATATCACGAGAAGGCCACGGCGTTTTGCTGATTATGAAGCACTCTGATGACCCACAATCACTGATAGACAGATTGCAATCTCTCGATAGCCAACAGCTATCAAAACCTAGTGCTTCTGAAGAACAAAGAGATTTTGGCACAGGAGCTCAAATTCTAAGAGAGCTGGGTATATCGAAAATCCGACTTATATCTAATAGCAGTAAAAAGCGGATAGGTCTCATAGGTTATGGACTGGAGATAGTAGAGAATGTAGCTATTGATCAGGAGGTTGATCTGTGAGCAAGAACAATAAGTTTAAGAAATTTATACCTGATGGCTTCGTCATAGGAACATTTTTAGCCATCATTGCTGCTTATTATTATCCTTATTTAGGATCAGCAAAAAGTCCAGTTCCACTAGGTAAAATTACTGACATTGGCATCATAATTATATTTTTTTGTATGGTCTGAAACTAGACCCATCAAAAATCAAAGATGATTTGTCTAATTACAAATTGCACTTGCTCATACAGACGGTCACTTTCCTATTATTTCCACTAGTTATCATTTTATTTTATCCCCTTGTATCCACACCGGAGTCAAAAGAAATATGGTTGACTTTTTTGTTTTTGGCAAGCTTACCGTCAACGGTGTCCTCGGCTGTTGTGATGGTATCTATCGCTCATGGCAATGTGCCTGGCGCTATATTCAATGCAAGTATTTCAGGATTACTAGGAGTGATCATTACGCCACTATGGATGGGACTTTTTATACAAGGAGCGCATACTGGTGATTACGACTTACAGCATATTTACATACAGTTAGTTACAAATATTCTTTTACCAATCATACTAGGCTTACTGCTTGAAAGGTGGTTTGGTAAATATGTCAAAGAAAATCAAGCCATCCTGTCTAATTTTGATAAGGCAGTCATTGTTTTGATTATTTACAATAGCTTTGCAGAATCCTTTATATCAGGCGTCTTTAATGGTATTCCGGTAAAATATCTGCTCAAAATCTCTTTTCTTTTGGTGATTTTATTCTTTGCCATGTATCATCTGACCGGTTATATAGCCAGAAAGTTAAAAATGAAGCAACCTGACATTATCACAGCTCAGTTTTGCGGTACTAAAAAATCACTTGTTCACGGAACTGTATTTGCTACCATCATCTTTCCTGCTTCCATATCTACCGGCATCATTATTCTACCGTTAATGCTATTCCATACATTTCAAATTTTTGTACTTGGCATTATAGCAGCGCGATATGACCGTGCCTATGATTTAAGTCTTACGAATGGAGCAGAAAACTAATTGTACAAGCTTAATCTTCTAGTTTAAGTACCTGCAAGAAAGCCTTTTGTGGCACCTCCACATTGCCTATTTGTCGCATTTTTCTTCTTACCTTTCTTCTGCTTTTCAAGGAGCTTACGCTTTCGAGTAATGTCACCTCCATAACACTTGGCTGTAACATCTTTGCGTAAAGCAGAAATCGTTTCCCTGGCTATAATTTTTGCTCCTATAGATGCCTGTATTGCGATGACAAATTGCTGGCGAGGCAATAATTCCTTAAGTTTCAAGCACATCTTTCGACCTATGTATTCTGCTTTAGAGCGGTGTACTAATGAAGACAGTGCATCCACCGGTTCACTATTCAGCCTAATATCTAATTTGACAAGATCAGAAGCACGATAATCGTGAGGATGGTAATCAAAAGAGGCATATCCCCTGGAAATGGACTTCAATCGATCGTAAAAATCAAAAACAATCTCTGCCAGCGGCATCTCAAAGGTCAACTCTACCCTATTTTGAGTCAAATAAGTCTGCCTAGTCATAATACCTCGCTTATCCATACATAAGGTCATAATCGCACCGATATACTCCGGCTTTGTAATGATATTTGCTCGTATATAAGGCTCTTCCACTTTACTGATATGGGTAGGATCAGGAAGATCATTTGGAGTATTTATGATAGATTTATTACCTTTATTATCATAGGAAAAATAGGAAACGTTAGGTACAGTCGTTATGACTTCTTGATCAAATTCACGTGAGAGCCGCTCTTGAATGATCTCCAGATGCAACATCCCCAGAAAACCACACCTGAAACCAAATCCTAAAGCAATGGATGACTCAGGTTCAAATACTAGAGAAGCATCATTGAGCTGGAGTTTTTCAAGGCTATCTCTCAAATCTTCGAAGTCTTCATTTTCAATAGGATAAATACCTGCAAATACCATTGGTTTCACCTCTTCAAACCCTTCAATAGCCTTATCACACGGTCTTTCTTGATGGGTTATGGTGTCACCTACTTTGATTTCCTTTGACTCCTTAATACCTGTGATGATATAGCCTACATTTCCAGCAGAAAGCGCTGCTTTTGGCATCTGTTGCATTTGCAATATCCCGATTTCATCTGCTTCATATACCTTGCCTGTATTAAAAAAACGCACCTTATCGCCTTTACGCAAAGTACCATTGATTACACGAAAATATGCAATTACACCCCTGAAAGAGTTAAACATAGAATCAAAGATCAATGCTTGCAATGGCGCTTCAGTATCTCCTGTTGGAGCAGGAATTCTATCTACAATCGCCGCCATAAGTTCTTCTATACCAACGCCAGTTTTTCCACTAGCAAGAATGATTTCTTCCCTTTTACAGCCAATCAGATCTATAATCTGATCAGAGACTTCATCAATCATGGCGGATTCCATGTCCACTTTGTTTAAAACCGGGATAATCTCCAGATCATTTTCAATTGCTAAATATAGATTAGATATCGTTTGTGCCTGAATCCCCTGAGAAGCATCAACCAGAAGCAATGCACCTTCACATGCAGCAATAGATCGACTCACTTCATAAGAAAAATCGACGTGTCCTGGCGTATCAATCATATTAAAAGTATAAGTCTGTCCGTCTGTGTGTGAGTAATACATCTGGATAGCGTGACTCTTGATGGTGATGCCTCTTTCTCTTTCCAGATCCATGTCATCAAGAGCCTGATTTTGCATGTCACGCTCTGAGATGGTTTTAGTAAACTCAAGCAATCGGTCAGAGAGCGTACTCTTGCCGTGATCAATATGGGCTATAACACAAAAATTTCTTATATTCTTCATCGGCGCAAAGATAATTGAATAGTTGCAACCTGCAATATTGTATATCAATAAAAATTAAATGTATCAAAGCCCTAAACTCTACATCCAGTATTAATAAAACTGATGAAGCAAATAATTTTACATTTACTTAAATGCAGAATTAGTTGGCTATGATAATGTTATTCTCACCAATGAGATTTAGACCTGCATATCTCAACATGATCTGAGCAACGGTGACAACATCTTTTTGGCAATAATGGACAATGCGTTCTAAATCGTGATCCTGCCAGTACACTTGCCCGACCATGCTACCATCAATATCGTCTTTAGGTGAATCTATTCCTAGTGTGCCTGCTAGTAATTGTAGAGAAGTATAGCTCTTATAGTCGCCAAATCTCCACATATCCATCGTGTCTTGTATATGAGTTGTTTGCCATGGTTTTTTACCACTTATATCTAGCATAGCTGGAAAAGGAATCTGATGAACAACCAAGCGACGGCATAAAAATGGAATATCAAATTCTTTAATATTATGTCCAGAAATTCTACTAGTTTCCGTGTCTCCAAAATGAGAATTTAACAACTTTGTAAAATCCTCCAATATTGCTTTCTCATCATCGCCAAATAGTGATTTAATTTTAATTTCTGTAGGTGCATCATCCTTAAAATTTAAAAAACCCATAGAAATACAAACCACCTTTGCAAACTCAGAGAAGATACCGGCTTTCTCTACGTAAAGGCTTGAAGCATCAGGCGGTGTGTCTGTCAAAGGTAGAAGCCTGGAAAGCTGTTGTGCCTTTAAATCCCATAGATGCTTTTTAACATCAGTTAAATCATTATACTCAGCACATTCAGAAACCGTTTCTATATCAACAAACAAGCATCGTTTTAACAATGATTTATCTAAAAACATAAATTGAGGGTTTTCACTAGTTAATTGGTTAATGGTAAATAACCATTTTGTATAATTAATGTCAAAAATAACAATAAGTATGTATATTTACATCGTTATTTAAAATAATTAAATTTTAATATTATATGAGTACATCACAATCAAAACACAACTTTCAAGCTATTGCGATTACTATTATCATAGGATTACTGGGATTAAACGGTTACCAGTGGTTCCTCAATAGCAAACTATCAGAAACCAGCCAAGTTCAAAAGGTAGAAATGATGGAGTTTCAAAAGGTACAAGAAGAACTAGATCAGGACTACCAGACGGCTTTAGAAAGTCTTGAAGAAATGAGAGGTAACAATGAGCAACTCAATGCCATGATAGACAGCCAGAAACTTGAGCTCAAGGCACAAAAGGATAAAATCAATAACCTTATCTGGACTAAAAAAGAGCTTGACAAGGCAAGGCAAGAAATCAAGAATTTAAATTTAAATGTTACTAAGTATCTTGCCGACATCCAGCAACTGAAAGAGGAAAACAAAATACTAACTGAATCTAACGTCGAACTCACTCAACGTGTTGAATCAGAGGTAAAAGCTAAAGAGGAAATTATTGAAGCAAAAAATGCACTGGTGGCAGAAAAGGAGAATTTGGCAAAAGTCAATGCTGCTCTTGATTCAAAAGTGGATATGGCTAACGCCATTAAAATTAATTTTTTAGAGATAAAAGGTTACGAAGTTAAGAAAAATGGAAAACTAAAAGAAAGATCAAAAGCCAAAGATGTAGAAGTACTGAGAGTGTGTTTCCTGACTGAAACCAATATGGTTACTTCTCCAGGTAGGAAAAAGTTTTACATACGCATCATCAATCCCCAAGGTGAAACTATCGCTGTTGAGGACTCTGGAAGTGGGATCATCACTAATAAATTGGACAACTCACAGGTAAGATTTACTACTTCAGGTGAGATTGATTACAAGAATGAAGACACCAACGCTTGTATAGACTGGACACTTCCGGTACAGCTTGTTAAAGGTGAATATAAAGTTGAAATGTTTAACAACGGTTTCCCTATTGGTAAAGGGTCATTCAAGTTAAAATAAGGAAATTATAATGATTACTAACAATCAGGAAAAGCTTTCTTTCCTGATTGTTAGTATTTTACAGCTACTAATAAACTAAAAGAAGAAACTAATTTGCTATTGGCTAAATTTTGATCTACTGATTAAGATTTATCGAGCTAATAGTCCTATCTTGCACAAGAAAACAAACGATACGCGATGTATCAAAACAATGTTAGACCTTTACAAAGATCATAATCCAATAGTTTCAATCATAATGGCTACTTTCAATAGAGTTGATTATTTAGAAAGAAGTATTGGATCATTTCTCAATCAGACTTATAAAGATGCCGAATTATTGATCGTGGATGATGGAAGTACCGATGCTTCTTTTGATGTTGTGAATCAATACATACAACAATATGATCGCATAAGGTATTTGAAACACTCCAATCGTCGAGTGTCCATAACAAAAAATGTGGGAATTATGGCTGCTTCAGGACAATATCTTGGATTCTTAGACAGCGATGATGCTTATGAGCCGGACTATATTGAACATCGATTTCAGTTTATGCAGGCGCATCCGGAAGTGGATCTACTCGAAGGTGGAATACGCATTATTGGTGATCCCTTCGTCAAGGACAGAGATAACCCTTCAGTCAAAATTCACCTTTCCAAATGTATAGTTGGTGCGACATTTTTTGGCAAAGCAAAAGTGTTCAGGCATCTGGGCGGGTTTAATAAACACGTCCAGTACAGTGAAGATAGTGAGTTCTGGCATCGTGCAAAATCAACCTGCAGAGTACACAAAATAGAACATCCCGGATATATATATTACAGAAATACACCTGATAGTATCTGCAACTCAATTTAAACCTGTGCCACCCAAATGACATTGTTATGAAGGGGAATGATACAAAAAAGCTATGAGGCGCAGCGATTTTATTTCACAGGTATAGTTTTAAATTGTCAAGGCCAGAAAGACGGCTACTGGAATAGATATGAAATAACAAATTCATGCAGTAAATTTCTTATACGTAATTCGAGGTAATAATCAGCAACATGATCGATCTTTTAAAAAAGGTAATTTTCTTCTGAAGGTTGTCAGTGCATTGAGGTCAAGTATCACTTCGCCATAGGCAGCATTGTGCCCTAAATTCAATATTTCTGAACCATTAAAATCAAAGACTAAGGATACACCCGGGTACTCACTGCCATTCTCATCAAATCCAGTCCTATTGATACCTATCACGTAACATTGATTTTCAATCGCACGTGCTGCAAGCAAAATTTTCCAGTGGTGAATCCGCTGTACCGGCCAGTTAGAAGAATAAATAATGACATCCGGAATCCCGGCATTATATATTAGGTCAGCAAATCTCAAGTCATAACATACCAGTGGCAAAAGCTTGAATGCTCCATATAGGAAAATTTCTCTTTTTGTGCCTGGCGTGTAATATTCTGCTTCTCCTGCTAGTGAGAAAAGCTTTGATTTATCATATCTAAAGGCTATTCCATTTTTATTAATCAGCAAAAAAGCATTGTACCATTTGTAATGATCAAAATATGGTATGCTGCCACCAAAAGTTATTTGATACTTATCTGCCAGATTTGCCAAATAGTCGATCGTTGTATCTTGCCATGATACCGGAATTGTAGCCGGTTTCAGCTGATATCCGGTATTGAACATTTCAGGAAGGAACACCAATTCTGTGTCAGTTGACATGTTACTGCACATTTCAGCGATGGATACCAAATTCTCTTCGGGTTGCATCCATTGTGGAGCGTACTGCAAAATACCGACTTTCATTAAAGTGTCCATTGATCAGCCTGTTTTATAATTCTTTTCTAAGCCATCCTGGAACCTTCTTCTTACCTTTTGCATGTGACCTTAGGAGCCTAGTTATGGACGAATCATTTACCTTAGTTGCCGTTTCTTTTTTACTCGTAGCCGGAAGTACCTGAATCTTCCTACCTAGATGCTCTGATTTATCCAATGCTGCAATGGCTTTTTGAGCAGCTGCTTCAGATGCCATCGCAACAAATCCAAATCCTTTGTTTTGACGAGTGGACTTATTGATAATAATGGTAACTGATAGGACATCACCAAACGGCTCAAAGATCGCCCTTAAGTCCTTTTCCTTCCATTTAAAAGGTATACTTCCTACATAAATGTCCATAAAAATTAAATTTGAATGCAATTTAAACATTTTACATCAGTATTGAACATTTTATAAAATAATCCAATGCAAATAATGATTTGTGGGATTGTCAAAATTATGATAGTTTTGAGGCATTAATGTGATAATACCCGCTTTTCATGACGAAGAATTGCCCACTTTGCAACCACCAGGTTAGTAAACTATCGTTTACTTTTAAAGATAGGAAATTCTATCACTGTAGTCAGTGCCTGCTCATTTCTGTAAGTGAAAATCATTTGCCTATTGCTGAAGTAGAACAATCCAGATACTTACTACACCAAAACGACTCCCAAAATGAGGGTTATCTTCAGTTTTTAGAACAATTATGGGGCCCATTACAAACTTTCTTACAACAAGGTGGTGTAGGTTTAGATTATGGTTGTGGCCCAGATCCAGTATTATCAAACCTGATTATTACTGCTGGTCACTATTGTGATATTTACGATCCATTTTTCTTTCCGGTACTTCAGGATAAACAATATGATTTCATTACAGCTACAGAATGCTTTGAGCATTTTCACTATCCATCAGCAGACATCAATATAATATGCAAACACCTAAAACCTCAAGGTATATTAGGCATCATGACAAATACATGGTGCCATCTTGATACATTCCCAAGATGGCACTATATACGTGATCTTACACACGTCAGTTTTTACCACAACAAAACTATTGATTGGATAGCAAAAACCTATCAACTGAAATTGCTCTACACAGACGATCAACGTGTGTTTATCCTACAGAAAAATTAATTCCATTCTACAATAAAAGGCATGCGTGCTTGAGGCTCCTTCATCTTGATTATGGATTGTGCTTGACGTGCCATTTCTAACCATTTTTGAGCATTTTTATCATTGGCTACATTCAATAAAACACCTTCATCATCATCCCCATTTTGACCTTGTATTATCCCTTTTATGATTGAGGTGAAAAAATCTTCTTTTACAAATGGATATTCAACAATCTTGTAAGCATCCATACCAGCTTTTTCTGCTGCGATACCGATAGCATCTTCAAGGCTTCCTAACTTATCCACTAGACCAATCTTTTGAGCTGCACGACCTGTCCATACTCTACCTTGAGCTATAACTTTTGTACTGTCAAGCGGCAAATTACGACCCTTTGACACTCTTTCAAGAAATAAGTCATAGATGTCAAGTGTGGACTCTTGAAGCAAAGCTCGTTCTTTATCAGAGAGAGGTAAAAATGGACTAAAACCAACTGCTAGATCATTAGTTTTAACAGTATCAAAATTGATTCCTAGCTTATCATTAAATAATTTTGTAGCATCAGGCAAAATAGAAAATACACCGATGGAACCTGTTAGTGTATTCGGCTCTGATACGATCACATCGGCTCCTGACGAGATATAATATCCACCTGAAGCAGCATAATCGCCAAATGAAGCAATCACAGGTTTACCGGCAGCTTTGATTTGCTCTAATTCCCGCCAAATCATTTCACTAGCAAATGCGCTTCCTCCAGGGCTATTGACACGCAAAACGACAGCCTTTATATTATCATCATTACGAATTTTTCTCAACATTTTCATATAGCGTTCATCTGAAATAACACCAGGCTCATTACCACCATAGGCTATTTCTCCTTCAGCATATACTATCGCAATTTTATCTTTGCCTTTTGATTCTTCTTTGATATCAGCCAAAGTATTATACTTAGACAATGAAATGGTTTTTAGCTTTTTATCTTTTTTCACTCCTAACTTTTCTTTTAGAAAATCTTCCATTTCGTCCTTGTAAAAGATCACATCAACCAAACCATTTTCAAGAGATTTTTCAGCTGTCCGCCCGCCAAGTTCATTCATGATATTATCTATTTTTTCTCGTGACAATGGCCTATTTGCACTGATTACGTCAATCATAATATCTTTCATATCGTCGAGAAACGCTCTGGTCTGAATACGGTTATACTCACTCATTTCGTTAAGTCGATAGGGTTCTGTGGCACTTTTGAAATTTCCTGCATAAAAAATATTCATACCTACCCCTATTTTGTCTAATGTATTCTTGAAAAATGGGATTGCCACTGCAAAACCTTTTAAATCAACACCTCCTTGTGGATTTAAAAACATAGAATCAGCTACAGAACATAACATATAAGAAGATTGGCTGTGATAATCTGCATAAGAGTATATAAACTTACCACTCTCCTTAAATTTTTTCAAACCTTCTGTCAAGCTCAATAAAGTAGCCTGACCTACCGAAGTACTACCATTTTCAATTAAAATACCTTTGATCTTATCATCCTTTGCAGCAGCATCTATCAATTTTAAAATCCTCCTAAGGCCGAGGGCTTCTACTTTACTAGAAAACACAGAAGAAGACTGCACAACATTATCAGTTTTTTCAGGCACAATTTCTTCCAAGCTGAGCTTCAAAATACTATTGTCAGAATACGATGTTGATGTACTCATGCTTGTAGCAGCAAAAATCATAATAATCAAGAAAATAGCTGCAAAAGCAATGACGATACCTAAACAAGATGCAAATACAGATTTGAAAAAAGACTTCATTATTGATTCAAATTTTTAAGTTGATATAATTATTTACAAAAATAACTAAGTCCATCACAAAACATAAAACTTATCGCTGAAGGAGCAAAAAACATCTACCAATGGCCCTAAACCATAAACAAAAGGCTAATAGTCCGGTTATTTTTTACCTTAATAAGGTCACATCGCCTTTATATATCCACGTTTGTCCATTAGAAAGCAACAACTCTGCAATAACAATATAAACACCCTGTTCGCATTCTTTGCCATTGAAAGTACCGTCCCATCCTGACTCTTTCAATCCTGGGCTCAGATGATAAGCTGCATATACATTTTCAGCCCATTTGTCAAATATCAAAATCCGCTTGATTTGTTTTATACCTCTGGTTTGAGGAATATAAAAACGCTCATTGCCTGAGCTTGATTCTGGTCTAAATACATTGGGTATCGCATCATTCATATTGGTCCGCACTCTTACTAGGACATGCACTGTTTCTTTACACAATCCTTCTATAGATTGCTCAATTGTATAGACCGTATTAACAAATGGCCTTACCCATAATTCTGTACAACCTGTACAAACCAGAGTATCTCCTTTAAACCAACGCAGAACTGCTTTCCCAGTTAAATCATTCAGTCCTTCAGGTCTGAGCAATAAGGAATCACCAAAAAGGATGAAATACTCATCATCAATCGTTACCTCAAGATTGCCATTGGAAGGTACCTCTACATATTCTATGACAGAACATCCATGATTGTCAATAGCTTCAACCTTATAAGTGCCTGCTGATAGATTTTCAAATAAAACTTGATTGCCCTTATTTTGGCCATTCAGAAAAAGCACATATGGTGGAATACCGTTTAATTCTCCTATTCTAATACTACCATTAGGTACAGCTTCACAATAGGGTATTTGAACCTCTGCAAACATTTGGTTGAAGGAGGAAGGTGTCTCATCGATAAATATAGACTCTGTACTCACACAGCCATTTACAATATTGGTCAAATCAAAATAATAGGTTCCTGATTTATCAACATTGACAATATAATCCGTAATCACACTGGAAATATTGCCATCTAAAGTCGTCCATCTACCTCTATAGATCTGTCCTGAAGGTGAACCACTTGCATCTAAAAGTACATTTCTATGGGTGCATTGAATCAATCCATCTGAATGTAAAGTGATGCTTGGATGAATGGTATCTATAGGTACATTGATTATAACGGTATCTTTACATCTTCTTATATTTGTGACTATCAGGGTATAATCCCCAGCTTCTGTACCATTAATATGCGACGTATATAGTCTGTTTCCATCCGGAGATATCCATTCGTATTCGACAGATTCCTCACTTGATGCACTTAATGAAATTACGGTTTTCTGGCAAGTTAACGTATCCGTAGTGTAATCAAACGCGGCCGGTGTCGGATCTTTATAAACCACAAAATTAGCAGACTGACTAGGGCAACCATAATTATCTACAATCTGGACAGTACCTGCACCCTCAGTTAAAGCAATCGGCGTTGAATCAGCAGATAAACTTCCATCAGGTAGTATCCAAAAATACGTCCTAATTTGATCTTCTGATGCTAGATTCAACTGAACACCACTCAGGTCACATGGCATATAAAAAGTGTCCTGCACTATAATTTCAGGATGTGTAATAATTTGATGGACATCAATAGAATCTTTGATGACACAACCGTTTTTACCGGTGATCGTCACGACATACAGTCCCGGTTCAAATACTTTAGGATTATGTAAAGTGCTTGAAAAACCACTAGGTCCTGACCATAAATATTCCAATCCCAGAGTGACCGCGTTAATTCCAATGTTAATTTTGCCCTTATCGCACGTCAATGTATCTGTGAAAACTGAATATTCAGGGTCATTTTCATCTAGAATAACTTCAAAATTTGTCACTGTAATACAATGATTTTCTCCGGAAATCTGGACGGTGTACCTGCCAGGAGTTCTTACAGAAATCACCGAATCTCTTGTAATAAAATCAAATAAGTTGGGACCATTCCATAGGAATGAACTCGCAGATTCATTCAGAACAACTCCGATATCAATCACTTTCCTATTACAATCCAAGGTATCGATAATTTTCTTTAATACTTTTGGCATTTCAATATCTGCTATGACTTCAACTGAACCTGAAGTTACACATCCTTCATCATTGGTAATAAAAAATGTATATACTCCGGTAAAAGAAGTTACCTTTTGAAGAGAATTATCATCTATCTGGTCGGGATTATTCAGATTGTCCCAATTTATCATTTCATATGGACTCGTGGGCGTAATTGTAATGGTTGAAAGCCTATCCTTACAATTGATTGTACTAGCATCTGACTCATAAGTAGGGAAGTTTTTAGATTCTATCACCTCAACGCTATCCAATGTACTACAATTGTTTTCGCCTGTTACTTTTACGTAATAGATACCCGGTGATTTTACTAATAATTGATTATTCTTTACATTCCCAGGATTCCACTCGATTGTTCCATTACCCTTATATTCAGTTTTCAAGGTCACTTCTGGTTTTGAACAAGTTAGGGTATCAACAGGAAGTACCATAAAAACCGGATGTATGGTATCAAAACCGATGTTGACTTCCTGAATGGATTTGCATCCGTTAGGAGCCAACCCTTCCAGCTGGTAAATACCAGCATTTTTAATAAATACAGCGCTTCCCGTTAATATACTTCCACTTTCATGTTTCCATGTAAATTCAGTTCCACTCATATTGGAGGTCGCATTAATCAATATTGAATCTTGATTGCATTTAAAATCAGTCTTTTGTACGCTGAGTTGTGGTGAATTTACATTTTTAACAATCTGAATATTGCCTTCTGTAATACATCCTTTTTCATTGATTAGCATAAAGTGATAGACGCCTGATTCCTTTACAAATGGCGATAGCGCTTCAGAATGAAAATTAGGTCCATCAAATGTTGCCTTGACCACCTCCGGATTATGGACTATTATTCTCACACTATCTCGGAAACAAGTAATCGTATCTGCTGTAACATTAGCCATGGTGTATACACGAGCATCACCTATCAATACACTGGTAAAGTACTGGCATCCTGTTACATCATTAGTCACTGTTACAAAATATGATCCCGGTTGATTGATGATAGGATTAGGACTACCATTCGTTAATAATCCAGGACCTGACCACTGATATGCCCTATCGGGAAGATCAGGTTCAATGTGGATAGTCAATTCTGCAGCAGTACACCTGATACTATCCGTTCTAATCGTGATTTCTGGGACAATATGTCGATTGACCACTTCAACTGCTCCAGTTGCTGTGCATCCATTATCTCGGGTTACGGTTACCCTATAAATTCCATCTGTATAAACATAAGGAGATCGTAATGTAGATGTGAATTGATCAGGGCCTGTCCATACATAAGAAACCAACTGATGAGGTGAAACAATCTTGAGCTGAACTGAATCCACTCTACAAGTAAGTGAATCAGCTGAAAGCTGTATCGCTGGCAAATCAATATTTTGAATCACAACAAATGTTTCACTAGATTTACATCCATTGTCTGCTGCAGTTACTTCAACTGTATAGATTCCCGGAGCATTTAATCTGAGGTTTTTCAGTGAAATTATCCAGTCCAGGGCCTGTCCAGTGATAAGCTACAATAGGTACATCGGTATCTACAATTGGGTTAGTTATTTTATTTATGCAATCAATCGTGTCAGCAATCACCTCTAAAATATTAGGTGCCACCCTATTTTCCTCCACTTCAGCTGCAAAAGTAGCTGTACAGCCATTTTTATTATCTGTTATCGTCAGGATATAGCGCCCTGCTTGCTTGACTTCAGGAGATTGCTCATTTCGCTGATCTGGAGACATATTACTCCATTCATATGAATAATCACCATTAAAACCTTTTGTTGTAACCTCAATTGTTATACTATCATTTCTACAGTCCAAAACATCATATGAAAGAGATGCTTCAGGTTTTTGAATATCTTGATGAATGGTCACCGTATCTCTTCCAATACACCCATCATTAGTTGTGATTTTAATAAAATAAGAGCCCGGCTCCCAGACGCGGATACCATTACCTTGAGTCTCATAACGATGGTTTTCTAAGGAGCCCCATTCTACAGTTTTCACACCTACAGAAATATGAGGTACAATGTTAATGGTATCATGGATACATGTCAAAGTATCGCTATCAAAAGAAATGACAGGAAAGGAATCATCTTGCCTCAATACAAATGAAGCAGTATCCACACATGTCTGACCATCCATAGATGCAGACACTTCTAGAAAGTATGTACCAGCTTTATTAGCATCAATAATAAAAAAACTAGGGTCACCCGAAAGGACGCCATCAGATGTAAACCAGTTATAATTAATCATGCCAGGATAATCTGTTGTATTGCTACCTATGAGTCCCACTGTATTACTGATACAAGTAATGAATGGTCTGTCACTTGTTATCATCGCATCCAGATCTATGACTTTTAGATCTAATTCAATAAGCGAATCACACACGCCATTGTCGATAGAAATAGTATAAATCCCTTGTTGGAAATAATCCGTTCCATTGATTGTCACCTTTTCTCCCTTGCAAATGGTCTTCGAGAGAGAAATCGGCTCCGGTTGTGGCAAGATATTGACTTCAATACAATGATCAGACAAGCCTGCGCAAATATTATTGACACCAAAAAAGGTGACTAATGCTGTATGATCCATCGGTGTACCAGAAGTGGGCAATTGACTCAACTGACTTTTAGCGATTTGAAGACCACAAATTTCATACTTACCCGGTAAAAATGGCCTCAAATCAGGTGTCACCTCATAACCCCAAATTATATTATTACCAAAAATCACATTAGTATATATATAATTGACAGTATCGTACTGACTGGGTGGTACAACTTTATTGATGTTAATTTTCAATTCATCACTTCCTTCACATACAGTTAAGTCCTCATTAAGGATAGTACCGGGATGTACTGAGCACTCTGTGCATGAAACACCCCGATCATCGCAAAAAATAATTTTAGCATCTAGCAATTGACCTGCACCTCCATCTTCAAAATCAATACATCTGAATGTCCATACACCATTCACACTTCCTTGATTAAAATCTTCCAGACAACCACGATAAGGATAATACTGCCCCGTGTAAACCGTTAGGTTTTGCCACAATTGGTTATTCTCCCACTGAGCATTAAATCCAGGATCCGGAGCTGCTGCTGCTGCACAAGGTACAAATGTAACATCCCATGTAATCAATTGAGTATTAGTTGCTACTATGTCTCCACCTGTCAAGTGCACCACTTGTCCCGATGGTGAAATGAGATCAATGAATAGTTCTTTCATAAATGGGTGCTTAAATTTTAATTGCACACCACAAACGCCTTGTTGAGGTGAAGCGAGGTCATTACTTGTTGCATTTCTAACCAAGACTGAAATATGGGTTGTGTCATAGATGTCATTATACTCATCTTTAATATTCACAACTTGGTCTAAGCCACATTGAGCCAATACACTCTGTCCCGTCATTAGTAAAATAAATAAGAAAAAAAACCTCATACTTATGATTTATGAATCAGTCATACCTAAAAATACTATTGAGGGACCGTAATAAATACAAAGGTAAGATATTTTTGGTTCAACTAACAAAAATTACATATTAAAATATATATTAATATAGTACAATATTCACCAACACTTATATTTAAAAGACGCAGAAATCTTAATTAAATACTTTTAAAAAATATACCACATGTTACTTCAAGATTTATCCCTTTCATCCTATATATTTACTCCAATAATCTTACCTTAGCGCATTATTTTTGATTCAGATGCGTAAAATAAAAAGATATTGATGAAAAAAGTATTGGTTGCTAATCGAGGAGAAATAGCGTGCAGAGTGATTAAAACACTCAAAAAAATGGGAATAGTAAGTGTAGCTATTTATTCTGATGCCGACAAACAAGCATTGCATGTTAAAATGGCAGATGAAGCGTATTATGTAGGTGCAGCACCGAGTACAGACTCCTATTTACAACAAGATAAAATCATCAGTATCTGTCTAGAACACCAAGTGGATGCCATTCATCCTGGGTATGGATTCTTAAGTGAAAATGCAATATTTGCACAAAAATTAAGCAAGAATAATATCAAGCTCATTGGTCCGTCAGCTTATTCAATGGAAATAATGGGCGACAAGCTATCAGCTAAACAAGCAGTCAAAGATTTTGGAATTCCGATGGTACCTGGTACTGATTATTCGATTGAGGACGTTGCAGAAGCTAAGAAAATAGCGATCAACATTGGCTTCCCTGTTCTTGTCAAAGCGTCAGCTGGCGGTGGTGGAAAAGGAATGAAATTAGTCAATAACGCAGAAGAATTTGAGGATCAAATGCAACTGGCGATTAATGAGGCTAGTTCAGCTTTTGGGAATGGCGCTGTTTTTATTGAAAAATTTGTCACTAGTCCGCGACATATTGAAATTCAGATTTTAGCTGACAGTTATGGAAATACAGTTTACCTTTTCGAACGTGAATGCTCTGTGCAAAGAAGGCATCAAAAAGTTATCGAAGAAGCGCCAAGTGCAATTCTCACCCCAGAACTAAGAAAAAAAATGGGTGAAGCAGCGGTCAATGTAGCTAAAGCCGCTAAATATGAAGGTGCAGGCACTGTGGAGTTTCTGGTTGATGATCAACTCAATTTTTATTTCCTAGAGATGAATACCCGCCTTCAAGTAGAACATCCTGTTACTGAAATGATAACCGGACTGGACCTAGTAGAACTACAAATTCGGATTGCTAGGGGTGAAAAGCTCACATTGAAACAGGAAGACTTGCAAATTGATGGCCATGCAATTGAGTTAAGAATATATGCCGAAGATCCTTTTGACAATTTTGTACCAAGTATTAACACCTTAAAGACGTATAGCATTCCTAAAGGTGATGGAATTAGGGTGGACAATGGTTATGAACAGGGCGACAGCATACCCATCTATTACGATCCAATGCTGGCTAAACTAACCGTACATGCAGCCACCCGAACAGCAGCTATTGATAAAATGCTGAAGGCCATTCAAGATTATCGCATCGAAGGGATTAGTTCGACATTGAGTTTTGGATCCTACGTCATGAAACATCCTGATTTCTATTCAGGTCATTTTGATACAAATTTTGTTAAGAAAAATTGGAACCCTGAAGCGATCTCAGCTCATTATAAATCACAACGTAAAGTGGCCGCATGGGTCTTTAAAACCATGTTTGCGCAAAAAGATTCAATACTCCAAAAAATCAAATGTTAATCATGCTCACATCGATTGGGCTGATAAGTTACTGACCTTCAAAACAATAACACCATCAAAACAATAATAAATGAGGTTAAAATCCATACTTCTGATATTCGTTTCATTGATTTTTAGTCTTATATCTTCACAACATTTATATGGACAAGAGCAAAGTAAAGGACTAGATCAACGCATAAATGAAGCATTTACACCTTTTTCACAAGCTATTGAAAATATTGTCCTTTTTACAGTACCCATTGGCAATACAGATGTTCCATTTATTGTCATCCTACTAAGTTTGGGAGGATTATTTTTTACAATATATTTTGGTTTTCCCAATATTCTAAAATTCCGAACAGCCATCAATATTGTACGTGGTAAATACAATCATGTACTGGGTGATATCGAGTCCGATTCAGAAGATGAAAAAAATCAACAAATTGCTAATGCAGACAATCAGCACGGTGAAGTCAGTCATTTTCAGGCACTAGCAACTGCACTTTCAGGTACTGTTGGGTTAGGTAATATCGCCGGTGTAACCATAGCCATCACCTTGGGTGGTCCTGGAGCTACTTTCTGGATGATCGTCAGCGGGTTACTAGGAATGACTTTAAAATTTGTAGAGTGTACCTTAGGCGTAAAATACAGAGATATAGGAAGCGACGGTACTGTATATGGTGGCCCAATGTATTATTTGTCCAAAGGATTAAAGGCGAAAGGTTATGATTCACTCGGCCGAGTTCTAGCCATTATATTTTCGGTTCTTTGCATCGGCGGTGCACTCGGTATCGGCAATGCTGCACAATCTAACCAAGCCACGGCACAAATTATCAGCACTTTTGGAATTGAGGGTTCTTTTTCACGCACTGTAATAGGAATTTTAATAGCATTAGTCGTAGGACTGACATTGATAGGCGGCATCAAAAGGATAGCAAGGGTAACTGAAAAGTTGGTACCTTTCATGGCATTGGTTTATATCCTCGCATGCTTGGTTATACTCATGATCAATTTTGACAAAATAGGTGCGACCATCACACAAATCATTACAGAAGCATTTCAACCTCAAGCAGGTCTTGGTGGAATCATCGGTGTGTTGATTATAGGTTTTAGAAGAGCTGCATTTTCAAACGAAGCAGGAGCAGGCTCCTCTCCTATTGCTCACTCAGCAGTACGCACTAAATATCCTGCGTCAGAAGGCATTGTTGCTTTACTGGAACCATTTATCGACACAGTCGTCATTTGTACTTTGACCGCTTTAGTCATAACTATATTTAATATAGATGGTGCATTTGCCTATGGACAATCAGAAGTTATTATCAATGGCGAAGTGTTAAAAGGAGCTACCTTAACTTCATATGCATTTGAAAGCACCATTTCATGGTTTCCATACGTGCTGACATTAGCAATAATTCTCTTTGCTATTTCAACACTGATATCCTGGTCCTACTACGGACAGCAAGCATGGGCGTATATTTTTGGCAAGAAATATATCCTGATTTACCAGATTATATTTCTGATATTTACAGTCATTGGCGCTTCTTCTGACATGGAGTCCGTCTGGGGTTTTGCTGATGCCATGATACTGGCTATGATCTTTCCAAATATGATCGGTTTGTTGTTTTTATTCAAAGAAGTGGGTGAGCAGGTAAAGACATTTGAAAAGGTCATTAAGAATAAACCTGACAATGTGAATCAATAATTTTTAAAATTAAAAATTTAACCGGATGCACACATATTATTTTCTGTTAGGTTCAAATGTAGGTAATCGCAAAGAAAATCTAACTAAAGCTATTGATGTCATACATAAGGAAATAGGTACTGTCATCGCGAGATCTTCTGTATATGAGACAGAGCCGTGGGGCTTAAAAGATCAGCCTGACTTTTACAATATGGCTATTGAGGTACACTCAGCTATGGATCCCGAGAAAGTTTTTGTCAAAGTGAAGGAAATAGAACAATTACTAGAGCGTGAGAATAATATCAAATGGGGTCCACGCAGCATTGATGTTGATATTTTATACTGTGACCAAATAGTCATGAAAAAGGATCATCTTCAAATACCTCATCCTCAGATCTACAACCGCAATTTTGTACTCATTCCATTGATGGAGATTGCTGGAGACTATACTGACCCTGTGAAAAAACATACGATTGAAGAAATCTACGATGCGTGCGAGGATGAATGCGAAGTTTTTATGCTAGACGATTAAAATATTATAAATTAATTACATATTTTTGTGTCACTAAAACCATTACTCTATCAAAACTCAATTTCCATACAATTATATTTGTATTGAAGGCAATATCGGAGCCGGAAAGACGACATTTTGCCGTATGCTCAATAAAGAATATAACTGCAGATTGATACTAGAAGAATTTGCTGACAATCCATTTCTCCCATTATTCTATCAAGATCCTGAAAGATTTGCATTTACGGTTGAGTTATTTTTCATGACTGAGCGACATGAACAAATGGAAAGACTATTGATGAATCGCGATTTATTCAATGATTTTACAGTGGCAGACTATACATTTACAAAAACATTGCTTTTTGCCAGTAAAAATCTAAATAATGAAAAATTCAGGTTATTTCAAAAGATGTTTAATGTTTTGAATCAATCATTGCCCAAACCGGATATCATGGTTTATTTCCATAGGAATGTGGACATTTTGCTTCAAAATATAAAAAGTCGCGGTCGTGAATTTGAAAAAAATATCACTGGTGATTACCTTACACAAATTCAAAATTCATATTTCGAATACTTTAGAAATATACTCTCCTTCCCTATTTTAATTATTGACCTGAACGCCATAGACTTTGTCAATAATCCAGAACATTATGATCAGGTCAAATATCTCATGTCTAAAAAATATTCACCCGGAGTCCACAGAATTAGTCTAGTTATTTAATTGTACTTGATATTTGTGAACCTTTATATTATAATTGCAGCATGTTAAAAACATATTGCTAATACTACTGACATGACTGAGTGGATGAATAAGGCTATATACTCTAAGCATCAATACTGATATACCAATTATAAAAAAAGCAGCCCATCGGCTGCTTTAGGATTATTATTTATCTCAGCTTGTTATTGATGGTATTATCTACGACGAAGGTTAACTTACCGCACTGCTCTTTAGGAGCTGTCATATCCGGCTGGAATTTATATCCACGTGCAGCTTTTAAGTACAATTTCAAACCTGCTCTGTCAGTCAATGTGGTTTCTCGCTGTAACAACTCAGCATAGGTGACAAGACCTGCTCTATTTATACACACTTTAACCGCGACTTTTCCACTGGCGTTGATAGCTGCTTTAGCTGCTGATAAATCTCGATAGGTAATCTTCCTTCCAAAAATACCATCACCTTTACCATCATACATGCCTGTGCCATCACTTGAATTTCCGACACCTCCGTCGCCATCATTGCCTGAGCTCATTCCGACACCACTCCCTTTCTTACCTTTACCTGTTCCTGTACCGTCAACTGTGGAAGGCTTATTAGGTGAGGTGCCTGTAGTTGATCCACTCGTAGGGCTATTACCCGGCAAACCAGATCCAGAAGAGGTGGAACTTGATGATGAAGGACTAGATTTCGTACCTGAAGATTCAGGAGCTTTCACAGGCACATCACTTGTTTTGCTGGAAATTACTTCATCATTGGGTGATGCCTTTGGTCCCGGTACTTTAATATTTGGTGAGGGCGGAGTGATGACCTTAGGTCTTGTTATATCAATCACATCTGGTTTTACTACTTCCGGATTGGGTGGTGCGTCCTTTGAAGGTGCGCTATTAGGAGCACTTTCTGATTTCGGACGTAGCACACCTTCATCTGCATCCATTTTGCGGCTATTTGAACTCTCCTCATCAAACGCTGACAATGGTGGTTCACTTTGTGGTTTTGGTTTTGGTTTAGACACAGGAATAATCTTTCTAAATTCCTTCATATCTAAGTCCACCTGATATATTGGTTCTTCATGTTCAACTTCAGTCATTGGTGGTGGAATGGTATAAAAGAAGGCCAGTAATAATAATGCTAAATGAATCAGCAATGATATTACTCTACTTTTTCCTTCATTTTTGGCTTCCAATACAGATGTGCTTCCCATTACAAATAAAATTACTTTTTAATAACTATGTTCGATAAATTGTAAACGAAAATAAAAACGCCAAATATTCTTAAAATTTTATTAAATGACCACAAATTTATAAAATACTTCTTATCAATCCAACGAATCATTAACCATCTTACAACTTCCAATGCAATTGATAATAATGAATATTAAAGAAAGTGTGATTTACTTCTTATTAATTAAAAATATATTATAAATAATAAATATCTCTCAATTACCTATGGTCTTGTTCGAGATAATAACCTATATATACTTCAAAGCCTGGTCCCGTTTTAGCAAGTTTTGCACTTAGACCATAGCTTCCCAGTACACCGATTTTCATCACAGCGTCATTTTCTCCTAAATCACTCAAAATCACACCACCCTGTACAGCGGCCATTCCTCCACCTGAAAAACCTACTCCTGCCCAAAAAGCATCACGCATTTCATATTTCACACTGTATAATACATCAATCAGATCAGGCTGTACAAGGTTTGCAGTTATCATGGGTTCAAAATAACTGTCATAATAATAGATTTTACCACCTAGATTAAAGTGATAATGTTTTTGTCTTACCTGATTGAAATCATTGACTAATACCTCTGTAGTAAATACTTGGCTCATAGCTGCTCCAACAAAAAATGAATTGCCGCGATATGGTCTAATGTTTGAAGTATAGAAAAAACCTGCACTCAGCGACGGAAAAAATGAGCTAGCTCGAGCGTTATTAATCAAAATGTCATCCAGGTCATTAAATACTTCACCGCTGCCATTAAAACTGTATTGTTCAAAATCAGCTCCTATACCGAGGGATAATTGTCCATATCTGCTCAATACTTGTCTAAGTTTATAAGCATAATTAAGTTGTAAACCAATTTTACTCACAGGACCAGTTTTATCATAATGGATCAATCCTCCTGCTGACATATTATAAGTAACAAACGGATATTGTACGCCAGCAAACCCAGTGGCAGGAGCACCCGAAAATCCAAGCCATTGCGTGCGAGCAAATGCATCAATTATCATATTGTTTTCATTTGCCGTATAGGCAGGATTCCATATTGTCCGAGTTTCTGATAGCATCGAACTATTAGGGAGTTGTTGTCCTGCTACATTCATTGAAACGAAGAGCAATATGATACCAAATATATACTTATTTTTTGTTTTCATCTTATTCTCTTTTAATATCATCTTTTAATCCCATAGAATCGTTAACGCACTCTTATAAGTTTGCCCATCAAAGGTCAAAATGTAATAGTATGTGTCTGCTGGCAGTCGTTCTCCATTTCTAATACCATCAAATAGTTTATCATTCTGTTGATAGCCTTCTGCTTCAAAAATCAAATTGCCCCACCTATTGAATATCCTTAACTGGTTATCAGGGTAATTCTCCAAATCATTGAAATAAAGAACATCATTTTTGCCATCTCCATTTGGTGTGATAATTGTTACCGCCTGGAATGAATCTTCTTTAACACAAATGCTAATCTGATCAGTGTAAGTACATCCATTTATATCTGTTATGGTAACGGTAAATGTAACTTCTTGAGTGATCTGGACTTCTGGATGAGCGCTATCAGCACCGCTAATGATAAGTTCAGGGTGGTCCCATTGGTAGCTAACACCTCCTTTAGCATTCAACCTGAATGGTCTTCCTGCTAAAACACAAGTATCGTTGCCAGCTGAAACATTAACCGGTTCAAAAACAATAATCTGGATAGATTTTTCATCTTTATTATCCGGGCATATCCCATCACTCACCACCACTGAATAAGTAGTTGTCTTACTAGGTGTTGCAATGGTTTCTGCAGTGTTTAATGAAGAAAGTGTGTTGCCCTCTGGATCATTCCACTCATAAACTATTCCGCCACTGGCAGTCAATTTCACGGGAGCGCCATTACAAACGCCTGGCTGATCAGATGAAATCGCTGCTTTGATCACAGGGTAAATTGAAACTTCAATTGAATCTGTATCAGAACAACCATACTCATTAGTCACTATAACCGTGTAAAGCTGATGAGTAATCTCATCAAATTCGTCAGCAGTCACCTCTAGCGTAGCGCCTGTAGAACTATCACTCCAAACATATTGATCGTGAACACCTGCGTCCAAAATTCTAGAATCTCCAGGGCATAAATTAAAATCATCTCCCAGGTCAACAGAAGGCTTCGGTCGTTGAGTCACTGTGAATGTTGCTGAGTTTTTACATCCTGATGGTGTACTTACGATAACCTCATAAGAACCTGGTTCGGTAATATTGATTATGTCAGCAGTTTGTCCTTGAATGGTGTTATTATTCAGTTTCCATTCGAATATAGATCCATCAGACTCCAAGTCTATAACCAGTGCTGTACTGCCTTCACACAATGCGTAGTCACTTTGTAAATTATCAATGGAAGGTATCGGCTCGTAAGTGATGGACACTTTTTCAGTATTTTCACAACCAAACTGATTTTTAACTTTAACTTCATAAACACCTGATTGAGTTGCAGTAACATTTTGAGTACTTGCAAGCGGATTACCATTGAGTGTCCAAGAATAAGATACATTACCTGGACCTGCATTAAGAACAGGAGCAGTATCACCATCACACAGAATCCTATCGTTACCGAGATTAATTTTAGGTTTAGGATTCGTAGTAATATTTACTTCTTTAATCACTTCACAAGCAGGTGTACCACCTATTACAGAGACTTTATAAGTACCTGGCTCAGTCACAATCAATACATTTCCATTTTCAGGAAGAATATTGCCAAATTGGTCCAACCAAGTTATCACAGGGTCTGTAGCATCAGTCGTCATGATTATTGAATGAGATTCTCCCTCACAAAAAGTAGCATCGCCATTCAAAGTCACTGAAGGCCCGGGGATAAAATTCACTTTTACTTCATCTTGATTCATACATCCATATTCACTTGTCACAGTGACAGCATAAGTGCCATTTTCGATAACAGTAAGCTTCCTTTCTGTATTAGGTAATGGGTTGCCGTCCTTTGTCCACTCAAATTTAACTCCTTCAATTCCACCATCCAGTACCAACGGATTTCCGATACAAAGCGTGAGGTCATCACCCAACTCAATCGTAGGTAACGGTCTGAATACAGCTTCCACTGTTCGTGACACGGTACAATTAGCTAAATTAGTGACTTCAACAGTATATAAACCTGCCTTAGCAACTATAATCGTAGGATTATTATCAAAAGTAGGCTGATGTACTTGATCAATGTACCACTTAAGCGTCTTATAATCTTTTGCCTGAGCAGTAATCGATCCTCCTACACCTTCACAAAAATCTATAAATGGTGGCAGTGCTTCAATACTTGGGCTTGCAAAGAAGTCAACTTTTACAAAGTCTTCTGTAGAGCAACCGGTAGAATTGGTCACTACGACTTTATATATTCCTGATTGTTTTGCCTCATATGTGGATTCATTCCCTCTGCTTATTTCTATGTTATTCAAATACCATACGTATGAAACACCATCCGGACCTGCATCAAGCAATGCTATCTCTCCATCACACTTTCTCTGATCAGCACCTAACTCAACAACCGGGAGTGGTATTTGCCGCACTATAACACTCGCCTCATTTTTACAATCATAGTCGCTATATACTACAATTTTGTATACGCCTCCTTCTGTGATTTGGATATTGTCTTCTGTTTGTCCATCTATCAATTGACCATTCATATACCATTCGTATCTTGCTCCATTAGTAATCATAGGTCTTAAATCCAGAACATCACCGGCACAAAATTCAACTACAGCTGGAAATACTATCTGAGGAAGTGGGCGGAAAGTTATGGCTACAGTATCTGTTTTTTTACATCCTGAAGCATGTGTGACTTCTACAGAGTACACACCTGAGGCATTTACCGGATATGTCTTTGAATTATTGCCGGCTATGACCACTCCATCTTTTTGCCAAATATATTCGGTCCCATTATCCCCTGCGAAGAGCAACACTGACGCACCATCGCATTTATCTACATCTTCCCCTAAATCTAGTACAATCGGACAACAATTAGCTGGGGCTGTAAATAAATTATTTCTGGTGGTACGGCATTCAGGCACTTCGCTAAAGAATATTGTTACATCAACAGGTTGACCGTCAGAATCAAGTCCTTGAAGCACAATAGTCTGTGGGCTGGTCGTCACATCAAATTCCTGGCCATTGACATTAATTTTACCTGTTGTTGGTGCTCGCTCATATGATATGGTCAGTTCCTGTGTATAGGTATTGGGGCCGATTACACATGCTGTCTGAGTACCTACCACCACATCACTAAAAAAACATGCAGGTGTAATTGTCAATGGTTTACACTGTGCACTCGTCAAAATACATGCTCCTTGCACAATAATTTCATTTAGTGTTTTGCCTATCCAGGTATCGGGATTCTGGTCATTTCTATATGCAGCTCCATACACACAGTAAGAACCCGCTCTAAGTGTAGTAAAGTCAGAATCTTCATTATGCCCTGCTATAACCCCATCTACATTGCTAATGGCTATGTAGGTATAATTATACCCGATAGGCAACTGGATACCACTATACAAATTAGCACCAGCAGGCTTATTGGTCAGTGTCACACTATAATTTGATGGCAGAATAGGTAAACTCTCTGAAAAACTACTGACAATCATAAAATACTGAACCCCAGCAACTAAATTTAATGATAAAGTCTGGTTTAAATCTATCGATCCTGTACCAGATGGCCGGGTTGCATTACTCCCAATATGATTAATACAATTCGTACCCGTAAAAAATTCTCATACACATTCATGACTGTTCCGAATTTTCCTCCATGATCAAATGTGTATGAACCTGAAATATCAACAGTAAAAAAGTGTACGTCATATTTCACAGCATTAGAAGGTCCTGCACATTGTGCCGAAACATTATCTAAAAAGATAAGGTTACCGGAAACATCATCTGATCTAAGAATGCCACTCAATTTTGTAACTGTGTTTCCTAAGTTGTTTTTTAGATTAAGTTTCAAGCCCTGATCACTTTCCTCAAATGTTTTCGGATCAATAGGGCTAATTTCTGTGAGAGGAGCTTTGCAATCAGATTGGATGGTAAAATTAGTTTTCGAAACAGTATAGATCTTAAAACATGAATAATCCATACACTCAACCATCACTCTAACATTTTCAGATCCCGGCATGGACATAGGAAGATCAACATCAACTCTGCCCGCACTATAATCTATATTCTCAGCTAAAATATAATCAAAACTTTTACCACTATCATAAGACAATCTGACTCTTACTTTAGAACACAAGCTATTTGAACCATTTGTATTCCAACTGATCGTTTCCATATTTCCTGCGACCAAAGTTTCACCACCAACGGGTCTTATCATTTCAAGTGGACCTGAATTATCGACAGTAATGACTACATCATCACTGGCTACAGCACCACCATCCTTATTATTATCTCTAACAGTTACACTAAGATGAATGGTCCTAGGCACTAAAGACAAGACATCAAAAGTATTTACCTTACCCTGCACTACACTGGTTAGATTAGGAAAATATCTGTATGGAACATCCGTAGGTGGATAAGATCTAAATATGGGCGCTTTGGGGTCACTGGCAGCTATTAACCCAGCTTTACCTTGCGTAGGTTTTCCTGCGCCATCTTCATCCGTCTGCTCCCAACAGTAAGTATGTCCATCTTCATCATCAAAAGACCCCTCAGCCTCAATATAAAACGGAGTATTCTTTGGGATAATATAAGTTGCATTGCATGGATTAGCAGTGACCTCTGGAAGTAGATTGGATGAAGGGTCTGGATTCCCGCATGAGCCACCACTTCCGTTATACACGAAATTGTATATCTGCTCTAAGCTAACAACATGAAAATAGTTATCCAGTTCACCACTGTTTGGGATATTTTGACCTAAGCCACAAACACCATTATAAGACATAATAGTCGTGCCACTACCTATTTCAACCGCAGTAGTAGTACTAATATTATCAGTACAGCTACTACCGATACCATTGAAAGTATGAGTTGCACTAAATTGATGTCCAAACTCATGCGTCGCTAGATTAATCCATCCATTGCCCACATTGGAATACGAGCCACTCCAACCTCCACCTTTTGCAGGTGGATTCCCAGAATTATTACAGACGCTGGACAACAGTGCAACACCACCATTTTCCCATCCATCTCCATCACGATGTTGATGAAAAACATGGCCAATATCATATCTGTTACTTGTAAAATTATCACTTACCACTTGTCGCGCCTGTAGTGTTCTATCCGTACCCGGACTAAATGGGTCTGTGGCAGGATCTGAATACATCTTAATGATACTGGAAGAAGTTTTTAATGAGATTGATGCTTCATTTTTAAAAATTGCACTGATTGCATTGACAGAATTGACTATGGAGACTCTCACAGTATTATCACTATTCCCGTTATTAATATAGTATTCTCCCGTGGCTACAATCGCAACTTTATATGAATAATAATTTGATCCAAGTGACAACTTAACACGTTTACTACCCGCTTTAGTGTTGTGATGAATCATCTCTTCAATACTATTATCTTGCGAGCAATATTGTTGAAGACTTTTAAATTCTGGTTGAATGCCGTATTCTACCCAGTATCCACCTTCATTTGTTGTGAGGTCAGGATAAACACTAATCATTCTACCAAAATTAAATAAATGAACGTAAACCATACTGCTACCGATAGTGAGGGCACCATAAATAGCTTTGTCATCTGATTTAAATACATCATAAGTGTAAATTTCATCCTGAATACCGCTGTCATTTACAAAAACATCATTTTTAACAGCCGTAAACTGAACAACATCACCATAAATAGGAAGTGAAAAATCAAATGTATTATTATTTCTACCGGACAAACTTTTAAAAGTTCTTATATCCAGTTGGATTTTTTCCTTCTTTAAATCTTTTCCTTCATGAACAGTATGCTGAACATAGAATTGCCCTGCTATTCCGATTCCTGTACAAAAAAACCAATATTAACAAAGTAAAAACAATCGAGCGCATCATGCTTGATAAAATTTAGTTTAACATTCAATATGAAGCCATAAAAATATAATATTTTATGATAAAAATGAATTTTGTTTCTTTAAATATTATAATTTAATATATATTGCTTGTTATATAACATACCATCGTAGGGTTGATACCATCATAAATATAACTATCAACCTATAAATAAGCCTATTCTAAGCAAAACAATGAAAATTTGTAAATGAAAAACTAAGTAATTCAGTCAAATAGTAAGTAAATCTATGCGCAACTTATTTACTAAAATGTAATGCTCAATAAAAAGACAAACCATTCGTTGAGTATTAACCATTGCAACCTACATTACAGTCCGATACACACCTCTTCACAAAACCTTAATATTTTACGAATCTGACCCTGTAAAATTCACCATTCAGTTCATATATCAACAAATACATAGCTGATGGCAACTTTGAGATATCCAAGGAAACACTATAGGCTGAGCGATGGATTGGGTATAACTCAAACACCCTTCCTTCTCCATTCACTGCTTTAAATGACCCATCTGATAGATCTTTACTTTCTGCTGTCACCCTTATCATTTGGCTTGAAGGATTAGGATAAATCATCAGTTGGCTAGTTATAAAATCTTGAGTAGCAACAATGGTTACTGTTTCCACTGCAAGACAGCCATTAGCATCTTTGACTTCAATTTCATAAGTACTAGGATCTAACTCAGTAAACTGATTTGTATCTAGAAATAAATTTCCACCATCTATGCTATATTGATATGGAGGCGTTCCACCATGCGCCTGCAATAAAATGTCGTGGCCAGAAAGCTGCACCTCCAGCGTGAGTGAGTCCGGATTGATGATAGTTACAGTGCCTGAAAGAGAATCACCTTTGCTCTCTTTGACAACGAACGTATAATCGCCTGCTTTTAATCCTGTCCACTCTCGAGCAGTACCGTAGGATCCATTATTGAGTTTAAATTGATATGGAGGAAATCCGCCCTTCGGGTTTAATTTGATGGTCCCGTCAGTTTTGTTATGACATGTAACGTTAGTACTTATAACATTTACCTCCTTCAAAACATTGAGAACAATCAACCTTGATTTAGTACAACCTAAATCATCTCGAACATATAATCGATAGGTACCATTGTCATCAAATGTAAACACATTAATAGTGTCATAATCCACCTTGTTATTGCTATACATTAGCGTTCCAGTTCCTCCAGTGGCTATGATTGTAACTACAAACTTTTCATTGGTATAATCCATTTCTATTGGAGCAGGATTACGTGTAAAGATTGTATCAGCGATGGCTTTTTTTCCTCCCGCATCCTTAACATAGATTACAGGGTTAGGCATCGTTGTTTTGATCACGTCGGCTTCATTATAAGCTATGTCATCTACACTAAAAGCATAAGGCGGAATGCCACCTAAGGCCTGACCTTCAATTGTAATAGTCTGACCTGCACATTCAGCATCAGATATCAGCGCGCCACTAACGGTTAATATAGGAATATCAATCTCTATGGTATCTTCTTTAGTACACCCAAAAATATCCTTAACATAAACCGAAAATAGACCGTTCCCTGGATCTAAAAAAATAGGATCCTTAAAATAATTGACACCATCAATACTATACTGTAAGTCGCCCGTACCACCAGAAGCTGAAAGTACAATATCGTAGTTACTTAGTTGGGAAGTAAAAGTCAAATCATTAGGAGAAACAAACGCAATTTCATTTGTTGATCTTATTGTATCCACAGCATCACGAATATAAAACTTATAACTACCTGAAGCGAGATCAGTAAATGTGTCTTCATTGACAAAGTTAACACTATCCTGTGAATACTGATATGGAGGTACACCACCATAACCTATGATTCGGATACTGCCATCGTTATCACCATAACACTCTATATTCTTGACTTTAAGCGCTACACCTCCTAATTCTGCTTGCTTAATTCTAATATGAATTGGTATATCAGGTATCCACCTATTCGCATCATCTATCACACTTACTCTAATTACATCCGAATCATTTTCGCCACCGGCATGCAAGTATCCTATTTGACCTGATTCAATATCTTTCATAGTAAAAAATGCACCAGCACCTAGGTCTTCTCCACTTTTCTTTAATGTTCCTTCTAAAGGTGCTTCGATAACTGTAAAAATAATAAACTCAGGCTGCGTTCCGGCCACATTCAGTTCTTCCTTAGTGATTATTGCTTGTTGACCTTTATCTACTATCAAGTAATTATTTTTAAGCAATAATGCATCACCTACTACTTTGCCTTGAGTCTAAACGAAAATATATCAGAATATTCCTGATCAAGGCAATTGCTATTTGGCTTTACACGCCAATAATAAATCATACCTTCTTCTAGATTAATGGTCACACGGTTGTCATTCACTGTAAGGATTTGTGGTTCCTTATCAAAGGTGACAGATTCGCTTACTTGGAAGGTATAATTTTGCACACCATCCAGTGCTTCCCACTCTAGTGTCAAACCCCGAGCGGGTGTATCGAATTGGTTATTAGTCGGATATAAAAGTGCTACTGATTTAGCCTCAGAAAGCGCTCGATAAATAGTGATCACCTTATTCAGTACTTCAGCTCCTGATGCTGCTTGTACAATGATGCGATGACCGCCATAACTTAATTGATCTACATTCTTTATCTCCATCTCAATATTGTTAGGAAATGTAGTCACATTATTTTCAGAAAAGCTAATACTAAGGGCAGCGGGAGCGTCCACGATACTCAATTGTACTGGCTCAACCACATTTCCATTTTGGCTCAGAAGGATGTCCACATTAAAAGAGGATTGCGTACAGATTACGGTATCGATAACAGATAAATCTAAATTATAACTTGCTACAATCTTGAAATTAAAATTTGAAATATCATAGAAAATATTATCTGCAGCCTTCACCATGATACGTGCCACTTGGGTTTGGAAAGAAGGTACTGTTATTTCATGACTGCCAGTATTATCAACTCCCGATACTAGCAAATGCGGATAAGTTTGACCTCCATCCGTTGACAAGTAAATATCTACTTTCTTACAATTGACGGGATCTTTATCTGTATTAGCGACATCCCATAACACGTTCTGTTTGGACCCGATTTGCCATGAGACCCCTGATGAGTTTGGATAAGTTACAACAAAAGGCCCCGCCTGAATGGTAGTATTGACCGTAACTTCTGCTTCATCCGTACATCCTTTACTCAAATGATTATCTCTTACGGTACACCTAAAATTCATTTTCCTTGATACTGATGGTAGCACTTCCCATCGACTGTATCGGTTTAATAAATCGGGAAAATATCTGGAGGGGCTTATGGATGGAGGCAGCGACCGGAATGAAGGCCCTTTGGTGGCAGTAGCAACCGGTGGCATCGTTGCAATCTCGGCATTAATTTGTTCCCAACAATAGGTCATTGCATCGCCATCGGCATCAGTGGCAGTTGCCGACAAAACAAATGGTGTCGCAATAGGAATAGTATAGTTTGTTTCGGATACAGTGACTTCAGGTGCAAGGTTGTTTACTTCAATATGTTCAGCACAAGCATCTCCATTTCTAGTGACAAAACTGGCTATTTCAAGCAAACTAATACCATTAAAGTGAGGGTCACTATTGTTCTGCACATTCGGATCACAAATGCCTGCATACCCCATAATTGAACTTCCACTACCTGGCTCCACTGCTGTTGAATTATTTCTATTGCAATTATTATTCTGTACATGATTAGCACCAAATTGGTGTCCCATTTCATGTGCAACATAATCAATATCAAACGGATCTCCTATAGGCTTACTTTGTCCGGTGACTCCCATTGCCTTGCTTCTACCACATGGTGATCTCAACTGAGCAATTCCTCCTCCTCCTGTACTGAATACGTGTCCGATATCATAATTGGCAGTACCTATGATATTGTCCATTGCAGTTTGATTCTGTCTGAGCATGAGCGCTCCATCTTCATTGGAATATGGGTCTGAATTAGAATTGAGAAAAATCATTTTATCTGTATCCGCAATCAACTTCATTGTAATGCCTGCATCACGTTCATAAACACCATTAACCCTTGTCATTGTAGTATTAAAGGCAGCGAGCACCCTTTCTATTGTGCCACCATGAAAAGCAGCATACTCTCCTGTACAAGCTAAAGCCAATCTATAAGATCTAAGTTGGCAATCCCCTATAGCTCTTGAAGATGCATTAATATCCACAACATGACCATCCTCGTTATGGTCATCTAAAATTTCACAAACCCACTGATTATCCGTATTACTCAAATCTTTCTTATAATAAATCAGATAATTATCATCAGTAACCAAATGTGAAACTGGATCAATAAAGACAGTATTATGAATAGCTGATAATACCATAGCATGAATACCAAAGGGCGAGACACTCATCTTCAAGGTGGCTGATGGATCGTCTGCACTTCTTCCGGTATAAGACATAAATCCGGGATATTTAGCAGACAGCCCTTCATCAAAGACAGGCGTTTGATAAATCTTGAAAGTTCTAAAATTTCCATCCGGGTAAGGAATTTCAATTACTCTGTCAGATGTTCTTTTTTGAACAGCCAACTCTTCAGATTTAAAATGCTTCCAATCTAATGAATAAACAAGATAATTATCCGGTTTTAGATCATGCAAAGACAATGCACTCGCATTAGTAACTGGTGACCATAATTTATCCTGACCTTGTGATGTCAGCGAAATCAATAATATCAAGAGGATAAAAAAATGCTTCATAATAGTCAAATAAATGAAAGATGTGTAAATATACCAGTTACTAGTAAAGCCTTTAACAGAATCAACCAATGTGTATTTCAGGTGACAATTTTTTACCGGCTGTCGTTGATCAAACGATATCCAGCGCCAGACCAATCATATTGATTAGTGTCTGTTCGCGGTCTTTGGCTTCCATGCTTTCTCCAGTAATAAATGAGTCAGTTACCGTACAAATTGTTAGTGCAGAGGCTCTGAGATTCGTTGCTGTCATGAATAGCGCATATGCTTCCATTTCAAAACAAGCAATCCCCATCGCAGCCCACTGCTTCCAGCTATCCGGATCATCATCATAAAAAATATCAGAAGATAAAATATTACCTACGTGATAGTTGAGTTTTAATTCTTCTGCCCTGCGGGCCGCATCTGAAAGTAACTTAAAATCTGAAGTCGCTGAAAAAATACCCGGTAGATTAAATTGCTTTCCAAAATTAGAGTTAGTTGAAGCGGCTTGAGCAAGCACAATATCATTGACTTTGATATGTGGCTGAACAGATCCAGACGACCCTACTCTGATCAGCTTTTTTACACCATAGAACTTGATCAATTCATAGGAATAGATACCTATGGAAGGCATACCCATACCTGTACCCATAACAGACACACGTTTACCCTGGTAGTATCCAGTATAACCTAACATATTACGTACCTTATTAAACTGTTGTACGTCTGTCAAAAAATTATCTGCTATATACTTGGCTCGTAGTGGATCACCAGGCAGTAATATGGATTCGGCAATCTGACCTTCTAGTGCTTCGATATGTGGTGTGGGCATAATATTGATGATTGATTTAATAATTTAATTGCAGAGGTAAAGATAGATATTTTCAAATAACCAAAGAAAAAGATAAGGAAAGATTAACCGAAATAATCATTTCCCGCGTGTTAATCTATAATAATAGTACGATCTAGTAGTCGCCAAAGTCAATGATCCTTATTTGTCCGGCATTACTAAGGATGATATTATAAGTCTTACTGAAGAAACCATTAACCACCTTCCTTCTCTGTTGAAAAACTCAACCTAGACAATTGCCCTCTAACAATTGATTTATATAATGAATTGATAAACCCTCAAAAAGCCATCATTTATACCAATATTAATTAAAGCAATGTAAGTAAATATCACTTGTTCAAAAAAAAATTGAAGTTTTGCGATGTTAAGTAAAATAATTCAATAAATTTGTAACGATTAGACAAATGCCCACAATTAGTGTACGTTTTTACTAATCTGAAGAAGGTACATAGTGATGACTTTTGTATAATCATTGTTGTGAAGGCAGCCATTATATAGCTCCTTTTTTAGACTATATAAATGTGTTTTAACTTAATAAATATGCAAAACTCTTATTAAACATAAAAAAAATAGTACCTTACATCAAATTAAACCTTAACAAATTACAATAATATGATCACCCAAGTCGGATTTGAAGAGCACTTAGATGCACATGTTAAAAGAGAGAGAGCAGCTGTAAAGCTTGCAAGTAAAACAGGTCAACTGCTGTATGACAAAGGAGTTGAGCTCGTATTTTTCAGAAATCATCTCGTAGATTTATCCATTGCAGAGATTTTAAAATTGCACGAATATGCTAGGGATGTAATTGAAAAAGAAGTTGACATAGAAACTTCATCTGCCCTAGCGGAAGCACTAAATACTATTGATCTTGCACCGTCCAAGCTGGATATCGGTCGATTGTCCTATGAATTCCTGAAAGCAAAAGACAAGTACAATGGCGATAAAGTTGCTTTTCTTAAGGATACACTAAAGGATTTCATTGGCCAAGATAAGTTTCAGATGATTCCACGTGATGTAGTATTATATGGTTTTGGCAGAATAGGTAGATTAGCTGCGCGGGAGCTCATCAAGCAAGCGGGCAAAGGACAGCAACTGCGACTGAGAGCAATTGTAACGCGCGACAAAGACCCTGAAATGTTAGAAAAAAGAGCTGCATTACTGAGAAGTGATTCTGTCCATGGTGCTTTTGACGGAACTATAGTTGTAGATAAAGCAAACAACGTGCTTATCATCAATGGCATGCGTGTTCAAATGATTGGAGCTAACAATCCAGAAGATATCGATTACACTCAGTATGGAATAAATAATGCATTAGTCATCGACAATACCGGAGTATTTAAAGACAGAGAAGCACTCAGCCGACATCTAAGCGCCAAAGGAGTTTCTAAAGTGATACTGACTGCACCAGGAAAAGGTGTACCCAATATCGTGTATGGCATCAATCAAGGCACCATAGACATGGAAAATGAAAAAATATTTTCAGCAGCGTCCTGTACCACCAATGCTATCTCGCCTATACTAAAAGTCATGGAAGATAAGTTTGGCATCGTCAAAGGCCACATCGAAACTGTCCACGCCTACACCAATGATCAAAACCTCCTCGACAACATGCATAAAAAGCCTAGAAGAGGACGATCTGCTGCTATCAATATGGTCATCACCTCAACCGGAGCAGGAAGTGCAGTAACTAAGGTAATTCCTTCATTAGAAAATAAGCTCACCGCTAATGCAGTACGTGTGCCCACTCCCAACGGATCACTAGCTATTATGTCACTTGAACTGGGCAAGGAAGCCTCAATGGAAGAAGTCAATAATGCAGTAAAAAATGAAGCGCTCAATGGCAATCTAATTAATCAGATTCACTATTCTGTAGATGATGAAATGGTCTCCAATGATATCATCGGAAATACTTGCTGTTCAGTATATGATTCTCCAGCAACAATCGTTTCAAACGATAAGAAAAATGTAGTACTCTATACATGGTATGACAACGAATTTGGCTATACGAAACAAGTCATCAGACTAGCCAAGCATGTAGCAGGTGTAAGACGATTAATTTACTATTAATCTTTAACTAATAGATCATTAGAAAACGGCCAGTACAAATATTGGCCGTTTACTTTTTATAATCAAAGCCGATCATCTCGAAATGTATATCAAAGTAAATAATCAGTAGATTGAGCCCATGCCTGAAATAAAAAATTATGCTCTGCTGCCTGCCTTTATTCAAGAAATATTGAAGGGGCTTAGTCAAATTATGCTACAAGAGAATAACTGGACAGGACTTCTATTTATATTGGGCATTATGTATGGTTCTCCCATCATGGCCCTAGCTGCAATTATAGCCACAATGGCAGGTACGATAACTGCCCATCTTTTCAATTACGATAGAGCAAATATCCAACAGGGACTTTTCGGGTTTAATGCAGCATTAGTCGGTGTGGCTATGCTATTATTCTTCAAGCCTTTTCCCATCACTTGGTTACTATTAATATTGGCATCAGTGGCCAGCACTTTACTACATCGCTTTTTTATCAAAAAAAAGATTCCTGCCTACACTTTATCATTTGTCATCGTGGTATGGATCCTAATCTTTAGTGTAAAAGCATTCATACCTCATCTCCTACATGGAGACAGCCAGTCATCATTTCAGCCTGAAAACTTGTTTTCTTTTCCAATCTATGGCTACGCTCAAGTTATTTTCCAAGACCAATTTTTTATCAGGAGCTATATTTTTTATTGCAGTCTTTATTCACTCGCCTAAAGCTGCTTTATTAGGACTGGCTGGCGCCACTATTTCAGGGATAGTTGCTGCCCTTATCGGAGTACCGGATACCACGATTGCAACTGGATTGACGGGATATAATGCTGTACTTTGCGCTATTGCATTGGGTGGTGAAACTAAAAAGGAATTAATCTGGATGACTTTCGGTGTGGTGCTGTCACTATTTATAAGTATCTTAATGACCCAGTATAATGTGATACAACTAACTTTTCCATTTGTTGCAGCTACGTTCTTAACTATCATTTTAAAGAATAAAATGCAATATCGATGCGATCAAACCTAACACAAAAGACTTACCACAGATTGCTGTAAAAAGGCCAAAAATCATTATACAAAGAAGCTTACACGATCAATCATACACATAAACATCAACTACAAATTAATATTGCATTTTAAATTAACTGTATTCTGTGAAATTTTATTCTGACAAGCTGCTTTGTTAAAACTATTAACAAAATGTTAAACGGAAAAAACTTTGGAAACTTTTAGCATTCCAAAAGTGTAATTGGCCTATATTTGCGCCATGACTTTAGATGAACGTATCATAAACCACAGTAAAGAATTATTCCTAAAATATGGAATAAAAAAGCATCAGCATGGATGATATATCCAGTCATTTAGGTATTTCAAAAAAGACATTATACAACTATATTAGTAATAAAGATGAACTTGTAGATAAGATTGTAGAACAACATTTAGCTCAAAATAAAGAAGAGATCAATCAAATCATTGAATCGTCAACTGATGCAATCGATGAAATGGTCAAAATGACTGATCACATTTTACTCTTTTTAGCCAATATGAGTCCATTCATCATTCACGACCTAAAAAAATACCATCCTAGGACGTGGAAGAAAATAGTGGCTTTCCAAAATCTATTCGTAAAAAAAAACTTACTCAACAATCTTCTTAGAGGACAACAAGAAGGGTTATACAGAAAGAATATGAATGGTGAGATTATATCAAAATTATACATCTATAAGTCTAATGCGCTGACTGATACGAGTTTATTTCCACCGGATCGGTTTGATAGAATCGACTTGTTTAAAGAAACAATAAGATATCACTTATTTGGCATTATTACAGATGCCGGGCATCAATTAATATTAAAAAACCATAAATCATACAGCTAAAATATGAAGCAAATACCCACAACATTAATGATTGTTTTTATGGTGTTCTTTACGTCACATTCATCTGGGCAGAATATAGTCAAGCTTTCTGTTAGTGATGCGGTCAATATGGCACTGAACAATTCAATTGACCTCAAAAATCTAAAATTAGATGAAGAAATTCAGGCATACAAAAACAAAGAATACGTAGGTGCAGCATATCCACAAATAAATGCTTCAGGAAATGTAACACATTATACTAACTTACCTCAGTTTATCTTCCCTACTTCAGACATCCAGGTCTATCAGGTACTGGCTAAAGAAGGCGTGAAAGACAAAAATGGAAATCCTATTGACATCAGTCAAGCCACTTTTGGATTCCAGCCCATTTCTCTCGTAGCGCCATGGAATTATCAGGCAGGTTTAGATGTGCAACAGGTACTATTTCAACCGGATCTCTTCATTGCTATTCAAGCTCGAAAAGCCGTATTGGACTTTGCTAGAAAAAATACTGAAGCGGGCGAAGTTAATGTTAAAGAAAATGTCACCAAATCATATTACGGAGTGCTCATTGCACGAAAGCAAAAAGAAGTAGCCCAAAATACACTTACCCGGTTGACTCAACTCCATACTGAAATGGATAAAATGTACCAAGCCGGATTTATTGAAAAATTAGATCTTGACAAACTTTCAGTTACCATTAATAATACCTCATCAGTCATCCACCAGCTCAACAATACTATTCACATAACTGAAGCTGTACTCAAAAATACACTGATGATCCCTCAGCAAGATTCATTAATTTTGACGGATGCTCTGACCATGGAGAATATTGAGTCAGAAATCATGGTAGCAGAATCGGGCTTTAGATATGAAAACAGAAAAGAATATGCCGTTCTTGAATCAGCAATCCAATTACAAAAACTCGATCAGCGCAGAAATAAAATAGCCTATGCGCCTACTTTGGCTGCATTTTATCAATTACAGCGTTCAGGTTTAAGAGATAACAAATACGATGTCGATGGATCAGGACCATGGTTTTCTTACACTTCAGGATTGATTGGTCTTTCTATATCTCAGCCCATATTTGACGGGCTACAGAGAAGATCCAGAATACAACAAGCACGTTTATCTATCGAAAAACTTGAGAACAATATGATACAGCTTAAACAAGGAATAGATCTGGAGCAAACGGTCAATAAGAATACCCTTAGAAATGCCCTTGACAACCTCAAAATGCAAGAAAGGAATATGCATTTGGCAGAAAATGTCTTTGAGGTGACCACTAAAAAGTATCAGTCAGGTGTGGGTTCTAGTATAGAAATGCTGCAGGCCGACACAGAGTATCAGCGTGCCAGTGGCAATTATTTTCAGGCCCTTTATGATGCAGCTATAGCCAAAGTATCTTATCTCAAATCCTTAGGCAAATTATAATTTTTCATTCATTTAGCAATAAAATACATACGATCATATCATGAAAACATTATTGAAAATCTTACTAGTCATCAGTTTAGCTTCCTGTTCTAAAAACGGAGACATTTCAGATAAGTCATCAGCCATCAATGCTAAAGTAGAAGAACTTACCACTTTAAAAAAGCAGGTGGCAGCACTTAATGATAAAATTGACAAGATTGAAGAGGAATTAATTCAGTTAGATCCATCCCGAGGAATTCAACCTAAACTAGTCGCTACTGCGGTGATTGAACCGGAAGGTTTTAAACACTTTATTGATCTACAAGGAATGATTAGTTCAACTGCGACTTCTTATGTTGCGCCGAGAAATGGTGTAGGTGGTTATGTGCGCCAGATTTATGTAAAAGCAGGTGACCACGTCAAAAAAGGTCAATTACTCCTCCGTCTGGATGATGCCGTGTTACAGCAAGGTATTGAAACATTAAAGACTCAATACAAACTTGCTAAAGATGTATATGATCGCACCAAGGCACTATGGGATCAGGGTATCGGTTCAGAAGTACAACTATTGACCGCCAAAACCAATATGGATGCCCTCGACCACCAGATAAAGACACAGCAAGAACAAGCCAAAACCTTCTTAGTATATGCTGATCAAACTGGTGTTGCGGATATAGTCAATATCAAAGTAGGCGAATTATTTACAGGAATGACCGCTCTAGGACCACAGATCCAGATCGTAAGCAATCAAGATTTTTCGGTTTTTGTGGATGTTCCTGAAAATTATACAGGTAAAATCAAAGCTGGTGCAAAAGTAGAAGTAGAAATACCTGCTCTTGACAAAAAAATATCCAGCACCATTTTCAGGTTAAGTCAGTCAATCAATCCTAATTCGCGTGCCTACACTGCCGAAATCAAAGTGCCTTCTGTAGTAGGCATTAAACCGAATATGGTAGCTTATGTCCACATTCTCAATCATGCTAATGCTAATGCAATAGTTGTTCCTATTAACATTATCCAAAGTGATGATAAGGGTAAATATATCTTTGTGATGGAGAAAGAAGGTGAAAGGAATGTCGCTAAAAAAAGACATATTACAATAGGACAACTCACCGATGACAATATCGAAGTATTGTCAGGATTGAAACCTGGAGATGTCTTTGTCACCCAAGGCTATCAAAGCTTGTATGAAGGACAAGTGATAACAGATAAAAGTATAACCTTATAATTTCGGTACCAATCAAAAACACATCAAGTGGAGAACCCATTAAAACTTTTAACCGACAAATTCAAGGAGTTCCTGCCTACAAGCTGGTCAATAGATAACCGTACTTCAATCTATATCATGACCCTGATGGTGGCAGGCTTTGGCATGTACACGTTTTTTTACGCTTCCTAAAGAGCAATTTCCTGATGTAGTAGTACCTACTATCTCCGTCACCACTATTTATGTCGGCAACTCACCGACAGACATCGAAAACCTTGTCACCAGACCGATTGAAAAGCAAATCAAAGGAATTTCTGGTGCCAAAGTAAATAAAGTCAACTCCATTTCACAGACAGATTTTAGCTTAATCATCGTAGAGTTTGACACTGACATCAAGCCCGAGGTAGCCAAGCAAAAAGTAAAGGATGCAGTAGATAAAGCGCAGTCTGATTTACCTACAGATTTGACTCAACTGCCCAATGTTCAGGAATTTTCAATATCAGACATGCCGATCATGTTTGTCAATCTCAGTGGACCATACAACGGACTTGACCTTAAGAAATATGCAGAGTTAATGCAGGATAGGTTTGAAGTACTACCTTCCATTACTCGAGCTGAAATTGTAGGTGCACCTGAGAGAGAAATTCAAATAAATGTAGATCCACTCAAGATGGAGCAATCTATGCTGAGCTTTGATGATATTGCTAATGCAGTCAAATATGAAAACATGGACATCAGTGCCGGCAAGCTTTCTGTGGGAAAAATGGACCGAACAGTTCGACTGAAGGGCCAACTCGAAAATGCGCTTTCGCTCAACCATATCCTACTTCGCACGCCGATGGGTGGAACTGTATATCTAAAGGACATCGCAGAGATAAAAGATACCATTAAAGAGGCTGAAAGTTATGCCCGGCTAAATGGAGAAAATGTAGTGACGATCAATATCATCAAACGCGCCGGCGAAAATCTTATCGATTGCGCAGATCAGGTTAAAGAGATCGTCAAAGAAATGAAGAAGAGCGATCTGCCTGGAGATTTGAACGTCACCATCACAGGTGATCAAAGTAAAAATGCTGCCACATCATTTGAAGAACTGGTTAATACCATCATCATAGGCTTTTTGCTGGTACTGGTCATATTGATGTTTTTTATGGGTGTTACTAATGCATTTTTCGTAGCATTGAGTGTGCCCTTGAGTGTATTTCTTGCATTTATGTTTCTACCTTTAGCAGATTTGATTATTGGTACTAAGGTTACACTTAACTTCATTGTGCTTTTTGCACTGTTATTTGGACTGGGTATCATCGTGGATGATGCGATCGTGGTGATTGAAAATACGCACCGACTATACCAAAATGGCAAATCAGACATTATCAAAGCTGCAAAAGCGGCAGCTGGTGAAGTTTTTATTCCTGTTCTAGCCGGAACACTCACCATCATTGCACCATTTGTGCCACTTCTATTCTGGAAAGGTATCATTGGTAAATTCATGATTTATCTACCGGTGATACTGATATTTACATTATTTGCCTCGCTGATTGTAGCTTTTATTATCAATCCTGTTTTTGCAGTGAGTTTCATGAAACCCGAAGGTAAAGAATACGAAGAACCTAAGCCAGCTATATTTAAAAAATGGTGGTTCTGGGCACTAGTTATATTGAGTGTTGTGTTTCACTTCACCGGTCATCCCGGCCTAGGTAATTTCTCTGCCTTAATGGTGATTTTGGTGATTATCAACAAATATGTATTGACGGATGTAATTCATTTTTTCCAGGATAGAATATTGCCTGTATTGATGCATTCTTACGAAAAACTACTTAGGTGGCTCTTGGTCGGCAAAAGGCCTGCTATTGCATTTACATCTGTATTTTTCTTATTTGCTTTTTCATTACTAGCCCTGATTTTAAGAAAGCCTGACTTTCCATTCTTTCCTAGCGGTGAGCCCAATATCATCTATGTGTATCTTAAAATGCCAGTTGGCACTAAAACTGAAGAGACCAATAGAGTACTCCAACAACTGGAAATGAGGGTTTTTGATGCTTTGAAGGATTTAAAACCTACTGAAGAAGGCTCTATAGTAGAGAGTATCTTGTCCAATGTAGCAGTCAATGCTAACAATCCAATGGACAATAACCAGAGTACTCAATCCAATCTAGGTCGTATTCAAATATCTTTTGTAGAATTTGCAAAGCGCAATAACGTATCTACTAAGCCTTATCTTCAGGCCATCAGAGAGGCTGTAAGAGGCATTCCAGGTACACAAATCACTGTCGAACAGGAAGCACAAGGGCCACCGACAGAACCTCCTGTTAATATTGAGATATATGGTGATGACTTTGATAAAAATGCTGAGGTCGCACAAGCTTTGTATAACTATCTGGACATCAATAAGGTGGATGGCATAGATAATCTGGCAATGGATATCGACCTTCACAACCCTGAAATCACCATCAAAGTCGATAAGCAAAGAGCTTCGATTGAAGGAGTGAGCACAGCACAGGTCGGATCAGCATTAAGGACGGCTCTTTTTGGCCTTGAAGTCAGCAAGCTCAAATCAGGTGAGGATGAATTCGAAATTAACCTCAGGTATGATGATTTGAAACGGAACAATCTGCAAAGTCTCATGAATATGCGGATTACCTTCAGAGATTTTAATACAGGTCGAATCAAGCAAATACCGGTCAGTGCAATTGCTTCTTATGATTTTACTAATACAACTGGAGGCATCAAACGTAAAAACACCAAACGTACCATTCAATTACAGTCCACAGTGACAGATCTAACAGCAGTGGCAAGAGTCAATCAAGAATTGAAACAAAAGATTGAAGAATTTAAGGGTTCGTACACCATGCCTGATGGTGTTTTCATCAAACAAAGTGGAGAAAGTGAGCAGCAAATGGAAACAAACGCCTTTCTGGGCAAAGCCTTTATCATTGCATTGGGTTTGATCTTCTTGATTCTCGTGCTTCAATTCAATTCACTCAGTAAGCCTTTCATTGTGCTCTCAGAGATCTTTTTCTCTATTATAGGCGTTTTCCTTGGTTTTGCCATCACAGGAATGACAATGCCCACGGTCATGGTATTAGTAGGAATTATAGGACTGGCAGGTATTGTGATCAAAAATGGAATTCTGCTAATAGAATTTACTGATGAGCTAAAATCAAGAGGTGTAAAGACCCGAGAAGCAGCTATCCAAGCCGGAAAAATCAGGATCATACCTGTGATGCTGACTGCGATTGCAACAATACTAGGGTTATTTCCACTTGCTATTGGTTTCAACATCAACTTCACTACCCTTTTCACAGAGCTGGACCCTAAGATTTTTATCGGTGGAGACAGTGTTGTATTTTGGGGACCGCTTGCGTGGACGATCATTTTCGGACTTATCTTTTCATTCTTTTTAACCCTGCTGTTAATTCCAAGTATGTACTTGCTCTCTGAAAGATTAATAAGGCCTATGGTCAAGTTTTATGGTACTAAATTTATAGCATTATTAGGATTTTCAGGACCATTCTTCTTTATCTTTGCAGGGATCATGTATTTAGTACGCTGGATAACGGGCAGACCAGTTTGGGACGGCACATATACATCAGATTAAAATCAATCATCATGAGTGACTATTCAGGATTAAGAAAAGAGTACAGCAAATTTGAACTGCTGGAATCCAATGTGGACACCAACCCATTCAGACAGTTTGAAAAATGGTTTAATGATGCTGTTGAAGCCAATCATCCTGAGCCTAATGCAATGACATTGGCAACAGTGCGTAGTGACGGTATGCCATCAGCCAGAACAGTGCTACTCAAAGGTGTAGATGATCAAGGATTTGTGTTTTATACGAATTATACAAGCGCAAAAGGTCAGGCTCTTGCATCTACACCAATGGCTTGTCTAAATTTTTTATGGTTAGGCCTCGAAAGGCAAGTCAGGATCAGTGGTCATATCGAAAAAGTAAGTAGAGAAGAATCAGCGGCCTATTTTCATTCTCGATCTCGCGACAGCCAGATTGGAGTTTGGGTTTCTCGCCAGAGTGAAGTGGTACCTTCAAGAGAATATCTTGACCAAAAGATGGCTGAAATGAAGGAACACTTTTCCCAGTCTGAAATCATTCCATTGCCTTCGTATTGGGGCGGATACAGGCTTTTACCTATCGAGATTGAATTCTGGCAAGGCCGTCAAAACCGACTGCATGACAGATTATTATATTCAAAGAGTCATTCAGGGCAATGGTTTATCAGTAGGCTTTCTCCTTGAAAACAATGTTTGTCCCGAATTACACATTCAGAATTTACAGCACCAAAAAAAATCTATTTTGCAACAAATCCATATAAATAGTGGGTCAAATGTACATATTGATCTGTTTGGAGCAAAGTTCTAGGTCAAAAGGATCATTGGAAGCTATAACTATAAGACGGTCATTTCGGTATTTCAATACCATGTCGTGAAACCATGATTTAGCGTTTTTATCCAGAAATGAAGTAGGTTCATCCATCAATAATATCGGTGTATCACTTAGAATGGCAAGTGCGAGCTGAATTTTTTGTTTCATGCCTGAGGAAAACTGGTTAAGGGTTTTGTCTCTGCTTACTTTAAGTCGAATGATATCTTCAAAATCAGAATAGGACACATTCACCCTCAATTTTTTAAATTTTGAATGGAATTGGAGCATTTCGTCCAATGTAAATTCATTGATTAAATCAGTGTAAGGCGCTGCCAAAGATAGATATTGATAAATCCTAGAAACGGGAATAGTATTGCCATTAATGGAGTATTTTATAGTACCTTGTGACTGACTGAGATATCCAGACAATATTTTCATCATCGTTGACTTGCCGCTCCCATTAGCGCCTGCAATACCATGTACATCCTTACTGGTCAGCTCAAAAGACTGGTCTCTTATAATCCATTGGAAACCGTATCTTTTGGAAAGGTTGCTGGCTTGTATTGTTGTCATTACTGTTTAAAACCTTTCATCAGTCCACGATCCGAGTCGCAAACAAAACTCAGTATTCTGTCTCTTTCTGCTGACTCATGAATTTTAACTTCAATCGTTTCTACCGACTTTTTAACATTTGTACCATGAACAAATAAAATCCTATAGATATCTTGAATATGGTTAACCTGCTCAGTGGTAAATCCCCTCCGCTTCAGGCCAATCGCATTAACACCCACATAAGAAAGTGGAGTCCGTGCAGCTTTTACATAAGGAGGCACATCTTTTGACACCAATGAACCTCCACCAATCATAGCATGCTCGCCAATCTTTACAAACTGATGTACTGCCGTCAATCCACCCAAAATCGCATAGTCTCCTATCTCCACATGACCAGCTAAGTTTACATTATTAGCAAGAATACAATTATTGCCCACAAAACAATCATGCGCTACATGCACATAAGCCATCAGGAGTGTATTATCTCCGATTTTAGTTGTCATACTTGCCTCTGTACCACGATTGAGTGTGCAGCATTCTCTGATAATCACATTGTTGCCAATGATAAGTGTAGAATTTTCGCCATGATATTTTAGATCTTGCGGTACTGCTCCTACAACAGCACTGGGGAAAACCTTGCAATTAGTACCCATCACAGTACCTCGTAATATTGTAGCATGAGGCCCTACCCAGCAACCATCACCTATTTCTACATTTTCATCTATATACGCAAAAGGTTCTACAACTACCTTATCTCCCAGCTTTGCTGACGGGTGCACGAAACTCAATGGACTAATCATCAGATCTTTTTATAATTTGAGCAGTTAATTCTCCTTCTGTTACCAGTCTTGAACCGACATAGGCACTCGCTTTCATCTGGACAATCCCTCTACGAATTGGTCCCATCAATTCCATCTTCATAATCAGGGTATCACCCGGTACTACTTTTGATTTAAATTTAACATTATCAATTTTCAAAAAATAAGTATCCCATTTTTCTGTTCCATCACTAACCGTGGTCAATGCCAAAACTCCACCTGTCTGCGCCAGTGCTTCGATTTGCAGTACTCCGGGGAATATAGGATTATCCGGGAAATGTCCCATAAAGAAAGCCTCATTAAAAGTTATATTCTTAATCCCTACAATATGCGTATCGGACAATTCAATAACTTTATCTACGAGAAGAAAAGGATATCTATGTGGAAGATACTTAACAATATCTTCATATTCAAACACAACCGGACCGTCCGGATGATAAACCGGAACGCCCTGTCTTTTTCGTTGTTCCACATATCTAGCCTTCAGTTCATGTACAAACTCAACATTAGCAGTGTGCCCTGGTCTTGTGGCCATGATTTTTGCTTTGACTGATCGACCTAAGAGCATCAAATCGCCCATCAAGTCAAGCAATTTATGTCGTGCAGGTTCATTTTTATATCTGAGTGGTGTAATACTCAACACATTATCTTCAATCACTGCATTAGGTCTATTCAATTTTGTCTTCAACCGATGTACTTCTTCCTCAGAAATTTGTTTATCCACGATAACGATGGCATTGTCAATATCACCGCCTTTTATCAATCCTTTATCAAACAGTGGCTCCAGATCGGACAAAAACACAAAAGTCCTTGAATCAGCAAAATGATCAGCAAAATCATCTTTGTCTTTCATGACTGCAATCATGTCGCCGAGTGTGTCATCTGAAAAATCAAGGACAACACTTAATTCAAACTTATCAGATGGGGACACACGATACTCCGATCCTGTCGCTTCGTTGTAAAATACAAATGGCTCCTTAACTTCAAAAACTTCCTTATTAGAATCTTCCTCTTCCAGCCCAGCATTCTTTAATTTTTGAATAAAACCAGCCGCACTTCCGTCTAAAATAGGGATTTCGGGCCCATCAGAATACACCACTGCATCCTCAATACCTAGCGCATTGAAAGCTGCCATCAGGTGTTCTATAGTAGAGATTACCGCCTCGCCACTCTTCAGTGTGGTGCCACGTTCTGTTGTATATACACAAGACACATCACCTGCAATGGTCACAGGAGGCTCCATATCTTTACGAATGAACTTGATCCCGGTTCCAACTTCACCAGCCGTAATTTCCAGATGAATCTGTTTACCGGTGTGTAAGCCTACTCCTGATATTTCCACTTTGTTTTTTAAAATACTCTTTTTACTCATTCTATTGTTAATTTTTCCGGTAAAATCTTTTTTTATCGGGAATTAGCAACATCATCCAAAGCATTCTGTAATGCCTGTAACTGCGCTACCAGCTCTGGCAGTTTCTTAAACCATGCATACGATTTAAGATAATTTTGATATTCAATGGCAGGAGATCCATAGAGTTTTGTCCCGTCCTTCTTGATCGTTGATGCTACTCCGGACTGTGCCTGAATCATAGTGCCATCAGCGATTTGTATATGGCCAACAATGCCTACCTGACCACCAATGATACAATCCTTGCCCACACTCGTACTACCTGCTATACCTGCTTGAGCTGCTATGGCCGTATTATTGCCAATGTGAACGTTATGTGCTATCTGTATTAGATTATCCAGTTTCACACCAGCGCCAATGACCGTAGAACCCATAGAGCCTCTGTCAATAACCGTATTGCTACCAATCTCAACGTCATTTTGAATCACAACGTTGCCTATCTGATGTATTTTTTTGTAATTTCCCTTGTCATCACGCACAAACCCAAATCCGTCACTTCCTATAACAGCATTAGCGTGAATGACACATCTATCACCTATCTCACAATTATGATAAATCTTTACTCCCGGATATATGGTGACATCAGCGCCTATTTTCACCCGATCACCTATATATACCTGGCCATAGATTTTAGTATTGTTGCCAATAGTGACACCTGGCTTGATAATAACATAATCATCAACAGCCACATTGTCACCAAAAATCACCGAATCATCAACCACAGCAGTGGAGGCTACTTGTGGGCGAACACTAATCCCTGAATTAAACTGTTCCATAAGTTGAGACAATGCAAGATAAACATTATCAACCTGAATTAAGGTAGTAGAAATTTCATGTTCGGGTTTAAAATCATTGCTAACTAATACCACTGAAGCCTGCGTAGTATAAATATAATCCTTGTATTTAGGATTGGCCAAAAAAGTTATCGTACCGGGTTTCCCTTCTTCAATTTTCGAAGGTCCAGTGATAACTGCATTATCGTCACCTACGACTTTTCCATTGATTAATTGAGCTATTTGCCAGGCTTTTATCTCCATCGTGCAAAGTTAATATAATATCCTCTACTTATATTAGGATTTATAAATATTTAAAAATTATTGACAAGTTGCAAAAAAAATTACTATATATTTGCACCCGTCCAAGTGGACAATTACAACGTTTCAATATCAAATTTATATACTGTGGCGACTAATAGCATTCGTATCGTCAGCACTGAAAATAATGTCTGGACAGAAGAAGTATTCAATGAAATTCTATTGCATTTAAAATCTGTAAATCCCGAGATTGAGGTTGTATTTTCAACGGAAAAATCATACCAAATTTACGACATATTGAATCATAACATTGGCGACATTGTCTTATTACCACTAGAGCGGATCGGAGTCAATCTACCAGAAAATGTAGCCATCACAGCATTGAGTCGCCGTAAAGAGGTGCAGGAAGTATTACTACTTACGGATGATGCTTATGATGAAGAAATGGATTTTAGAATTAAAAGTGGTGCTACCATAATGGTCAAGACACCAAGACAACAACATCAGCTAATAGCATTACGACCAGATTTGAAATTGACTCAAAGCCCATTTGACCTGAGTGATGGCATATTATCTACTTTAGACAAACAAGTACCCGAGGGACATTCCGTTGTCAAACTCAATCCCCGAGAATATAATGGGGAGCCAGGTTGTGGAACGATGGCTTGCCTCGTGCTGAAAGAAAATGTTCCTATCAGAAAGCTGCTAAAAGGTTTTCACCATCGTGAGACAGCAGAAATCACCAATCTAGAAAGAGGTCTGATTAAATCTAATACTAATCCTGACTTAGAAATTCTGGGCGCCTATTGTGAAAAGAGAAATGATCATTCCTTCCACTTATATGCTTGTGGATTATTCCAACATCGTTTTGTAAAAACCAAAGTATCACAATCCACCTCAAGCGGACTGGTCGATAATACACTGAAAGCACTTCAGGATGCTTAATCCAAAAATCACAACCATATGTATCTAATTTTTGATTGTTCATCTCTAGCCGGATATACTGACTATAAAGCTAACTTCACTGATACTCAGGCATGGCCTCGGCTTATTCATGTCAGCTGGATCGTATTGAATGAAGAATACAAGCCTATCGGTGACTTTGATTACATTCCAATACCTGAAGGGTATAATATTGATGATAAATCAAAAAAGAAAGCCCATATCGATGATGAAGATATTGTCAAAAAAAGTGTACCAATGGCACAGGTTTTCGAAAAGTTTAGTGAAAGTGTGAATAAAGTGGAATATATCTTTGCACACAATCTAAATTATAATGAAAACATCCTGGCTGCTGAATATGTAAGAGCCAAAGTAAGCATCAATATGTTTTCAAAAAAAAGATTTTGCCTTATGGAAGAAGGCACTTATTTTGCAAAGATACCAGGACGCGGCGGCAGCTTTAAATATCCTACACTTCCTGAACTACATGCTGCTTGTTTTGCTCAAACGTATGGCCCTGCTGGCAATGCAAGGGCGGATGTCATAGCTGCAGCAAGATGTTTTATCAAGCTTAAGAAAACAGGAAAGTTGGAGGATTTGTTTGAAGAATAATCTTGCTAAGGTTTAATAGCCGTTATCATTCGGTCCTTGCCCTGCATATCTTTGTGAACTTGTACATTTTGCAAGCCATTTTTAGTTATTACTTCCACAATTTGATGGGCATAGTGTTCATTAATCTCAAACACGACACAGCATCCAGGCATCTGATGCTCAACAACCATTCTGCTAATTGCATCATAAAATTGCTCACTTGTATCTGAAAACAAAGCAAGATGAGGTTCGTAATCGAGGACATTTTTGTGCATACTCTCCTGCTCTGATCGGGTGATGTAGGGCGGATTGGATATAACCACTTCAATTTGAGGCAATTGTAGCCATCCATTTTCATCCAGAATATCACACACTTGAAAACTTACATTCACACTGTGTCGGTGGGCATTTCTTTCGGCAAGAGCCAAAGCAGCTTCACTGATATCCACTGCATATATTTGATTTAAAAATGTCAGTTTTTTCCCAATGGCCACTGGAATAATTCCCGATCCTGTACCAATATCTAAAATAGAGGAAAGTTGTTTTGCTCGTATATAACCCATGGCGAGATCAACCAATTCTTCTGTTTCCGGGCGAGGTATCAAAACAGATTGATCTACATAAAACTTAAGTCCATAAAAGTCTGCCTCACCAGTGATATATTGCCATGGCTCACCTAATGCCAATCTTCGGCCTGCATCTTCAATTAAATCGAACTGCAGACTATTTAACGCTTGCATTGAATGCTTTGGTAGATGTAATAAGTCTTCAATAAGATATCCTGCAATGATGGTAGCTTCTCGATCGCTGTACAATCCAACCATACTTGACCTTAACCGATTAAAAGCATCATCTACATTCATGTGTAAATCATATAACTCAATATATAAAAATAATCATGGCAATGGTATAAAACCCATAGATTTTCAAATCAATATACTGCCCGGGTGATATGCCGTTCTTTCGCCAGATGTAAAGCATCAATACTATCTTTTGAATCATATATGCGACAACTGTTCCTAGTGCAAGACCCAAAAACACCCCAGTACTGCATCCACCAGAAGCTCAAGAATATATTAGCGATAATCTCAATGATAGATGAAATGACAATAATCTTATGCTGGTGCAATGCCAGACAAATAGTTTGTGGAAGTAACACTCTACTGATTAAGATCAGAAGATATATATTAAAAATAAATCCTGAGTCTCTATATTGATCATCATATACCAAAGGAAAAATGAAAGGTGCGACCATCATCAAGATAAGCGATAGTGGCGCTAGTAAATGCAAGTGCCCTATCACTTTTTTTCTTCAGAATATCCAGGTTATTTATATTTTGACTAATCAATGGTACCATGGCTATCGACAAAGAACTATACAATAAAGATGACAGTGGCATTTCTCGTGCTCCATATCTAAAAACAGGAAAATAAGACTCGTCAAAAAAATGAGCTACAAACAATCCGTCTATCATATCCATGATACTACCTAGCAACATATTTAAAATCAATGGGATTGAATAGATCAAAAAGGTCTTGATTTGGACATGATGGAAAGTAAATATATTACCTTGAAAAATCACCACCACTAAATACACATACCTAATGAAGGACCAAAATAACAAAATATAAATATACCATTGTAATTCAGGAGAAAACACAGCTGTAATCAACGTTAAAATCAATATACCGCCCTGACTCCAGTGTGTGTACTTAAATAGTTTTAATCGCTCATTTCCTAAATACAATATACTCTCAATAAGGATAATCGGAACAGACAGAAATAAATAGACAGCCATCCATCCTTTGTAAGGCTCCAAAAACGAAGCAGAAAAAACATCTAGAAGATTAGGTATTGATAAAAGTAGTAAGATTCCGATAGCAGAAAATAGCGTGAGCAAATGAAAAACGGTAATAAAAAGCGACTTTTTCTCTCCTTCCTCAGCCGAATGATAGTACGAAAATAAGGCATTCTTCAGCCCTGCTGACCAAAATGCAGAAATACTCACTACTACAAAAATCATCAGTTCATAATAGCCTAAATCTGTCTGCGGCAGTGCGCTTCGCACCATGATGACTGAAACTAAAAAGCTCACTATATATCGAACTACGAAATAATACTGATACACAGTAACTATATCATTCAATATATTTTTAAGCCTTCGTACTATTCCGATGTTCATTGATAACCAGCTATTAAGCAGCGCAAGTTAATTAAAAACTATGATCTAGTATATATCGGTTGCTTAAACTCACTGTAATAAATAAAAAAAAGCGCCTTCTAATTAATAAAGAAAGGCGCATATTATATGACTTAAGTGAAATAGTATTTTGAGTCTTATAACTCATAGTTTTGTTTAATGGTATGTGATGTACCATCATAGAAGTTTCTGATGATTTTTACCACCTCGTCAGGATCATCTGTTATAGGCATCAAATCTAAATCGTGAGCAGACACATTGTTAAATTTATTTAGCATAACATCAACTATCCACTGTTTCAGACCTGACCAAAACTCGGTTCCTACCAAAATCACAGGCACTTTAGAAATCTTATTTGTCTGGATCAAAGTAAGCACTTCAAATAGTTCGTCCATAGTCCCAAACCCACCCGGACATACAATAAATGCCTGAGCATACTTCACAAACATTACTTTCCGTACAAAAAAGTACCTGTGGTGCAAAATCTTACTTGGATCTATATATGGATTATTAAACTGTTCGAATGGTAAGTCTATATTTAACCCCACAGACAGTCCACCACACAAGTAGGCGCCTTTATTTGCAGCCTCCATAATTCCAGGACCTCCTCCTGTAATGACCCCAAAACCCTCATCTACACACTTGGATGCTATCTCAGTGGCTAAACCATAATATTTATCATCGGGCTTGGTACGTGCTGAACCAAAAATTGAAACACACGGAGCAGACCTATTTAAGACCTCAAAACCCTCAACAAACTCAGAAATCACCTTGAACATTGTCCAAGAGTTTTCTCCTTTGACTTCACTCCATTTTTTAACAGGTTTGCCAATTTCTTCTATTGCCGGATTCACTTCATTATCTTCCATTATATTCTTATTTTCATGATCAATAATAGTTTGAGCAAGTACATTAAAAAACCTGCGCAGCTAAAAACAAACGCAGGTTTGGGTGAATTTGTTTAATATCCTGCTTTTAAACCAGGACACCTTTGTACTTTTCGTATTCTTCTTTGATATAATTCATTAAACTACCGTAATCATCAAACTGATTAAATAATCGTTCCATTGCTGAGGATGCAGTACCAGCATTTTGTACATAATTCTCTACATCTTTGGCAGTTATACTCTTGCCGGAAAGTATAATCAGTCGTTCCACAACATTGCGCAATTCACGAATATTACCAGTCCAATTGACCTTTTGTAGCAATTTTAAAGCGGCAGGTTCAATCTTCTTTCGTGCTGTATTATATTCATCACAAATCAGACCGATAAAATGTTCTACAAGATCAGGAATATCATCAGCACGATCATTGAGCGATGGTACATGTACAATAATGACAGCAAGCCGATGATATAAGTCTTCTCTAAAATTACCTTTAGCTATTTCCGCTCTCAAATCTTTATTCGTTGCTGCAATTACTCTCACATCAACAGAGATATCTTTTTCACCGCCAACACGGGTAATTTTATTTTCTTGCAAAGCCCTCAGTACCTTAGCTTGTGCTGACAGACTCATGTCGCCTATCTCATCAAGAAATAAGGTGCCGCCATGAGCTTGCTCAAATTTACCCAATCTTTGCTTGATGGCAGAAGTAAAAGATCCTTTCTCATGACCGAAAAGCTCACTTTCTATTAATTCTGATGGTATTGCGGCACAATTGACCTCTATGATCGAATGGTCATTTCGTCTGCTCATCTGATGAATCCATCTTGCCACTAACTCCTTTCCAGTACCATTCTGGCCTGTGATTAAAACACGTGCATCTGTTGGAGCAACTTTCTCAATGGTTTCTTTTATATTACTGATCCCCTGAGAGTTGCCTATGATTTCTTGAACCTTTAAATTGGTTACTTTCTTTTGTAAAACCTTCTTTTCAGTTATCAGGCAAGATTTGTCCAGTGCATTGCGCAAGGTGATCAAAAGCCTATTAAGATCAGGTGGCTTCTGGATAAAGTCAAATGCTCCTTTCTTAACTGACTCCACAGCAGTATCAATGTTTCCATGACCGGAAATCATCACGACCGGTGTATCCGGAGAAAGTGCCTGAATTTTTTCAATGGCTTCCATACCATCCATCTTAGGCATTTTTACATCCATGATGATGACATCATAACTACTTTGTTTGATCTTAACGATACATTCCAGGCCGTCTGCAGCTTCTTCTATCTCATACTTTTCAAACTCCAGTATGTCTCGCAGCGTTTTGCGGATACTCTTATCATCGTCAACAATCAGAATCTTAGGCATAAGTGTCTAATTTTCAATATCTTTTAAAATAAATAATTTACTTTTCTTCTTTGAAAAATCTATTTGACTGACTTTTCAAAACGTAAAGATACATAATTTATTTTTAATAATAGATAATTTTCAAATAATCAATTTTATAAATATGACAAACTTATATAATTTGATATACCCTATTCATGGTTTTAAAGTATATTCTGTCATCACATGAGTATTGTCAATTCTATTTGTAAGCTTACATACTGTTCAACTGAAAATATAATTTTTATCTTTGAAAATATTTTACCGTCATAAAATAATCCTTTATGAATGCCCAAGATGTGAAAATATCGCCGGAATGGCAACAATCGCTTTCTGTTGAATTTGAATCACCCTATTTTGATCAGATAAGAACTTATCTCAAGCAATCACTGGCTCAGGGAAAGATCATCTATCCACCTGGAAAATATATCTTCAATGCATACGATACTGTACCTCCTAGCAAGGTCAAAGTCGTCATACTAGGACAAGACCCTTATCACAATCCCGGAGAAGCGATGGGACTGAGTTTCTCTGTTCCTAAGGGCGTCAAAATTCCTCCCTCGCTTCGCAACATATACAAAGAACTGCAATCAGATATAGGTTGCGAAATACCCTCTCATGGAGACTTGACAAAATGGGCACATCAAGGTGTATTCTTACTCAATGCATTTCTTACTGTCGAAAAAAATCAAGCTGCATCACACCGTAATATTGGTTGGCACCACTTTACTGATGCCACCATCCAATATCTCTCCAGTAATTATGACCATATTGTTTTTATGTTGTGGGGAAATTTTGCCAAAAATAAGCGACACCTTATACATTCCGAACGACACCTCATTCTTGAGGCTGCTCATCCGAGTCCACTTGCAGGCAATGCATTTCAGGGATGTAGGCATTTTTCGCAAGCCAATCATTATCTGATAGAGCATAGCAAGGCCCCTATAGACTGGCAAATTGACTAACCTATTGTTTAGGCTTTTGTATTTTTATCCGACTTGCCATCCGTTTTAGGATAGCTTTTATTCGACTTGGAGGTATGTTTTTTCCGTTGATGACGATTGTTATTGTGCTTCTTAGATGTCTTCAAGTGGCCATGAGTATGCCTAGACTTCCTCTTTACAGGATTCCATTCTGGACTCTCTCCTATCTCAGCAGAAATAGGTAGTTTCGTGATTTCTGCTTCAATGAGATGCTCAATTGCAGCAAACTTTCGCATTTCTTCTTCATTGATGAGCGTAATGGCAACACCAGAGGCATCAGCACGAGCTGTACGACCTATCCGATGTACATAATCTTCAGCGTCACCAGGCACATTATAATTAATGACGAGATGTATATCTTTTATGTCGATGCCTCTAGAAAGCACGTCTGTTGCTACAAGGACTCGTGTTTGTTTAGCTCTGAACCGATTGAGCACTTCTTCACGTTGTTGCTGATCAAGATCTGACGAGATACCTTCCACTTGATAGCCCTGACCACTAATGCTTCGAATTATCGAATTTACAGATTTCTTTGTCGATGAAAAAATAATGATACTTTCTACAGATGGTTTATTCTTAATCAGATTCCTTATCAAAGCAGCTTTATGTCCATCATTGACCAGATAAGCCACCTGTAGTACACGTTCTGATGGTTTAGAGATAGCGATACTGACTTCATAAGGATTGGTTAAGTATTGCTTAGCCAGCTTGCGCATCTTAGGTGGCATAGTTGCACTGAACATCAGGGTTTGCCGATTTTTAGGAAGTGAATCAATTATCTTTTTTATATCGTCGTAAAAACCCATATCCAGCATTCTGTCTGCTTCGTCCAGAATAAGGTATTTGACGTCCTGAAATCGCACATGTCCCATATTTATATGGCTAATCAATTTGCCTGGAGTAGCCACAATTATATCTGTATTAGAGAGTGCTTTTTTCTGTTGTTCCCATTCACTGCCTGAACCACCGCCATACACGGCAATTGCAGATACTTGTACAAAATATGCAAAGCCCTGAATTTGTTGGTCAATTTGTAGTGCAAGCTCGCGCGTAGGTACAATAACCAGTGTACTTGTACCTTTATGGGGTTGTTGAGTCAGTTTATGAAGCAATGGCAGCATAAAAGCCGCGGTCTTGCCAGTACCAGTTTGTGCACAAGCGATCAAGTCACGCCCCTTGATAATCTCCGGAATGGTCTTTTCTTGTATCGGAGTAGCCTGATCATAGCCCATATAGGAAATGGCCTCCAAGATTCTATCATCTAATCCCAATTCTTTAAAAGTCATCCGGTACGGTCTTCATTTTTATATCTTGAAAAATGCTACTTACTTCTTCATTTAGAAACCATTTCAAAGTATCCGTTGAACTGGAAACATGAAGGTAAGAGTAATTGATTTTACAATGGTTGATTCAACACAACATCGGTTGAAATTGCAAAGATATAGATAAATAGTGAGAATAGTACGGTTCATTTCATTATCGGCAAAAATGTGTACATTTGCAGTTTACTGCTGCATCACAAAATGTCTGATTTTTCTAAAAATATTGAACTATTATATGATGACGACCTGGTACTGGCCGGCGAACATCTATGGGAAGAAAAAAAAAGTCACAGATGTAACACCTATTCAGAATAACATATACATAGCTAAAGTAAAAGATGGCCGGTCTTATGACATCGAAATTAAATCTCCTTTGGCAAAAAGGCAAAAAGCAACCTGTGAATGTGGTTTTTACAACCAACATGGTATATGCAAACATATTATAGCCGTACTTTATGCCATAAAAGATATTCAAAAAAATGTTGCCAAACCAGGTAAAAAACATATTACACTCCATATAAATCAAATCTTACAGGATGCTGATACGGATGATTTGAAAGAATTTGTAAAAGCTTACGCAAAAAGAGATAAAAAATTTGCTACCCAACTCAAAGTTCATTTCGCACGTAAAATTGACATCAGCAATAATGAAGAAAAATATCGAAACATTCTGAATACCATCGTCAAACCAGTCACTGGAGCTACCCAAAAAGTAAGTGTGACAGATGTCAGGGAACTGACAAAAGTACTTGACGATTTTGCCGGTCAGATCAATGACTGTATTGCACTAGGTCAGTACAGAGAAGCGTTGAACATTTTAAATGCTACTTTTGCTAAACTGGAATACGTAAGAAGTAAATACAATATTAACACGGAAGCGCTTACCACACTTAGCAAAACGTACCACAATATCATAGGGTATTTTTTTAGCCAAAAGATTCCTGCAGAATTAAGACAAGATCTACTCTCCTTTCTATATGATTTATTGCACAAATCTTTTTATGTCATCAATGATTACAGGCAAAATATTATTTACTGCCTCAACGAAGTACTTAAATCGAAGGAAAAAAACATCCTCATTGACCAGATTGAACCACTACTGAATACTGACAACGGATCAGACAAGACTATTCTCCTGGCATTGTGGATCAAGCTAATCGGAAAAGTAGATAAGAGAATTATGGAGCACCTGGATAAATACCCTTTGCTAAAAATAGGCGTCGCAGATCTTTTGATTCAGGATACTGAAAATAAAACTGCATTACAGATTCTAAAAGCTATCCACCAGCAAAAACCTAATGAAAAAAACATCATTAATAGAATGATATTCATTCATATAGCCGAAAAAGATATTTCAGCCTTAACTGCGCTTGTGAAAAAGACCTACTTTATGACAGGAGACACGATGTACCTCTCCATTCTTAAAAAAGAAATTGCTGCAGAAGATTATCAGGTATTTTCTGACAATGTAGAGAAGACAATATTTAAGGAAAAAGAAATTGACGCTCATATTTCTATGAAATTTTTCAAAAATGAAAATAATTGGGCAGCTATGATTATCTTTTTAGAGCATCAAGCAGATTTACAACTTGCACGTGCCTATGATACTTATTTATACAAGATGGACAAGTCAGCCATTGCCCAATCATACATTTACCTACTGGAAAAAAATATAGCCAGTCAGCCTGAATCGATAATGAAAACGCTTGAGGATCTCAACCATCACTGGCGTCAAAACAAAATGATTGAAGTGAGAAAAACTGTGATAAAATTTCTTAAAGAACAACACCCCGATCAACCAGAACTCGCCGGTCAACTTACATCTGCATGAAATTGTAAATTTGTCCGCCTTACTTAAGGTAAGTAGCCTTAATTTCATCCCATGATGGGAGCTTTTTATAATGCCACTTGTGTAATAACACCCCATTTTTCCACAGAATGATACCAGGATTAGATCTCATAATGGTCTTAATAAGCTTTTCATCTGCTGTATAATACGGACAATCTATACCAGTCACTTTGGCAAGGTCATCAGCTTTCTCCTGATCAATACCTGTGACCACTATCGACATTTTTACATTATCCTTTGCGGCGGCATCAAACAATGGTTTAATTACATTTTTGAGTGTATTGATAAATTCCGGATCCCAGTTAATTTTATATCTGGTTTCTTCTCTTTCTTTAATATCCGCCAGCTTCTTAATCACTTCAAAACTATCTTTGACCACCAAGATAGTATCCGTGGTGAAAACAGAATCTCTTACTATGACCTTTTCAGGTTCAGCATGATATTTTGCTTTAGAAATCTGTACCATGATATGAGGTTCAGGATTATGCAGATAGGTATCTGTCATATCATCACCATTAAAATCTTGAATAATGAACTCTGATATTTTAGTGGCAGGTATAGACGGGTCAGTCTTTATTTGCTCCACCGTTTCATATTCGTCACTGATTGAAGAAAGGTTTTTCATGTATTTATCATAATTAAACAGCTTAATTTCGCCTGTTTTCTTGTTCTTCATTCTCATAGCCAAAATACTTACGTTATTAGCCGCAGAGATCTCCGCATCTTTTATAGCTGCAATATTAGCCCCATTCTTAAATGGTCTGAAGTCCACATGAGGTTCATTCCAATAGAAATTATAAATACAATAAATAATCAGAAATACAATTGCAAATAAATTAATCAAATTGCGCTTTTTCTGTGTCAGCAATTGATGCATATCTTTATATCTGAATATAAAATACAAAGCAGGAATGAGGAGGAACAAATCCTTATAAAAGGAAACCCTAGGTTCCAGCTTTATAAAATCACCAAAGCATCCGCAGTCTGTCACCCTCATGTTGCTTGCTTTGTATTCTGTCCAATCTGAAAAAGAAAAGAAATTAACATCCAAAGGCACATAACCGGTAAGAAAAGTAAATCCGGTGAGGAAGGTAAAGAAGACTACAATCAAAAAAAATAGCCAAGCCGTCAACTTTGGTCGATCACCTAATATCAGCATTATACCCAGTACAATCTCAAGTATAATCATAAATATGGCAAAAGCCAAAGAATAAGATGACAAAAATGGAAATAATGGAGCTATAAAGCTCATTGCTGTATCCGCAAATGTGGCATGGAATTCAGCAAAATAATCTTCCATTTTTATTGCTGTACCCATTGGATCCACTGCTTTTACCCATCCTGAAAATATAAACAATAATCCGGTAAAATTCTGAGCAAAAGTCATCAGCCATGATTTGTGTACCTTAGCTATGAATGTTAGTATTAATGTAAGTGCAAGTGCTACTACGCCTATATAACCCATTAACGTTACAATCGTCATCTTATCAATTCTTTAATTTTTGCAAAAATAGGCTTTCAGACTGACTTTATAAACTTAATATATGGTAACAAATGTTAAATTGATGCTAAAATCTGTCCAGAATGGCAAAAATTTTCATTTATAGCTGATAATTTCTTCTTCTTAATACAACCAACCGCAGAAATAAAGTTGAGTTGCTTAAAAAGAGAAAGCTCCGGCGTAAGATTATCACCGAAGCTTTCTTATTTGTAATTCTTGCTTTACTTATGAATTAAACAAGCCATCGTACTCAGAACTATCTTCTCTCTTGAGCGGCTCTGCTTGTTTAAGATTCAATATATCATCTGCCTGCTCTTTTCCTCCGAGCAATAGCAACGTTGATTTTTTCTCATATTCCTCCAGCATCTTCAATCCTTGCTCTTCAAATACACCGTTTTGCAGATCAATAGACTCCATAAAGCTAGATGACATTTCCATAAAGCGCTCCATCTCTCCTACTTTATTCGCTACATCATCAGCTATAACTTCCATAGCCTGGTCAAACATCGCTCTCTTGTCTGCATCACCCCTGATGATACTCATAGCTGATCTCATGGCAGAATGACTGGCACGTATCGCTTTACGTTCTTGCTCTTTCACCTTGACCTGATCTTGCGTATCTTCAATCAATATTTCAGAATTAGAATACATTTTAGTCAAGACCCTATAAAGAATAGACATTTTGCTATGTAACTGAGTGTATTTTTTCATTGCTTTCTTTCAGTCTTGCAGCCTTTCTACTCGCAAGAACCATAGCACTTTCATTTCCTTGCTCTTTAGCTTTCTTAGCAATAAGCATACTATTATTAATCTCTTTATTGTTTTCATCCACAATAGTTACGAGCTTACGCATCTGCCCTTTTAGATTACCTATCTGAGTACCCATCTTTTCGAGGTTATCCTGTAAGTCACTGATATAGTTTTTGAGAATACCGATAGGATCAATGGTTACAAATATCCCAGTAATCCACCTCATAACACTCTTGTAAAAGTATGAAACTAACGTGCGTACTTTTGGATCAAGTACCATGTAAATAATAACTCCTAGCACACCGAGTAAAATGATAATACCCGTCAAATTAGTCAGCATGCCCAAGATAGCAGCGCTGTATTTAAAAAGCAAATATCCTGCACCACCTATAATAGCTAAAAGAAATAAAGTGCCCGTTTTACCTTCAGGTTTTTGCCAGAAAGATTTGGGTTTAAATTCTGTATTTGGAAATTGAGCCATGATTTAAGTTTTTACAATTTTAATAATATATTTAATACAAAACTAAAGTATAGAGTTAAACAATTCGCCATCAGCTTCAATCTCCTGGTATAACTTATCAAATGCACTTTTAAACTGATCGCGAGTGTCTTCAATTTTCTTTTTAGTACTGTCTAAACCTTTTTCAATTTGGACGATTTCAGCCTCCATTGTCACAATATCTTCTTGGAGTTGCTTAATTTTATTTTGATTTTCTGTTATCTTATCATTATATTTTGAAATTTGCAGTACTTTGCCATCCACATTATTAGCAATTTGGTTTTTAAGTGCCAGTGCAAATTTTTCTTTCTCCTTATTCAGTACTGTTTTATAATGCTGAACATTCTTAAGTAGTTTTTCTTTAGTCAATCCCATTGTTTTAGCAGTAAGAAAAGCACTTTTGGTCGCAGTATTTGCATCCATACCCATAGCGACTAAAGCCTTGTAGGAATGTTTCAGTTTTAAATAATCAAAATCATTTGTCTGACCATTATTAAGAGCTGACAGTAATTCTATCATTGCTTTATCAAACAACTCTGAATCTCCGGTAGTATCAAAAAGTTCTCTCAGGTCAATGGTCATTCTGCACAATTTTTATTTTGACACAAAAGTAAGATATTCACTCTATTTTTATAAGATTATTTCGATAAAATGGTGATATTGACGTACTAATGCTTTCTTTTTCGCCTGATATGCTCAAAATGTCTTTCAACAAATTGATTATACATATCCTTGTGAAAGCTATTATTATCATCAAATACACCCTCATACATCCCTCTTTCAAGTCGTTGCCGTGAGGCTTCAAAAAGTGATACAGCACAGGCTACACTGATATTCAGGCTTTGTACCATACCGTACTGAGGAATTATAAAATTGCCATCCAAAATTTTTAGAGCTGCTTCTGAGAGTCCGTCTTTTTCATTTCCAAACATCAATGCTAATGACTCTGTTAAATCCAAATCATATAATGACCTGCTTTCAAAACCCAGATGTGTTCCATAAATTTTTTTATACTTTAATCTTACATCTTGGACGCATTCCATCAAATCTCCATAATAGTGTGTTTTGACATATTTTTTAGCACCGGAAGAAGCATTTTTACCTACTTTTTGTGAAATGAGATTATAACTCCCAGTGGTGTAAACAATATACATTTCACTAATACCCACTGCATCACAGCTGCGCATCACAGCTCCAATATTGTGTGGGTCATGAACGTTTTCAAGAATAACAGTAAAATTCTGTCTTTTACTAATAACTTCTTTATATCTATCTGAGCGTTCAGGTGTGATCAGCTCATCATCTAATCCATTTTCACCCATTTATCACCTTTAAAACCAATAATATCGAGATACTTATTTTCATAATAATCAAAATGTTCAGGATCATCCATCATCTTATCTACATCTATATATGCTCTCTGAATATCATAAGTACTTTGAAGGTAGGAAGTCGATTCTCTACTTAAATATTTAGCAAATTCCTTTCCGTAGTGATAAAGATTTCTACCCATATACATAATTAAATCGTAACCTCTGATTGCATCGGTCGTCGGTATTTCTCCGTATTTATCCAAAAAGGTTCTCCTAAAAACCTTGATTTTCTCTTCATTTTTATCTACAAAATCAGAGATTGCCACCTTAATTTGCAATGCATGATAAAATTCAAATTCGACCTTATCAGAATCAAACAGGAGTGGCATACCTATGACTGAAAACGTTTTATTGCCCTTCTCAGCTGCTAATCTTCTTAAACAAGAATAAACAAAATTTTCATCTTGAAAAGAATAATTAGGCAATATGATCGCTTTTACATTTTTGCCTTTAAATAAATTATAGAAAGCAGTCGGACCTTTTTTTAAACTGTCCAGATTGACAAAATAAGAGCCGAAAAATTCTTTTTTGTTTTTGTTTATTAATTGAGCTTCATCTTGAAAATATTGAAACCATGCCTTTGTCTCGCCAGAATTTTGTCCTACGAGCACAACTTCACCTTGCTTGTAATTGGTAAGGCTATATTGAACTATTTTATTAAAGTGCTCGCGCAAATTAGGTTTCATTTGAATATAGTAGGGATTTTGCTGAGTCAACTTAGAGCTGGTTTGCCAAGGCGAAACCAAGTAAACCTGTTTTTCATTACACTTCTCGGCCAGGGTTCTCAACTGATCCCTATCAAATGGACCGATAATCATGTCAATACTGTCTGATGTTAATTCATCTAAATGTCGCTCAAGTTGATAGCTGCCTTCATCGGTATCGATCACACGCACATTCAAACTCACCCCTTCTTGTTTAAGTTCCTCAAATGCCAGCAATGCGCCCGCATAAAACTGAACAAATCGGGATGCAGCAGGGTCAACAATTTCATCAGAATTAAGAGGAATCAACATATTTATCCGATAACTATCCTTCTTATTGAAGTGTGCATCTCTTGAATTCTTATCATTCACAGCACCTTTTTCATCGGAAATGTCATGCCAGATAACGGTATCCATTTTGGGCTGATTTTTCAAAATATCGTCCCTGATTACACCATCTTCAGGTCTAATGGTATCTCTCTTTATTTTCTTGTCTGAATCAGACTTGACAATCTGAACATCCTTTTTGTTGACGACTGACTTTGAAGCAGAACAAGCCATTATCGACATCATCAGCAGCAGGAAGAAAATTCTATTCCCACTCAATAGTTGCCGGTGGTTTCGTACTGATATCATAAACAACTCTGTTTAGTCCATTTACTTGATTAATAATTTCACTGGAGATTTTAGCCAGTAAATCATAAGGCAGTTGACTCCATTCGGCTGTCATGCCATCAATGGAGTTCACACATCTTAACGCAATAGTATAGTCATAAGTTCGCTCATCACCCATCACTCCTACTGTCCTTACCGGCAACAAGATGGCTCCTGCCTGCCAAACTTTCTCATACCAACCTGATGATTTGAGGTGGTTAATAAAAATATCATCTGCTTCTTGACATATTCTTACCTTCTCTTTGGTTACTTCTCCTAACACCCGAATGCCTAAACCCGGTCCAGGAAACGGATGCCTGTCAGTAAGGTGAGGAGGAAGACCTAGCTCACTACCTAGTGCTCTTACTTCATCTTTAAAAAGAACTCGAAGCGGCTCGACAAGTCCTAACTTCAGTTTATCTGGCAGACCACCCACATTATGATGAGATTTAATAGTGGCAGAAGGGCCATGCACAGAAACGGATTCTATAACATCAGGATAGATGGTACCCTGTCCAAGCCATTTAGCCTCAGGTATATGATGAGATTCATTTTCAAAAACATCAATAAATACCTTACCTATCGCTTTTCGCTTTTGCTCGGGATCTTCTACACCTTTCAAAGCATCGAGGAACTGATCTGATGCATCGACGCCTTTTATATTCAATCCTAAATACTTATAGGAATCAAGAACTTTTTCAAATTCATTTTTACGCAGGAGACCATTATCTATAAAAATACAGTGCAACTTGTCTCCTATAGCTCTGTGAATAAGTGTGGCTGTCACTGTAGAGTCAACACCTCCTGACAACCCCATAATAACGTGGTCATCACCCACTTGATGCTTAATATCTTCTACCAGTTCTGAAACCATAGCTGCCGGAGTCCAAGACTGTGAACATCCTGCAATATTTATAATGAAATTATTTAGTATGTCCTTTCCTTGCAAACTATGGGTTACCTCAGGGTGGAATTGAAGACAATAAACCGGATAATCAAATTGTCCGGAAACTGACTTATATGCTGCAATGACATCTTCGGTTCTTGCAATGACTTCAAAACCTTTAGGTATAGCTTTGATAGAATCTCCATGTGACATCCATACTTGAGTGACCTGGTCAACTTTCTCAAAAATTTCATCCTGCTCGATGATTGACATCTCTGCTTTACCATATTCCCTTTTATCAGATTTCAACACTTCTCCACCATAGTGATGCGCGATCATCTGAGCACCATAACAAATCGCTAGTACAGGCCATTTATTGATGACGGTGTCTAGGTTGAAGTTCAAACCATCTTTATTTAATACTGAATATGGGCTACCTGAAAGGATCACAGCCTTAATGTCCTCTAATTCAGGCATCTTATTATAAGGCCAAATCTCACAATAGATATGCATCTCACGCAAGCGTTTTGCAATGAGTTGAGTGTATTGGGATCCAAAGTCTAGTATTACAACTTCACATTTCATGTGTGCAAAGATACTATTTTGATTGACTATCTACGATACACACAAGAAAATAAATCTCAGAAATGCTGAACAGATCCCGACTAACTACCTTAGTCAACAATCTGTAATTTCACCAAATTCAAGTCTATGTCTGCAAAGTAAGACTGGAATAAAAGTCGGTCTTGATCGATGCCACGGATATTCAAATATAACCTAATGGAGTTTTGACGCCCTTGGCTCATTCTTGAATTTTCGTACCGAGACAACGTCATAGCAATTACTTTCTTACCTTGATTCTCCTTAAGATATGCAATCACCTCATCCAGTACCTTGATGATACCTTCAGTCAGTGTGGCCTTATCATTTTCAAACAAAATAGACTTAGTAAGCCTATCATTCTCAGCTATATAGCTTACATTAGGAGCATCGGCTTTCTTTTCTACAATAGTTTCAGCTGGTTGACTCACTTCTTTCTCATTTGCAGTATTAACCACCTCTGTCCCACTACGCGTCTGAGATAAATTTTGATTATGAGCAACTGCTGATTTAGCTAATAACTCTTGATAATGTGCATAGTCTTGAATCGTCAAAACAAATCCAGACAGAAAATTAGGTTCTTCTGAGATAATTTTGTTTACAAAACCGTCACTGGTGATCTCAGCCTTCACCGGTGAGGAATTATACAAAATGACAGCTTGCTTAGTAGTTTGGGCTGACAGAACGGTACAGGCCATTATAGAAAAGACCAGCACCACAAATCGGGGGATGTTTGTGTAAAGCATGTGTATGGTTTGTCAAATTAAAAATTCTCGTCTCTGCGTCTTAGTCCACCAATCCTCGTCCTTCCTTTTGAAGAAGATTTTTGGCTTTCAGGTCCTGCATTAATTTATCTAGAACACCATTGATAAATTCCTTGCTTTTTGGCTGTACTATAACTTTTAGCTAGTTCAACATACTCATTAAGTGTCACTTTTGCAGGGATGGTCGGACAATGTAAAAATTCAGTAACTGCCATTTTTAGCATAATCATATCCAGCACTGCTACTCGATCAGCATCCCAGTTATTCAACACAGGTTCAATTAAATCTAATAACGCTTTATCGTCAGCAATAGTTTTCTTAAGCAAATACTCTCCATACTCTTTGCAGGTCTCATCATCAGGGTAATACTCCATGATGAACTTTTCATTGTCATTGGGGACTGACTTCAGCACCTTTTTAATCGTACCTACAATTAAAGATTTGTCATCTTCCCAGTTTGCAAACTGGTCTTCAATTATTTCATTAAAAAGTTCGCTTCTCCTACAAAATCTAAATAATTCTAATAAAATCTCCAGAGTATCATCATCGTTTGTTTCCCTACTAATGTACTCTGTATATGGTTCTTCCTTTAAAAATTCAAAATATATCGTCCTAAAATGATCTTTATCAATTAGGTTTGAGAATTTTTTTTTCTCAAATGACTGGTTCAAAAAACCATTTCTCGCCAGTGCCTGAATCATCTTATTATCCCATAGTTTCGGTTTAAAAACCTTGTCTAGATCGGATGGAAGATGCTTCGTCTGCCGCTTTTCATAATCATCTGTAGCGGTCTTTGTTATCTGTAATATATCATATAAACTAAAAAGTAAAAGATCAAAACTACTCTCTATTTTCTTCCAGTATTCCTTAACCGCACCCTTTTCATCGAGGGAACTGTCTCTAGAACAAGCGTACAATACCTGCATTACCTTAACTCTTACATTTCTTCTACTTAACATGCTATCGACTATTACTTTTAATGACTTATCAGCTATTTCTAAATTCTATCCAACGTGCAAATATATACAAAGGTTTAAAATTAAATATTTTTAATATGTATTTATCATCAAATTTAATTCAAAATCATCTTATCAAGGTCACATTACCGCGCTTTCGATAATCTACTGCATTGATACATATCACCTTTAAATAATATGCATACGAATCAGGTGGTAGCGCACGACCATTGAAAGTACCATCCCAACCTTGATTTTTATCAGTTGTCCTGAAAACCTCTTGTCCCCAACGATTATATATGACGAGTTCATATTCATCAATAAAGTGACTGCGTGCTATAAAAATATCATTAGCTCCGTCACCATTAGGGCTGAAAGCATTAGGCAAATACACATCCGATTCGTCACACTTAGCCTTTCTAACTGCTACTTTTACTACATCTGTAGCTGTACATCCATTTTCATCAGTAACCGTAACAATGTACGATGTTTCATCAATAGGACTAACTGTAATGGAAGTACCCGTCTCTCCTGTACTCCACTCGTAAGTAGCCCCTGAGATGATATTTTCTATGTTTAACTCTGCTGATTCTCCTTCATAAATAATGGTATCAGGTACTATTTGAACATTAATCTCAAGCGGATCAGTTACTGAAACAGGCACTTCAAGTTCTTCTTTACATCCACTCGATATTTTTGTCACAATCACTTTAACGACATTATCACCTTGGACTACTAAAACTGGATTAGGTGTATTTGTACCATCAAAAAAGAATTCTTGTGGTGTCCACTCGTAGGTATAATCTGATGGGTTATCTATAATCAAATTCAGAATAGTCGGGGCTTGATAGCAGATTAACTCAGGGTACTGAACATCAAAATCAAAAGGCTGAGTCACTATCACATCTACACTGGATGTGTCAACACAGCCATTCGTTTTATTCACAAGGACCACAAAAATCTTTTCATTCTTAGAAGGAATAATGACTGGATCCGGCGTGTTTTGACCTGACTGAACGATACCGGCGGGTAACCATTCAATTATATAATTTTCAGATGTATCCAGATTAAGGTGAATACGGCTAGGTTCGTCAACACAAAGGCTGTCTTGAGTATCAATTGAAAAATCAAACTTAAATACGGATACATCTATAGTATCGGTAACCGTACATCCAAAAGCATCAGTTCCTATAATAATAAATCTTGTGTCATCACTAATAACACCATTAAAAGTATGGTCAGTATCTAAAACTGTACCTTGGTCATCTTGCCATTCAAAATTAATATTCTCAATATTAGCAGCTACACTCAGTGTGAGCGAATCTCCTAAACAAATTTCTCTGTCTTCTGTCCCTATCAGTGCTAACTCAGGATTAACTACAATTTCTTTGACCACATCCTTGAAAGGACAGATGGCTGATGTATTAGATAGTTTTACCGTATATGTTCCGCCCTCTGGATATCGGTAACAAGGATTATTTTCAAGTGAAAAATCATCTTGAGATGTTGGATCTCCAAAATCCCATGTCGGAATTCCATTAAAGGTACCTGAAAGTTCAAAACACAGCATCTGCTGTCCACAATCCATCAGATTATATGAAAAATCAACAACCGGATTGTCCTGAATATTGAATTCCACAGAATCTCTCAAAGTACAACCATATTGATTGATTACGGTAAAATATAGTGTAAAGCCATCATTTTCATCAGGTCCAATTCCTATTAACGGTTCTGTGGTATTGCCACCTGAGATGATATGAGGATCACTATCCCAAGTGTAAGTATTATTATGATCATCAATTTCATTAAGTATTATGATTTTTGATGTATCTTCTCTACAAAACCCTATAGGTGAGAAATTATCAATAACAGGCACTTCATTTCTGACTTTAATACCTGTTGGGTGCGTTGAACATGCAGCACCAATGAATGAAACATAAAAAGTCTTTTCACGGCCTGTAAATGGTATAGTCACTATTTCACCCATCGCAACTATATTTGTATTGGTTGAATCAGTAGCCCATGAGTACACGCCTAATCCTACTCCTCCAGTCGCCGTTAGCGTAATACTACCATCACAAGTTATTGTATCACCCAGTATGTCCACATCTACTCCTCCAGCCAGTGCTATGACATCGACAGAACCTGTCGATGTACATAGTCCGTCCGTCACCGTCACATGATATGTCCGATTTATATCAGATGAAACAGTCGGATTTGCAGGATCTGTCAGATCAAGACCATCCGTCGGAGTCCAAGTGTATGTCCAATCCGGATTGCCATTGGTCAAAATCCTCTTTATATCACCAGGGCATAACAAAATAGTGTCACCTACAAATTTGATTCTTGCAAATGGCCCCGGCAATGTATCTAATGATAATGTATTTAAACACCCATTTTCATAAACCGTGGTGAGTGTGTAGTGCAGCACACTATCTTTAGGTATCACTATATCCACAACACTCGATGTGTAATGATTTAGATTAGAGCGAATACCAGCATCCCAGGACCAAGAAACAGCTTGTAAACCATTAGCTAGATGATCATTATAAGACAACTTGATACTGACATTATCATCATCGGGACAACCAGGATATTCTAAAGTTGCGTCTGTAAAAGGCAGAATATTTTTTATTTCAAAAGCTTTCTCAATACTGACTTCGCACGCCTCCCTAAATGACGATGTGAGTGCCACATTGATAGTAGGAGTCTTTTGATTTAATGTAATCTCAATGGGTGATCCGGTATAAGTCTGTCCATTGACATCCCATGTTGAATTTTCTAAAATACCAAATGGATTCAGCCCTGGAGATAGATCAGTGAGTATAAAAGTGGCTTCTTCTTCTGTCGGACAATCTTTAAGCTTCAAACTAAAATCAACATTAGGGATAAGCTGCTGAATATCTATGATCTTAGTTAATGAAGATTCACAACCATTTTCTGCTCCTACATGCATTTCTATGGTTACATCACCAGAGTTGGACACTTTCACACGTGCAGGGTTTCCTGATAAATTAATTTCCTTACCATTTTGAGTGGCTTTCCATGTCCAGTCAGACAAATCAAAACCCGGCTCATTAAATTCAGAGCTATCCGTTAGAAGTATCTCTAATGAATCCCCATCCATATCACAACCATTGAGCTTGTAAAAGAATCCAGGTTCAATTTTATTTTCAAATACAGCAACTTCCTGAATCACTTCATCAGAGCATTGATCCGAACCTCTTACTGCTCGTAAACGTACTTTATAAATTCCAGAAGTCGGGAAAGTGAATACCGGATTTTTCTCTGTTGAAATAAAATCGGGACCTCCATCCGGATAATTAAAATTCCATTCAAAATCACTAGAAGCCAAGCTATTGTTATAAAACTCAACAGTCAATCCATCACAATTTGTTTCCGAAGTGGTAAATTGTGCCAGAGGAGGTTGTGAACATATTCTAACATTAAATTGAAAATCTCTTCTTACCAATCCAATTAATTGGCCATCACGATACTCTTCTACTGCTACACCGACCAGGAACTGTCCAACCAGATTAGGTGTTGCTGTCATTAGACCTGTCTTTGCATCAATGGTCAAAGGCACTCCACCCATCAAGTCATTAAGATTGTATGGTGGTGCAAATTGAACTAAACCATATGGAGGCGGAAATGCAGGTTGAGGCCGAGGAAATACTCTGGTGCCACCTGTGTTAGGAGTCACAAGTTTGTAAGCAAGAGAATCCCCATCAGGATCCACTGCAGAATGATCAAAAATGAGTGGCTTATCAGCACATATATATACATCCGGCCATTGCTTGAATGTAGGTGAGGAATTTTGAATCCGAAGTGCATCATCATTGATCGCTACCCAATAAGTTGACCCAGTTTCAAGCGGATTGAGCACATTGTTTAATGATGCATTTCTACAACATCGCTGATAAGCCAAAATATATCCACCAGGTCTATCTGGTAGCGCTACTACTCCTTGATAAATGGTCTCATGAACACAGACTTGAGTACCCTCAAAGCCACAATCTGACTGAATGTACTCATTTAAAGTATCTGAAGCCATAAACGGTATTCTCAACTCTCCTGCAAATAGCCCGGGCAACCACGAGGCTAATGCTCCTCCTGATGTAAATACAGCTATTGATGCGGGATTATCAAACTCAGCTTCAGGTGATCCTAAAAAACAGTCCCGCCTTAATGTGAGACGCACCTGATACTGGCTGACGCCGTATTGATTTTTACCAATATACTTATAAGTGAGATCACCTCCCACTATGTGTGTTGCATTGAGGTCTCCAGTAATGGATAAACTCATTAAAACAACCAGACAGAAAATAAAAATTCGCCCCATTATGGTATATCTTGACTTTATCATTTTCTTGACTTTTTACTGTTAAGCTTAACATCAGCCCTCCTAGACGCCCTCAAAATTTCTACCCTTCGCTCTAATGCCGCTTTCAAATTATAGATTGAGTTACGCTCATCATTCAAATCAGCTGGCACATCAGGGGGTGCTAGATTCTTACCAAACGAAATATCCGTCAATAATAATTGACCACTTTTGAAGTAAGGCGCTAAAACTCCTCCTTCATACGTCATCATATCATTCTTAACAGAATTAACTCTACGTTGACCCAATGTCAGGTTGTATCGTGCGTCTGCTCTAGGAGATGTATATCCTTTGAGTACTAACTCGACTTTATTCCCTGCTTCAAGTTCTTGTCTTAATCTCTCCAGAAATAACTTAAACTTATCATATCCACCTCTAACATCCCCTTCGAAGAAGGTTTCATACGCTGAAGTTACCTTTGACTTTTGATCATCAGGAAGTGGCTTTGAATACACTTCTTTATATTGTTCCTTCTTACTCATATATTCGCCTACCAAATCTCCATATACAGCATTGGTCGTTGTCTTTTTACTACGCAAGTCAGGTAAGTCATTATCAAAATACAAGGTTATAGGAAGTAGGTCAGGCAACATAAACTTATCAAGGAACATATCCTGCCGAAGTAATCCGGACTCGAGATATGGCCTTGTATCAATTTGAGCTATATCCTCTGTAAATCCTTCCTTCCGTGCAATCAATCTATAGGTCTTTCCTCTATCCAGCATAAAATAAAAATCATTAGAAAGTGGATTAACCTGAACTTCCTGCTTGGATGGGTCTGTCTCGTCTATCAATGTTATGGTAACTCCTTCAAGCGGTAACTTTCCAACTTTGGTAAAAGTAAAAACATCCAGAAGCATCATATCTGTCTTAAGGAACATCTTTTTTTCGATGGTGCGAGATTCTTCTTCACCAAATGTTGTAAACTCTAAGGTATCCGGATAATACTTATCCCGCTCTGCTATAATGATATAATTTCTGTCTTCCTCTAAAGGGAAAATATGTTCATTGCCGTCATCATTAGATTTACGCGCTAGTTCCAAGCCGGTATCTTTATCCAGGAGAATGACTGTCGCATTTTTAAGCGGCCTACCTGTAAGACTATCAAAAGTAAGTGCATTTAAGTCCAGATCCAATGGATTCAAATTTACCTTATAAATATCATAACAACATGATTCAAAATAAGCATCAACATAAAGAGAACCTTCTCTATTTGATGATAAATAAGCTATCCTGCCGTTGGCCTCTCCATAGTAATAAATATCATTGTAACTACTATTTATTGGAACACCTGCAGATACAGGATTACCAAAAGAATTGTTGATTCTTGCGCACTTATATACATCATATCCGCCTAATGTCTCTCTTCCGTCTGTACTAAAATAAAGTATCTCTTTGTTTTGATCATAGAAAGGTGTGATATCATGACCAGGAGAATTAATCTCCACCATATTTACCGGTTCAGAAAACCCAAACTTTGGATCCAGTAAACTATACCAGATATCCAGACCACCCTGTCCGCCTGGTCTATCAGTAACAAAATATAATATATCCCTTCCTATACCCTTATCTTTTGTGATGAAAGGATGGGTAGAGGTGTATCCTTCCATATTTATCGGGTCGGGCAACTTCATTTCGTTAGACAAAGTCCCATCCTTGGCAAGATCACTTTTATAAATATTACACCTTATATCTGATGCATTGAGATAATTGCATACAGTATAATAAATTACTGTTCCGTCGGGATTAATAGTTGAATTAGAAATCAGCTCTTGCCGTTCATTCAGGTAGCCTTCAATCATCAAAGGGGAATCTTCTTTGTGTTTTCTAAATAATTTAGAAATATCCCTTGCAGGTCTTCCTTCTTGGTTTGTTTCCTTAAAATTCATGGACGAATAGTAGAAATCATCATTGTAAGTATTGCCACTTACTTCAGAGGCGGGAGTATTGATGTCATCACCCATCCTTTCTACAATGACATGTTTTTTAGCCAATGCCAGCTGACGCTCAGCATAATCCAATGATTTCATTTCAACGTGTGCCCGCTCTGTCATTAATGAATCCTTGCCACTATACTCCGAAAGGTAAAGGTTGTAATATACTTTTGCTTCCTCATACTTACCCATCCGTTGCTTCATTTGTCCTAGCCAAAAAAGTGCTTCAGGGTGTTGGTCATCATGAAGCGTATCCAGTAGGTACTGATATTTTTCCGCAGCTATTCTGTAAGCATTAAATAATCTTGCTGATTCAGCAGATTTAAATAATACTGCTGCATCTTGATCATCGTATTCCAAGGCTTCATTAAAATATATTAAAGCACCATAATAGTTCTTATCTGCAAATTCTTGCTCAGCTGCTACCAATACTTGCTTTTTAGACGGAGATTGTGCCCACGCCATTGGTATAAATACCGCTAAAAATAAGAATGTGAGTATAATATTAAAATGTTTTATCTTCATGATAATGATGCTGCTGAATTTAATAAATAGGACAAACTTTAACTTGCTTTAATGGCTTTACATTAGCAATATAATACTTCACATGAAGTTCTGGTCCTCCTTTGCGGGAACCTATAAGTTTATTGAAATCATTATTATCTATGTCATAACTAAATGAGGCATAAATATTATTGTATTGAAGTGCTACTGTAGGGATAATTGAACCGGCTGTCCTATACCCCAGTCCTAAGTGTAGCTGCACTTCCTTTCCTTTTTTCTGACTGATATAAATCTTACCAAGTAAGCCAAGAATTGTCTCATGATACTCGCTCTGTTTTTGATATAATCCACTCAACTGCAAATCCAGTGCGTCTATCAATTTAACATTTCCTACTAGAGAAAAGGTATATCTTTGAGGAAGTTTTGATATATCGCTGCCAACAAATCCGGTATTAGGCTTTATAATATGCAACCCAGAAGCGCCCAGATCAGCATATGTCCTCGGTGATGCTTGATATCTATAATTAATCCCTAGGCCACTTTCCATAAATGTAACGCGTTCAAAATTATCAAAAGCCTCTCCTGAACCTAGATTCGGATCAAATGCATCACCATTCCACTGCTTGTCCCATGTTAAGGTTTGACTGTTAAAACCTCTTGAAGCAAAGCCCAAGGTAACTCCACCACTAATTATATGCTTAGGTGTTAAAAATCTATGGTATGCGCCATTCACACTTATTGAAGTCAAAGTTAAAGGTGAGTCACCTTGTCTATCGTGATTGATACTCAGTCCACCGCCTACAAAATGCTTATCACCTTTTAGCAAATTATAAAATTTAGTGTCATAAGCTGCACTAAATGTTGTCCAGGGTACTGGCACAAATTGCCACTGATCTCTCAATGAGCCTGAAAAGCGATGATCTCCTTTAAATACACCGGTCAACGCCGGATTGATATTTTGAGGAGAATTGTAAAATTGACTGTAATGAAGGTCCTGACCTTTTGTTTCTGAAAAAATAACAAAACTCAGGACTACAAGCAACCATCCGAAACTAAATTTTGTATTAAAAATACGCATGGTGTTTTATATTATTATTTTTTATAATGTCTATTCTCCTTATATGCAACCTGATAAATAAAATAGGTTAAAAATTATATGTATATATATATTGTATTACAAAAAACCATACTAAAGACGTCAAAAAATCAAAAATACACATACAATAAATCTGACTACTATGTCAAAGACTGAAAATAAAACGCTACATTGCTTACAGACGAAGCCTTATATCCATCCACCATCTCAACATTGATCATTTCTCTTGCAAGTGGATTATTAAACACATCATCCATTTTAGCAATAAGACAAAAAGGAATATTATTTGTCTTTAAAATTGCTTCTAATGCATTATACAACATCGGCTCTATGAGGGCCTGTAAATACTCTACTAATTGGGATCGGTTTTTGACTCTGCTTGAATTGAATTCAAAATTATCATAAAATGAAGTATCTTCAGTCAGGGAAAACCATAGTTTTTCAAATTGTCGATCACTCCCGACAGCCAAAATCACCTTCTTTTTATCTTTAGTAACAAATACATCACCATATGGAGCAATATTGGGATGGAGTGTCCCCATGGGGCTCGCAACTTGACTAGCAACTAAAAAATTTGAAGCTTGGTTTGCTAGAGCCGAAATCGCGCTTTTATACAATGAAACATGTGCAACACAACCTTTACCGGTTTTATATTTATTGAACATTGCTATCAAAATAGCTTCCTTAAGCTGATGTGCAGCTATAACATCTACAAGAGCAACCGGAAGTTTAGATAAATGGTCTTCATCTGTACCATTCATTGAAATCCATCCTGTTTCGCCCTGCATCACCAAATCGTAACCTGGTCGAGGATCGTCATACTCATATGCACTTAACTGGGCAATAATTAAATGCGGATGTCTATTTAATAAATCATCAGGTTCGAGCCCTAATTTAATAGCTGTTTTCTTTTGAAAATTTGAAATTACAATGTCTGCATCTGATATCAGTGTTTCAACTTGTGCTTTATCATCCAGATCTGACAAATCGAGCAATAATACTTTCTTGCCAAAATTAGCACTGAAATAATAGGCACAATATGGATCCTCCGCATTTTCAGAAGGTAATTTCCACTGACGTGTAGCATCACCGCCAATTTTTTTATTCTCAATTTTCACTACCTCAGCTCCTAATTCTGCAAAAAAGGAACCTGTCAGAGGACCTGCCAGAACAGAAGACAAATCCACTACTTTCAATCCCGTGAAGGTAGTGTCTGTGCGAGACATCATTATAAATTAAATTACTTATAAGAATTTAGACGATACAATCAGTTCTTTAGAGCCTTCAGTATAACTATAAAATCCTTCTCCTGTCTTTCTACCTAGCTTTCCAGCTGTAACCATATTTATGAGTAAGGGACAAGGTGCATATTTTGGATTGCCCAATCCTTCATGCATGATTTGCAATATTGAGGCGCACACATCAAGACCGATAAAGTCGGCCAAGGCAAGTGGCCCCATAGGGTGAGCCATACCCAATTTCATAACTGTATCTATTTCATTGACACCAGCGATACCCTCAAACAGTGTATAAACCGCTTCATTAATCATAGGCATCAAAATTCTATTGGCTACAAATCCAGGATAATCATTCACTTCGACAGGCACTTTACCTAGCGTTTGGGACATTTCCATTACAGCCTTCGTTACTGAATCACTCGTAGAATATCCTCTGATGACCTCCACCAATTTCATTACAGGGACTGGATTCATAAAGTGCATCCCAATGACCTGCTCAGGTCGTTGAGTCACAGCAGCTATTTTTGTGATAGAAATAGAAGATGTATTAGAAGCCAGAATACAATGCTCCGGCGCTTCGCTATCAAGGTTTCTGAAAATGTCAAGCTTGATATCTATATTTTCTGTTGCTGCTTCAACGATAAGATCAGCATTGTGAGCAGCAGCTTTCATGTCAGTAATGGTAGTGATATTACCTAATGCCGTATTTGCTACTTCCTGAGTAATGGTCTCCTTTTTGACCATTCTATCCAGATTGGCACTGATTGTTTTCATGGCTCTTTCAAGTGCGGGGGCTGAAATATCACATAAGAAAACATCAAAACCATATGTTGCAAACACCTGGGCGATACCATTACCCATGGTGCCAGCACCAATTACGGTAACATTTTTGATTTTCATGGTATGTCATGGATTAATGAAATGCAAATTTAATAATATCTATCATCCCATCAAAATATTTTACCATGTATTCATCACTAAAAAACAAGCAATACGAGGTAAACTACTTTCTAAAATACCAAACCAAATATTACGGACTAATCAACTCAATTGAAAGAAATTTATTATCTTCAAAATGCAGTTTTTATAAGCACTTAAATTGCATTATTTCTTTCCCTGATCGGCAAGAAACTTAGCTAGACCTATATCGGTCAGTGGATGATTGAGTAAACCCAGAATGCTGCTCAATGGACTTGTGATTACATCAGCACCTGCTTTAGCCGCTTGAACAATATGTAATGGAGACCGTATAGATGCCGCAAGAATTTCCGTATAATATCCCTGGATGGAATAAATCTGGGCAATTTCTTTGATAAGCTTAATTCCATCCCAAGTGACATCATCAACACGGCCAACAAATGGAGAAACATAAGTAGTCCCTGCCTTTGCAGCTAATATGGCCTGGCCAGCAGAAAATACCAGTGTACAGTTAGTACGTATATCCAATTCTGCAAAGTGAGTCATAGCTTTTACTCCATCTTTCGTCATTGGCACTTTCACAACAATATTCTCAGCAATATCAGCTAACTTCTCGCCTTCTTCCACCATCTTCTTATAATCTACTGATAGCACTTCCGCACTTACATCGCCATCTACAATCCCTGCAATCTTTTTATAATGAGCTATGATGCTTTTATCACCGGTGATACCTTCCTTTGCCATCAAAGAAGGATTAGTTGTAACACCATCAAGGATACCAAGTTCGTTTGCCTCTTTGATCTGGTCAAGATTGGCAGTATCAATAAAGAATTTCATAAATGACTGATTGATTATTGTGAGCGGAAATGTGAGGAAACACACCGCACCGCTCAACCTCCTACCCTTGCTGCATTTCTGCCCTGGGGGAGTTCAGAAGGAGCTGGTCGTATGTCCCTCACAGTGCAAAGATAAATCTATTTTTCCATTGTACAAGAAATCTGAATATAGATTTAACTTAAAATGTAATCTTTTTACACTTTTAACTAGAATATAATTTTCCTATAAGTCAAAAGCGAAAACATATCAATATTTTATTTTGATCAATAAGCTTAACACTATACAAATAAATAAAATATAGACTATATTTAAGAAATAGTTACAATGGAATATAAGACAAACAAGCTTTAAGACTCACCACTTTTATTCTGCAAATATTGAACTAATCATGCTAGTAGTGAAAAGGCAAGAGCCGAAATAAGTATGAAGTAGCATAATCATGAGGAAAATTTCTAATGAGCTATTTGGAGTGCACAACCTAAAAAAATTATATCAAAGACAAACCAAGAACATGAAGAATAAAATGAAAAATTTTGATATTTTCATGATGCAACATGCTCAAAATTTGTCCAATAAACAGTTTATATGTCATCATGAAATCACTAAAAAACAAGTCAATCATTTTTTGTTAAGTTATTATATTTTTCAAAACAGAAGGATCAAATAACAATACTAAGTCACGCTTCATCGTCCCTGATAGAAATTATGATTATCTTTGTTGCCAAACACACCTTTCATGAAAAGTATTTCCGGCCAAATAATCAATATCCTAGAGAAAAAAAATCTATCCAGGCAAAGTTACAATTAATCATCAAGGGAAAATTGAATCCATACAACCGACTGATGAAGCCGACGACCACTATATCTTACCAGGCTTTATAGACGCACACATTCATATAGAAAGCAGTATGGTCACGCCGTATGAGTTTGCAAAGATTGCATTAGTACATGGTACGGTGGCTACAGTAAGCGATCCACATGAGATAGCCAATGTATGTGGTATTGAAGGCGTACAATATATGATTGACAATGCAAAAGATGCAAGACTAAAATTTCATTTTGGAGCTCCTTCATGTGTGCCTGCTACTGCATTTGAAACGGCAGGTGCTATCATCAATGCAGATGATATTGACCGGCTTATGCAATCTGATGATATATGGTATTTGTCCGAGATGATGAACTATCCCGGAGTGCTCAATAACGATTCTGAAATACTCAAAAAGCTAGATTCTGCCAGAAAATACAACAAGCCCATTGATGGCCATGCACCAGGACTAAGGGGAGACCAAGCTCGTGCTTATATAGAACATGGTATTACCACTGATCACGAATGTTTTACACTGGATGAAGCTATGGACAAACTGCATTTTGGTATGAAAATCATCATAAGAGAAGGTTCAGCAGCTAAAAATTATGATGCATTACATACGATAATAGGTAGTCACCCTGATATGGTAATGTTTTGCAGTGACGATAAGCACCCTGATGATTTACTTGAAGGTCACATCAACTTACTAGTGAAGCGCTCTTTGCGCTTAGGATACGACCTTTTTGAAGTCTTACGTATCGCTTGTATCAATCCTGTAAATCACTACAACTTGCCTGTTGGAATCCTCCGGCAAGGAGATCCTGCAGATTTTATAGTGGTAAATAATCTCAAAGATTTTGATATACTTTCAACTTACATCAATGGCCATAAGGTAGCAAGCGGAGGCAAATCCATCCTTGAAGATAAGAAGCACGGGTTAATTAATCAGTTTTTTGCTCATAAAGTAACACCATCAGCATTTAATCTTCCAGCTAGAAAAACAGAATTTCCTATTATCAATGCAATAGATGGATCATTGATAACCGAGAAATCGTTTGCAAAGATACCAGTTAAGGATGGTCTCAGTGTAGCTGATCCAGACCAAGATATTCTAAAAATTACAGTTGTAAACAGATATCAAACTGCTTTTCCAGCTCTAGGATTTATAAAAAACTTCGGATTGAAAAACTGTGCTATCGCATCAACTGTAGCACATGACTCTCATAATATTGTAGCTGTGGGTGACGATGAGTCCTTAATTGCTTCAGCAGTAAATTTGTTGATGGACTCTGAAGGTGGCCTCTCTGCTGTAACTAAAACCGATCAAAGGCATATTCCACTACCAATAGCAGGTCTAATGAGTGATCGTCCGGTAGCTGAAATTGGTATTGCATACAAAGAAATCAGTGATTTTGCCAAAAAACACGGCTCAAAACTAAAAGCACCATATATGACTTTGTCTTTTATGGCTTTACTTGTAATACCTAAAATTAAAATCAGTGATCAGGGTATGTTTGACGCGGAACAATTCGTGTTTTACTGATTCACCCTACACATATAAATATATAGAATAAAGCAGAACAGTTATCTAATCAAGGTAAGATCCTGACTAATGAGTTGTCGTTTTCCTGCATAATCAGTCAGTTCAATCAACATCACATAAACACCTTGTTGTACAGGTTGTCCATGGAACGTACCATCCCACTCTACTGTTTCTTGACTGAAGTCAAATCCATCAACAGCATAAACCATATTACCTAATCTATCATAGATAGCTATTCTATTAATCTCAGCAGGAATTTTATTCTTAAAGATCACAAGTCGATCATTGACACCATCACCATTAGGTGAAAAAATATTAGGAATATGAACCTTAACATTATTGTCAATTTCGACTCTGATTTGGGCTTTTGCAGTACATCCGTTTATAGTAGTCACTTCCACAGATATGATATCTGATTCTGTAGAAGCAAACTCTAATTCAAAATCATTACCTAGAATTTTTCCATTCTTGTCTGTCCAGACAATGCTTGCTATTTCGCTATCAGGATAATTTGATTCAAATGTCAGAGTTTTAACATCGTTGAATGTGATACTCAGCTCTTCCTCTGTTTCAATATCAAACAATTCGGGCTCATGGATTTCTAACTCTTCTGAGTGTTCACATCCATATTCATCCAGTACCTTCAAGTGATATTTACCTTTTGGCAAGTTCGTTATAGAAGTATTACTTAATACATTATCATTTAGATAGAATGTATATGGCTCAAAACCACCATCTACATCAATAATGGAAAGAGTTCCGTTATTCTGGCCATAACATAGAATATCATCTTTCCTGAAATGAATTGACCTAGGTTTATTTTCTTCTTCCTCAATCACGATGCTTTTTGTCCTGGCACATCCATTATCAATATTAGTTACTACCAATCGATAAGTACCCGGGCTACCTGCCTTCAAAGCTGACTGGGTAACCTCTGATAATATATTGCCATCCGGTGATCCCCATTTGTATTGAATATTATTGCCGGTAGACACAATAGGAATTATATCCAAAGAAGTAGAATTACAATGCCATTTTTCAGGATTTGCAATGGTGAGTTCCGGATATACCATCTTGTCTTCTATAGCAATAGATTCACTATTCCAGCACTTGCTGGATGAGGCCATGACATCTACTCGATATACTCCCGGCTCAGTGACATCATGTGTGGTTTTTGTTATGTGGCTACCAAAAAACTTTTGATCAGGAGATACCTTGTTCCATCTTATGGAATCAATTGAAATATCTGTAGATGCAGAAATAGTTACTTTAGGTCTATAGCAAGTTAGATCATCCCCCGTTAATTTAATTTCCGCTTTTTCAAAATTGGTGGATAGTACAAAGCTGGTATCTAGAACGCAACCATTTGCACCTATCAGTTGTAGAACATACGGCATGCCTAAAGCCCCATTTAAAGAATCTACTTGTATATTTAAAGATTGAATCTTTTGTCCGGTAGGAGTCGTCCACTCTACGTTGCTGTATGGATCTGCAGTCTGAATGGTTATCACCGGTGGAGCATCAAAAGGTCTCAAACATCTAATAATCGGTAAGAAGGCCGTAATTTGCGGTTTTCTTTTGTTTTCGGTAATACGGATGGATTTTGTATCTCGACAAACACCACTTGGGGTAATCACTTCTGCTATCAAATGATATTCTCCTGGCTTGCTAACTGTAATAGAACTACCTTGTCCTAAAATTGTATTATTTTGGTCTTGCCATATGTAATTAAGTCCGGCAGGGTTATTAGTAGAGCCTGTACCTGATAATGGTATCTGAATTACATTACAGTTTAATTCCGTACCCGGCGAAGACAAAGTCGTGCTGACTGAAACTGTCTCAATTTTAAACTTATGAACCAATGCACAATTATCAGCATCCACCACTTCATAGTCACCAGGTGTAGTGTAATCTATACCCTGAAAATTAAATGATGAACCTGCGCAAATATATTGTGTACCTAAATCTGACTCTTGACTTGTTCCAAATACAAAACGTTTTTTCCTGATGTGACAAGGATCCTCGTCACAAACTACGACAGTATCCCTGGTAATCAACTGGCCACAGTAAGTCACTGAATTACCAGGACAGACATATTCTGGCTGAAGTATAGTTGTATCGCCCTTTAGAACAGAAATATTCCATGAAATTATATCACCGGCTGCAGCATTGGCACAACTACCTACGTAGTAAGGATTAAACATAGTAGTAGCAGATATTGTATAGTCTCCTTCTTCAGTAAAAACAAGATTCACATTTTTACCATTAGCTATATTATTTTCAAAATGCGCACCTGTGGTTGGAAATACAGTCCAAGCATAACATACACTGTCTGCGGGGTTGAAATCTGCAGGCGGTTGGCAAGAATTATTTAGATTGACCGCTCTTTCGGGTTCTGTCAAGGAAAATAGAACAGGAGTGTTCTTCATATCGCATGAAAGTGAAGAAGGCCCTGTGATGTATCCTTTCTCTAGTTTATCAGGATCTGGTGCTTCTACAGGCGTCATATCGATACCTTCAATAATCTTCACAGAAAAATCACAAATAGAGATAGATGTTAAACTAGTATTATATCCATCTATATAGAAATATGCCAGCCTGCCCGGCTCAAACTTATCTGATGAAACTCTAAATGTACCTGTCATTCCCGGAGGATTAACTGGACTCGATGAGCAATCGAGCCATTTATCAGGATCACAATCACTAAACAAACCTACTTGCAATCCGGCATGCGGATGTGCACCTAAAGACTTTTGAGTCAGTGTGTCAAATACGTAGCAGTTTGTAGCAGTAAATTCCAAAGTCACCTTATTAGAACATGGAGTAAATGAATACCAGATAATGTTTTGAGCTGATCCATTTTTATTGCAAAGTCCTCTCCACTCTTGTTCTGCGCTAATTTTAGCCGGGAGGGTTCCGGTTAATCCGTTGAGTTCACTACCACAAATATAATGGGCAGTGCTACAGATCTCACCAAATGGTGCTGTATTAAATGTACATTGAGCTGACGACCTATTGAAAACGGCCAGCAGCATTGTTACAAAATACCACTTTATATATCTCCTCAACTCAAAATTCAACATCCAATAATTTTTAAATTCAGCATTCGGGAATTAATTAACCTTCTGATTACCAATAAGATAAAAAATATGATAATTATTAATATTTCACCTTATATAAAATCAGCGTAAAGATAGAGTTAAAATCTGTATTCTCCCTAATATTTATCAATAAAAATCATACCAAAAATAATAAAAACTTTGACACCGGTAGCGTGTTAGTATGGTGTAAATCTTCATTATTATGAACATTAAAGATCACACATTAGTCATAGGGGCATCAGAAAAACTAGATCGATATTCCAATAAAGCGGTCAAATTATTACTTCGTAAAGGTAAGAAAGTATATGCCCTTGGAAATCGAGATGGCAAAATAGAAGATGTCAACATTACAAAAGAAAGGTTGGCATATGAAGATGTACATACTATTACACTGTATATCAACCCGACGATTCAGAAGACATATTACGATTATATACTCGGATTACATCCGATACGCATCATTTTTAATCCAGGAACAGAAAACCCCGAACTCGAGTCAATGGCTAAAGATCGGGGTATCCTTACTGAAGAAGCTTGTACATTAGTACTACTGAATACGGGACAGTATTAGTCCATTACTTTTTTCTTCGAGTCTTGAACATATCTTGGAGCTCTTTTTCGGTTTTGAATCCAAGATCCAGGAAGGTAGCCGTCACAAACTTCTTTATATCTTGATAATCTCTACCTCTTTTATCTGTATAGACGGCGAGTAATTTTTCAATATACCTCAGACTTAAGTCCTTAATACTTTGATTAAATCGCTCATTGTCAAAAGTATTAATATAGGATACAAAAACCTTGTTGATGTTAAAATATTCTCCATAACTATCTGTATCGAGATTGTTCAGAAAACTCTCACAATAGCTAAAAATGGCATCTCTTAGGCATTCATTCTCAAGACTCAATCCTTTTTGCTTAGTATAATATACCCCTACAGCTTCGATGGTTTCCTCGTGCACATAACCTTTGGTATGTACTACATCCATAAGAGTGTAATAGTCTGATATACTGTCTTTTATACTCTTATCTATCACTGTTGACATTCTCTTATCTGCATCAGGAGATACCTCTACCGCGGGGCTTCTATACAAACTGAGCAATACTTTAAAGAATGTCTCCGGAAAATGCTCATTGCTCTTCCTTTTATTGCTTAGAATAGTGGTAATTTTATCTTGTGCTTTTGGGCTGACATCATAAAACATTCTTACGACCATAATCATCTCTAAAAAAGATGGCTCATTAACAAGCGCATCGTTAAAGATCAGCGTTTCAAGATGGTTAATAAGCGATTCGTTGTTAAACCTCCTCTTTGTTCTATATTTGATAAAATCTAGCAATACATTGGAATGCGTATTCAATTCTATTGCTGTGGTCGGGAATTCCGTTGTAAGATAATTTTGATCCTTAAACTGCAACAAATAATTATTATATAGTTGAATCCGATGTTCAAGATCCTGATACTTCTCCATACGCTGGAAATTCAGGAATGACTTCACCTTCTTATTTGAAATAGAATCCAAAAGATTCGTCAACCAAATATCACTACTCAGAGCAAATCCGACCTGTACAGTCTGACCTATCCTTGTTTTAATAAAATCAAAATTAGCAGATTCTGATATAGCCAGTAGAATATCTTTAAAATGATTCTGTGGTCTTACATATTTGTATTTTTCATCAATTTCACCACGTAATACAGAATAGCCAAGGATCTTAGGCAAGAAAAGGCCTTCAAAACCAGGATCAAGTAACTCTTTTTCTAAAGCAATTAATTGTAAAGGTGTCTTGTTTGCTACCAGTTCATATAGCTCCAAAATATGAGGCTCAAAACCTTCAATCAATTGTTTATAGAGGTCAGCTGATTCTTCTTCAAGGTAGGCTGCTAGTAGGTCAGAATGCTGAATAGCTGCCTTAATCTGATCTAGGTGATTTTTATAATTCGCTGCTAAAGCTTCCATGTCTGTATATTTTAAAAATTTATTAAAACTTTTAGTATTCTATTATCTTCATCAATTAAACCTATATTATACATAGCGTATTGTCACATAACTGCCTAATTTCACTATGTTTTATATCAAATTTATTAGTCAGGTTAAAAGAAGACCTGGTAAAAAACATCTTTTACCAGGTCTCTTTATCCTTAAATGATGGAACATTATGCTCTCATCAACTCAACTTTAATAAGCCAATTTCTTATTCTTCCTCTCCTCCCGCTTTGTATGCTTCTGATGTCTCTTTTGTTTCCTCATCAGCTATAACAACTTTAGGCTTAGCATCACCTGAAACCATCTTTCTAAATGCGTCCACCTCAGCCTTTGTATTTTCTCTTCTAGAAGCAATTCTAGCTTCCTTTGAATCAATCCATTTAGTTAGCATTTCATCTGCTTGTTCAAGTGTCAATGCTCCTTTACTTACACCTCTCATCAAGTGCTTCTTATAATACACGCCTTTGAATCTCAAAATCGCTCTCACTGTATCAGTAGGCTGAGCACCTTTTGCTAGCCAGTCAAAAGCGGCATCTCTATCGATTTCAATGGTTGCTGGTTTTGTCATCGGGTTGTATGTTCCGATTTTTTGGATAAATTTACCATCTCTAGGAGCACGAGCATCTGCAACTACAACGTGATAAAAAGGAGCTTTTTTACGACCTTTGCGGCTAAGTCTTAATTTTACTGCCATGTTAAAATTTTATAATTATTTGAAAATCAAACCGAAATCCACTGAAAAACAGCCTCTCGGTTTTTAACGGCTGCAAAGGTATGACAATTTAATATATCTCACAAGCATTTAGAAATAAAATTTCGCACTCATGGTTGGCAAAATTGGTAATTGATTTACGCGTTCATAATTTAACCGATCAAAGTAAAAGATATTTGGACGGTTATAGGCATTGGTTACACTCAAATTGACTTGTAGCCCCACGTACTTTGTAAACTTGAAGTCTTTCTGAATAGATACATCCAGTCGGTGATAATAAGGAAGGCGGCCACCATTTCTTTTTGAAGAATAGATAATGCCTATATCATCAGGATTATTGGTTTCATAATCAGTGGTAACACCGGCAAGATAACTCTGATAGTTATAAAATCCACGGGTCTTTGTGAATGGAAAGCCAGACCCCATATTCCATCTAATACTTGCTTCCCAAGTGTCTTCTTTATCTAGACTATAAGTAGCTAAAAAATTGACATTGTGCCTTCTATCAAAAATGGTCGGATAAATCTGCTCTCCATCATTTCTATTGACAATACCGTAACTGTAAGTTCCCCAAACATATAAGCGAGGCACATCATATTTGACAGAAAAATCTACCCCATAGGCCTCTCCAGTTTCAGTAGTATAATCGGTATCTTCAGCAGTTTGCTTATTTCTATTGACTACCAAAATCTGAGGGAATCCCTTGTAATAACCTTCAATATTGACCTTAAGGTTTTTAGTTAGATCGTGCTCGATACCTACAATAGCATGATTAGCTATCTGGAGTTTGTTATTAATGACATTACCATTCTGATCTCGCACCAGTGTTTCAGGACCTGTCAGATAGCCATTAAATAAATTTACTACATCTCTTTCATTTGAGGTACTTAGCAAATTTTGAGTATATCTTCCGGCAGCCGCCTTAATTCTCCAATTATCAGAAATATTAAACTTCAGTCCTAGACGAGGCTCAAAGGTAAATGCTCCAAGTGCAGAATAATACTGAAATCGAACCGAAGGATCTATAATGAGCTTTCCAATAATTTGACGATATTTAGCATATACACCCAACTCTGTGGAATTTTGCTCATCAGCAAATCGAATACCGAACGGATTGACGAATTCAAAGTCTGTTCTGAGGCTTTTCATTTCAAGTCCGTACTTTACCTCATTTTTATCACCAAAAATGTAAATCCAATATTAGCAGTCAATTCATCCACATCTGATCTTCTGGGTTCTGTGTCTTGCTCTCCTATACCTACAGTATAAGTCGAATAACCCACTACTCCATCTACAATAATACTAGACTCGGCAGGTATCATATGGAAGTTAATTCCTGCACCTGTATTCTGCCAGTCAATAGTTGCAAGCAATGGATTAGCATAAGCATCGTTATAATTAAAACCAAATACATTAATACGACTCCCATTACTTGTATTGATGGACACTTTGCCATAATAATCGCTAAAAGAGAATGGAAGTCCCACCTCTTTGTCGTCCGCTGCATAAGAGTATAGGCCTTTGGAGGTTGTTTCCAGAAGTGATTTCTTGGCTGTCAGTACATAGGATACCGAAGTGCCACCTTCTGTAAACTTCTTCAAGGGACCTTCAACCAACCCCTTGATCATGAACGGTCCACCACTGACTGAACCATGCACCCTACTTTTACTTCCTTCACGTGTGGTAATATCCACCACTGCTGAAATCCTGCCTCCTTGTTCTGCTCCGAACCCACCTGTTAGTACATTTACATTCTTAATCAAATCGGTCTCAAATACTGAATAAAAACCTATAGAATGGAATGGATTGAAGATGTTTAATCCATCCAGCAATATTTTATTTTGAATAGGCGAACCACCTCTGATATAGATTTGACCTCCTTGATCACCCGTAGAAATGATACCTGGAATGACCTGAAGATACTGCACGATATCAGGCTCTCCACCTACTGATGGCAAAGCCTTGATTTGTCTCTGGGAAACCGCAATCTGAGAAATATTGACCGTGGTGCGGGCATGTTCTCTTTCAGCCGAAATATTTACTTCAGAGAGTGCCACTCCGCTTTCTGCCAGATACATCGCCTGATAAGCAATACCATCCGGCTTAATCTTGATATCAACTACTGAACTATCATAACCCACATAAGATGCTACTAACTTATAATCACCTGCTGGAACATTGGGGATCATAAAAAATCCATCTAGATCCGTCATTACCGCATGTTTGGTACCCTGAATTTGAACAGTTCCATATATTATTGGTTCTCCACTTTCCTTCTCATATACATTTCCTCTGACAGCACCGTTTTGTGCCTCGAGTACCCCGATACTGAGTACAATGAAAAGAAAAGAAACTAAAATATTTCTCATATTTAAATTTTATCTGAAAGCGCAAAAGTAACTATTATTATGAAAAAGCATATATCTAAAACTGTCTTAATGATGACTTATCCATAGATTTTAAAGTCCATTTACTAGTATATCCATGCTTCAAGGCACCAAATGACTTTAGGGCGATCTCGTATTTTTAATACATAATATCAAGTTACATTTAGCCCATCATATACTAACTCATCACGATTTGAATAGAATAATCCTCATCCACTCCGATAATCCATTGACGCAAATTTTATTTTGAAATTCACACAAAATAACTCAATTGAAAAAATATTTAAGATAATTTTGTCTTAAATTAAAAATTGATATATCTTTGTGGTGTAAAAGCAAAAATAAAGTATGTTTTCAAATGCTTGTGAATATGGTCTTAAAGCGCTTGCATACATAGCGTCTAGGTCTATAGAAAACCAGAGAGTAAAAATCTGGGATGTAAGCAAGTATGCAGGCTCACCAGCTGCTTTTACTGCCAAAATCTTGGGTAAGCTTTCCAAAGAAAATATTTTGAATTCATACACAGGGCCAAATGGTGGATTTCAAATGAGTCCAGACCAGCTCAGAGACGTAAAAGTGGCAGATGTGGTACGGATCATTGACGGTGATGATTTGCTTGTTAAATGCATAATGGGCCTTGATGGATGTAATGCAGACAAACCATGTCCACTACACTACCAATATGCAGGAATCAAGCAAAACATAAACAAAATGTTAACAAATACCTCCATTTATGACCTTGCGGTAGGTCTGAATGCAGGAGAAACAATGTTAAGAAGAGAAGTTAAGTAATAATCTAAGCCAATAAGTTTGAATTATCCCAAATTAAAACAATGTTAAAAAAAATATTTCATAATGATTGCTTAATGGCCTGATTAAAAACAACAAAAATGATCAATTTATACTTAATAACATATAAAAATTGTAGATTATGGCAAGTAACGAAGTTTGGCTGGAATCATTGATTACAGCAACACCACAAGAAGGAAGAGCGTTAGCAATCTTAATGGCAAGAAAGACGATCGGAGCAATTCAGTCTGATCCAGAAATCAAGAAAGCATTGCGCGAAAAATACGCAACCGACTCTGCTCAGTTGATTGCATCTGCTGAAGTAGTGGCCATTGAGTTCAGAACTGTTGCAGAAGCCAACAATTACTGGAGAAAATAATAGCTAAATAAAATTAAGCAGAAATATCATGCAGGTATTTCTGCTTAATTTAAGAAAAACGTACCTGTCCGGAATCAATGGAGCAAAAACGAGATATTGATACTTTAGACGATATAAAAGTACTTGTAGATAAATTTTACGAAAAAGTTCGTAATGATGACTTGCTGGGTGAAATCTTTGACAATGTGATTCTGGATAGATGGCCTGAGCACCTTGAAAAAATGTACCGTTTCTGGCAAACCATTTTGCTAGATGATCACACCTATTTTGGAGCACCATTTGTGCCACATGCAAAGTTACCTGTTGAAAAAGAGCATTTCAATCGATGGCTTGAATTATTTTTTGAAACCATAGATGAAGATTTTTCAGGTGAAAATGCTAATAAAGCAAAATGGCAAGGCAATAGGATGGCCGAAATGTTTCATTTGAAAATAATGTATAGAAGGTCTAATCCTTCCATGTTTCCGTCATGAACAAGTCAAAAACACCACTTGCATTAGCTAGCTTGTTCTTATGGGTAGGCTTTGTCGGTGCCATCAGTTTTTTAGAATCGTGGCTTAAATTTCAAGCCCCAGGTATCACAATACCGCTTGGGTTAGGTATTGGCAGATTGGTTTTCGGAGCATTGAATAAGGTAGAATGGGTATTTGCAATATTAATTTTTATAAGTTTATATAGAGCTAAAGAGCCAGTATTTTCATTGAAATACACTTATTTTCTGATTCCGGTAGTGATTTTGATATTGCAGACGGTTTGGGTACTGCCTGTAATGGATGCAAGAGCTGAATTACGCTTACAAGGCAATGAAGTCTCACCATCAAATCTCCATTATTATTTTGTAGCAATGGAAATAATTAAGGTGGCTTGCTTATCATTACTTGGGATTAGGCAGCTTAAATTATGGGCAGGTAAAGTGGATGAATGAATTTGAATAGGAAAATTACTCAACATAAATAATAAATATAAATCAATTATCATGAATATCACAAAAGACACGATCATAGGAGATATTGTCGCAAATGATTATAGAGCTGCCGCAGTATTCAAGGAAAGCGGTATAGATTTTTGCTGTCATGGCAATAGGACAATTCAGGAAGCTTGCAATGAGGATAATATTGATGCTGACAAAGTCATCGAATTATTAGTAGCGGGGCCTCAGGGTAGCACAGCAGCTGTAGATTATAGAACATGGCCTCTGGATTTACTCGCTGACTATATTGAGAAAAAGCATCACAGGTATGTCCGTGCTAAAATTCAGGAAATACAGCCATATTTGAGTAAAATTTGTCGAGTACATGGTGACAGACATCCAGAATTATGGGAGATCAATGATCTCTTTAATGAATCGGCAGAGGAACTCACTATACACATGGAGAAAGAAGAAGATCGAGTATTTCCGATTGTGCGAAAAATGATGGAAGGCAACGTCGCAAATGCAGATTTAGAAAATCTTCAAGCTTCCATTGAAGAAATGATGTCTGAGCACGATAATGAAGGAGAAAGATTCCGTAAAATTTCAGCATTGAGTAATCATTTCACTACTCCTGCAGATGGATGTAATACTTATAAAGTAACGCTAAATCTCCTACATGAATTTGAGGAAGATTTACATCTTCACATTCATCTGGAAAATAATATTTTATTTCCAAAAGCACTGGATGGTGCAAAATCAATTGTAACTATTTAACTTTTTTATTCATTAACTAAATTTATTTTAAAACATGAGAAATTTAATTTTTTTATTTGCTGTATCAACAATGTTTTTCTTGACAGCTTGCGGTGGCGAAAAGTCTTCTTCTGCAGCTGCTGAAACTACTACAACTGAAACAACAGAAGCTACTCCATCAACTGACAGCGCTGTAGCTGAAGTAGAAATCCATGGAGATGACAACATGAAGTATGACAAGTCTGAAATCGTAGTTAAGGAAGGTCAAACTGTAAAACTGACATTGGTTCACATTGGTACTCAATCAGTTGAAGCAATGGGTCACAACTGGGTTTTATTACAGCCAGGTACAGATGTTAATTCATTTGCAACTGCTGCTATAGCTGCTAAGGATAATGACTACATTCCTACTGATATGGCTGGAAGTGTTATTGCCCACACTAAAACGATTGGAGGTGGCGAAAGCACAAGTATCGAATTTACTGCACCAGATGCAGGAGAGTATGACTTTATTTGTTCTTTCCCAGGTCATGCTGCAATGATGCATGGTAAGCTCATCGTACAATAATCCAATAGTCGTTCGTGATAAGATAATGAATTTTTCATAATCAGAATCAAACGAAAATTAAGAAAATCCGACTTTGACGTTTCTAAGTCGGATTTTTTTTATGCATCATATTTTAAAAAGGCTGTTAATCAATGATCGTAGTACAATGATAGACCATTTTAAGCATACACTTTTTTTAGCAAATCGGGCACACAATTCTCGATTACAACACCAACCTTGTCGCCGATGAAGTGTTTATTTTTATATCAGATCAATGCATAAAAATAGAAAACAATGTATGCCATAAAAATAAAAACGTGTGTATGAGCCACCTTTAGATGATGATGGTTTCAGAGTCCTAGTGGACAGATTATGGCCAAGGGGTATCAGCAAAGTATCAGCCGCTATTAACGAATGGAATAAAGAAGTGGCACCTTCTAATGAATTAAGAAAATGGTTTGACCATGTACCAGAACGATTCGAAGCATTTAAAACAAAATATATTGAAGAGCTTAACCACAAAAAAGATCAAATTAATCATTTGAAATCATTGGCTGAAAATCAACCTTTGACTTTGGTTTATTCAGCTAAAGATGAAAAACACAATCAGGCAGTTGTACTGCAGCTAGTACTTAACCAAAACAATAAGCTTTCCCTTTTGATATTTCTTTTTGGAAAAGCTTATTATTTGACGATTATGGTCTATCGCCATTGAACGTCATATAATTAAAGATCTCTATTCACAAATTTCTTTAACGAAATTAAGAATGGCACTAAAATCCACACCAGCATCAACCCAAATGAGAATATAAGTCCCCAGTTAGTGCCAAAATAGTTTTTAAATATAGCCCCTGTATGGCCCAACATGGCTGAAACATCCATGCGCAATAGAATCAGAATGCGGGTCATGTCAATCGGACTTAATGCACTCAGACCTACCACCATTTTTTCAATTGGATATTCAGAAAACTGGAAAAACAAAAAGAGTACCAAAGCATCAAAAAGCAGTGCAAAATATAGCCATAACATAATGGAAATACCTATACCTTTGGCTTTATCTCTCGCAAGGATACTACAAAGAAATGCAATCGCTACAAATATCATGGACAACATACATCCCGATACAATCATCATCATTGCTGTGGCAAAATCTGCAAAAAGTAATAATGGAATTCCAGTACCAATAATGTAGGCAAGACTCATCGCTGCAGATAGGCCAATAAACAATGCAATCCATATTTTACTTCGCTTGACCGGGTGGCTGACCAGCAACTCTATAAACTCACTACTATTATACACATAGATGGTAGAAAAAAGCACAGACACCAGAGGAACTGTAAGTAAAACTATATTGAGCACCGTCAAAAGACCTTTTGCTTCATTTTCTTCCAAACTGAAAGCACTCCATGAAAAAAGGGCTAACATCACTGCATAAGCGATGACAATCTTATTTTTTAATATATCAAGAGCAACAAACTTCAATACGTTAATCACAGCGCTTCTGTTTTTAAAAGGTGAAGAATAGATTTAGCAATAGTAGGTTGCCCTGTAGACTCCTTTAGTTCACCAACGTTCTTATGTAATATCAACTTACCTTCTTGCATAAATATAATCTGACTGGCCAGATCTTCCAGCTCACTTAAAAGGTGAGATGTAATAAGAATAAGGACTCCTTTATTTTTAGCCTCAATGATTTTTTTCTTTCAATATCTCAGAAGCTATTGGATCTAGCCCTGCTGTCGGTTCGTCCAGGATCAACACTTTGGAATGAAACATAAAAGCCAGTGTAGCACTCACCTTCTGAGTTGTTCCCCCACTCAGTGTACCCATTCTCTTCTCCAGCATTTTATCCAATTCAAATCTATTGTAAAGGTCAAAATCCAACTCTCCTTGTTGATTTCTAATGCTCTGAATCATTGTGATGACCTGACCTATCGTCATATTAACGGGATAACGTCCTATCTGCGGCATATACCCAATTTGATTACGGTAAATATCATCATTCTTTATGCTTTTACCATCAAATAAGATCACTCCTTCCTGAGGAAGTACCATGCCTAGAATCGATTTAATTAGTGTGGTCTTGCCACATCCATTTGGGCCAATCAGCGCAATACATTCACCTTGATTCATATGCACACTCACGTCGTCAAGGGCCTTAAATTTCCCAAATTGCTTTGTTATATTTTCTACTTTAATCATAATTTATGAGGTATCATTCTCGGTCTGTTATCAACAAAATTCTCAGGTGTCAGTGATGGTAATATCTTTTCTGACTTGTCTAGTAAAGTGATCATAAAACTTCTATAAAGTAACATTGCTGGTGGATTTTTCTCCACTATAACTGCATACAAACTCAGTGGATGATACGGGACATCACCTTTTTGGTCTTTATCTAGGTCATATCCTTCATATTTATCCCAATAATTACCATCGAAGAAGTTTTCAACGAGTGTGCCGTTAGTTGTAATATCAAAAGTATTGCCCATAAAGTTATTATCTATAAATTTATTATCCAGACAATTGGCTTGAAGCCGCACACCCCATCCATTACCTTTAATGGTATTTCTTTCCATGGTAATACGGTTTGTCCCGTCAAAAAATATACCTGTAGTATTGTTGATAAACGTATTTCCAGATAGATAACAATCGGACAATTCTTTAAAAAGCACACCATAAGAACCATCACCCCAGCTATCTTCAAAAGTATTAGCAATCATGGTGACGCGCTTAGTATACATAACCGCAACACCTGCTCCATTATTCTTGAAATAGTTTGCAATGTATGCGTTACTATGAGAAAACATAAAGTGTAATCCATAACGAAGGTTATCATGAGCCACATTACGCCATATCAGGGTTTCGGTGACGAATTCAAAATAAATACCATCTCTATGGCCAAACACCTGATTGCCTATTATCTGTAAGGAATCACTCCTAAAACAGTGGATGCCATTGCCAGACTGAGATTCTCTTTTTTGGCTAGCTTCAATAATGTTGTTCTTAATAAGACAGTGCTCTGAATGCTGAAGATAAATACCAAAGTAATTGTCATGAAAGACGTTGTCTTCAATAATCACATGACTCTGACCATACACCTTGATGGCAGCAGGATCTTTCATGACCTGCCGTCCACAATTGCGAAACTCTAGCCCTTTGATAGTTACATTGCTAGCTTTAACCGAAAATATCTCATCTTCAATCTTCCCATCCAGAACCGGCCGATCAATGCCTATTATAATTATTGATTTATCTATTGAAATATTGCCTTCAGTATAGACACCCTTATAGATACGAAATGTATCGCCATCCATTGAAGAATCTAATGCTGCCAGGATAGACTTAAATTGCTTATCTTGACCTACCTCAAGAATTCTTGCAAATGAAAATTGGGAAGTGACTAGTATTAAGAAGAAGAGAAATAATATATTATTCCAGATCCTCATCATCATTCATATCTATTGTTGATTCGGCCTGTAGATCGTTCCATCCTATCACTTTTGCTCCAAATTCTGATGCAACCTTTTGAGCTGATTCTTGTGTCAAAAATGCGGCAGTATTTCCTGCCATAGGGCTACGCAATTCTGCAGCTTTTACATACCATGCTTTTGTCGCATCTATGAGTGAATTCTCCTGCATATAATTGCCTACCCAAAAACTCTTGATGGGGGTCTGATCATTTTCATCTGCGTAATGCATCATACAACTGAGGTCATCAAATTTATATATCCTACCCTTTTCGGTTATCACCTCAGCAGCAAAATTTCCCGCAGAGATTGACATTTTACAAAATTCACATGAGTCCTGATGAAGATTGATCGGATCTGGTCCCTCAGGAGTACAGCTGGTCAAAAAGAATATTCCCATAGTCATAATTGTTACCTTAGCTGAAGTCTTTTTAAAACGATCCAGGTAGCCTGCTTCTTTTAACACACCAATTAACAACATCAGTCCAGCTCCAATAAAAAGCCACCCTCCCGTAGCAGGAATAGAAAATGCACCAAAGTTGAGTAACTGTTTAAAGCCAATCAGTGGAGGTTGATAAGACATGCCCGGTACCTGAATAGCAGCATTGGGATCTAGATCATGACCATATTGATATTCCCAGTGCCAGAAATCAACCATGGCGATGATACCAAAAATTAAAAATAAAAAAAATGCAGCATTAAGCCAACCTCGCTTTCCGATCCAACCTCCAATCAAAAAGAACACTGCAAATGCTCCCAATAAATAAGGCAATATAGTAAACTCCGGAAAATCCTCTACATGTAATGTCTTCATACCAATGTAGTGATTCAATCCATTAATAATTTCAACATCTCCCGTCAAGTTATTTGCCCAAATTTGCATCCGCAAACCTTCAGGGTACTGTGGCGCATCGAGATATATACTCCACAATGGAAAGAATAAAGATAAAATTAATGCCAGAGCCGCACCAAACATTAAATATTTTGAGAGATTTGAAATTTTCATTTTTAAAAATTTAAAATTAGATTATTTTACAATAAACGAATCGAAGTCCATAAGGTTTAAAAACAATAAAAAAAGGGCAGCATGACTTTCTGCATCAATAGCTGCCCTTTGTATTATAATGTCATGAACTAATATTTAGCTATGCTTAAATGTTAATTATTGGTTCTTTTTGTCTAACCACCATTTAAGCGGAACATCGCTTCCTTTACCTGAAACTCGTACATATCCAGACATTTCCTGGTGTAATGCTGAACAGAAATCTGTACAATATATTGGGAAGATACCTATTCTATCAGGAACCCATTTTAACGTTGTTGTTTCACCCGGCATAACAAGTAACTCACCATTATCGGCTCCTTTTACAGCAAATCCGTGAGGTAAATCCCAGTCCTGCTCAAGGTTAGTAACATGGAAGTAAACTTCGTCACCTAATTTAACACCTTCAATACAGTCTGGGTTGAGGTGTGAGCGTATCAGTGTTAGATAAACATGAACTTTATTACCTTCACGGACTACCTTTGCTTCTGATTCACCTTTAGTAGCTTTAGGGTGTTTATTAGCATTAATGTCATAAATCTTTAATTGCTTGTCCATTATTAAACTTGCAGGAATGGCCTGTGCATAATGCGGTTCACCAATAGTTGGAAAATCAAGAATTAACTCCATCTTATCTCCGCTGATATCAAATAACTGTGCACTCTGACAAAGCTCTGGTCCTGTAGGTAAATAACGATCTTTTGTAATCTTATTATAAGCAACAAGATATTTACCAACTGGCTTAGCAGTATTACCTCCAACTGTCATAAGGTGACCTGTTGAGTAGAAAGTAGGCTGGCGATCCAAAACCTCGAGTGATTTAACATTCCACTTTACAATTTCTGATGACACAAACATAGATGTATATGCATTACCTTTGTCATCAAACTCTGTATGCAAAGGTCCTAAACCAGGCTTTTGCACTTCACCATGTAGCGCAGACTCATACTTGATCACAGGAATACCTCCATATTCTTCGCTTTCAAAATCTTTATTAGCAATAGCTTTTTGAATTTTCTCAAAGCTAAATACAGGTAACAAAGCAGCAAGCTTACCACTACCAACAATGTACTCACCTGTTGGATTGACGTCACAGCCATGTGGAGACTTTGGACAAGGGATAAAATAAACTAGGTCTTCAAAGTCATTTACATCAAGGACAGTTACTTCTGTTTTTATCTCTGAAGTAGCACTATGTGTTTCGTCGTTCCATTTATTATGAGCATACTTGACCGCCTCTTTTTTACCTTTTCCTGCCTTCACATACTCTTCAGCTTTCTTCCAATTTACAGCCATAATGAAGTCCTTATCATTTCTTGAAGCATTAACCTCAAGCAAGGTATTTTCCTGCTCAGTGTTATAGCAACTAAAGAAGAACCATCCTGATGAAGCTCCCTTTCCACAACGAGCAAGGTCAAAGTTCACGCCTGGTGTTTTTAATTGGAAAGCAATATCCATTTCTCCAGATTCTTTGTTCACACTTACGAAACTGATATGACCTTTAAAGTTCTCTTTATAAGAATCAATTGGAACATCTCCATTTGAATAATCAGCCGGAACACTAAATCGTGTACCTGCTACAATATACTCTGAGTTTTCTGTTCCAAATGGTGAACTGTGGTTACCTCCACTATTTGGTAATTCAATAATTTCAGCTGTACGGAAGGTCTTTAAATCGATTCTTGCCAATCTAGGAGTATTGTTACCGTTAACAAATACCCACTTACCATCGGCTATACCGTTGGTCATTGACATCTCTACGTGATGTAAGTCATCCCAAGGAACAAAACCATGAGATGTATTCAACATAGGCTTTGTTTCTTCACTAAATCCCCATCCTTTTTCAGGATCTAATGAGAATACAGGAATCACTCTGAATAATCGTCCACTTGGGAGTCCATAAACACTCAACTGGCCACTGAATCCACCGGAAACGAAATTGTAAAACTCGTCATATTTACCCGGGGCAACATAAACTTTTGATGCAGCATCTCCGCTAACAGCGTCACTTGCACCTTTTGGTCTACACGATGTCATATACAACGTAACCAAAGCGAGTAATGCGAATGTTATTTTTCTGTTAAGCATAAAAAATAGAATTGGTTTGTAATAAAAAAATTTTGTCTTAAAATTGCATTTTATAAGGCAATCCTTATAAATCTCACAACAAAGGTGTAGTGTTAGACCTGCCATTTTACTGATCTAAATCATACTCATTGGGTATTGTTATCATATAATAAGGAAATTTTTATAGCTATTTTAATTCTTTTTAATCTTTCGTTTATTTCATTTTTTTTATAAGTCTTTTTATATCAACATTTTAGATTAAAATAGAATACAGCCTTTCGTAAGTATTTAAATCATTCATGGTCATTTTTTTAAAAAAATAGTAATGGACTCAATATTACACAATTTGCAAATCATTAACGAAAAGATCCACAGAGCAACACTCCAAAATGGCAGAAATCCCGAAGATATTAAGCTTGTGCTTGCTACAAAGACTGTCTCTCCTGAGCGTATTATCACCGCTTTATCTACTGGCGAAAAGTTTATAGGTGAAAATAAGATACAGGAAATCATCAGCAAATACGATGACTTACAAACTGTACCACACAAAAAGCATTTTATAGGTCATCTGCAAACTAATAAAATTAAGGACATCATCAAATATGATGTGGCATGTATCGAATCCGTGGATAGACTTGATCTCGCACAAAAACTCCAGCAACGATTAACACTTGAAAATAAATCGATGGACATTCTTATACAAGTCAATACTTCTGGAGAATCAAGCAAATTTGGCGTAAGGCCTGAAAATACCCTTGATTTAGTACGGTCTATTGCTTCAATGGACCGACTTCACATCAAAGGATTAATGACCATCGGAATTTTTAGCGATGATCACGTCAAAGTAAGAAAATGCTTCAAGCTATTGAAACAGATTAGGGATCAAATAGCAATACAGCATATAGCCGGAGTAGAAATGAAAGAATTATCAATGGGTATGAGCGGTGACTTTGAAATCGCCATTGAAGAAGGGGCTACCATAGTTAGAATCGGCACTGCCATTTTTGGCAAAAGAATTTATCCGGATAGCTATTATTGGAATGAAAGTAAATAATTCATTATTGTACTCTAAAGTCAATCGTCAACGTTCCACACTGAGAATCGATAATACTCTTTGCAAATCTATATTTAACCGCGGTTTTCTTTGCCAGATCGACCAGATACGGGTCAGAAGTAGTAGAACCTTTTTGAGTAAAGTCAGCGCTAATGACTTTACCTTCTTTATCTACACAAATGGTAAGGCTTACTTTACCGGTTTTTTGAGAATTGTCAGAAAATACAGGTGTATAAACTACTCCTCGACCATTTAGACCTCCTCCTACTCTTCCTGAACCCTTCGCTATTCCTTCAAGCGCTTTGCCATCTGGTGTACCACCATTATCGCCTTTAGTGCCATCGGGATTATGATGACCTGTACCTGATCCAGTACCATTTGCGCTACCTTTGCCAAATAGGTCAGAGTATTTTTTCTTCTGATTAGCTACATACTCAGCATTAGGATCGGACAGAAAATCTTCTTGTCCGGTACTCGTGCCATTTTTATTACCACTTGATGCACCTCCAGCCTGAACAGACGCCGGCTTTGTGTTTTTATTGGTACCATTAGATGCTCCAGCAGTCTTATTACCACCAGTGTTTTTTACACTCCCATTATCCGCATTGGGTTTAGGAGTCGTATTCCGTTGTTCGCTACTAGTAGTAGTTGATTGATGAGGCGTCAATGGTGCATCTGTCCGACTATCTACTGGTTCTGCTGGAGGGATAGGTTCTTCTATCCTCTCTAGATTCAACACATAGTCATGTGATTCAGTGGCTTCAACCTTGTGCAATATAGTATAAAAGCCAATCATTGCCAGTGCGAAATGTATGACAACTGTGTATATCAGTGCCTTATTTTTGTTAGTGCTTTCAAGATTGTAATTGGCTGTATCCATATATTACTTATCTCAATTCTTAAGTCAGTGTGCATTCATTATACTATTTGATTTATAATCTTTTTCTCTTTTAACTGATCACAAACCTGAATCCATTCATGCACAACAAGTTATTCCTAAGACGTCATTTTTATTTAAAAAGTATGCTACCTTGTGTTAAACAATTCTCAAAATCGTCAAACGATGCTGCAAAATTAATACTTTTTACAATAACTATCAATAGTTCAGCTATAAATAAATATAATTTTTTGCTAATATATTTAAATCATCTAAAGACTATGTCATGATTCCTCCATTCTTAACTATAAGAATAACGTCCAAACATAGATTGCATCGGTCATTTCTGATCCTTGCATAGAAGTATTATTATGTATTCTAAATACTGATAAGTGTGGGTATTTTTTTGTAATTTTGCAGTTTTATTTAAATTTTTAAAATCCGACTATACGATGTTGTACCATCCGGAAAATATAGAAGCTAAATGGCGTAAAGAGTGGAAAAAAACCGGACTCTACAAAGTATCTAATCATAGTAACAAACCCAAATACTACGTGCTCGACATGTTTCCTTATCCTTCAGGTGCAGGACTGCATGTAGGCCATCCATTGGGTTATATCGCATCAGATATTTTTGCGAGATACAAGAGGCTTAAAGGTTTCAATGTATTACATCCCATGGGATATGATGCGTTTGGGCTTCCAGCAGAACAATATGCGATCCAAACAGGCGTTCATCCTGCCAATTCTACTGAAACCAACGTCAATAGGTACCGCGAACAACTTGACAATATAGGATTTAGCTTTGACTGGAATCGCGAGGTTAGAACTTCTGATCCATCGTACTACAAATGGACGCAGTGGATTTTTCTCAAGCTTTTTAATCACTATTATGATTTAGTCACTCAAAAGGCTGCACCTATAAGCGAGTTGATTAAAATATTTGAAACATCAGGCAATTTTCATCTTCAGGTTGCCAATAGCCAGGATGCTACTTTCACGGCAGAGGAGTGGAAGGTCATGTCAGACAAGGAGAAAGATGCAGTGCTGATGAATTATCGCCTAGCCTACCGCAAAATAGGTTATGTCAACTGGTGTGAAGCGCTCGGCACAGTACTGGCCAATGACGAAGTAAAAGACGGGCTCTCAGAAAGAGGCGGCTACCCAGTAGAAAAAAAGGCTATGATGCAGTGGTCTTTGCGTATCACTGCCTATGCTGAGCGTTTGCTGGCTGATCTGGACACTTTAGAGTGGACAGATGCACTGAAAGCCATGCAGCGCAACTGGATCGGCAAGTCAGAAGGTGCTCAGTTGTTTTTTGAAGTAGCTCAAAGTCATCAAAAAATTGAAATTTTCACTACTCGACCTGATACGATTTTTGGCTCTACATTTATGGTACTGGCACCGGAACATGATCTAGTCGATATTCTAGTGACTACAGATCAAGCTGAAACTGTCAAGTCCTATAAAGAATATGTAGCCAGCCGGTCTGATGTGGACAGAATGTCTGAAATTAAAGAAGTCACGGGTGTATTCACTGGCGCTTACGCTACAAATCCATTCACTGGCAAAAACGTCCCAATTTGGCTAGGTGAGTATGTGCTCAAGGACTATGGCACCGGTGCCATCATGGCCGTACCTGGTGATGATGAGCGAGATTATAATTTTGCTAAAAAGTTTGGGCTGGAAATCATAGATATCGTGGACAGAACGGATTATCCTAATGCTGCTCCTCATGAAAAGGTCGGCAAAATGATCAATTCTGACTTTCTCACCGGAATGGAAGTTAAGGATGCTATCACCGCCATGCTCAACAAAATTGAAGAAAGAGGCATTGGCACTCGGAAGACCAATTACAAACTCAGAGACGCAAATTTCAGTCGGCAGAGATACTGGGGTGAGCCCTTTCCTATTATGTATAATCATAACGGAGTAGCAATACCACTGACTACACAGCAGCTTCCACTAATATTGCCACAACTTGAAAACTTCAAGCCTGCCCCCGGTGGCAAGTCTCCACTGGTAAGAGTAGAGTCCTGGGTCAATCAATTTGAAGGTTTTCAACTGGAGACGGATACCATGCCTGGATTTGCTGGCTCTTCATGGTATTTTCTGCGATATATGGATCCAGACAATAAGGACAATTTTGCGTCAGAACAAGCCTTAAATTACTGGCAAGATGTGGATTTGTATGTGGGTGGAACCGAGCATGCAGTTGGTCACCTTATGTACAGTCGTTTCTGGCATAAATTTTTGTATGACTTGGGTTATGTGCCTACTACGGAACCGTTTAAAAAATTGATCAATCAAGGTATGATTACCGCCTATGGATATTATGCTGATCACCTGAAGATGCCTGACGGTTCAATACTTACAGGAAATATCAAAGACTTGGTCAATATAGATGAAATCACCGCCGGCAATCCTGTGCGCCTATCTTATATCTATGATTATTTGGATAGTCAAAATCGCATCACCCAAAGTAAGTTTAAAGAATACTGGGAGCATATCGGTAAAGATTATCACGTAGATGGTAATCTGAGCAAGTATTTCTGGATAACAGAAGATGGAAGCGAGCCATATTTTACGGTTAACATTGTCCAGGAGAAGATGTCAAAATCAAAATTCAATGTTCAAAATCCTGATGAGATCGTAGCCAGATATGGGGCAGACTGCTTCAGAATGTACGAGATGTTTTTAGGGCCTATTGAGCAATCTAAGCCTTGGGACACGAAAGGAATCGATGGTGTAAACAGATTTTTGAGAAAATACTGGGCGCTGTACTTCAACAATAATGAATGGAGTGTTTCTGATGAGAAACCGACTGGAGAAGAGTACAAAATTCTGCACACAGCCATCAAAAAAATCACAGACGACATAGAGCGTTTTTCATTTAATACCTGTGTGAGTGCATTTATGATGTGTGTTAATGAATTGAAACGTATAGAGTGTAATAATCGAACAATCTTAAATTCGCTTAACATACTACTTGCACCTTTTGCGCCATTTATCACTGAAGAATTGCATCACCTCTTAGGCAATGATGGATCTGTTCACGAGGCAGCATATCCCGAATATGATGAGCAGCACATGATTCAGGATGCAGTAGAATATCCTGTCTGTGTCAATGGTAAAAAGCGTGATGTCATTGCTGTAGCATCGTCTATGACTCCTAAGGAAATCCAGGACTATGTGATGACACTTGACGCAGTAAAGAGACATGTAGGTGACAAGGCTGTTCAGCGTGTTATCGTTGTACCAGGCAAAATGATTAATCTAGTAGTAAAAGAATAAAAAGATATTCAGAAAATCGATCAGATAGCTTCATAAAGCCTATTCAATTACTTTAAGTTAAATATTTCTTATTATTATCATTTTTTATCGATTTCATATTACTTTTGCCGTCATATACATAAAATAAAAAACGATGAATTTTTCCGGAATCAAATTTTCTGTAACATTAGCGCTATTTTTGCTGAGTGGTTTTGTTTTAAACAACTGTGTAGTTGCTCAACATTCCACTAACGCCGCAACTTCAACATCAACAACCGAGGAGTACAAGGCTGAAAATCCAGGATGGCTTGTCAATCTTGACGATGCCTATGCTATCTCCAAGAAAACTGGTAAGCCAATAATGGCCAATTTCACCGGTAGCGACTGGTGTGGATGGTGTAAGCGATTAACAGCAAGCGTTTTTAGCAAACCTGAGTTTCAAAGTTGGGCAGAGAAGAATGTAGTACTACTTGAACTGGATTTCCCTAGAAGAAAGCAAATTCCTTCTAACATTCAGCAGCAAAACTTCAATTTACAACGTGCCTTTCAAGTTACAGGCTACCCTACCGTATGGGTTTTTAACGTAACAAAGGATGATGCAACGAATCAGTATTCTCTTGAGGCACTTGGCAAAACAGGTTATATGGCTTCAGTAGAAGAATTTATTGCAGGTGTGGAGCAAATGCTTAAAAAATAAGCATCTACGCCTAAGCATAAGAATGAGTATATGTAAATCCTGTAATCAGTCATGGTTACAGGATTTTTTTTTGAATTCTACAGCTTGAAGTAGGCTTACTTTCCTTCGATTTTCTTTGCCTTATTCCACAACATATCCATTTCATCTAGGGTCATATCAGCTAGTGGTTTGTCAGCATGTGACTCTATGTATTCAAACCGCGACTTAAACTTTCTATTGACACGTTCAAGTGCCGTTTCTGGATTGACTTTAATATAGCGTGCATAGTTGATGAGCGAGAAAAGCACATCACCAAACTCCTCTTCTATCTTTGTCGCATCACCACTTCCTGCTACTTGTCTAAATTCTTGAATTTCCTCTTCCACTTTATCCCATACATCTAGTTTATCTTTCCACTGAAACCCTACTTGAGCTGTTTTCTCCTGCATTCTGTATGCCTTGACCATAGCAGGGAGTCCATTAGGTACACCTCCTAGTACCGATTTTTTACCTTCAGCCAGTTTCAACTGTTCCCAGTTGCGCTTGACATCTGCTTCGTCTTCCACCTTTACATCTCCATAGATGTGCGGATGACGTTTGACTAATTTATCACAGATACCTTGCAGTACTGATGCCACATCAAAATCATCTGTTTCTGACCCAATCTTGGAATAAAACACCATATGGAGCATCAGATCTCCGATTTCTTCTTTTATGTCCTTCATATTTCTACTTAGGATGGCATCTGACAGCTCGTACATTTCCTCAATCGTCAAAATACGAAGCGACTCCATAGTCTGCTTTTTATCCCAGGGACACTGAGCTCTAAGATCATCCATAATATCCAGCAATCGTCCGAATGCTTCCAGTTTTTCTGCTCTTGTTGTATTCAAAATATTGAAATGTATTATTCTCAAATAAAGATAATCAAGGCATTACCCTTCCTGCCTCAATGATGCATGCAAAGATAGTTTTTTAATGACAATTTTCTTGTAAGAATAAAATTATTCACTACCACATTCAGCCCATGAATACGTATTACAAATATATCCAACAGGCTAATCAATTGTATTGTTACTTTTTTATCAATAAATCAGTAGAAATTACATTATATTTACATTTAAATCTTAAAACTCACTAAAAATGAAGGAGCGGTTATACTATTTATTGATCTTTATCATGCCTTTATGTACAATACATGCTCAAGAAAATCTTAGTAAAGTGGATTATAAACTTGGAATTGGTGGAGGATTGATGGGGCTAGGAGATGGCCTGGTAATGAGTATAGAAAATGAGGTATCTTATAAATTTACACCTTATATCAGTGCTTCTTGTTTTGTCAATCTAGGACAAGGTGGATATATTGACAACGCCAAACCTTTACCTAATCAATCTCAAGGCAACTATTTCCTTGGTGGTGTAAATCTCTTGTTCTCCCCATTTAAAAACAACAAAATCAATAATTTCAAAATCGGTGGTGGTGCTGGATATTATCATGGTTCTAATACCTATATAAGTCAATGGGACTCTAAAGGCAACTACGTAATTGATGTGGTAAATGATAGAAATATTGGCTTTAATATTGTCATCGAAAATGATTACGCCATCAATGAAAAGTTCTTGATCGGTGCAAAATTATACACCAATGGAGTGCGATCAGGTGCTAACATTACAGGTGCCTTAATTCGTCTGGGTATTATGCTGTAAAATCATCAGATTATTCTTTATAGTTAGCTTTTTGCAATGCTTTACACCTGGTAAAATGTTGTAGTAAAAATAATTATTCTTAAAAAGAAGCTCAATAAACAATTTAATGGTATTTTTGACCAAACAATAAAACCCTACCATTATGAGTAAGTATTCTTTTTTGACTAAAACTCCTAAGCAATGGAGTGACTCTGGCCTATTAATTTTCCGTGTGGGTGTAGCATTTTTGCTCCTATATGGACACGGCTTTGACAAACTTTCCACTATTTTAAGTGGGCAGGAAATTCAGTTTTTTGATCCTATAGGTATTGGTGCCAATACATCCTATTACCTGGCAGCTTTTGCTGAAGGCATTTGTGCTATTTTATTGGTCCTTGGGTTGTTTTCACGGTACGCAAGTCTGATTTTGGTCATAAATTTCCTGGTTATCGTTTATGCACATAAATTTTTTATTTCAGGAAGGGTTTGACATTCTAGAATTACGTTATTTCTATTTATTATCTTTTGTGGTTTTGACCCTGCTTGGACCAGGAGGCTATTCCTTAGACCAAAAGCTATTTGGAAATAAGTAATAATCCTTTGTCTCCCTCAAGCATGTAGAATTTTAAAAAAATCAGTGTCTTGATTTTCAATCAATGGCACCGAAAGAATATATCCATGAATCCTCTATAGGATTGTACCTTCTGCTGGCTTGTTACAGTTTATGCTAGATTGGTATAAACTGCTTGCACATCATCATCGTCCTCCAGTTTGTCCAGGAGTTTCTCGATATCCACCATATGTTCATCTGAGAATTCGACCGGGCTAGTAGGTATTCTTTGTAGATTGGCTTTAGTGATGTCGATATGCTTCTCTTCAAATGCCTTAGTCAACGTACCAAAATCAGTGTAGTCGCCATAAGCATACACTGTATTGCCATCAAGCTCATAGCGCTCCAGACCGTAATCTATCATTTCAAGTTCGAACTCGTCCATGTCCATACCTTCGGGCTTCTCAAACTCCACCACCGTTTTTCTATCAAACATAAATTCCAGAGAGCCTGATGGTACTAATGATCCACCTACCTTATTAAAATAGGATTTTACATTCGCTACTGTTCTTGTCGTATTATCAGTAGCACATTCTACAAATACCAGCACACCATGCGGTCCTTTGCCTTCATAGTTTACCTCTGTATAATCTTCGGCATCCTTTCCGGCAGCACGCTTAATTGCATTGTCCACATTATCTTTTGGCATATTGGCTGCTTTGGCAGCTTGAATTGCGAGACGCAGTTTTGAATTTACTTCAGGATCAGGGCCACTTTCTTTTGCGGCTATTGTGATAGCACGTGATAATTTAGGAAACACACGCGACATAGTTGCCCATCTTTTTTTCTTTGGCTGCTCTTCGATATTCAAATGCTCTTCCCATTTTATAAGTTGTATTTGATGTGACGTTTTAAAATTGGCTGCAAAGGTAGTCATTTCTTATAAAAAAATCCAGTAGCATTTACAAAAAAAAGAGCATCAATAGATGTACTTATTGATGCTCTTGAAGCGGAAGAGGAGGGATTCGAACCCCCGGTGGTGTTACCCACGCCGGTTTTCAAGACCGGTGCATTAAACCAGCTCTGCCACTCTTCCTAAACTAGCTTTCTAAAAAAAGCGAACGCAAAAGTAATCATAATTTTTTAAATTCATAATCTTTGTTGTAAAAAATACTTTTTTTTCACTAACGTATTAGAAACATTTGCCACAATGACCACCGCTATTATAAAAGATTAATTGTTTTTATCAACTTTTACTATAAATTGACCATTTATATTGACATCGTTTCATCTTTAAAATCAAAATTTACTTTTCCGCTTGATGGAGTATAACGCACCGTTTCTATGTAATGATTTTCGCCTCAATGGCGCACCTGATGCCTATAAGATGTGCGTGTATTTATCCATAGAAGATGTTCATCATACATGGGATGCATTCAAGCCTCATAAAGATATATTTTTCTCTTCTGAATTTCTCGGTGCTATCGAAAAAAGTTCAGCAAGTGGAATTACTCCTTATTATATAGTCGTTAAAAAGTCAGAACAAATCATTGCCTTACTATATTTCCAATATAAGTTTGTGCGTCTTAGTGATAATCTTCGCTATACCGATAATGCAGATACCTCGTTGATTCATCAGGTCATTAAACCTTTCAAAGACTGGCTAATTAGCAAACTCAATTTCAGGACGCTCATTTGTGGCAATCTGCTACTGACAGGTAGCTATGGTGGTTGTTTTAGTGACCATATCCCTAATAATGAGCGGTTCGAATTGCTCAATGAAGCGACCCAGTGGATGCAGGAGGTTTTGAAAAGCAATCATATTCAGGTTGACCTGATCCTGATTAAGGACTACTTTGAACATCAACTGCCTTCTGAGGCTCAAACAATCAAAAGCTTCACACAATTTTCTGTGCAACCTAAGATGATTTTTTCCATATCTCCAGATTGGAATTCATTAGAAAACTACTTAGACGAACTCAAGTCTAAATATCGAATAAGAGCCCGAAAAGCACTGAAATCAAGCCATTCACTACAAAAATCCGAACTTGACTTAGCGGCTATTTATCGCCATCAGAATCAGCTGCATGCGCTGTATAAAAATGTATCCGACCAAGCAGGATTTAATGCTTTTGTGTTACCGGCTGAATACTTCTCAAACTTGAAAGATGCTTTAGGTGACAAGATCACATTCATGGCATACTGGAAAGATCAAGAAATGATTGCTTTTTATACGATTATTCGCAATCAAGATGTGCTTGATGCTCATTTTCTGGGGTATAAGCCAGTATTAAATAAACAGTATAGTATATACTTGAATATGCTCCTCGACTTGATTAGTGAAGGTATCAAGCGACGTGCCTCCATGGTGGATATGTCTCGTACTGCCATAGAAATCAAGTCATCGGTCGGCTCCAAGCCTGTAGAAATGTTTTTATACCTTCGCCATACTCACCCTATGGTCAATCTACTGGCATCGGTCATCATCCGCATCGTCAATCCACGTTTCAAATATACCATCAGGCATCCATTTAGAGACTGATGACATAGGTTATAAGCTCACTACCTGTTTAAAATATTCATAGGTACGTTTTAATCCTTCTGCTCTGTCCACACGCGGCTCCCACTGAAGAATTTCCTTAGCTCGCGTGATGTCAGGCCTTCGTTGCTTAGGGTCATCAATAGGAAGTGGCTCGTAAATAATATGAGCTTTAGGGTTATTGACAAGTGCAAGGATCTCTTGTGCAAACTGCATAATTGTAATCTCTGATGGATTTCCTAGATTGACTGGCAGATGATAGTCACTCAACAACAACCTAAAAATACCCTCTACCAGATCATCTACATAGCAAAATGACCGAGTTTGCTGGCCTTCACCAAATACAGTCAGCCCCTCTCCACGAATCGCTTGAGAAAAAAACGCCGGTAAGACCCGACCATCATTCACTCGCATACGCGGACCGTAAGTGTTAAAAATGCGTACAATCCTCGTCTCCAGACCATGATAATTATGATAGGCCATTGTGATTGCCTCCTGAAATCGTTTGGCCTCATCGTACACGCCCCTTGGACCGATAGGATTAACATTGCCCCAGTATTCTTCTCTTTGCGGATGTTCTAGTGGATCTCCGTACACCTCTGAGGTAGATGCGATAAGTAACCGAGCTTTTTTAGACTTGGCTAGGCCTAGCAAGTTATGAGTACCGAGAGATCCTACCTTCAGGGTTTGAATCGGCATTTTCAGGTAATCTATAGGGCTTGCCGGCGATGCAAAGTGAAGAATATAGTCGAGTTCGCCAGGTACGTGGACGAATTTTGACACATCATGGTGGTAAAATTCAAAGTTTTCTAGAGCGAACAAGTGTTCAATATTTTGAAGGTTTCCAGTGATGAGATTGTCCATTCCGATAACGTAGTATCCTTCCTTTATAAACCGATCACATAGATGTGAGCCAATAAACCCTGCAGCACCGGTGATTAATACTCTTTTCATTTGCAAATTGCCTTTTTTATTAATTCAAACCCCAAAGATAAGTTAATTTGCGCAATCCATATTCCTATGATTTTTTATAATAAGTCAGATAATTACATCTATCCATGCTTTAAGCAATATTCCTTCAACAATAAAGACTTATGCTTTAATTTCATTTTATTATCAATGCATTGATTTACTTTAAAAATACACCTTAATCACATTGATTAAGTGAATATTATACATTACATTATTTAATCATATGAATTCAAACTCATTAAATTTAATCACCACTTTGTTCTTTCCCAAAAGACCTACTATATTTTTTGTCCTGGTACATTCTTAATTTAGATGGTCCTACAATACGGAATTTTTAAAAAGCATGGTTAAACATCTAACTCAAAGTGCCATCGACTTAGATGAGCTCCTATTTTTATACTTAGATCATAATTCAAATTAAAAATAATAGTAATATGTAATTATTTATAAATATGTCATAACTTCGCATCTAAATTGTCATCACAAAAAAGCAATGAAATGTCCAAGATAAATCTAGCAGTCATCATAGGCGGTAAATCTCCTGAACACGCCATTTCACTACGCTCTGCATATAGCATCATTCATGCGCTTGATAAGGATAAGTATGATATCACCATCATCGGAATTGACAAAACCGGTAAGTGGTGGTTGCAGGATAATGACCGATACATTGACTATCATGACGACCCCAAAGCAATCGTACTTTCGCCTTCTGATAAGCAGGTCTTTCTAGATACGGATGGAAAGAAAACATTCTTAATAAATAAGAAAGGTAATCGCAAACTAAAAACAATTGATGTAGCATTTCCAATGATACATGGTGCTTATGGTGAAGATGGCATAGTACAAGGATTATTCCGCACTGTCAATCTAGCATTTGTGGGTGCAGATCTAACAGCCTCTGCCGTCGGTATGGACAAAGACATTGCTAAACGACTGTGGAGAGATGCCGGAATTCCAATAGCTGCTTTTGAAGTTGTGGATCAAAGCAATAAATCCAAAATCAGGTTCGAAAACGTTGTTAAAAAACTTGGCCTACCGCTCTTTGTCAAACCTGCCAATGCTGGATCATCAGTCGGCGTCAGCAAAGTGACCACTAAGGAAGAATTTAAGACTGCTATACAGCATGGATTTCAGTACGACCGAAAACTCTTGATTGAAGAAGCGATCACAGGTATAGAGGTCGAGTGTGCCATCCTCGGCAATGCAAACCCAAAGGCTTCCGTCGTAGGAGCTATCATTCCTACCGATCAGTTTTATTCTTATGACGCAAAATACATATCTAGCACCGGAGCTAAACTGATGATTCCAGCAGAGATACCCGCAGAGATTCAAGCACTCATTCAGAAGGTAGCCATCAAAGCATATCAGAGTCTGGGTGTTGAGGGCTTGTCTAGGGTAGATTTCTTCCTTAGGCCTGACCATAGCATTGTACTCAACGAGATCAACACAATGCCGGGTTTTACTAGTATCAGTATGTATCCTAAGCTTTGGGAGGCTTCAGGAATTCCTTATTCACAATTGCTTGATGAGCTAATACTGCTTGGACTGGAACGCCATAAGCAGGTCAAAAAATTGAAGACTTCCTGGCATGTCTAAAGCCTAGAAGACCCTATCACAGGATTTAGATCTATATTTTTATCTATCAGATCGATAGCCATACGGATTTTCCATGGTGTACTACGATTGATTTTTACTTCTATCCTACTGATATGAAGTACCGCTCCATAGGTATCTAAGTCTGTTCTTATCAGAGGTAATTTATGCTTTTCAATATATCGGATGGTATGCGTATCCATTGTACCCTCTCCTGTGGCCACGATGCCCGACAGTGGGCAATTTTCTATACTATGGTTTTTTGCTATAAATTCAATCTTGCGAATAGCTTCATTGATAGACTTGGTGGCCACTACCAGCAACAAATCGTGCGAACTCTTCAATTCATCCAGCTCTATGAGTGATCCTGCGATAATGTTTTCTACTTTGTTGTCAATTTGATCAGCATTGTAAGTCACCACTCCTCTGACAGCATCTGCCACTGATTTTATCAATGGATATGCCAGCGTTTTCTCATATGGAATCAATCCTAGCAGTGGCAAACCTTGTCGATCAAGCCATTTTCCAACATAATGGCGTATTTTTTCTATTTTTTCAGGAATGACTTTGTTTATAATCACACCGATAATGGGCACGCCTTCTTCTCTAAACAAGGCTGTTGTCATATTGAGCATATCAATGGTGCTACCAATGCCACCTTCTACTACCATGATGACTCCAGCATTCATAATTTTAGCTACGTGTGCATTTGAAACACCTGCCACGCTACCTACGCCCGGATGTCCGGTTCCTTCGTAGATTACAATATCGTTTTCAATAGAAAGCGCTTCTTCTGCATTTTTTAACCATGCTTCCAGGTTGACTCGATGAGGATTGTCAAGATATCTCTCTGTCGCTCCCGGTCCGAGTATGACAGGACTGTGGATCTCGGGAACGATATCAAAACCTATTAAATCAGCAAATAAGATAGTATCTTTATCCACTCTCAGATTCTGAACATTGAGAAATTTTTGCCCTACCGGCTTACAGTATCCTACCTTAAACCCTCGACTCATGAAAGCAGATACCAGACCCAAGGTAGAAGTGGTTTTACCTACATGCTGACTGGTCGCTGCTACATAGATATTTCTGAATTTTGGCATCCTCGGTTATTTTGAAGGTGCAAGATATTGATTCTTTTTTAAAATCAATTATCCTAATCCATTGCTTTAACAAATTTTGAAAAGCTCATAATTCCTTTACATGTATCGAGCTCTATTCTTCATATTTCATACTCATTTTAAAAATGTAGCCTGGCAGTCTGAAAGTTATTCTTTCATTTTAAATTTATATGCAACAAAAAAAAACGCACTTCGGATTGTCGAAATGCGTTTTTCAATATACTTATGAATCAGATATTAAGCGTAAACTGACTCTTTTTTAAACTTCATCACCAGCAAAGCATAAACAATTGCTCTATGCTTATTTCTATTAGAGGTACCCATTTGGGTAACGGCTTCTGAAATCGCTTTATCCAATTCAGCGCTATCTTTCAACCCCAATTTTTTAATCAGGAAGTTATTTTTAACTCTAGCAAGTTCTTCAGGATCTGTACCAGAAACTAGAGATGCATCTCCTAAATAAATCGAAGGGCCTAAGCCTTTAGCTACCTTAGTAAGTAAATCAGTAGGAATTTTCAATCCTAATTCTTTTGCATTCGCTACATACATAGCTACTTTGTCATCAAATTTGCTCATTGAATTATGTTTAAAAATTAAAAATTAGATGTGTTATATAGAATAAAATTTCATTGACTATCTATAAAAAGCAAAATTATACAACTTTATTGTAAAATGTATGAAAAATTTTTTTAATTTATATGCCAATTATTCTCAATCATAACCCTTTATCATCTATAAGACTATTGAAAATAACAAAAGTCACATTATTTCTCTCAGATTTCTGTTTTGTGAATAGTATAACTATATGTAATATCAACAGACTTAGAGAGCATAATAGAAACGGAACAATACTGCTCCATTGACATTTTAATGGCTTTTTCAGCTTTTTCTTTCTTTGATATCACCATAGATATTATAATGTAGGTGAATCTCCTTGAAAAACTGCCGGAATAGCATCGACTCGTGTACTCGTAACTTCAACCCTTAACCCAGTCAAAGGTTGTCTCATCTTTTTTTAACAACATCTCTATATCAATGGAACTGCATGAAGCCGCAGCCATCAATACTGCTTCCATCGGGCTAACTGCTTGCTGACTACCCGAGAGTTGAATACTTTGATTCCTTTCATTGGTGCCTTTAAAATTCATATCACCAAAAGTAGATTCAATTACAACATTCATAAGATTGGCTTTTTATAATATCATTATTTATATCTTTCAACAGAATAACTTTAAAATAGCTGACTAAATACGTGAAATATGTCAAATTTATACCAAAATAAAGGTAAATAAATCTAAAATCGGCTTATTTTCGCAGTTTATAAAATCAAAGTTAGCCTAAATACATTTAAGAATTATATGTTTACTATCAATATTTATATAAAGTTTGCACTTATTGCCATTGGATTTCTAGGCGGCATCATATTTACGATGATATGGGGATTTGGATATTCATGGATATTTTTCCTAATTGGGATTATTTTCCTGGTGAGCTACCTCATGCTCGGCACGATACAATCTAGTACTGAATTACTTCAGAAAATGGATTTTGAAGGTGCAGAAAAAAGACTTAACCTTACCTTTTTCCCAAGATTATTGTATGTGACTAATAGAGCATTTTACTACATACTCAAAGGCTCGCTTTCAGCACAACGAAAGGAGAATGCCGTAGCTGAGGGCTATTTTAACAAAGCGCTTTCGCTTAAATTGCCATCTGACAATGAAAAAGCAATGGTACTACTTCAAATGGCCGGGATACAAGCTCAACGCAATAACTGGACCGGAGCCAAAAATTATTTTTATCAAGCCAAAAAACTAAAAGTCACTGAGTCTCAACTTAAAGAACAAATGCGTCAGTTTGAAACAGCTATTGACAACAGAGGACAGATGAAGGTTGCTCAGTCTATGGGTATGAGGACGAATCAAATGACTGGTGGTGGTAAAAGAAAGAGACCTAGAGTGAGATAATAGCTTCATGCTTAAATTTTTATAAACATTTTAAGGTTTAACGGTAAGACATAGGAGATCTAACAACTATTACTATAATTTTTTTTTATAATTACATTTAATTTTTTATATTAGTAGTATAAATATTTTGTTGTACTTCTAAATTTACAGCTTATGTCTCGCTAAGCGGTCATCACTTATGTAATTATTATAATATTTAATATCGTTTTGTTCTATATTGTATTTAATGGCGAAAAAGTGGCCGATCATTTTGTGATACGTAATAGTTCCAGTGGTTTGATAAAAGCATTGATACTCGGTCTCATGATAAGTTTAATTCCGATTGTGAGTCCAAAAATATTAGGCAATAAAAGATATAAGACACCATAAAGAACGATAGGCCACTTATGAACGTCAGCAGACCAATCATCATATAGACAAAAAGACTTGCTGATATCTCTATATTGTATCAATAATGCAAATATCAAGACAGAATTGTATTAGATTTTTTGCATCCTGATACAGACCCATCCATCTTTCATCAATGTCTTTTCTGTCTGCCAGCCATAACTTTCATAGCACTCGATGACCTTGTCTTTGTCATCCTCCAGAATACCAGACAGCAATAAAACAGAAGAAAGTTGCGACTTGATAGTCAGGGTTTCTACATTTTTGATCAAAATATTCCTATTAATATTGGCTAGGATGATATCATATTTTCGTTCCGGAACTACCTCGATATCTCCTTTGTAGGCAGTAATATTGGTCACGCTATTGACAGCTGCATTTTCGATTGTGTTGAGATATGATTCGTCTTCGATATCGACGGCATCAATGGTCTTTGCGCCAAGCTTAGAAGCCAAAATGGCTAGAATACCGGTACCACAGCCAAAGTCAAATATGTCTCTACCCTTAAAATCTATCGCTGACATTTGATCTATCATCATGTGCGTCGTCGCGTGATGACCAGTACCAAAAGCCATTTTAGGATTGATAATCAAGTCAAACTCTACTTGTTCATCTGCTGGATGAAAATCCGCTCTTACCCTACAAAAATCACCAACGACAACAGGCTGAAAATTGGCTTCCCATAGTGCATTCCAGTTTTGAGGCATGATTTCTTCTACTGAATATTCTGCATTAAAATCATGGATTGTAGCTAATATTTCCTCCTTGTAGGTTTCAAAAGTAGATTTCTTAAGATATCCGGTAAAAGAATCATCTTCTTCAAAAAAAGATTCAAAATCATAAAAACTCAGTAAACCCATCAGGGCTTCATCAGTGCTTTTGATTTTAATAGCTACATATATCTCCATCTCTACAGTTTCAAGGATAAATCTCCTTTTTTGCGGCCTTAAAAGTATTGAGCATCAGGCCTAAAACTGTCATTGGCCCTACTCCACCCGGCACAGGTGTGATATAACTGGTTTTGCTACGTACATTTAAAAAATCAACATCTCCAGTCAGTTTACTTCCTTTAGGCTGATCAGGTGCTGCCACTCTATTGATACCTACATCAATGACGACAGCATTGTCCTTAACCATATCCTCCTTGATGAAGTCCGGAATTCCTATAGCCGCAATGAGAATATCTCCTTGCAATGTGATTTCACTGAGGTTCTTCGTCCTACTATGCGCAAGTGTAACTGTAGCATTGCCTGGATTGGCTTTTCTGGAAAGTAGAATTGAAATCGGCGTTCCCACAATATTGCTTCGACCGACGACGACAACATGCTTCCCACTCACCTCAATATTATACCGATCTAATAACAATAGAATACCGTATGGTGTCGCTGGCAGATAACAAGGCAAGCCTTGTGCCATCCTACCAAAATTGACCGGATGAAAACCATCAACGTCTTTCTTCGGATCTATGGCCAGTGTCACCTTGACTTCATCAATATGAGCTGGCAATGGCAACTGGACGATAAACCCATCAATATCCGGATCATTATTAAGTTTTTGGATCTCTTCGATCAAAAGCTGCTCAGTAATATCCTCAGGCAACTGGATGAGTGTAGAACGAAAACCTACCTGATGGCATGATTTGACTTTATTGCCTACATACGCTTTGCTGGCCGGGTTATTGCCTACGATAATAGCGGCAAGATGAGGTGTACGACCAGTCCTTTGTTGATACTCAAGTACATCTTGTTTTAAAGTATTTTTTAGTTCTTCAGAAACAGCTTTACCGTCAATGAGTTTCATAATTGGGGGGCATTAGTTATTGGGCAAATTTAGTATTAATTCCGTTTAATTACCAAAGTTATGTATTTATATTTTTCTCATAATGAAATTCAGGGTTTACCATTAGAAAACAAAGATTAGGATTACAATTTCTATACGCTTGCAACAGAATGGTCAATAAACGCTACAATTTCCTCAATATTAAAGGCATCTTTGACTGAAAAATCACCAATTGATTCCCTCCGCAAGGAAGAAAGATAAGCTCCTGAATTCAATGATAGTCCAAAATCTCTCGCTAATGAACGGATATAGGTGCCTTTACTGCACGTACAGCTAAAAGTCAATGTCGGCATATCAATACTAGCAATCTTAAAATCATAAATTTCAATCTTTCGAGGCTTAATCTCTACTTCATCGCCTTTACGAGCTAGCTGGTAGGCTTTCCGTCCATTGACTTTGATAGCTGAATATATAGGTGGAACTTGCTCAATCGTACCGATAAAAGACTTTCTATGCTGATCAATGAGTTCAGGTGTGATGTGCGCAGTGGGAAAATGAGCATCCGGCTCAAACTCACTATCGCAAGTAGGAGTCGTAGCTCCCAGGGTGATAGTTCCACTATATTTTTTAATCATAGCCTGGAGACTGTCTATCTCTTTTGTCAGCTTTCCGGTACAGACTATTAGCAATCCTGTAGCTAATGGATCGAGCGTGCCCGCATGGCCCACTTTAATTTTTTTGATACCCAAACCATATCGGATTCTAGACCTGATTTTATTGACCACATCAAAGGAAGTCCATTCTAAGGGTTTGTCTATTAGCAATACTGCACCGGACAAAAAATCGGCGCTACATTCAGATTGTTTTTTACCAAAAATCTGATCAGGTAAGACTGGCATATACGATTCCAGCTAATCCAATAATGAGGCAATACAAGCCAAAATATCTTAAATTACTATTGCGTACCAGCTGTATCATCCAGGAGCAGGCAAAGATACCAGTAACAAATGCAGCTAGAAAACCAACGAACAACTCAATCGCAGGAATCGTACTGGATGTCAAATTACCATCAATCAAATCCTTTGCTATCTTTCCAAAAATGAGTGGAACCACCATCAAGAATGAAAATCTAGCGGCTTTTGTCCTATCAATACCTAGTAAAACTGAAGTAGCAATCGTGGATCCCGATCTCGATATTCCGGGTATAATAGCGATAGCCTGAGCTATACCAACCCAAATTGCATCAGAATAAGTAACATTTCTTGTCGTATTTTTTGCTTTATCTGCGACGTATAATAGAATACCGGTTATGATCAGCATGGCACAAACAATCATAATATTTTGAGTAAATATTTGCTCTATTTGCTTTTCAAAAAGAAGCCCTACGAGCACTGCAGGTATCATAGAAAGTATAATTTTATAGGCAAAGGACTTGTTCTCTGACTGGCCCTTACTCAGTAATGATTGTAATATTTCAAATATTTCTTTGCGGAATACATACATGGTAGATAAGGCAGTTCCAAAGTGAACGACTACTGTCATCAAGAGGCTTTCATGAGCTGTAGCATGGTCACCTAAGAAATATTTTGCCAGTTCAAGATGACCACTACTACTTACTGGCAAAAACTCTGTCAATCCCTGGACAATACCAAGTATCAACGCTATAATTATCTCATTCATGATATTAAAGACAGGAATTAATCCTTTGTAAAGATGGCATAAACACACGAAATCAACCCCAAAATGATCACAATCGGAGCAAGGGTGATCCTTCTGAAGCTATAAATCAATGATTCGTCCCAGACATCTGGTGATGGCATATGACCGCCTGACATGAGTGCCAAGCCCAGAAAAATCAATCCTATTCCTATCAGGATAAACATGAAACTTCTTTTTCCAAAAACCAATCCTCCACTCTTGTTAGGAGTGGTATCTGGCTGAACTCTGCTTTGATATGCTTTTTCTTTAGCCATCGATAAAAATTTGAATGCTGAATGGTGGCAAAGGTATGAATATTTTTTTAATATGTAATAATTATTTTATGGGTGCAATAAGAAACCTTTAACATCTCATATTAGCAAAAATCATTATCTTTGCGCCTACTTTATTTTTTAATCATTTGGTTTTGAGTTTATGAGTATAAAAGAACATCAGCTCCATATTTACAATAGTCTGACCAGACAGAAAGAAAAGTTTGTTCCACAAGTGGATGGCTACGTAGGTATGTATGTGTGTGGACCTACCGTATATAACAATGTACATCTAGGCAATTGTCGTACGTTTATCAGTTTTGATGTCATCTATCGTTATCTTCTATATCTGGGTTATAAAGTGAGGTATTTAAGAAATATTACAGACGTGGGACACCTGCTAGATGATGGCGAAGATAGAATGTCAAAAGGAGCAAGACTTGACAATCTGGAGCCGATGGAGGTAGCACAAAAATATACGCTTGGCTTTCATGACATTATGCGCGTTTTCAATACTTTACCACCAAGTATTGAGCCCAGAGCAACCGGACACATTTTAGAGCAGATAGAAATGGTTCAGCAAATTCTTGACAATGGATATGCTTATGTAAAAAACGGATCTGTGTATTTTGATACCTTAAAATTTGCAGAACAAACCGGAGAATATGGAAAACTTTCCGGACGTGTAATCGATGATCTTATAGCTGAATCGCGCGATAACTTAAAGAACCAAGATGAAAAAAATCATCCATCAGACTTTGCGATATGGATGAAAGCTTCTGATGAACATATCATGAAATGGAACTCTCCATGGTCGCTAGGTTTTCCTGGCTGGCATCTAGAATGTAGCGCTATGAGTACAAAGTATCTAGGTCAGCATTTTGATATACACGGCGGTGGCAATGACCTAAAATTTCCACATCACGAAAATGAAATCGCCCAGAACCTGGGTGCATGTCATACTCATCCGGCTACTTACTGGTTACATACTAATATGTTGCTGATGAACGGTAAAAAAATGTCTAAAAGTGATGGAAACACCATCTCTCCTGACGAACTATTTAGTGGTGAGAGCATCCATGTATCGAAAGGTTACAGTCCTATGATTGTCCGCTTTTTCATGCTTCAGTCGCACTATAGATCTACTAATGACCTCACTGATGAAGCGCTTCTGGCTGCAGAAAAAGGATTCAAAAGGCTGATGGAAGCTAACAAAACCCTTCAACAATTAGCCACCAACAATAACGCTACGTCACCACTTGATGATAAGGTCAATGAAATCATCAATGCAGCATTTGAAGATATGGATGATGATTTTAATACACCTCGAGCTCTAGCAAAGCTGTTTGAACTGGTTACGATCATCAATAGTCTGAAAGAAGGACAGTTGAATATCAACGATATTTCTGTTTCAGTTCTTGAAAAGTTAAAATCAGCTTTCAGCACAATAATTTTTGATATTTTCGGATTAAAAGACGATGCTGAGTCAAGTGCAGGCCCGGTAGATGGCCTGATGAATCTCATCATTGAGCTACGTCAAATCGCTAGAACCAATAAAGACTGGCCTACTTCTGACAAAATCAGAGACACTTTGAGTGAACTGAATATTCAGATCAAAGATGGAAAAGAAGGCAGTTCCTGGAGCTATAAGTAATACATATTAAATTTTTATATAATATAAAACACCATGAAACAATTTATATCTTTTATTACAATCCTACTATTTGCAGTCAATCTACTTTCTGCTCAAGAAATTAATAACAAGCAATGGACGCTCATCCACGAACGTACAGCTACTTGGTGCCCATTGTGTGGTAGTTGGGGCTGGGATTTTAAAGACAAGATCCTGAATGAGTTTAAAAATGATAATGTCGTTTATATGGCGGTCAACTACAGTGGCGACCTGGTCAATGAGACAGCCACAGCGTTTGATTCTAAGTTTGGAGGTGTAGGTCAGCCCATATTTTATGTGGATAATACTGACATCAAAGTCAATTCATCCAATGGCGATAGCAAGCTGCAAGAAACAAGATGGGAAGTTGATTTCAAAAAAGACCTACCACCCTATCAAGGCATAGGTATCGAAGCGTCAATGGATGATGATGTACCCGGTACGATTAATGCAAAAGCTATAGTTGAGTTTCTGGACGATCCTGGTAGTGGAGAGTTTTATTTCAGCTTACTGCTTTTAGAAGATGTCATGAATGCTCAAGCTTCGCGAACAGGATTGCAGTTACATAAAAATGTACTCAGAAATTCATTTTTACCTACAGTCTTTGACAATTTTATCGCTACAGGTCCTATTTCAAAGGGAACAAAATTTGAATTCTCAGGCAAGATTGAAAATCTATCGGGAGAAGCTAAAGATTATAAAGTGCTAGGTATAGTATGGGGAAAAGCTAACAATCAGTATTTATTTAACAACTGCTTCATCAGCGATGTAAAGGTACTTACTTCAACAAATGACGAAATCCTTGACAATAGTTTTTATACCTATCAAGCTGAAAGTGGCAGTATAGTTGTACAACTTGATAAAAAATTTGTGTTGCAGCGAGGAGCTGAAATTACTGTTTCAGATTTATCAGGTCGCATCATCAGCAGAACAGCCATCCAAAACGGACAAAATTCAATCCAGATTCAGGCTAGTTATAATCCCGGAGTACATATTGTAACCTTGACTAATGGCAAAGACATTTTGTCTAAAAAGATAACACTACTATAATAAAATAAAAAGAACAACCCATTTAAAAAGCGATTGTAGTTTATTGATAGCTACAATCGCTTTTTTGTTGTCACAGCCATATAGACAGCATCACCTAACTTCCACATTAGGATTAGGTAAGAATGCAAAATATTTATAATGCTCGTCGTTTTTACCACACAAACATAATTTTTATACTATGTCGTGGAAAGATAACCTTGATTATAACCATATAGATATCAAGAAGCACATCATACAGTATATTTCTTTTGCGAAATATAGGTTAAGAACAAATGATATCTATCAAGCGTTCTTATTCATATAAATAATCTTGAAATGAAAATACCTCCATATTATAGCATCGCCATTTTACTAATGATAGCAACAACATCTTACGGTCAATTTGGCATAAGAATTAAATACAATAATAATAGTTATGATAACTGGAGCAAGGTATTTCAGAATACAACTCAAGATAAAAATCTCCAGATTTACCATTCAGGTTATGAAGCAGGCCTAGACTATTGGTTCAGACTTAAAGATAGGCGAATTGAATTTTTGCCAGAGATATCTTACAGCTATGCCCAAAATGATTTGTCAAAATATCAGGGTTTGATCAACACTGCAATAAGTACTCTCAATTTTAATTTTCACACTCAGATCTATGCTTTAGACATGGAAGGAGATTGTGATTGCCCTACATTTTCAAAACAAGGACCATCTATAAATAAAGGGCTATTTTTTCATTTCACACCAGGTATAGGATACTACAAGACCAGCATAAAACTTGATGAGCCCTCATTTATTTCCGGTCGCAATGTAGATGGACTAGTATTCAGAGCCGGCTTAGGTATCGGACTGGATGTAGGTTTTAGTGATTTGCTCACAGTTACGCCCATCGTATCTTATTATTTTCATTCAAAGCAGCAGTGGGAAGGAATGCCTGCCGATGAAGATATACTCATCAATGAAAGTGACAATCCAGGTATATTACAATTTACGTTGAGATTTGGCTTCCGGCCGGATTACAAATATGGAAGGCGTCGTTAATTTCAGTCAATGAAACTATGAAAACACCCATTGTACTCAGTGATGACTTTTCCGGCATTCTGGATCAGCTAGAATATACACGAGACAACCTTTTTATCACAGGGCGTGCCGGGACCGGCAAGTCCACGTTGCTGCAAGTATTTAGAAACACCACCAGAAAGAGAACAGTCGTCCTGGCGCCTACAGGCATAGCAGCACTAAATGTTAGAGGTCAGACCATTCATTCGTTTTTTGGATTTCCACCCCGAATCATCAATAAAAGTGAAATCATTCGCCGCAAAAAATTTAAAATTTACACAAACATAGACTTAATCATTATAGATGAGATATCTATGGTACGTGCAGATTTGCTGGACAATATTGATTACTTTTTGCGCATCAATCGCAGTGTCAACCAACCTTTTGGTGGCGTCCAGATGGTGTTTTTTGGCGATCTATTTCAGCTACCACCGGTAGTAGCAACAGCATTTGAAAAAGAGTATTTCAGAACGACCTACCCTACACCGTACTTTTTCTCTGCGTTTGTACTCCAAGCAACTGATCTAAAAATGCTTGAATTAACCCATGTTTATCGACAGGAAGAAAAGTTATTTATACGACTCTTAGACAGCATAAGGCTCAATCAAATGGATTACGATGATTTGATGGGTATCAACGAGCGACACCTTCCTATACCTGAAGATAAATCTTTTTATATAACACTTACTTCTAGAAATGACATAGCCAATAGGATTAATGATAATGAATTACAAGCAATTCCTGAAGCTCCACACATATTCCAGGCTGTGATCTCCGGTGAATTCAACCCTCAATTGTATCCTACAGAGATTCACATGGTACTAAAAAAAGGAGCTCAAGTAATGTTTGTCAAGAATGACACTCAAAAGCAATTTGTCAATGGCACAATTGGGATTGTTTCGGATATTATTCAAGATGAAATTTATGTGGATATACTAGACGAAAATGAGCATAAAACCACCATCAAGTTAGAGCATCAAGAATGGGAAATCATCAGGTATGAAAATGATACCAACAATCCGGGCCAAATCACATCAAAGGTAATAGGCACATTTAAACAGTATCCGGTCAAACTGGCATGGGCCATCACTATTCACAAGAGTCAAGGCAAAACTTTTGATAAAGTCATTATTAATATGGGTGGAGGTGCATTTGAAAGTGGTCAGACGTATGTTGCATTAAGCCGCTGCCGTACCATGTCAGGAATTATTTTAACGCATCCTATCCAAGGTCGTGATATTATTGTCGATGAAAGAGTGAGCGACTATTATGAGCAAATCAAATATCTGAGTTAAACGCATTCGTTAATTAAATATTAATATTAGCTTAAATTATTTATCTAAAAAACTACCCAATTATTACGAAATGATACCAAAATAAGACACATTATTAATATATCTTATTTGTATTACATTAATTAGTAGCAAAAAATACATAAATTGATTAAATCATATTTAAATTCATATATTTGTACTATACTGATTATCTGCGTTTTACAAATACCATTAAAAAATATATTATTTTTTGTAAAAATAATTCAATTTATATATACAAGTTTAGGATAATATATACTACATTTGTGATGTGTAAGTTTTGGTTATTAAATTGTAAAATTCGTAATTGCTCGTGAAAAGTCACGAGCTTTTTTAAGACAACAAACCTTCTGAATAAGAGGTCAAAATATAAAAGTAGTTCAAATACACATAGTCATATTAAATCATTTAAAAATGTTTGGCATGAAATTTGAACTATAAAGAGTATATGAGTTTTGGTTATTAAATTGAGTAATGCCCGTGTTTTCGTCTTACACGGGCTTTTTTATTTTATTACGCATTCCTATCAAAATAAAAATAACTGCTGACCATCATTATCCTGATCTCCCGGTTGTGTTTCTCCCTTTACTTTCTCAATAAGTGATGGTTCGTTGATTCTTACATTGTTGACTTTGTCAGACACTTGATAATAATGCATCAAATCAGACGGATAAGGCGACAGAAGTTGCATCGCATCTTTAGGCTTGATGCTTATATCTAGCCAGTGTTGTTCATTAACCCTACTTAATATCGCCGGCATTCGTTCATGGATAGGACATAATGCCTCATTAGCAGGTATTGTGATTACCGTGTATGAGTTGATGACAGCTCCTCTATCTGAATTGTGCCACTGATCCCAAAGACCTGCAACACCAAAAATCGCTTGATCCTTTGTTGTAATCCTGTATGGCACCTTTTGTTTTCCCGACTTTTTCCATTCGTAGTAACCATCCATAGGGATAATACATCTCTTTGACTGGACTAAATGCCTGAAAGAAGGCTTATCCATAATTGATTCCACACGAGCATTAATCAATTTATTGCCAATGGTCAAATCTTTAGCCCAGAATGGCACAAGACCCCATCTAAGCATATAAAAATGCCTAGAACCTGAAATAATTGCAGGCATAATGTGAGTAGGTGCTACATTATAATTAGGAATAGGATTATATCTTTCTAGATCTTCAGAATAAAAATCAACCCCAAAACGTGCTTCCAAATCCTTTTCAGTCTTAGTTAGTGATGATCTACCACACATGACAAGTAAGGGGTTCTATTTTGTTTTAACAAAAGAATCTATACCCTTACTTTTTAGTTCTCGTACAGCAGCTTGTGCAGCATTAGAAGAAGATGATCTTAAAGCAATAACAGAATGATATTCAGAAGCATTAAACACTACAACCTTTGCATCTTTAAATCCTATTCCATGCAATTTCTTAACCATATCTTTTGCATTATCTTCCAAAAGAAAACTACCAGCCATAACCATATACTGTCCATTTTCATCATGCGTAAAAGTGTTCGTATTTTTAGGTTGCTCAGATAACTTACCTTTTGCTACATTTGTGTTTTGTTGAAGCGATTTCTGTTTATCTTCCAGTTTTTGGACTTTCTCATCTAAGTGTTCGTAGTCAAATTCTTGGCCTACAATCTCTTCATTAGAAATGACATTTTGATCTATATCCATAGAGTCAGCATTCGCTTCAGGACTGACAACACTATGATCATTAATACCCTCAGATACAACGCTTGTTGATGGTTCCATGGTAGGTTTCGGAAGATATGAATTAAGTATAGAAGTAGCCCAGAAATACAAAATCAATATAACTACTGCATAAAGTACGATGCGAATGATTCTGCCCATGTTCCAATATTTAGCCGAAAATTATTTAAAATCTTGGATATTTTCAAATTATTACAAAGTAAACTTTTAAATATATGAAATTGGAGAGTGGATTGACCCCTAAATCAAACACATAGCAACTACCAAAAGTTGGACAATATGGTAATGAAAATGGCATCCTTCGCCTATGTTTAAAAGCAAATCATCTATTATAAATTAATGTTTAGTGTAAATAACATCTCATCAACTATTGCAAAGGATAGTCGTATAAAACCATAAGTATAAATAGGTAATTTGATAATCAATCCTTGGTTTTTCACTTGTTTGGAATTGATTACGCTTCAAATACTCAATATGAATAAAAACATACTATAAACTATACATCAATAAAAAATGGGGATCAAAATATAATCCCCATTTTAGTAATAATTCAAATAAGGTTCGGATTATCTGATTACCGTTACATCACCGGTAGCAATAATCTCTTTATTGGTATCACTTTCCATTTCGAGAATATAGACATACACTCCCGGAACGACATCACGACCAGTTGTACCATCACAAGGCTCAGCAGTACAGAATCTTCCATCCCAGCCCTTAGGATTGTCATACGCACTGAAATTTTCGCTCTTATAGACTAGGTTACCCCATCTGTCGTAAATTCTCATCTTCTTCACCCAAAGCGAAGGATCCTGTGCAGTAATCTTGAAAGTAGTGTTACCCGATTTACTGTTAGGATTGATGATATTCGGGAAGAAATATTCCGGCAAGTCAGTCACAACGTACTTATAAGTAGCAGTAACAATACATCCGTTATTATAGAACAATGTCACTAAATAATTATTCTCACCAAGAGGTGGTGTATTGGTCACTGAACTACATGTCAGCAAGGTACCGCTACATACTACATTTCCATTCCATTCCCAAACTACAGAATCCACTTGATTTGCATAAACTCCCATCTTAGATAAGTCAAGGGTATGGGTTGCTGACTTACCTAATCCCAAAATGGCAGGACCAGTAATGGAGAATGATGGCTGTGGTGGAATGGTGATTGTAAAGTCTTGTGTTGCACTACATGTATTAGCATCCGTCACAACAAATGTATGTGTACCTGCAGCTATATTAGCAGCCGGACTTATCGTAACCGGATTTCCATCTATAGTCAAGTTGTAAGGCTCAGAACCTCCCTGAATCGTAAATAGGAATGATCCTGTTACTTCATTATAACAATGCGGATCTACTACTTCCCAAACTATTCTAGGCAATTCATTTACATTAATGGTAATAGACTCTTCAAACGGACATGTAGAATCTAAATAACTATAAGTTATTACATGGCTTCCTACTCCTGCAATTGCAGGATCAAACACACCATTTTGATCTACTCCAGTTCCACTCCATGATCCGACTCCGTCAGGTGTATTACCTGTGACTGTTGCTGTCAATGGAATCTTGCTTACATTAGGAGTAAGACATATACTTGTTTGTGGCGCCGATAAGTTAATCACCACTTTAGGACAGGCCTTTGCTTGACATTGATGAGTTACAGGAGGCACTGGACATTCACATGTAGAAATAGCCCTTACCTCAATCTCAACAATTTCATCCTCAACTAACCCATCTACTTTATAAGTTGTTTCTGTCTGAGTACCTTTAGATACTCCATTGATCAACACTTCATATTCAGTAGCACATGGTATAGCATTCCACTCAAAGGTAACAGCATCAAGGGAAGTAGCTGCACACTTCACTACAGGAGCTGCAGGAACATCTTCAACTATAATCGTTTTAGTAAAGGTTTCAGACTCGCATCCATTTAGTGTCACCTTCAATCCAATAGTATAAGTACCAGGCGCAGGGAATCGGTAACTAACAGAAGTAGCAGTAAGATCTGTCCTCACGCCTCCTCCATCATCCCAGGTTAACACGCGTCCATTAGTACTTGTTCCTGTGTAAGTCACTAGTAGTGCATCGGAAATACAAATCTTATCTTCAGATGTGAATGAAGCTTGTGGAACAGGCTTCAGTGTTATCAACAACGAATCTGACCATATACATTCTTTTTGCTGATACGTCAAAATTAGATTATATGATCCCGGAACTGCTTTTTGAGGATCAAAAGTAGCAGGATTGGTATTATTGTTAATAGCTCCAGCAACTACAGGATTACTTGTCCAAGTGACTGTAGGTACAACACCAGGTAAATTATTTGTAATCGTGTAAGGTAATGGGATGAGTCCCAGATTTTCGGTCAAGCACTCTGTGATTACATATTTAGGGAATGCTATAATGGCACTAGGACAACTTGTTGCTTTACATTCATGAGAAGCGGTAGTTGAAGGACAACCATTGTTTGATACTGCAGTCACAGTAATACGAACTATTGTACCCTCAGGAATACTATTCACATCATACATCGTATTCGTTACGTTACCCTGGAATAAAACAGAACCGCCTACAATTTCTACCACAATATCATAACTTGAGGCATTGGCCACAGGATCCCAACTAAATGTAACTCCATCAATACGCTGATCAAAGCAAATTATCTTAGGCGTTGTTAATAATGGCTGTAAGGTAACAGTGTGTGTAGTAACTGATGAGGTACAACCATTTTTGGATACTGTAAGTGTAATAGTTTTAGTACCTGGTTGTGACCATGTTACTTCATGTGGGCCGGCACCACTATAAGTACCTACAACATCTGGTCCGAAATTCCATGTATAGGTTGCACCTGTTGTTCCTCCGGTATAATTTACTGTGACAGGATCCTGAACACAACCGTCTGGACCTACCGTAAAGTCAGATAATGGGGTCTCATTAACCACCACTCTGGTTGTACCAGATTGACTACATCTACCATTATCCCAAGTGAGCAGATAAGTAATCGTATGCGTTCCAGGGCCTAGTGCAACTGGATCAAATGTAGTAGCAGGTGTGCCATTGACCGTAAACGATCCGGTACTTCCTGCAACCACAGGATCTACTGTAACTAGTGATTCATCTAATGTTATAGGTGTTCCGGGCAAGCAAATAGGTGGAATTGATTGAATTGTTATCGTAGGCAAATCTCCACAATCCTCAGCTGTACAAGTATGCTCAGCAGAAGAAATATTTCCACATGGCCCAGGTATGACTGCTTCTACAACTATAGTAACGCTCTGTCCTAGTGCCAGACCAGTCACAACAAACTCATTTTTACCAGGTGTGATTGTTCCTGATACATTTGACGGATTGATTATTTGAACATTATATGATGTAGCACCGACTACATCTGTCCAAGTGAAAGTAACACTGGTCGAACTTGTACCTCCACAAGATACAATCGGTGGTGGTGGCAACTCCTTAACTTCAATAGAATCCTGTACTGGATCACCCACGCAGCCATTCTCTGTCACATATAATGAGACAATCTTAGTACCTGAAGTATTCCATCTTACATTGTGTGGACCGGGTCCATTATTTGTAGGAACATCAGGATTTCCACCATCAAAATTCCAGTTATACACAACAGGAGTAGCTGTATGCGTACTTGTAGCAACAATCACTGTTGCATCGTCCTTACATACCTCAAGTGCCAGATCAAAATCAGGATCAATCTGATCAACATAAACTACAGGAAGGCAAGTCTCCGGCCCATCACCACACAAATTCCTTGCTTTAACACATATATCACCACCTACTGGACCATTCCACCTCACAATGAGTGTTCCTGAACTATCATCCTGAATCTTAGTTGCCGTTGCGGGAACTGTCCATAAATAAACAAGGCTAGGATCTGGTGTCAGTACATTATATGTAGCTTCAGGGGAACTCTCACATATTTTGACCGGCCAATTATCAGCAAGTGGAGCAGATGGAGTCCTACCTGTCAAATCAACTGTGTGTGTGAATGTAAAAATACAGGATTTTCCGTATTTAAAAACTTCAATATCCACACTGTAAACTCCTTCACCAGGAACTACTATTGTAGTTGAATCTGAATCATTATCTACAATAACATTACCTGATGCATCTCTCCACACAAACTTAATGGAATCTCTGTCTGCATTTACAAATTGTAATCCCATATTAAACTTTATCTCGACACCTCCATCGACACATACATCCCTAAATGTTCCTCCCATATCCAAAATCCTGGCATCAATACTCACCACAGAGTCACATCCATTTTTAGTTGTAATGTCTTCAAAAACGTAAACAAAATCATTTAAATCTGAATCAATATTTAATGTATGATATTTATATGGCACTTGGTTTTTACAAATTGCCAGAGAGTCTTTACCCAAAGAAGATTTAGACTCTCTTATATCCAACTCCTGTAAATAATCACATCCACACTCGTTCTGATAGTAACTATAGAATGCTCGTTGTCCACTTCTCACCATTTCCAGCGTGATATCGCCACCTACCCAGATGAATTGATTTCCATAATCATCTTCTATTGGCTGACCAAATTCATCATAAGCTCCACTCCAAGGAAAATCACTCGTACACAACACCAAACTCAAATACTGAGGTGGCAATTCTTCAAAGGTGAATTCTCTACAAATTGGACCTTTATACCCATCACATGGGTGGTAAGTGGTCAAACACACTTCATATGTTCCAGTCTCAAGAAAAGTATGCTCAATTTCCAAACCATCAGGACCTTCAATCGTATAATTCGTGACATTGCCACTTGGAGAAGTAATCTCCCATGTGTAAATTGCACCTGTAATATTCTCAATTGGAGGATCTGCATTAGGATCTGCTATAGCCTTTAGAGTATAAGGGTCAAATGAAGGACAAGGAGGATCACATCTAGTATCTAAGATAATATCTTCGATTTCAGGGACAGAGCAATTATTCCATGTGCCTGACACCCATGCATAGTAACTACATACAGAACCCGAAAATCCATCAATCCAGAATACATAAGTTTTGCAAGGCTCTAATTGATCACCAGGAATAGTGACAGTACCTTGATTCGCATTTCCATTACAAATGACAAAAGGACCTCCTGGACTACAGACATCCATAATACCGTATTGTACTCCGCTACCTGCACATGCAAAAATTGTAAAATTAATATCATAATCTCCTGATCCAGCTACAAAACCATAAAATGAGGTATTATGATAAACTCCATTACAGTGACTTTGATTCAACCATGGGCCAAATTCTGTCGGATTTTGTCCACAAGGAAAAGTTTGAATTACCCTTAAATCACAAAGCGGATTTTGGTATGCAATATCACATAGGTTATCAACAGAAAATGGATTTGAAGAACAGTTAGGAGGAGGACAAGGGAATAAAATAGGATCTATTACTGTCTCACAAGGATCTAGTTCGACACACTCCTTTACCCCTGAATCACAATCCACATCGCCATTTGGATCTATCATGATTAAATATCTCACTGGTGGAGCAGGTAATCCCTGAAAAACAAAGTTTCCATTCGCATCAGTTTGAACAATAATTGGAGTCCCATTTTCATCACAATCAGGAAAAGCTGCAACAGAAACTGCTTCTAGTGGTATATCTGAGCCTCCGAAAGTTCCACTCATGTCCAAATCCACAAATACAGAACCCGTAATATCAGGTACCATAAAGATTGGCTCTAATGTTCCTGTAAAGTTATTTTGATTTGCCTCAGTCGAACTTACAGTGATATAATATGTAGCTCCCTTTTCAGGACAATCTACTAAAGCTCTTTCGGGTTCGCAGCTTCCTCCTCCACATGAAGTGGAAATAGCTACATTAAATCCCGGCACTGTCACTTGAAGACTGGTCAATCCTTCTGCAGGTACAGTGTATTGGAAATACACTGCATGCTCATTAGCACATGGTCCCCCTAATGGTGCACAAATATTATTACCTTGGAAATTAATCGGATTAAACCCTGTGCCTAAATCAAAAGCACTTCCGCAATCTTTGTTATCAGGAGCAGGATTGACAGTAACCTGAATATCATCTTCACCAGTACAACCATTAGCATCTGTAACAGTCACGGTCCAAGTACCATCATGAGTTAACTCAGCAGGAATAGTTATAGGGTTGCCTGTCATAGTAGTTCCATCAGGCAACTCCCAATCGTATGTAAAAGTACCTGATCCTCCTGTTATAGTTGCATCCAAATCTAATGGTTCATCTTCACAAATTTCAAAATTATTGGCTGATCCATCATGTTGAATTTCTACTTCAGGTGCGTCATTTACTATGATATCAATCGTTACTATGGCCGAACAATCATGGTTATAAGCCGTAACTGTATATGTTCCACTTAAGGTCATATCTATATTCATTATATCCAAACCTGTGATGCTGGTACTTGCATCTCCATAGTGAGTTCCATCAGGTGCATCCCACTCAAATCTTGTATCAGAGTTAACATCAGTAACTGCAAGCATTACATCCGCACCTTCACAAACTATTCCATCATCAGGAGTTAAACCACTCATCTCAGTTACAGTGATTACAGGGGTAGGAAATGCAAATACTTCAACGTCATAATCCATTTCATCTGTACATCCATTAACATCTGTAACTGTAACTGTATACGTATAAGGCCCTGGCGTTTCGGTTACTGTCATGGTAGCGCCTGTCTGACCATTGTTCCATTCGTATGTAACACCTCCTGTAGCGTTTAAAACTACTGGGTCACCTTCACAATACTCAACATCTCCAGTTATATCAGCTACTGGAAGATCATGAACTGTAATTGTCACTACAGCCGTACTTGTACAGCCATTGTTATCCACAGTGACGGTGTAAAGTCCAGTATGCGTAAGACCAACATTTGTGATTGTTATCGGGTTGTTGTTAAGCATGGAACCATCTGGCAACTCCCATGTATAAATTAGCCCTGTAGCCGTGATTTGAGGATCAGCAGTTAATGTTAGGTCATCACCCACACATAATTCTCCATCATCATCATTATTACCACTTGTTTCATCAATAGTAATAATCGGATTAGGCAATTCATATACATCAACTGTATAATTCTCTTCATCTGTACAACCATTTACATCTGTTACAGTAACTGTATAGGTATATTGACCAGGCACTTCAACGATCGACATTAGTGCTGTATTCTGGCCATTACTCCATAAATAACTTACACCACCACTGGCTGTTAACTCTACTGGATCTCCTTGACAATATTCTACGTCACCAGTAATGTCAGCCGTAGGTAAATCAAAAACTTCAAAGGTAACCTGTTCTTCGTTTGTACACCCATTAGCATCTGTGGCAGTAACAGTGTAAGTACTAGTACCTAACACAGGTGTGAATGTATATGGGTTACTAGTACTACCGTCAGACCATACATAAGACACTCCACCTGTAGCCGTAAGTGTAATATCATCACCATTACATAAGTTTCCATCATCTGCTACATTTCCACTTGTCTCTGTAATTCCAATAGTTACTACAGGCTGAGGATCGACAGCAATATTAATAGAACCAGTATCCGTACATCCATTATCATCTGTAACTGTCACAACATATACACCTGCTTGTGCTACCATAATGTCTGTGATAGTTATGATCTGGCCATTATCACCATTTGACCAAGCGTAAGAAGCAACAGTACCCGGTATTCCGGTTACATTAGCCTGTAACGTTAAGTCCTCACCCTCACATACGGGATTATCTGAGGGTGTGATAGTTATGTTAAATTGGTAAGTATCAACATTTAAATCAAAAGTAGTAGCATTTCCTGCCGGACTAGAAACTCTAATTAAAAAAGTACCCCCATCGCAAAAAGGAGGAGGCATCACTGTTTGGCCGATACAATCCGAGATAATTTCTGCCACCAAATCTGGATCGCTAGTATTGAATAGCAAACCATTCAAATGAGTCCCAGCAGGTATCGTAACTGTATAATATAAGTTTGTACCAGTATAATTTATACCGGTAACTCCTCCTCCGGGCAGTACTGTTGGGTTATTACAATCCGTACTTAAAAAAGAATGGCTCTTAAGATCATATAAGAGTATCTTCTTTAAGTCATGACTACTATCATAACATAAATTAGTTAATACAACATTTTCAGATGAAATAGTTGAACTGCCTGGTGAAAAACCAGAACAAACTAAAATTACCGCTGGTAAAAAAAATCGAAGTAAAAACTTTATCATTCTAATAAATTAAATAAATTGAATAACAGAACACAATCAAGAAACCTATCCCTGATTCTTATTATCATTCGTACGGTGGGAACCGCCTGCGTGAGCACTAAAATTAAATTCAGTGGTAAAGTTATTATAATAGATGCTACTAAACAAAGAAATGTGAAAAAAACGTTATCACATTATTGTCTAAATCCGATACGCTATAATCTAGGATTATACTCATTTCGAAATTAAATATTTAATAATATTAATTTATGATATTTTATTCTAAAATATGAAATTTAATTTTATTTCTAAAAAATATAATTTTTTTTATTGGTTAGTTAAATTTTCATTGAAGATTCATAATGAAATACTAATACGTTCTCCGGCCTCAGATGGAAAAGGATAGTTCGATATCATCATTATCAAGTTAATGTACTCATCAAAATCAGTATCTAAACCCGCGATTTTCTTTCAAAATATCCAAATATTAGTCTTTTGATTCTGCTTTTAAATATGGTAAAATCCTAAGCCCATCTTCTTCTTTAAGTGCAATGATGCGACTTATATGGCGGGCTTCCTTAAAAGGGCCATGTTGCTTTCGGTATTTTAAAATCGCATTTGTAATCTGCTGATTAAAATAAGGATGAGCAATTAGTGTTCTATAGTCTGCCCGGTTAATATCAATTTTCTGAACCAAGCTTCGATCAACAGTAATATGGGGACTCAACTCAGCATAAAGACTATCACTTATTATCTGAAGTTCTTTAAGTTGTTCAATAGCAATGTATCCACCTAGCCGCCTTTTGAATCTAAGTATGCGCTTAGTATAATAAACTCCTATACCAGGCAAATCTATCAAAGTTAAACTATCGGCATCATTTAGCTCAATGGGATGAACAGGCCAAGTCTTTCTATTATACCCTTGTGTTTCAAGAGCATGAATACTTAAGCTATTCTTCTCTGAATTTAATGGCCTCGCCGGAAAAACTATGTACTCTCTCAGCTGCTCGATTCTTTCTTTATCCAGGCCGTAAATCGTTTTCAGTTTTTCGATATCGTAAATTTTTCCACCTTTGGCAATGTAATTAGTTAGACTCCTCGCTCCAAAATTGCTAAATCCCAGCATTAATAAAGAATCATAGCTAATCTCATTAGGATTGAATGCAAAAGTTTTTATTATTTGCCTTGAAGGTTGGTAACCAGAATCAGAGATATCATAACTTCTATCTTGTCCTTCTCTGTCCTCTTGAGGAGATATAGTATCAGATGCAAAAATAAATTGACTCAAATCTGGTTGAGTACCTTGAGAATAAAATGGCCACCACTCACCGACTGCATAAATCAACCAAAGCAAAATAAAAAATAAAGCAATTCCACTTCTTTCTTGAAGCGAAAACCCAAACCAGTCCCTTGGCGTCAGGCGTGTCATAGCTTAATTGATTAATTCCATTTCTTTAGCCTTTTTCATCATCAATGCATAAGCTGCCTCATATTCATTAGGTATCTCTCCATCAAGGATGGCATCGCGTACAGCTGTTTTCAAGATACCTACCTCAGGCGAAGGCTGAATTTTCAATACTTTCATAATTTCATCACCACTAATAGGCGGCTGCCAATTGCGCAGACTATCCTTTTCCTCCACTTCTTTAATCTTTTCCATCAATAACTTATAGTTTTCTTTAAATCTAGCTACTTTGCCTTCATTTTTAGAAGTAATATCCGCTTCACAAAGCATCATTAAATCATCAATATCTTCTCCAGCATCAAAAAGTAAGCGTCTGACGGCTGAATCTGTTACATCTGTACCAGTCAATGCAATAGGTCGTAAATGGAGCAGCACCATTTTTTGAACAAATTTCATTTTATGATCTTGTGGCAACCTGAGGTTCTTAAATATCCTGGGTACCATCGCCGCCCCTAACACTTCATGACCGTGGAATGTCCATCCTAGTGCAGGATCAAAACGCTTAGTAGGTGGCTTAGCTATGTCATGTAAGATGGCTGCCCATCTCAACCAAAGATTATCTGTATTTCGGCTGATATTTTCCAAAACCTCTAGTGTATGGTAGAAATTGTCCTTATGGCCGATGTTGTTTCTGACTTCAACACCCTGAAGGGCTGCCATCTCCGGAAAAATAAGGTGAAGCAATCCAGTATTGAACAAGAGCTTAAACCCTCTTGAAGGATAATTGGATACAATTATTTTTTCCAATTCACTGCTAATCCGCTCCTTGCTGATAATAGAAATCCTATGTTTATTTTTAGCAATAGATTGCAGCGTCTTTTCCTCAATATTGAACTCTAGCTGTGTGGCAAATCTGATAGCTCGCATCATTCTCAGCGGATCGTCAGCAAAGGTTTTGTCAGGCTCTAATGGTGTTCTGATGATTTTTTGATTGAGGTCATTAAAACCATTAAAACTGTCTATTACTGTGCCATAATCTTCTTCATTTAGACTAACGGCCAGCGCATTGATCGTGAAGTCTCTTCTGTTTTGGTCATCTTCCAGAGTACCTGTCTTTACTAAAGGCTTCCGTGAGTCAGGGCTATACGACTCTTTTCTTGCTCCTACAAATTCAATTTCCAGGTCATTATGTTTAAACATCGCTGTACCGAACCGGCTATAAACAGCCACATGGGGTGAAGGTCTTAGTTTTGATGCGACTCTTTCAGCAAGCTCAATGCCATCACCCACGCATACCACATCTAGATCTGTGGAAGGTCTACCCAGAAAACGATCTCTCACATAGCCTCCCACAATGTACACCGGGACATTCAACTCTTTGGCTGAGGCCTGGATTAGTTCAAAAATCTTATTTTCATACGGTTTTACATTAAATACCATGTGTACTGCTGTTTATACAACTATTTCCTGATAGTGGTTTCTGATATCTTCCAGGGTTTCATAGAGAGCTTCGAAATTCATCTCTGTCACAAGTCTAGATCTAAACTCCTTGATGCCTGGCAAGTCCCTAAAGTAATTTGTATAATGTCTCCTCATTTCGACAATACCGAGCTTGTCGCCTTTCCATTCAATACTCATCTTGAGATGACGGATGGTAGTATCAACACGTTCATCTATCGTAGGTGGTTCAGGAATTATCCCTTTCTTCAGATAGGCCTTGATATCTCTAAAAATCCATGGATTGCCGATACTGGCTCTACCGATCATTACACCATCTACACCATATCTGTCCTTATATTCCTTGGCTTTTTGAGGCGTATCAATATCGCCATTACCAAAAATCGGAATGTGTATCCTCGGATTATTCTTAATCTTACCAATCAATGTCCAGTCTGCTTCTCCTTTGTACATTTGCTTACGAGTACGACCATGAATACTCAGTGCTTTGATACCTACATCTTGCAATCGTTCTGCTACTTCTTCAATAAAAATGGAATGTTCATCCCATCCAAGACGTGTTTTCACAGTCACGGGCAATGCCGTTGATTTAACAACCTGCTCTGTTAGCTTTACCATACGATCCACATCCTGAAGTATGCCCGCGCCAGCCATTTTGCACACCACTTTTTTGACCGGACATCCATAATTAATATCCAAAATCTCAGGCCGTGCTTCTTCCACTATGGCTGCCGCTCGACGCATAGAATCCATTTCAGCACCAAATATCTGAACACCTATAGGACGCTCACCCGGATAAATATCAAGTTTTTTAACACTTTTATCAGCATCTCTAATCAAACCTTCGACTGACACAAACTCAGTAAACATCAAATCTGCTCCTTGCTCTTTACACACAGCACGAAAAGGTGGATCGCTCACATCTTCCATTGGCGCAAGCAGCAAAGAAAAGTCATCTAGTTCGAGATTGCCTATTTTAACCATGAATGCCGGTTTTAAAAATTATAGCTCGCCCCAAACCAGTATTCTACTACAGCGCTTTGAAGATCACGCGCCGTTTCATTAGCAATATACATCAATTGGATACCAAATTTCCACTTGCCAACTCCACTCATATATCCGAGTCCAAATAATGGATAATTAACCTTAACATCTTCAGTCAATCCTCTGATACTATATCCTACTGGGTCCTTTGAATACTTCATAAAAGCGTATTCTGCCTGAAAAAAGATATCATTTATAATCCTTGCTCTACCCATAAAATGACCTCCAATATCAAATACTGACGGATCAGGCCCTAGAACTGAGTACTGATCATAAAACATTTTTGAGCCACCTCCGAGAGCGAATCGATCGTTTATTTTAAAGGCTGCATCCAGTTTTGCCGATATCGTCAAACCATTAAAAAACCCTACATTACCCAGCATAATATCTCCACCAAGCCTATCTACAAATGACGGCTTCACTACTCTTTCCTTTTTAGTCTTAGAGGAAGAACCTTCCGGCCTTTTTCTCAATTGTGCATCTGCAGTAATGGTCATTGACACAAAGCAAATAATGAGGATAATATATTTATAACAAAAATGGGCTTTCATCGAAATAAAAATTTTCAAAAGGTAAAAATAAAAATTAAAAACAACATGACATTTATAACCACAGGATTTAACTAAAAATTATATTTAATATTCATACTTTAGTGTGATACCAGCTTAGTGAATTATTTCTAGCTTTACTATCAACAAAGGTTATAAATATATCTATCTTTACGGCACTATTTATTTTGTTTTAATAACTTATATGATACCCAGATGATGAATATCGATCCGAGCAAAATGATATCAGCCAAAGTGCAAGCCATGGAAGAATCAGCCACAATCCGCATGGCTCAAAAATCTAGAGACCTGGCAGCAAAAGGTATAAAAGTAATAAGTCTAAGTCTGGGAGAACCCGATTTTGACACGCCTGAATTTATTAAAGACGCAGCTTATGAAGCACTAAAAAAGGGCAACACCAAATATACTCCGGTACCTGGAGCGATGGATCTACGCAATGCTATTTGTGACAAATTCAGAGTTGAAAATGGTCTTGATTTTAAACCATCACAAATTGTTGTATCTAATGGAGCAAAACAAGGTATTTTTAATATCTGTATGGCAATGATCAATCCTGGCGACGAAGTCATCATACTGGCTCCATACTGGGTTTCGTATATTGAAATTGTAAAATTTGCCGGTGGTGTTCCTATCGTTTTAAGTGCGGGAATTGAAGATGATTTCAAAGTGAATGCAACCCAAATCAAGGCTGCCATCACTGCCAAAACTAAGCTGATGATATATTCATCGCCTTGTAACCCAACCGGCTCTGTTTATACTTATGATGAACTCAATTCTATCGCTGAAGTGGTATCTAAACATGATATCTTGGTGGTTTCAGACGAAATATACGAATATATCAATTTTACGAACAATCATGTCAGCATAGGTTCATTTGATAATATGCAAGGACGTGTTGCAACTATTAATGGATTTTCAAAAGGTTTTTCAATGACTGGATGGCGACTGGGTTATATGGGTGCGCCTCAATGGCTCGCTGACGCTTGCAACAAAGTTCAGGGACAAGTCACTTCAGGTGCAGCCTCATTCAGTCAGGAAGCAGCTGCCGTAGCTCTAAGGAGTAACAGAACTGAATGTATGAAAATGAGAGAAGCATTCCGAAGAAGGCGCGATCTTATCATCTCGCTACTCAAGGAAATACAGGGCATGAAAGTTAACCATCCGCAGGGTGCATTTTATGTATTTCCGGACGTAAGTCACTATTTCGGAGTGTCCAATGGCAACGTAACCATCCATAATGCAGATGACTTTGCGGAAGCGATGCTTACGGAAGCGCACGTAGGCACGGTGTCAGGATCTGCTTTTGGAAATGATAACTGCGTACGTCTATCCTACGCTGCCTCTGATGAAAACCTGATCGAAGCAATACGAAGAATAAAAGATTGTCTAGCTGGTTTTAAAAAAATATAAGGAGTACTCTCATCCATTAGGAGGTGCAGATTTACAAGCCATGCAACTGGTAATATGAAGGATGCAGTCTTAGCTATTTTAATTAGAATTTTGACCTTCAAAATTCAAAATGTACTTATTGTTCCGTTGGGTTTAAAATCATTTCAGCCACGCGTCTGCCCGTTTCCGCAGCTCCATTCATAAATCCCTGAAACAGTTCACTACAATGCTCACCAGCAAAGTAGAAATTACCAACAGGCACCATCTCCTGACCTGCAATAGTCGTCCACTGACCTGGCTTATAACAACTATAACTTGCTTTAACATAAGGGTATTCAATCCAGTTGACAAAGACGTGTTTATTCAAGAACTTCTCCTTCGAGTGTTTAAAGATTTTATCAATATCATTAACAAAACCATTCACTCTAGCTTCAGGTAATGCCGTGCGCCACACATGATTCTGAGGTGCTAACGGGCTTTTGGAAGATTCGTCACAAAGACTTTGAGAAAACGATCCACCAAAATACGCTACATAAGCACCAAACTTGATACCTTCTGCCCTATTGATACTTCCATCCCATCCATTGGTCATATTGGTCGTAAAAATGTAACCCATAGCGTTATTTTCTTTACTCCTCCATGGTTGTCCATCGTAACCCAGCACTAGTTTTGTATTCTTTCCATAACCGAGTTCATCAATGCACTTTTTCTTTTCCTCGGTCATACCTTTCAAATCTAAAGGAATCGTCCGCAAAATTGTAAATGGAATGGTACACACTATTTTCCTCGCAAAATGCGACTCGCCGTTCTCAAAAAGTATATTATAAATCCCATCTTCACCTTCAATCACCGACTTGACCTGGTAGTTAAGCAGTATGTTATCAGAACCCACTTTTTCTACAAGTTTATGGATCAACTGGCTATTGCCACCTTTGATTCTGTATCGTTCATCGCTGTCACCAAACACTTGAAAACCTTCTGAAGTATCAGGATTGAGTATGTCCAGCATATTGAGAGTAGATTGTTCTTCGCAATCAAGACCATACTCTGCAATAAATGCGGCATCTAACAAATCCTTCAACCATGAAGCACACTTTAATTCTGAAATATAATTGGCCAATGACGTATTGTCCAATTGCACAGCCTCAGGTGTATCATAATTTTCGCCTAGACTGGCAATGTCAGAAGCAATCTTGCCTGATATTTTCTTAAACTCTTTTATGATCTCCTTTTCAGAAATTTTTCGATTGTCAAAGTAAAAAATATCTTTAACCCAGTGATTGTCTTCCTGTTCTTTAATCAGATCCAATGTTTCTAGTCGAAATTCCTTTGCCAGATTCAGCATATCTTCATGATTGCTATCAATAAAATCACCTCCAAACTCAGGATAGATACCGAGATGCATCGAATCATTATAATGGGTAAGTATGCGACCACCTGCTCTTTTGCTAGCTTCAAATACCTTAAAGTCGAGCTGAGCGCCTAAAAGGTGGTTGGCACAATTTAGCCCGGCCATTCCTCCACCTAAAATGGCAACATCTAGAATTGATCTTTTATCTTGTTCTTGACCAGGTTTGCAGGTAGCCAACATAGACGGTAGTCCCAGACCTACAGCTAAGCCTGCAGCACTTAATGCAGAATTTTTGACAAATTTTCTTCTTTCTTTATTGAAATGCTCGGATTGTCGTATAGTATTTTTTCTTAGTCCTTTCATTTCACGCTGTAAGATGGACAATAGTAGATTTGTTAACGGATGTCTTGGCTTTGTCATAAGGGTTTAGTTTTACTGAATTGCAAAATTAAAAATTAAATATTAAATATTAATCACATTGAAAATTTTTTCACCCCTAACGTCAAGGAGAGATAAATGCCCTACTCATTTCAAAAAAAATAAAAAAAATAATTGTAATGTTTTCTTTACATTATGTAAATTTTACTTTACATTTGTAAAAAAAATATTAATCCATATGAAATCTTCAATATTGCTTCCTTCGAAATTCAAGAAAATCGGATGGTTTATACTCATTCCATCTATGATTGCAGGGTTGCTCCAAGTCTCTAGTGAATATGAGTTTGTCTTCACAAGTAAGGTCTTTGCTTTTATTTACGATGAAAGTCTTACGGATACTAGATATTTTGGTATAACCGAAACGGATATAACCAATACTCTCATAAGTGTGTGTTTCATTGTCGGTGCATTACTAGTCGCTTTCTCAAGCGAAAAGTCCGAAGACGAATATATCGCCAGTCTGCGGCTGAATTCGTTACAATGGGCTGTTTTAGTGAATTATCTACTTCTTATTGTGACATTTATATTTATTTATGGAGTGAGTTTTCTCAATATCATGCTGTATAATATGTTTACCATACTCATCATCTTCATAGCAAGGTTTCACTACCTACTTTACAAAACCAATCAATTGACAAAAGATGACGAACTCTCTTAAAATAGAACGTGTAAAACACGATTTGACTCAGGAGCAATTAGCAAAAGTAATAGGTGTCAGCCGCCAGACGATACATGCCATTGAAAGTGGCAAATATATACCATCTACCATGCTGGCATTAAAACTGGCTCGTTTATTTAATGTAAGTGTAGAAGATGTCTTTATGCTGGAAGATGGTGATTGATTAGAATGGATAATTTACCGCCACCTGTACATTTCCAAGTCCCTGCTGCCGAATTTCTCTAAAATTATACCAAGATCTGCCGGTAAATTCATCTTTGTAAGGGTTGCGCAGTTTATATCCAAAATCAAAACGAATCACAAAAAAATTAAAATTGAATCTGATACCATAGCCGGCACCGATAGCGATCTGATTGAAAAAATGTTTCGATATTTCAGCATTTGGTCTTGCCTCATCTGGTCTAAGCAACCATACATTACCTGCATCAGCAAAAATCGCACCATCAACAAAATAGAAGATATTAAACCTATACTCGGCGTTCATCTCTAGCTTAATATCACCTTGATTAGTATAAACTGAGAGTGGTGTTTCAATCTTATCGTGAGGATCTCTATATGCTCCGGGACCTGGTTCTTTCAGATTCCAGGCTCTAAGGCTATTAGGACCTCCTACTCCAAACTGACGAACAAAAGGCACTGAAAGACTCTCACCAAAACCGGAGATGATACCTGCATTAAATCTCGCTGCAAAGCTCTGTGTCGCTGAAATCTCTTTATTGTACCGTGCATCCAGTTCATATCTAGCATACTTAGCAAATGCCAATTTGTCAAGTGTCCATACCTTATCTTCTCGCTCTATGAAATTATATATTTTATTAGCTAGGTGAACTTCCCATCCTGACAGTTCCAGATTATTGATTAGAAGAAAAGAATTACCTCTTTTATCCTTCTGGCTATTGTAAATATAGGTCAAGTCTCTGAATAAAAATCCTGTACCGAGATTGTCTTTAAAAGAAAGCCTCACTAAAGGCAAAGCTGCAAATCTTCCTTCGTCAATAATCTTATACAAGTCCAAATTAAAACCAAGAGGGCGATAAACATATCGATTATTTTTGGGTGATACATAATCAAAACCATACGATGCATTGAACGAGGTGATGCCATACAAATCGATAATGTTATTGTCACTGTAGCCTAGAGCGATATTCGTATTTGCATCTTCTTTAAAACTATTAAAAAACTTAGTTTTGATAATGCCAACTTTATTAGCAAAATGGCCTAAACCTATGAAATCTCTAAAGGTAGGAATGGTCAAGTTATTCTGTACAGAAATATTTGTTGTCCGCTTTACAAAGCCGGTTTCTTTACCGTAACCGAGTTCAGTACCTATTTCAGCACGAAGTGTATATCGTTCAGAACCTCCCAGCAGATTCCGATTGACAAACTGGGATGAAACCGAAAACCCAAATAATCTAGCTGCACCTAGTGTGCTGAAATATCCTTGTAATCCACCATCCCATATCCACTTCTTCGGATAGGGTGTCAGCAAGACATTAAAATTCATAATAGAATCACGTTCCTTATCCTGAAATGAATTAATGGTGACAAATCTATAAGTACCCAGCCCATTGAGTTTTTTAAAGGTCTTTTGTCTGTCTTCTCTACTGAGTAGTCTTCCTTCCTTAAAAAATATGTTATCATTGATCAATTCTTTCTTGACTAAAAACTTTTTAGATTGGCGGTAAAACTGAACTCCATTTAAAGTATCGACAGAAAGTACCGACATAGGTTGATTATTGTAATGATCTGTAAATACTTGCACTTCTCCGGTTCTAAACCTAGTGTGGGTCGAATCCGGGAGTGGTACGCGCACATGAATAAAAATATTTACATCTTTTTTAGTTTGACTACTATCGCCGGAAATTTCAAAGTAGTAGTTTGAAAAATTAATATATCCACTGTTCTGGAGTTCCACTGTCAGCCTGCTTTTTTCCAGTTCAAACTTATTGTAATCAATATAATCTCCCTTCTTGATAATTGCATTTTCTTGATGATCTTCTATAAATTGAAGCACTGCATTATCTAATGATTCATAGGTTATTTCTCGTATTCTATATCGATCACCGGTAGCGACTAGAAATGTCAATTGTGCTTCATCCCAGATCTCAAGGCCCCGGGAAGTAGTCAATCCATGTTGCACTTCATTTACTAAAAAGTCAACCCTAGCATCATAATAGCCCTTTTTGTATCTAAGGTAATTTTCCATATTAGATACGATGGTTTTTGCTTTTTCTTCGTCGTAAAGAACCGGTTTTTCACCCAGATTGCGCAATGCTTTATTATACCAGTGATTTTGGGTAGTATCGGCATTGGCTAGATATAGATATTCCCTTGGTATAAAAAATAGGATTTTATTATTTGGCTCAAGAGTGATGAATGGTTCGAGTTCTTTCAAAAGAGTAGATTTATCCTTTACATCTTTTTCATTTTTAAAAACTATCTTTGTCTTTTCTAATAACATCTGATTAGTGGTCAGAAAGCGGCTTGAAGTACAAGAAGACAACATAGCTAACGCTACTAGAGTTAAAAGCAAACCACACTGTCGGATATTTAGTAACAATTTCATTCCACTCATCTAAAACGAAAACCTTGGTTTCGAAAGCACAAATTAAAGAAATTCGTACACTGCATCTACCTAAATTCAGGCAAATTTATAACAAATTCATTGCCGAAGGCGAGAAAGTATGTACCGAATTTATAAAATCGGGCAAATTTCCCATTGATGCTATATTTATAACGAATGCATCCAAAGAAAAGTACGCAGACTTAATGATAAAATACGGTCTAGAACTGGAATTGATTTCCGAAAAGGAAATGTCACAACTTTCAGCACTAAAAACCCCTTCCGATATTTTGCTCATATTAAAAATGGCAACTTCAGATCTTCGCATCATGAACAACCCTAAAGTATCTGCCATTTACTTAGATGGTGTGCAGGATCCAGGCAATACCGGAACTATCATACGATTAGCGGACTGGTTTGGTATAGATGCTGTCATTAGATCAACTGATACGGCTGATTTTTTCAATCCCAAAGTCGTACAATCGACTATGGGCAGTATGGCAAATGTGCATTTGATTACTGCAAACTTAAAGGATCTGAAGCCATTCGAAAGGAAAATTTTCGGTACCTACATGGATGGACAATCTATCCATCAAACAACTATTGACGAAAATGCCATCCTTGTCATGGGTAATGAAGGCAAGGGCATCCGTATTGAAAATGAGCAGTGGATCAGCAATAAAATCAGCATACCTGGCGCTGTAGGAAGAATTGCCGAATCCCTCAACGTAGCTATTGCTGCAGGCATCATCTGTGCGCACTGGAAAGTATAAATTTACCCCTGTAAAATTGTACCGTCGCAAGGTCCAAAACCTACCCTGACACCCTCTTTTTCTGCCCAACCACGCATTTTGACCGTGTCACCATTATTAATGAAGCGACGTTCTGATCCATCTGTCATCAGAACTGGTTTTGTACCACGCCATGTGATTTCCAGCATGGAGCCATATGTATCAGGAGTAGGGCCACTGATTGTACCGGATGCCATCATATCTCCTACACGAATATTGCAACCATTGACTGTGTGGTGAGCTAATTGCTGACACATATTCCAATACATATATTTAAAATTTGAGGTGCTAACACGCACTGGTTCACCATAAGGCTCCATGATGTCCACACTTAGATGAATGTCATAGTTTTTGAGTCCATTAAACTCCAAGTAAGGCAGTACTTTTACTTCTTGTTCTGGTCCTGCTATTTTGAATGGTTCGAGTGCTTCGAGGGTCACAATCCATGGAGATACTGTAGATGCAAAATTCTTGCCAAGGAATGGGCCGAGTGGTACGTATTCCCATCGCTGTATATCTCGTGCAGACCAGTCATTAAAGAGCATCAAGCCAAAGATATAGTCTTCTGCTTCATCGGTCGAAACGGTCTGACCTAACTCGGTATTCTTCCCAATGACAAAGGCCATTTCTAGCTCAAAATCGAGCTGTTTAGTTGTTTTATATACTGGTGATATCGGATCGTCCTGTAGAATTTGTCCTTTGGGTCGTTTGATTTTTGTTCCAGAGACTACGATGGATGAAGCGCGACCGTGATAACCTATCGGCATGTGTAGCCAGTTAGGCAAAAGCGCATTATTGGGATCTCGAAACATTGAACCAACGTTAGTGGCGTGCTCTCTGCTACTGTAAAAATCTGTATAATCGCCTACGTGCAGTGGCAATAACATCCTGACCAGGTCTTTAGATATAAAAATACCAGATTTTTCATATTTATCACTGTCAAGTGCACCACCCTGTTGAAGTACATCTTGCAGCCTGAGTCGAACTGCTGACGTTACGTTCTTGCCCAGTGCAATAAAATCATTGAGTACAGGACGTAGGAAAACATCAGATGGCAGGTCTATACCATTAAAAACACCAACTTTCAGACATTTGTCAAGGTCAACAATGGTATCTCCTATTCGAGTACAAGCGGCTGTTACTTCTCCTTTATTATAGATGCCAAAAGGAATATTATAAATTGAAAAATCACTTTCTTTTGCTACCTCAATAAAACTCTTCATTTTCTCTTTTATTCAATATAAATTAGATGTAATTTTTGTATTGGATTTTCTAATGAATGGCTATTTTGTGCATACGCTTGTGACCATTGCCATCCGAAAGCCTTAGTAGATACACATTTGGAGTGAGATGCTCAATGCTAATATTACAATTCTGGTTGCAATCAGAGGACAAAATCCATCTACCCTGATTATCAAACAAATCTGCTTTCAGGTGCTGAGTATCGCTTTCTATCCTAATGAAATCAGATACAGGATTAGGAAAAATTCGCACGCTTTCCAGAAAGGTGTCATCAGTAGCAGTAGGATTGTTCCAAACTGAACCAGTTTTATCGCCCCAAATATATTCAACCAGATCAGGCATATCAATAAATGGATTTCTGTTGAACTGCCATTTTTGAACAACATTGTTTCTATGCATCTCAAAATCATCAGGCGGATCATTACGATGCCACTCTAGTAGTGTCGCAAGATCGCCAAATTTCCCTACTTCGCCCTCAGGAAATCCATTGACCAACTCCAATCCATTGTATCGTATAGCCATGTAAAATATGCTACGGGCCACATCACCTCTAAATCCTCCCAATGTATTATCCGGGCCAGTGTACTGACCATAAAACTGATTGCCTCGCTTTGTATTTTCTTTTCCATCAACGGCCCTTATATGATGTGCATCAGAATTGCCATGTCGTATTGAGTCTGCATTAGTAGGTGTAAAGATTTCAATACCATCGAATACATCATCACCTGCAATACTAAAGAATCCTCCACGGGATCTCGGCCAAACGTGCTCTCGATTCCATTTACCGGCATTGTCAGAATTGAGTTGAACATCAAGCTTAGATCTACCTTGTTCCAGATATACTAACCAAACCTGATTAGAGTTTTCAGGATTTACATCAGATTCTGTCAGGATATCCACTACGTCATTATAACTCTGACAGCGCACAATGTCGGGATTGGCAATAATGCTCTGCAGTGCATTTTCAAGATCAGCGCCAGACTTACCATTTATCGTATCATAATAACCTTGCTCAATGGTGCCGATTACCTTCCCATAAGTTGGATTGATTGGTGTACCATAATTGGCCACCTTAAAATCATTATCCTCTACACGAATTCTAATATTATTATTTAAAACCAGATACCCGGTCGGCAAGGGCTCCATTCTAAATATCATATCTTCATCACCTTCGTCTAGATTGTCGTCAATAATCTGAATCGTGGTTGACACCGAAGTCTTGCCCTTCTGTAAAGTCAACAACGTAGTCGCTGCATAATCAGCACCATTAAATGCGCCATTATCAAGGGAATATTTAATAATCAAGTCATTATCCACTGGGCGCTCTGATTGAAAAGTCAGTTCAAAGACATCGCCTTCTGTAAAGACTGTCTTAGGAAAGATAGTACGGACACCAATTAAGTCCACTCCACTTCCATCATTGTTTTTTCTAGGAGTGGGTGTAGCCGTATAATAATTTCCGTTATTATCTCTCTGGATTGAATTTGTATTATTGCTTTTCCCTTCGTTTATCTGGTATATAGCAGGGTTAAAAGCTCTGAAAATTTCTAGCATAGTTTCTGCATCAGCATCATTAGTACCATAGACGATCACATCAACCAGGGTTTCGTCCACAAATGCAGTTGTTCCGATAGGAAAGTCAACATCATTACCACGATAGATAGCCACGCCATCTGCACCATTTTGAATCGTATTGTCAGGAATGATGTGCTGAGGAAAAGGTACTACAGCTTCATTGCCTATTAAAAACAAACCATTGATATCAGTTACATAACCATCCAGGTCAATCGCCCAGTAGGAAGAATTATTAGCATTAGAAGACCCATTGAAAAAAACAACGACATAACCATCCAGTGGAAAATTAGGCTGAGCGGATTTGATTTCAATAAATTCTTCTGTATCCAGTCCAGGTGTATCGCTATCTAACTCGTTGATCCAGATCGCCTGTTGTGCTGACATCCAGACCGGCACAATCAACAGAAGTAATAACTTTAATATTCTATTCATATCAATGTTGTATAAGTTTTGGGTGATTGCAAATTTAAGTAATTTAGTATAAACCTACCTACAAATCACGATAAATACCCGAATAAGAGGTAAAAAATCTCAGTTACAAAGGTATATTTCCATGCTTTCTTGCCGGTAGCAAGACCTTTTTATTGTTCAGCATCGAGAAGGATTTAATCAACTTTCGGCGCGTTTCGCGCGGCTCGATGACCTCATCAATAAAGCCACGTGCTGCGGCTCGATATGGATTGGCAAATTTCTCTTGATACTCTGCTTGCTTTTCTTCGAGTTTGGCTTCAGGATCATCCGCTTTTGCTATTTCATTTTTAAAGATAATCTCACTGGCACCTTTTGCGCCCATCACTGCAATCTCTGCTGTAGGCCATGCATAGTTCATATCTGCTCCGATGTGCTTAGAGTTCATCACGTCATAAGCACCACCATAGGCCTTGCGAGTGATTACCGTTATCCTCGGCACTGTAGCATCGCTAAATGCATAGAGGAGCTTCGCTCCATTAGTGATGATGCCATGCCATTCTTGGTCTGTTCCAGGTAAAAACCCAGGGACATCAACCAGCACCAGTAGAGGTATATTGAAGCAATCACAGAAGCGCACAAATCTAGCACCTTTTTTTGAACTCTCTACATCAAGGACACCAGCTAGTGAAAACGGTTGATTAGCTACAATACCTATGGACTGACCACCTAATCGAGCAAATCCTACCACGATATTATCCGCATAGTGTTCATGGATCTCAAAGAAGGAATCTATGTCCACTATACCGTGGATGATTTCCTTCATATCATACGGCTGCATCGAACTTTCAGGAATAATATTAGTTAGCTCATCCCTATATTCATCTCCTACCTCATATGGCAAGTCTTTAGGTTTTTCATTGCAATTTTGGGGAATATATGACAGCAACTTACGGATCTGGTGGATACAATCTAAATCATTAGCAGCTACGCAATGTGTCACACCGCTCTTAGTGGCGTGCGTCATGGCACCACCGAGATCATCAGAGCTCACTTCTTCATTTGTCACCGTTTTGACAACGTTGGGTCCGGTCACAAACATATAGGACGAGTTTTCCACCATAACGATAAAGTCGGTAATGGCCGGAGAATAAACTGCGCCCCCAGCACATGGTCCCATGATGGCAGATAACTGCGGAATCACTCCGGAAGCGCGTGTATTTCTATAGAAAATATCAGCATAGCCACCGAGGCTGTCAACACCTTCTTGTATCCTTGCTCCTCCTGAGTCATTGAGCCCAATAACTGGCGCTCCATTTTCGATAGCCAGATCCATAATACGGCATATCTTCTGCGCGTGGGTTTCAGACAACGCACCACCAAAAACCGTAAAATCCTGAGCAAACACATAGACTAGTCGGCCATCTATCGTACCATAACCAGTCACCACACCATCACCTAGAAATTGTTGCTTTTCCATTCCAAAATCATATGAACGATGTTCCTTGAGCATACCGATCTCTTCAAATGAATGTCTATCCACTAGGAGTTCAATCCGCTCCCTTGCTGTCAGTTTACCTTTGGCATGTTGTTTTTTGATACGTTCCGTACCACCGCCAAGCATTGCTTTGGCCTTTTGCTCTTGTAATCTCCGGATCTTATCATCCATACTTTATCTGGTTTAAGTAGCAAATGTAGTCACAAAATCGGTTTATGACAATTTTTTACAGCAGAATTGATGGATAGCAGATTAGTGAGATAAAATGAGAAAACGAATAAATAGGGCTCAACCTCAATTATTATTGAAAATTACAGAGACGAAAGCACAGATTTTTTTCTGCATTACATTCTGATACAGGAACAGACCAATTGCAGTATTTATTCCTGAAACCATGCAGCAAATGGATAAATTTATTCCAAATTTTAATAAAGATTATAGCTAAATCAAAAAAAATAAATTAGAAGTTAATTAGCATGATCTTCAATAGGCTGTGGCTAATTTGAGCGTTTTAAACACTTCATATTTCAGCGATCCTAAAATCCGTAACATAGGTCGGAAAGGAAATATTGTTATCAGATGATAGGATGATTATTTGTGATAACTATTATCTTTACGCTTAAATATCGGGCAAAAAATGAATATAGAACAAAAGATTATCACTACTTTTATATTTCTACTAGGGATTTTGAATTATAGTACTGCCCAAGATATTTCTATCAATACAGATCGTCCCGACCAGAGTGATGGTGTCGGTACAGTGCCTTTCCAAACAATTCAATTAGAAGAAGGCATCACCCTTTCAGAACATGTATTTACAAACAACTTGGCAGTAAGGTATGGCTTGACCCATTCCACAGAGTTGCGTATATTATTGGATTTCGGAGCAGAAAATTCCAGATCTGGTTTACAGCCGGTCACACTGAGCCTCAAGCAAAAACTAATCAACCAAAAACGAATTATTCCCGCCATTTCATTTGTAGGCTACGTTTCATCCGGACAATTATCCAGCAAGGATTATCGGAGTAATCAATGGCCTTTTCAACTAAAACTTGCATTTGAAAATGAAATTTCTGAAAAGTGGGCACTGAGCTATAATGTCGGCACTTCCAATCAATTTAAAAACCTAGATCTTACTTTCAATTTAGGCTTTTCCCCAAGTGATAAAATATCTACCTTTTTAGAATATTTTTCAACACTGAATGATCTTTCTTTTAGCCACAACCTGGATGCTGGTGTTCTTTATTTATTCACACCATTATTACAGGCTGACCTCGCTTTAGGAAGCTCTATTTTCACTAACAACAACCAGCTTTTTACAACTATCGGCGTGTCTTATTTATTCTATTAATCAAGGAAATCGATGGTGTTGGATTATATTCATTACTGATGTTCCAGATAATTTGAATTGTACTTCTGGTAAGCATGATCTTTGCATCCGAATCTTTGAGTCATATAGGTAAGTGCTTTTCGTATTTAATTTAAAATTTGGCTATCCTATGAACTCTTACCTAGAATACCAGGGCACACGATTTTAAAGAAATGCCTGAAAGGATGCTTTTGAACCAATTCATTTATACGCTTGAAACACCGAATATCTCAGCAAGTCGCAATACATTGGTCAATACTACCCCAATTGTGCTTAAAACAAATGATTGCATAGTTTATAAAAATTCCCCCAGGCTAAATTTAACCGTCATTAAACTTTCAATTTCATCAGGACAAGATATCGACAGCGCAGGCTAAAACACTGAATATTACATTTAAACCATTTTGAGTAAAAGACCTTTGGGTTGATTTTAATTCGTACTTATTTCTTTGCCCACCCTATTCCAACTAAAAATTACAGATACAATCCATGCTAAAAATGAGGATAAACAATACCTTTGTTCTATGAATATGTATGCTATCAAGTCATTTATTGAGTTCTACCTTAAGGCCAATACCCATTACAATGTGCAGTCTGATTTTCTGCACGACTTTGTAAATACGGTATTAGACACAGATAAGGAGTACTACATATTCCGGCAGCTAGAAGGAATAAGAGCATGGTTAAAACAATCTAACCAAACGATACCAATACAAGATTTTGGAGCTGGTAGCCATAAACTTACTAATAACAACAGAAAAGTAGCAGATATAGCCTCCACATCATTATCCAGACCTGATAAGTGTCGTATGCTTTTCCTTCTTGCAGAACACTACCATTGTATGCATATACTCGAGCTAGGCACGTCACTAGGGATTTCATCTGCCTATCTGGGAGCAGCTAGCAGCAAGGCAAAAGTGACTACCTTAGAAGGAGATCCCATCCTAGCCAGCATCGCACATGAAGTACATACTCGGGCAAATCTTAAAAACATTCACATCCTCACGGGACCTTTTTCTGAAACACTACCAGACTACCTATCCAATTGCAAAACTATTGATCTGGCGTTTATAGATGGACATCACCAGAAAGAAGCTACCCTCCGGTATTTTGAGCAAATAAAGCTTAAATGCAACAACGACAGCATCATTGTGCTGGATGACATTTACTGGTCTAAAGGTATGACAGAAGCTTGGCAGACGATTTGCACAAATAGTGATGTGACACTGAGCATTGATTTATTCCATATAGGTATTGTATTTTTCAAAAAAGAATTAAGTAAGCAATATTTTCCTTATTTGCCTTATTTGTACAAGCCTTGGAAAATTGGGCTGTTCTCATAATAGGCCAGAAAACTTTAGAAGTCACAAAATGGATAATTTCCTTTTTCATAACCAAATTCTTGTATTAATTTTATTTATACCCTACATTTGTTAAAATTTGAAGTCATGCTGGATGCTTTTTTAAAAGATAATGGTCAATTTTCTAATTATGGTGTAGAACATACTATCGCCTTTACACTATGTATCGCTGCAATATGGCTAATGCTTTATCTAGCCAAATACAAGTGGAATGATGATCAGAAATATCGGTACATGGTATATATCAGTGTATTTGCAGCTAGCACCCAGCTCTTTAAAGTGTTTTATCGGGTATATAATGGTACTTTCAATCCTACTGAAGACTTTCCTTTGCATCTATGCAATCTTATGGTCATCTTACTACCATTTACCATGATCTTCAAATGGCGAAAACTGTGGGGTATTACCTTTTTCTGGATTATGATAGGCTGTGCTCAGTCAATTTTCACTCCAACACTGACTGAGTCTATGCCGCACTATGAGGCTGTCCGTTACTGGGTGATACATTCAGCTATTATTCTGGGAGCACTATATGGAATTTATGCATTCGGATGGACCATCACTTGGAAAGACACCATTCGCTCTATCCTAGGGATGAATATACTGGCAGCTATCCTCTTTCCTATCAATCTAGTATTGCATTCTAATTATATGTATCTAAACGCTAAACCACCCGGTACGACCTTTTATGATTTGCTTGGACCATGGCCAGGATACATCATATGGCTAGAAGTACTGGTCAATGGCCTATTTACCCTAGTTTTAATTCCATTTTACTGGAACGATATCAAGCGTTATCTTGCTAGAGTAGTGGCATAATTTTCTTTTCATAAAGTTAACTTAGGAAAATGTATATATTTTAGCTTCATACTAATAGTTGTCTTCTGATATACATTTAGATCATAATTGCTTTCAAAAGATGCTGAAACCACCTATATTCTGCTTAATATTTTTAATTTTGTACAAACATATACCATTTTTAAATCAAAAAATTAATTTCTGATGCGTAAGTTTTTGTTTTTGGCAATTATAGTGCTGTTTGGAGCAACCAATTCTAGTGATAAAGGCTTGCTTAAAGTGTTTACAGCTATCAATGAAGATGTGATGCAAAATGGTCGTGCTTATGAAACGCTGGGAGATGCCATTGACAAAATCGGACATCGGCTCACCGGCAGTGAAAATGGTGCCAAAGCAGAGCAATATGCTTTAGATCTACTCCGATCTTATGGTTATAGTGATGCAAAATTTCAGCAATTCAGTGTAGAAGCATGGAGTAGAAACAAAGTATCTCTGCAAGTAGAAATGAGGGACAAAACCAAAGATGTTGCTGCTCGATTCCAATACAAAGTTGTCTCACTGGCACATTCGCCAGTATCGGCACATGTTACTGCTGAGATAATTGATGTAGGCGATGGGCTTAATGAGGATTTTGAAGCCGCCGGCGAGGCCGTTAAGGACAAAATCGCTCTAGTCAATATCAATATCCAATCACCCGAAAATAAAGGAAAGCGAAATTTACACCGATCAGAAAAAACAGCACTTGCTATTCAATACGGCGCCAAAGGAATCATCATTGCTAATAGTGTTCCGGGAGGCGTTTTACTCACAGGTACGGCATCCGTCACAGGCTCTCTGATCCCGATACCGGCAGTTTGCATTTCATTGGAATCCGGACAAGGCATCAGGCGCCTCATTGCTGAGAATGGCCGTCTGATAGGAAACATAGATATGAGCAACTTCAGCAAACCTATCACAGCACGAAATGTAATTGCTACATTGCCTGGTACTGACAAAAAATTGAGCAAAGAAAAAATTATCATTGGTGGACATCTGGACTCATGGGATCTAGCCACCGGCGCTATCGACAATGGAATAGGGTCATTTTCTATTATGGATATAGCACGAGTCTTCAAAAATCTCAATCTTAAAACAAAGCAAACTATAGAATTCGTACTCTTCATGGGAGAAGAGCAAGGCCTACTGGGATCTCAACACATGGTCAAAGAATACGAAAAAACAGGAGAACTTGACAAAGTACGGCTGATGATTAACCTAGACATGACCAATAATACCAGTAGTTTTAATGCAGGCGGCAATGAGGATCTGTCCGCATTAATGACCAAAATCGGCACCACAATCCGTAAAATTGATACAACCTATACCAATATCAACCGAAACTGGGTTGGTTTGCATAGTGATCATCAGCCTTTTATGCTTAGTGGTGTTCAGGTAGCTTCTCCCATAGGCAAACTTCCTAGTAAAGCTTACGGATGTTATCACGCTGACTGCGATCATTTTGATCTAGTATCCAAAGATGATTTAAATAATAATGTACGATTTACAGCTATGATGTTATATGCTTTGGCCAATGAAAAAAGATTACCAACACAACGAATGTCCAGTAATGCAACGAGAGATTTTTTAATCAAACATAACCTCAAAAACGAACTGATCTTAGGGAATGCTTGGAAATGGGAAAAATAATGTTAGTCATCTATGTCGTATTTCTGTTTTTGAAATGCTAGAAAATCATTCTTCAATACGTATATTTGCTATTATTAATATTTGTCAATCATCTTACCATGAGAAAATCAAGATTATTACTTAGCATTACGCTTTCACTGATTTTTATTGTCATTGGTCTGGATCTAATATTTTCTCGCTCGCTGCAAGAAAAACGCCGCCAATCCACTCATGTTTAGGATAATAGGAATCGCAATGGTTGCATTTTTTAGCCTGATGATTGTCAGCGCAGTAAAAAAAATATTCGGGAAAATAAACATTAATTTTCATCAAGATTACGTGTAAGAGAGATCTAAGACATAGTGTATAATGTTATGAAAATATTGAGACATTTACTTTATTCATTTTAAAACAATCTATCATGAACTACTATATAGATTTTTTAGCATTAAATCAGGTGTTTTCTAAAAAAGTACGCATCGGGCTAGGGATTATTATCATAATTGATCTCACATTAATGATTGTAAATGCCAATTATTCGCCTCCGATTATAAATTGGATAACCAGAGGAATATTAATTATTATGCTTCTGATTGTTATTATGAATGATTTTTTCAATTATAACATAGCCAAACTTTTTGGTAAAGCATTCATCGACATCAATGAAAATGCTATTTCAATGAAGCCTTCTATCCTGACGAAAGAACAAAAAGTCGTGTGGAGCAATGTAGAATCATTACGATATGACAATAATAGATTAAAATTCCTTCTGAAGAATGGAAAACCATCGACAATTGATTTATCAAAGTTGGAATATAAAATAAAAAATGATATAAAAGATGCCGTTCGTACTATTGCTAATAAGAAAAATATATCCGCAGTTATTTAGTATTTGAACTGATTAAAACAAAAGCGAAAGATTAATTCGCTTACGCTCCTTTTCTACACCAATGACTTTAACAGAAATAGCCTGCCCTAGATGAAGCACCTCCGCAGGATTATGAATAAATCGATCCGTAATCTGAGATATGTGCAAGAGACCGTCCTGGTGTGCGCCAATGTCAACAAAGGCACCAAAATTGGTCATATTTGTTACAATCCCTGGCACAATCATCCCATCTTCGACATCATTTATACTGTGGATGCGATTATCAAAATTAAATGCATGGGCTTCACCGCGCGGATCCAGGCCAGGTTTATCTAATTCCTTCATAATATCAGTAAGTGTAGGCATACCCACTTCCTCAGTAACAAAATCTTTCAGATTCAATGTTTTGCGCAGCTCGGACTGATCTATAAATGCAGCCAAATCCAATCCAACAGCACGGGCCATCTTATTGACAAGATTATATCGTTCAGGGTGCACACCGGTATTATCTAGCGGATTATTACCATCTCTGATCCGAAGGAATCCGGCTGACTGTTCAAATGCTTTAGCACCTAACCGCGCTACTTTGTTGAGTGTAGCGATTTCTTTAAAATCTCCATTCTCCCGCCTATACATGACAATATTCCTAGCTAAACCAGGTCCCAATCCGGCAATATAAGTCAATATGTGTTCACTGGCTGTATTGAGATTAACACCCACCTTATTTACACAGCGAGACACGGTCATATCCAAATTATCCTTAAGCTTTCCCTGATGAACATCATGCTGATACTGTCCTACACCGATGGATTTAGGATCGATTTTAACTAGCTCGGCTAAAGGATCCATCAGTCGTCGCCCTATCGATATCGCTCCACGAACTGTTACATCGAGGTCAGGAAACTCTTCCCTGGCCAGTTCAGAAGCGGAATATATAGAAGCTCCACTCTCACTAACGATATATACTTCAATCCTCCGATCAAATCTAATACCATCCACTAAGGTCTTGGTTTCTCGCGACGCTGTACCATTGCCAATAGCAATAGCTTCTACATGATATTTATCAACTAAAAACCTTATGATGCTCTCTGCTTCTTGTGCCTGCCGCTGTGGTTCATGAGGAAATATCGTTTTATACTCCAAAATATCCCCATTAGCATCCAAACAAACTACTTTACAACCGGTCCTGAAACCAGGATCAATAGCTAGAACGCTTTTTTGTCCGAGTGGAGCTGCCAGAAGCAGTTGCTCCAGGTTATTAACAAATACGCTTATAGCTTCATCGTCGGCCTTTTCCTTAAATTCATTGAGAATCAATGTTTCAATTGACGGATATATCAATCTCTTATAACTGTCTTCAATAGCTGCTCTAATCAATGTCGCTTCTTCTCCATAAGAACGAATATATTTACGTTCTATCATCTGCAGATTCTTATCGTCATCAACATCTAGACTTACTTTGAGCATACCCTCTTTTTCACCACGCATCATCGCCAAAAACCTATGCGAAGGGCACCTTGCAAGTGACTCACTAAAATCAAAGTAATCTCGATAATGGTCGGCTTCTGCTTTTTTCTTCTGAACCACTTTAGATTGGATAAAAGCATACTTTCTTAGGTGGATTCTCAGCCGTTCTCGCACCACCTGGTCTTCACTTATCCATTCAGCTATAATATCCAGTGCTCCTTCGATGGCTGTGGAAACATCTGCCACTTTTTCACTGAGATATCTACGAGCTTGGCCTTTGACATCCGTGCCCTTCTGACTCATGATGATTTTTGCTAGTGGTTCAAGTCCCAGTTCTCGTGCTACATCAGCTCGTGTCTTTTTCCTTCTCTTGTATGGTAGATACAGATCCTCAATTTCATTGCTATCATAGGAATGAATCAGCCTTTCTCTGAGCTCAGGTGTCAATTTACCTTGTTCATCTATTGAAGCTAGAATGCTTTCCTTGCGTTCCTGAAGCTCCTTTAGCTTTTTTAATTGCTTAAATATTTCACCTATCTTCACCTCGTCGAGACTTCCCGTTCGTTCCTTTCGATAGCGAGCTATAAAAGGTACTGTGGCGCCTTCGTCTAATAGTGCAATTGTATTCCGTACTGAAGAAGTATTTATCCCAATTGTCCCTGATATTATTTCTATGATCTTATTGTCCAATTTTTTTATTATTGCTCAAATTTTTCAATGCGCAAAAATAGAACAAACCGCTTAAAACCCTTGAATAAATACGGATTAATAATAATACACTAAGCTCATTAGTTCTAACCATTCAAAACAAGTACACTGGAATGATTGTTATTTTGCTACTTCTGTATATTTTTAGTAGGTTTGTATTGTGAAAGAGCGATTTAGTCATATTATCCTTATTGCACTTGCCGTCATGCTGAGCTCATCGCTGTCAGCCACCCATAATCGTGCTGGAGAAATCACCTACAAACAAACTGGTCCTCTCACCATTGAGATGACCATCATTACTTACACAAAGGCGAGCAGTGTCGCTGCTGACAGAGATAGCCTTGATGTATTCTGGGGCGATGGCACACATCAACAGGTCAGAAGGGACAATTCCCGAACGCGTTTTGAGCCTAATGATATCAAAATCAATTACTACATTGCTTCCCATACTTATCCAGGTGTCGCTACTTATACCATATCATTTATCGATCCCAATCGTATAGGTGGCATTTTAAACGTTAATTATCCTAATTCCATTGATATTCCTTTCTTTTTGAGTACTACCTTCACCCTACTCGACCCTCAGTTTCAAGGCTATAACAATTCAGCTATACTCTTACAACCTCCTATAGATATTGGTTGTGTGAATAAGGTTTTTATTCATAATCCTAATGCGTACGATCCTGATGGTGACAGCTTGGCATTTGAACTAGCCGTACCTTTACAAGATATCAATACACCGGTGCCAGGTTATAAATACCCAGATCAAGTTGGCGTTTCGTCTGGCAATGACATCAGCATCAACTCCAGAACCGGTGAAGTAATATGGGATAGTCCAAAACTCCAGGGCGAATACAATATCGCTATCAGAATCAAGGAATATAGAAATGGCCGACTCATTAATGTTATACTCCGTGACATGCAGATACTTATTAAAGCCTGTGATAATGATCCGCCCACGATAACTTCCGAAGATGAACTTTGTGTTGTTGCCGGAGAAAACATCATCATCCCTGTACAAGTCAACGATCCTAATCCACGGCAAAAGGTAAGATTATCGGCCACCGGTGGTGCTTTTTCGGTACAGCATCCGGCTATCCTGAATGGTCCAGTTTTTTTTACAAATCCACCCTTCAATGCAACGATCACATGGCAAACCAATTGTAATCACATTTCAGACCAATATTATCAGATCGTACTTCGAGCGGTTGACAATTTTTATTCCGATTCTACCGGCCTCGCTACTTTAAAAACGATCAGGATAAAGGTCGTAGGCCCTGCACCTAAAAATCTAACATCTGAAGCCGTTGGTAGTCAAGTACAGCTCAGATGGGATGCCCCATATTCATGTGAACAAACTGACAATAATTACTTTCAAGGATTTTCAGTATGGAGAAAGATTGCTAGCACCGTGTATGAACAAGACACTTGTAGTCCGGGATTGACAAGCGGACCTTATACAAAAATAAGCTTCAAAACTCAAAATTTAGACGGCGATCATTATACTTATTTTGACAATACTGCTGAAAAAGGTAAGACGTATTGCTACAGAGTACAGGCAGAGTTCGCCCAGCTGACTGCTACAGGCAATCCATTCAATAAAGTAGAAAGCCTCGCATCTAATGAAACTTGTATTACTTTAAGTCGCGACCTACCTATCATCACTAAAGTATCAGTACAAAAAACGGACGATATTAATGGAGAGATTCACTTGAGATGGACAAAACCACTTGCTGATCAATTAGATACGCTTCAAAACCCCGGACCCTACACCTATATTATCGAGCGATCCACAGACGGCGTCATTTACAGTTCAATTCACGAAGTTCAACATCAATATTTCGGTGAAGTGACGGATACAAACTACATTGATGTCGGATTAAATACTGTGGCAGTACGTTATTTTTATAAAGTACAGCTAAAGACGGGCAATCAAAACGTCTTTTATGCTGAACCGGCATCATCAGTTTTTCTAACCATTCGACCCACTGATAAACAAAATAATTTGTCGTGGACCTATGAAACACCATGGGCAAATACCCAATATAAAATATATAAACAAGATAATGCAGGTCAGTTCATTTTGATTGGCACTTCAGATTTACCAGAGTTTACTGATAAAAACTTATCAAATGATTCGACTTATTGTTATAAAGTAGAAACCATCGGTACATTCGGTATTCAAAACATTGAAGATCCTATTATCAACTTTAGTCAGGTAGTATGTCAGCAGCCAATAGACAATGTACCATCATGCCCGGTAGATATCAAGGTTGTAAACATTTGCGATCGATTAACCGGTGATGTCAATACGGACGACCTTTACAATACCATCACATGGTCCAACCCAGACGATCTTTGTCCCAACCAATCCGGAGATATTGATAAATTCATCCTTTATTATGCTGAGACCATTGATGATGAATTGAAGAAAATTCAAGAAATTCCGGCATCATCCTCATTGCTGTCTGTCCATTATCCTAAAAATGGTCTCTTAGGATGCTATGCTATATCTTCAGTTGATTTTGCTGGAAATGAGAGTGACTTAAGTGCAATAGTTTGTGTAGATAATTGCCCATATTACGAATTACCTAACACTTTCACACCTAATGGTGATGGACATAATGATTTCTTTACACCCCGGCGTAGTATATTTATTGCAGCAGTGGACTTTAAAGTGTATAACCAATGGGGAAATCTCGTCTTTGAAACCAAAGATCCAAAAATCAACTGGGACGGTAAGACATTGGGAGGTCGCATGCTCAATGATGGTACCTATTATTATACCTGTCGTGTATTTGAGCAGCGTGTCACTGGCCTAGTCGAAACTGAAAAGCCACTTTCAGGATTTATTCACCTAATCAAAAACTAATGTTCAGCGGAATTATAGAAACTTTGGGCGAAGTCACCAAAATCGAAAAAGAGGAAACCAATACGCACTTCACTATTGAATCTCAGCTCAGTGCGGAAGCATATATTGATCAGAGTATATCACATAATGGAGTTTGTCTGACAGTAGTAGCGCACGACGACAAAAGTCATGTAGTTACTGCCATTGACGAGACTTTAAGTCGCACTAATTTTGGGCAACTGTCAGTAGGTGACAAAGTAAATCTAGAACGTGCTCTAAAAGTAGGAGCCAGACTTGATGGTCATTTTGTCCAGGGCCATGTGGATACAGTTGCTACCTGTACCAAAATTGATTCGGTCGAAGGCAGCTGGATGTTCCATTTTAAAACTAACCCTGACTATGAATTAAATATGGTTGAAAAAGGGTCAATATGTATCAATGGCATCAGCTTGACACTGGTAGATGCTTCTACAGATAATTTTTCAGTAGCAATCATTCCTTACACTTATGAACACACTAATCTACGCTGGCTAAAACCATTTGACGAAGTCAATATTGAATTTGACATCTTGGGCAAATACATACTCAAAACGCTCAAACATCAGTTTAATAAAGCAAATCATTAACTTATAGGAGCCAATTTCCAAAATACTCAGGTTTTAAAATGTAATTTAATTTTCTGTCAAAGAATGGATGAATTATGTACCTTTGCGCAATTTTTAATTTCAAAGTTTAAAATCATAAAATGAAATCATTGTTTTCCATCCTTATGTCATGCATGCTGATCACAGCTATCCAATCTTGCAAAAGTGATACATCAGCTTCTAATGCGGCCGGTTCAACTTCGACCACAGCGCCTACCAAAAGCAAAAACGACACAAAAGCGCTAGAAGGTAGTGGAGCTGTGGATATTTCGGCTACACACCCGCTAGAACAAAATCAAATTGTTCAGGAAGGTAATGTTGCTTTTGGCTTCAAAACATTAAATGCATTACAAGTGTATATCAAGTCTCCTGACAACAACAAAATTGATTTTACCAATAACGAGGTGTTCGCCATTTTTGCTGAGCCGACCGTTAAAGAAACTAATTTCAAAGTTCAGAGCATTGATTTATCAGGAGAACAGCCGGTATTAAACGTAGAATCTATCATTACTACTAATACTGTGGCTGAATATAGACCATCATTTGTAGTGACCGTCCCTAAAAAGGATATCAAAGGTTTCCCCATCATTAGACTGGATGGAGCAGAACTTTCAGTATTTTTAATGGAGTGATAACTAGTTAAATAATCATATTGAGGGCCATCAGATTTTCACAAGTTTGATGGCTTTCGCATTTTTACTAACCGGCCTAATAAAGTAAATACCTGACTCCAACTGACTCACTAAAAAGCTACCTCTATCTGTGATATTGATATTTAACTGCAATACTTTACCATTTATATCATACAATACAAATTGTTGATTCTTACATTGTTGGCAAAGAATAGTCACTCGTTGATCATCTGAAATTAAAGTAGGATACACACTGAAATCCAGCCCTGTCACATCACTTACCTGAGTGGTAGATGGGTAATTAATCTGACTTAAATCAAAACTCTGAATACTTCTACCAAATGTGCCTGCAACAATCTGATTGAATGCAGGGTTAAAACCGACATCATATACAGTGACATAAGGCATATTATTCCCCAGTCTCAGCCAGTTTTTCCCATCATTTCTAGTGTAATAGACTCCAGCATCAGTAGCAATAAAAATCACTCCATTCTGACTTATAGCATCTCCATCCAGAACAAGGATATTATTGATTGCGACTGGTGGCATATCTCCTTGCTTAGAAATCCAATGGACACCTAAATCGTCCGACTGAAAAATATATGGTGTGTTGTCATTGCTCTTATATCCTGTAAAAGACACGTAGATTGTACTATCTCTTACGGGAGAGAAAGCAACAGAAGACACATATCTTGATGGCAATCCTTCTGTGACATTTGTCCAGTTTTTTCCTTGATCAGATGAAACCCAAACATGCCCGTCACTCGTACCTGCCATGAGATGATTTTTATTTAGAGGTGACTCATCGATAGTAGTAACGGTATGATCCAGAAAGTCAGATTTATCATCGGTCAGTACCGGACTTATAGCCGTCCACAACACATCCGCACCCGTGGTATTTCTATATATCCTATTCGTACCTGTATAGAGTACATCCGGGTCGGAATGACTCATGATGAGAGGTGTGTCCCAATTCCTAGGATCTGTCCCTTCTATGCCTTCTGTAGCTCTATCAATTTGTTGTCCTCCGGTAGCTGTCACATAAATACTACCTCCCTGGGTTTCAAAATAATAAATATTGGGATTCGTTGGATGAAAAACCGGTTGAAAACCATCTCCACCTGCTAATTTCTCCCACTCATTTATGATATCAGCATGTCCACCACTAGTTCCATTATCCTGAGCTCCTCCATAATACCAATCTGGCTTATTAGGATTGAAAGCTATCCTATAAAACTGAGTAGCAGGAATATCTTCAATATCCTCCCAATTTTCATTATTGATATCTGCCCTATACGCTCCTCCGTCAGTAGTCAGATACATATTTCCATAAGAAAACACTAGATCGTGCTTGTCTGCATGAACCACATCATTCCACCACTCTGAAGCAGCCAGTTGCCAGGTTTGGCCTCCATCCCGCGATCGGTGTAGGTCAACAGCTAGTAAAAACACATCATTAGGGTCATTAGGGTTAATTCTAATTTTACCAAAATACCATCCAAAACCACCATAAACACCCCTTGCTAAACCTTTTGATTGATCTACTTTCAAGTCAGTCCAGGTTTCTCCTCCATCAGTACTTTTAAATATACCTTTCAGATTTAAATCTTTATGATCTGCATAACAAGCATACAATACATTAGGATTTGACGCAGAAATGTCAATCCCTATTCGGCTTGAACTATCAGAAGGTAGCCCCTGAGTCAGAATCTTCCAGGTCTGCCCTCCATCTGTACTCTTATAAATACGACAAGTCTCACCGCCTACGATAGACTGATAATGATTTCTAATACGTGTCCATGTAGTCGCATAAAGAATATCACCATTTAAGGGATGAACGACCAGGTCTGCCACTCCAGTCTGCTCATCTATAAAAAGTACTTGCTGCCAGGTTGCTCCACCATCAGTTGACTTAAATACACCTCTATGCCTATCAGGTTGGAAAGGAAGCCCCATAGCCGAAACATAAATAACATTATTATTATCAGGTGCGATTCTGATTTTAGATATAGTGCGTGTTTCTCTCAAGCCAGAATACTGCCATGTTTTACCACCATCAATGGATTTATACAGCCCATCGCCTATAAAAGGAAAGCCGGATATATTTGGATCCCCTGTACCTACATATGCTACACCATCGGCCACTGGGTCAAAGGCTACTGCTCCCACTGACAAGCTGTTTTTATCATCAAACACCGGACTCCAGCTTTCACCACCATCATCAGTTAGGAATAGTCCTCCTTCAGAAAAGCCTACTAATATCTTCTGTGTATCAAAAGGACTTACTGCTATACAATTGGCACGAGCGCCCAAGTTACCTGGGCCTTGTACGATCCATTCACCAGAATTCCTCAATGATTGGTTTTGATCAAAATGCCTTAATTGTTGTAGTGCTTGTTCATATTCATTGATATCAGCCTGATAAAAAGGATATTGCTTCATCAAAAAGAAATCCTCAGATGGATATAGTTTACCAAATTGAGCCACCTTGCTTTCAGGGTTATTCTTACATTGAAAAAAGAAGAAAAAACAAGAAAAAATGATTAACGAGGTAATGCGATGCATGAAATAAAGGGTTGTAATATATTTCAAACTTATAAAGTTCTGTATTGGTTCAAAAAGGTGACTAGTCCTAAATAACTGATACAGATTTTAGGGTAAAGTTAAATAATTAAACCGAAGTAGATTCATTTTTACTTCGGTTTTTTGTTTTATAAGATTTAATAGGGATAGAATTTTGTCTGTGCATTTCGTTAGGAGTCAA
>LNBW01000078.1 GCA_001567255.1 Bacteroidetes bacterium OLB9 | reverse complement strand
TTTTAGGCATATTACTAGGTGTTTGATTTAACCAGTCAAATTTACCATATTTTCTCAACCAATTGGTTATTGTTGCTCTACCTTGAATTCCATACTTATTAGTTGCTCCTCTACAGCTGAGTTCTCCTCGTTCAATTTCTGATACGACTTGAAGTTTAAATGCTAATGTGTAATCTTTTTGAGTGCGTTTAACATACTCGTTTTCTTTATTTTGCATATTGATACTTTTTTAGTGTATCGCTATTTTAGGACGGGACAATATGAAGAAAAATAAAGTCATACTTTTTTTAACAGCACTTTTTGCATTGTGCCATCAAGACAGTACAAATGCCCAGCAAGGCATCAGAGGATACCTTCTTGGAGAATATGCCATCAGTGAAAACTGGGTCAATAGCCACCTCACGCTGCTTGACTATACTACATTTCAAAGAGAAACCACAGAACTCCTGACCTCTAAGGTATTACTCAATGCCAATAATATGCTCATTGCAAAAACATGGGATTCTACCCTGGTCAACTACCAGATATATATCATAAACAACATTATTAATTCGGCACGCCTCAGTAGTGGGATGTACGGCAACAACGGCAAACCTGACGATTATCTAGGCTGGATAGAATTTGCAGATGGCATCGAAAAACCACTTTATGAAAGTTCGCCTCTTGGATATATTGTACAGTTTCTGTATATGCTGCAGGAAAATGGGTGGAAAGACAAGCTTCCAGAAAATAAAGTCTGGTGGGATCGCGTATTGAATTTTGTTGAAATTCATGAATGGAAAAAATGGGGCGAGCGATCGTACTATAAATATGCGCACTATATCAGAAAGAGAAACTACATGGGTGCCAATTGGGCAATCGTGGCATTGTATCTGAAAAAATTGAGTTCGAATCAAGAACTCATCACTCAATACAACGAAGTACTGGATATATACAATACACTCTTGAAAAGGAATCTAAAACCTAACCCGAAGCATCCAGATGCTTATATATGGAACAGCAGCTGGGATGACCTGTCTGGTATATGGGTGCAGGGTATTACACCTGATACCGTCGATTTGCAAGATGTGGCACATGCCAACTCAATCATCAATTATATCATAGCAGCATATGAAATAGGAGAACCAGATTGGACGATAGATGACATCCATCGAATGTGCAACACCGCCAAGAAGGTAATTTATGATCCCGTATCAAATAATTTTGTCAGAAACATAGATGGTACTGATATTGATTTTAACAATGGATCGAGTGCTTTTGGCAACGTGGGCGATGGGTGGGTGAAACTATCAAAATATGATCCGGGTGTGAAAGCTGTAATGAAGGAATTTGTAAAGAATAAGGACAAATATCCTTATCTGTATCAGCCAATATTATTCGCAGCATATTTCTATGGTGAGTAAATTGTTTTTTTTAAAAAATTAGATTCGGTAAAATGAATAGAATATTTATCTTTAGAAAATGGACTAAGCTAGCAAGTATTGTTCTTTTCATGATTTTTTGGTTAAAATATGATGGATTGTATAGCCAGTATAATTTTTTTAGTCCTGTCCATGTTGGCGGCAAAGAATTTAAAAAATTAAAAAATAGTGCAGTCGCCGTGGGTGATGTCAATAATGACGGATTACCTGATGTGCTCCTTTGTGGTCAGAATATTCAGGGCGCTGCTTCATCATCGATATATATGAATGAAGGAGCTGCCGGATTTACCGAAATGAATATTGTCAATGCACCTATAGAAGGCGTAATCTACGGAGGAGGCGCTTTTGGTGATTCAGACGGAGACGGCTTTCCGGAACTTTTGCTGTTTGGGTGGAACTTAAATAAAGGAGAACCTCGTACTTACCTGTACAAAAATAATGGTGGCCAGAGTTTTGCAGAGATGAATATTGACCTGCCTGGGATTATTTCAGGTTTTGCAATATTCGGAGATATTGACGGAGACGGGGATTTGGATTTGATTATCGGAGGCATTAGCAAGACATATGAATTTATTACAAATATGTACAAAAATGACGGGTTGGGAAATTTTAGTCTTGATAATTCTACCTCCTTACCTCAACTGGGCAGGTCGCAGGCAGTGCTGGCAGACCTTAACAATGACGGGCACCTGGATCTGGTCATTACAGGACTAGACAACATGTATAACCCTGCAGCATTTGTATTGATTAATGATGGTAATGGAGGTTTGGTCGTGAAACCACAGACTGATCTGAAAGGCGTTTACCAGGGGTCAGTATCTGTTGCTGATGTAAACGGTGATGGCTTTGCTGATTTGTTTCTGACAGGCTCTACCAAATATAGCGGAAGATTATCAGCCTTATACATCAATGACGGTACCGGCAGTTTTTCTCAATCAAATTTGTCCCCATTCAACAACGTATGGATCAGTTCGACACAATTTGCCGATGTAAACAAAGATGGTCACATGGATTTAATCATGACAGGTTCTGATTTGAATTATCAATCTGTCATTCATCTCTATCTGAACAATGGGCTCAATGTCTTTTCTGAAGTGCAGCAAACCAATCTGGAAGGTGAAATATGGGGAGGTCTGATTTTGCAGGATTTCGATAACGATGGAGATCCCGATCTTATTATTACCGGCGAAAATTACAGATATGAAGGAAGTGCGGTGTATTATTCCAATACAAGCGAGCTTTTGCCGGAGGCTCCAGTAGTAAACCTTGGCGCTGATACCATACTTTGCAGAAGTCAGCATGAAAATTTCGTGTTGGAAGCCGGATCAGATGCTTCTGGAAATCAGATATTGTGGAACACAGGCGATGTTGCTGACAAGATTGTAGTAGATACTTCAGGTACTTATTCAGTTGTGGTAACCAATATCTATGGCCAAAGTAGCATTGATTCGATAACCGTGTGGTTTAAAGATTCACCAGTACTGAATGGCATTGTGATATCCCAGCTGGACGCTCTTACATTTGATTTTGAAGCCGAAGGGGCAAATATTGAAGATTTTTACTGGAACTTCGGTGATGGCAGTATCTCAAATGAACCCAGCCCATCACACAAGTATGAATCGTCAGGGGAATACATCGTTCAGCTTATTGCTTCCAACACCTGTGGTCATGACACGGCCACCCAAAATCTCAGCATTATTACATCGACGATTGATTTTAGTAAAAATTTAAGCGTCAGGATGTATCCAAACCCTTCATCTGGGGGGCTCTACCTCCATTCGGCATTGCCCATTTCAACAGTCAACGTAATGACTATTTCTGGTAATATGTTGATGAACAAATCGGTTGAATCTGCAACTAATTGTATGTTGGATTTGTCAGTGCTTGAGGTAGGAAATTATTTTGTAAGAATTACATTATCCGATGGTTCTGTATTCAATCAAAAATTGAGCATCATCAGGTAGCAATAATTGTGACTGTGGCTGTTGACTGATCACTACAAGCAACCTGTTTACCTTGTGCGTACATACTCAAAATTATAAAAACAGGCAAGCATTGGTTGCTGCTAGGTGAATGACCAATATTATTATACCTTTTCGTTTGAGCAGCACCAACTGTGGATTTTATAGTCAATATCCCATGACATTTTATTGTAGATAAGTTAATTATACATATAATATATTACAATATTTTTTAATTCATTAGCCATCTCTTTGTATGGCACCCAATACGTGGCTTTAGTTTTATTTATATTTTAGAAGATTCTCTTCATTTTTAAAAAAAAAGAACAAAATAGAAATTGTGCTTAGCACTCAAAAATACAATTATGGTCACAACTTTTTTGCCTTAGAGCAAGTTTTATCTTTTCAATGATTCAAAAAAACAAACTAAACCTCTTAACAACTAAAAATAGATCAAAAATGAAAGTGATAAAAATGATTGTACTCTCGGTGTGTTTTATTTTAGGCAGCCAGTCAACTTATGCTCAAGAAGATGACATCAATAGCGCAGAAAACAAAGCATACAGTAATTTTGATTTTATCGCAGGAACTAAAACCATATTTTATGATGACTTCACTGCCGGTCTTGGCAATTGGAAGATAATAGAATTTGACCAGGCTGAGGATGTCGAGCCTCCCCAAATCAAGAATATCCCCAATGAAAACGGTCAGTGGTTTAAAGTGCCGAGAAGAGGTATTTTCTACCCGATTAAAGTTAAGGAATTGCCGGAAAAATTTACCATAGAGTTTGATATGTGGGTAGATGTCGAAAAAATGAGTGAGATGGAAAGTGGATTAATTCTCTCTATAGTAGGGAACAAAGTAATTAAAGATGAATACAGCACTGCCTTTGATGAAAATCCACAAATTCAACTAGATATCCATCCGTCCAAAGAACTACTTTATTGCCAGGCTACTAAAGAAAATTTTGATGGTGAAAGGGTGTTAGATAGAAGAGATATAAAAAATGGATGGAAAGTCGGAAAGGTTCATCGAATTTCAATTTCCAGAGATGGTGCGCACATCAAAGTTTATGTGGGTGAGAAAAAATTCCTAGACATCTCCAATGCCTTGCCGGTCAAAACGAATTACACCTTGATTTTAGCAACAAATATGTGGGGAGATGGACTATATTTGACCAATCTTAAGATCTCTAAATTCGAACCCACTGCTGCAAAATTTGACGACAATAATAAGTTTGTTACCACTGCTATTTATTTCAATTACAACTCCGCCGTTATTAAACCGGAGTCTTGGCCCGCTTTACAGCAAGCCGCTAATGTGATACAATCAACAAAAGGCGCAGTGATGATTGTCGGCCATACCGATAGTGATGGTAACGATGCTGCTAATCTAGCGCTATCCCTAAAAAGGGCTGAATCTGTAAAAGCATTTTTAATAAAGAATTTTCATCTGGATGCCTCGAGGCTATTGATTGACGGCAAAGGTGAAACACAACCCGTAGAAAGCAATAAGACCGCAGAAGGTAGAGCAAATAATCGAAGAGTTGAATTTGTAAAACAATAGCAACCTAGACGGTGGGGAGTGTGTTCATCAAGCTATATAACCAAAATGCCAGCTGAACAGCTTCAAATCGACCATCTTGCGCAAGATAATGCTTCATGCTGTAAGCCGATAGCTCTTGTGCGCTAAAAAAAATCTTACCATCTTTCCTACGAGAGTCATATAGCTGGGACAAAAAGTCATTATTTTTGCCCAAGCATGGACTGCATTTCGACATTAAAGCTTATCTTGACCGACTGAAATAGAAAATATAATTTGTAGATGATTTTAAAAGTATTGAAACCACGAAAGGCGCTCAACAAAGCCTTTTTAAAAGTAAAACCAAATAGAACTGACATTGAGCGTTTCAAAAGTCATCTCATCACGCTGCTTGATAGGATAAATGACACAGAAAGCGAGGAATTTCATAAAAACTTGATTTCTGATTTTCTCAAAGATACCTATTACAAGCAAAACCATTTTATAAATACCAAGGGCCGAAACGATCTTGTTATCCACAACGGACAAAATGCCAACTCGACGGTTGGAGTTATTCTCGAAGCGAAAAAACCTACCAATAAAGCCGAGATGCTCACACAAGAAAAGGTCAATGTCAAAGCATTTCAAGAATTGGTTAAAACTGTTATGTCTACAAGGAAAGCAAACGAAGACACCACCGATTTAGAAAACCAAATAGACCAATTGGTTTATCAACTATACGAATTAACGGATGACGAAATAAAAATTATCGAGGGAAATGGACAATAAATATATCGCACCTACGGGTGTATTATGATTCCGCACCTATGGTGCAAGTGAAAATAAAAAACGTCACATCGTGGTGACATCGTAATAAACCCCGTAGGGGTGGCATCATAATAAACCCCGTAGGGGTGGCATCATAATAAAAACCCCGTAGGGTGAAATCATAATATGTTGAAACCGAGAGCTATATCCTACCCATATTTATTATTAATATTTTATTGATTTTTTTTACAACTTCATGATTATAAATTTTGAATTTTATTATTTTTGTCTAATAAAAACATAAAATTCAGGCTATTCATGCTAAAAACACAGCAACATTGAGAGGGCTTTTAATCTTATTTTCATGTATTTGGGTTCAGACGACATTTGCGCAGTTTGGAATGATAGCTGACAAAGACGGCTATGTAAACATCAGAAAATCTCCAAGCATTTCTAATAATATCATCAGCACATTGGCCAATGATCAAATAGTATATAGTTTAGGAGCGGAAGGCAAATGGCTGCTTGTAGATTATGATTTTAACCATCAAATTAAAAGTGGTTATATCCATGGTTCTAGAGTGCAATTTATAGATGTTTTTGACCAAATACCTTATAGCAATCTTACCGACTCCATTGTCACTTTTACAAAAGAATCCTTACATATAACGGCGACCAAAAAGAGATTTGACCCTGCGGATAACCATTTACAATATCATCAAGCCGACACTTCAACAAACGAGATAGGCGGATTGGAAAAAATAAATGGAAAAGCTATTTGGGGAACCGATGGCAATATTCCAAAGTACCAATACGGTCAATTTACTGTGTTCATGGATGATGATACCCTTCATTTGCCTATTGATGATTTGTTTGAACCAAATTTAGGCAATACAACCGTTCACATTGACGAGCAAAATCATATGATGTATATTTCTGCAACGAACAGTGATGGAGCAGGAACTTACGTAGTATTATGGATCATAGAAGAGGGCAGATGTAAACAACGTATCACAACCATACCATACTGACAATGTAATCACTACTTAACCATCAACAGACACACACATAAAAACAGAACATATGACAACAACCATTAAAATCATCAATTCCGCTTTAATACTTTTTGCCGTTTTTATGGGTATGAAACACGGCTGGAATATGCTCAATGCTAAACCCGAGATGCTAGAAATGTTTGGGAAATGGAATCTCCACAAAAACTTTGTCATCGCAAATGGAGCCGTAACGCTACTTTCTGCCATACTCATCTTGTTTCCTAAAACCTTTGTATGGGGAAACTTTTTGATGGCATTAGGCATTTTATTGATTATCTGCATGCAACTTTTACATAAGGATTTAAAAGGAGCAGCTATTGAAGTACCTTTTTTATTGCTCAATTTAATCATCATTTACCTTCAACATCCTTTAAAAGCACATTAAAAATGAAAAGCGCTTTTATTATATTTAGTTTTGTTCTAGCAGTCAGTGGCTGTGCTCAAAATACAAAAAAATAATACACCAAAAAAAGAGTCAATAACAATTAACAATCAAAATACAATGGACTTAACAAAAATCAGCAACCCTACTGTAAAAAACGCTATCGAAGCATTACAAGCCAACGACAAAAACGCTTGGTATGCCTTCTTTACAGATGATGTGACCTTTACCGATGACGGAAGAACAATGAATTTCAAATCATTTTTTGACAATGCCTTTAACCATAAGGAGAAATTTCTAACCATAGATCAAGTAGATAATGATGGCAAAAATATTACAGGAAATTTTTACGCAGGTCAATGGGGTACTTTTAAGGTATTTTTCAATTTTCATCAACAAGCCGATGGCAAATTTAACCGTTTAGACATCGGTCAGGCAAGATAAGCTTTTCTACATCTATCAAAATCCTTATTATGAGTACTAATCGGTTAGAAGCATTTAGCGATGGTGTATTTGCTATTATCATTACAATTATGGTACTGGAATTGAAAATTCCCGAAAATTCAGGTTGGGAGGAACTTCTAAAACTTCTTCCTGTCTTTTTGACCTATATCATTAGTTTTATTTATGTAGGGATCTACTGGAACAACCACCATCATCTATTTCAGATAGGTGAAAAGGTCAATGGTCAAATTCTATGGGCAAATTTGCATTTACTTTTTTGGCTTTCGTTGATGCCTTTTGCAACTGGATATATGGGACACAACCATTTTGAGCCCATTCCTACAGCACTCTATGGTTTTGTCCTTTTTATGAATGCAACAGCGTGGGAGATTTTAGCTCAAAAAATGATAAAATTTGAAGGTCAAACGTCCCAAATAGCACAGATATATAAGGGCGATAAAAAGAAGTATATTTCCATTATTTTATATCTATTAGGTATAGGTTTATCCTTTTTTGCTGTTAAAGTTGCCCTTTTTCTTTACTTTTTAGTGGCCATATTGTGGATCATCCCTGATAAACGCTTTGAAAATCAGCGATCTTCTTAAGTGCCGACATGTAATAAAAAATTAATCCCATATCTTATCAATTATCTCTATTTTGTGTATTAAAAACCCTACAAAATAGATGCGCATCAAAAATGAAACGCATAGACATGAAAGTGTAGGTAGTGGTTCTGAGCTTTCGTAATATATAGGATGGATACTCAATACCATTGCTTAAAATTTATCCAACTGAAATAATACCCTTATTCAGCAGTGAGACCTTAGCTCATACGTAAGTAATGGAAAAATGATATGGAATAAAGACGAATATTTAACCCTCTTTAGGCATGAGAAATGTACTACATGAAAATGCTACTTCATATCTATTGCGGTACCCGCTTTTCTGTACTCGATATAATAATACTATACCTGAGGAATAAAAACGCAGAGCCTCGTAACTATTTTATAGCATTCTCATTCATAATACAGTCTAATGGGTACAATGGATTAAAAAAAATCCAGCTTGTTTAGATAGGTAGAAAATAGTCAGCATTTGATAAAAAATTCTTTCAAATCTCATTGTCCTTTGACTTTCGATAATGCTTCTGTGGTTCAAATCTGCTATGACTCAATTATACTATCCCTATGTTAAAAAAGCTTTACTCCATCCTGACAAACCTACTTTCTGTCCAGTTGTCTGCTATTCCGTACCTCCACCTCACCATGTACATTCCTGACGGTAGTTGGTCTATGTATATACTGCCGTCAGTGGTAGTAGCAGGACTGATTACATTATTGCCCATCATATCATAAATGGAGTATTCAATCGCATCACCGGAAGCTTCTGAGCTGAAGTATAATTTGTCTGTAGTAGGATTTGGATAAATGAACATAAGTTTATTGTTGTCCTGAAACCGAGCTGACCTAACCGGTGAGTATGAGCTCGCCCCCGAATAATCTCTCTGCAGCAGGCGATAGTAATTGATTCCGGGACGTGGCCTTTCATCAACGTAGCTGTAATCAAGCCGTGTATGGCTATTGCCACCGATGGCGGCAGAGGCTACCTCGTCAAGTGTCGTCCACTCGATCCCATCTCTGCTCCGCTGCACATCGAAACCACGATTATTCACTTCTGACACAGTCGTCCATCTTAGTACCACCTCGTCACCAGACGGTACCGCCTCAAACATTAAAAGTTTTATAGGAAGAAAACTACAACTTCCCTGACCGCCATCGTATATAGTCCAGCCTTTATCAACGTCCAGATACATTCTCTCATTAGCTACGTCCGGGCTGTAGGTGATTCCGTCTGCACCGAGTGTACAGTTAGAAGGTACGGTCGGGTCATTTGCCCAGCCAAAGAGGGTGCCACTATAATTCTCGCAGCTCATACCACTGTCCTCGAACATCTGAACTAAGTATACCCCTGCAGATCTTAATTTCCAGGCGCCAAGATTTTGATTGAAGGATGTAGCGTTAATAAACATACCGCCCATATCAGTCACATTGGACACATTCCACGACCCTATATCTTGATTGAAGGATGTAGCGTCAATAAACATAATCTCTATACTAGTCACATTGGACACATCCCACGACCCTATATCTTGATTGAAGGATGTAGCTCCCCAAAACATTTCTCTCATATAAATCACATTGGACACATCCCACGACCCTATATTTTGAATTGAAGGCACTGGCATAAGAAAACATATAGCTCATATCAGTCACATTGGACACATCCCAATTGCTGATGTCTGAGTTAAATGAAGTTGCATATCGAAACATAGCGGACATATCAGTCACATTACTCAAATCAGGATTATCCGCTGCACTTATATTAAGGTTAGAACAGCCGTAGAAAGCTCTATACATGCTCTCCCATTGGGCTGTTCCCCACTGTGCGACATCAATGAGCTTGTCCTTATCCGGCCCATTGTTGATTTGGAATTGCTTGAGGTTAGCCGGCGTCGTCATGGTCAAGGTCACGGTATTGCCTGCCGGTATGCTTAATCCACTGAGGGTGACCGCTCCTAGGGATGGCTGGTTAAAGCTGCCTGAGCCGCTGTTGCCACTTGGTGATGCCGACCAGGTGTAATTGACAGCTCCGGTGGTCTTGGCATTGAAGCGAATTTGTGAAGCCGCACCAGAAAAAGACCACTCCGTGATAAACTCTGACTGAGCACTTAAGGAAAAATTATATAAAAATAAGAAACAAAGTACTGGAAAAAACATAAATCTCTTGATGTAAATGTTTTGCATATCTTTTGCATTTAAGGTGTTAAGAAATGGATATTTAGGTTCATTGTTTAACTTTACTAAGTCAGCAATCGGTTAGATAAAAATTATACATACACTATGATTCTGCCTTGTATTTTGCCGGAGAATTTAGGTTTGAACAAGTGTTTTCTACAATTTCGATTATAAGCTGTAAGGAGAGTTGCCACATATTTTATTTTAAACTTCTATTTAAAGGTAATCTGTTAATTAATTGAGTCCAAATCTATTATAAAGAATAGATTGCTAGCGTCTAGTGACATGTCTGTAGATAAGTAATCAACTTAATCATAGAACATAACTATATATGACCCTTTTCGAAAGCAATTTCTTTTACTAAAGATTTACATAAATATTATCATTGGGTATTTTAATGTTAGAACAAATAAATTAATACTTAACCCTTATAATTACTAATCGTATTATTAAGATTGAATTTTCCAATAACACTTTCCTTGTATTTGTAATATATTCAGTTGTAAAATATTTTTCTGATTTATTATACAAATTATAATTAGTTGATTTTAATAAATATGCTTACATCATCCATAGATACATAATGTCACCCATCCATACAAAAGTAAAAACACATTTTCATGTATTTTTTAAAACTTGATATTCTAAGGAGAAAACTTGATAAGTGTGGTAATTTTCTTCATTTTTGACTTTTCATATTATCACACTGACTCCAAATTTATATAAAACAAACCAAAAAGGATAGACTAGGTACGACTGTCTAATTCAGAATCTTTATAATATCTACAAAATTGAACTGCCCTTAATGAGCAGCCCAGACGACTTATGTTACGATTACGACGCGGTCGCCCAATTGCTCTTTAAGTAGTGCTATGAGTTTTGTACCTAGTGAAACGGAAGCAGAATTAGGTTTGTCGGCATTCTGGATACCACGACCATTATCCTTATAGTCCAGGACCAACTTACCATTGACATCACTATAGGCTCGTATCGAAACGACCGGATGCTCCACCTCTTTAAATGCATGCTTAACGCTATTAGTAATCAGCTCATTAACTATGATACCGATGCGCATGGCATCTTCGGCATTGACAGGGAGTTCTGAAAGGTCAGACTGAAAAACAATCTTTTTATCGGGGTGAGCAAACAACGCTTCCAGATGCGCAATAAGCTCCGAAAGATAGTTTTTGATGGATATTTCCCTTTCCTGATCATTTTTAATCAGATTGTCATGTACGAGTGCAAGCGTCTTTAGACGATTACCACTCTCCAGCAATAGCTCCTTGGTTTCACTATTCTCAGAACGCCTACCATGCATTTCGAGCAAGGAAGACATAAAGGAAAGGTTGTTTTTGACCCTATGATTCAACTCTTGATTCAGTATCTCAATTTGGTTTTTTTGCCGACGGATATCAGCTGTCAATTGCTTCTGTTTTTCCTTCTGAATATATATCATCGCTAATAATCCGCACAATAGGATGATCCCGACTATAGCGATATAAAGTATTCTTCTGTGTTGGATAATAGTCATTTGACTTTCTACCTGCTTCGCCTTCAACTCTTGATTTTCAGCTTCTTTCTTTGCTGTTTCGTATTTAATTTCTAAATCGGCAACCCTCGTTTTGATATCTGCATTTTGTATCGAGTCTTGTATGCTGATATAATCCTTATAGTATCTATGTGCACGCTTGTAGTCACCGGTTATCTCGCAGTATTCAGCCCAATATTTATAGGCATCCTTTATATCTTCCGGAATATTTAGCTGCTTAGAAATGTCCAGCCCTTTTTGTAGAAATGATTTGGCTTTCGGAAAGTCTGCTTTCAGCGTATAGGCCCTGCCTAAATAAATATAAGTCGGTGCAATGCCTTCTCTCAGCGGAAATTTCTCCTTGATCTCTTTGGCCTTGAGTAGATGTAAGAGGCCCTTGTCGATCTTGCCACTATCAAGATAGAGACAGCCAAGGTTATGGTATATCTTGGACTTTTCTAGCTCATTCTTTAACGATTCATTCAGTTCTAAAGATTGTAGATTGTAGTAGATTGCACTATCTAGCTTTCCGAGTTGCTCGAAACTCACTGCCATATTTAAAAATAATTTTGCCCTGATAGAAATCGCCTTTTGACCTCTTGAGTAGGATAATGCATCTCTAGAATACTGAAGCATTTTCTCATAATTATCTAAATAGTAATACATCACAGCTATGTTATTTAGACTTTCCGCCATACCGAGTGTATCGCGATATTGCTTTGCTATGTTAAATCCTTTGAGATAATATTTTTGTCCTTCAACATAATCACCCTGAATGTCATACAGCATCCCGAGGTTAGCATAGGTATTCTTATTATATTCTGTGCTATCCATACCCCGCAAGGTGGCTTCTGCCTCTGTAAGCATCGCTTTAGCTTTATCATATTCTCCTGTAAAAATCAATTGACTGGCTATGTTATTTAACACCAGTGACCTGTGAAATTCATCCTTACATTTTGTATATACATCCACACTCTTGTACATGTAATATAACGATGAATCAACCCTTGACTGAATGTTGAAAGCATAACCGATCTGGTTTAATGCAGAGGCCTCGCCTATTAAGAGATTCGCTTTTCGGGCAAAATTCAATGCCAATTTTCCATAATAAACTCCACTGTCAGGAGCAGTAAAACAAATATCCTTACTTATTTTGAATGCCGCATCCATTTTTAAAGAATCAGATGTATTCGGCAAACTCAGGATGCGCCTTTCTTGCTGTAAATTGGGCTGACTAACGGCTGTCACCTTCATCAATATCAGCATTGCAAATACAATATAATTTTTAAAACAACCTATTTTTGACCGATAAAAAAGTAATCCCATCATTGCGTTGTGTTATTTTAAGAGCAAAATACTGATCTTTACTTTATTTCACAAGACAATTACTTTATAATTACTCATTTTCAGGAAAATATATGATTTTTATGATGCCATCTTGTATTAATATTACATATCGGTTATCATTTCGATTCATTTATACAATTCTGATGGCGTAATTTGAGACAATCCTAGATAGAACCCCATACGTATCAAAAAACAATTATAACATTATAGTCTATACGATCTATTCCGTCAGACTGTACAACTGACATAGATGCTTGAATCAAAGATTTATAAACGAATTATTTTATTCATCAATTCGACTTTATAAGTTGAACTTACCGGTATTTCCAAAATACCACCGTCAGACATTCGTATAAAAACTTGAAAACTATTAAAAGAGTCAATATAATCAGAATTAACGACATACGAGTTGTGACATCTGATCAATTGCGGCATCTTAAGTCTATTAAGCAAGGATTTCAAGTAAACATAATGCCTCACTTTTTTAGACACTGTAATAATATCTGTATAGCTTCCTTCTGATTGCAGATACACGATCTCCGATTTTTCAATTCGTTCGTATTTTTCTTTAACCTTTATATAAAAACAATCAGATTCGCTGATTATCGGACTATGATCTATATCAATCTCGGTTCCTATATTTGACTGATAGTCAAAACTGCTTACCACAAAATCAATTGCTACTTCAAGTTGTTTTGAAGACATTGGTTTTATAAGATATGCTGACGGCTTGGTCAACTTAGCACGATTTCTAATTTTTTCATCTGAAAAAGCAGAGATATAAATTAAAGGTTTGTGCATTTTCTGCTGTAATTCCATCATTATAGCGATGCCGTCTTTTTCGCAATGCTCTAGCAATATATCTACTAGAAACAAGTCAGGAGTTACTTTCGATACCAGGGCTTTGACTTCTTCATAATTTTTAGCAGTATAAACCTTCTCAAAACCTATTTCCTGCAAGGTTTCCTTTATATTTTCTGCGATGATCAAGTCATCCTCTATAATTAAAATGTCCAGGTTTTTTGCCTGCATCAGTTGATTTTTGTTATATCGTTTGCAAAAATAAAATTGAATGTTTAAAAATATATTCCGATCCGCACCTCGCGATCTTTCTCACGACTATTGATACAAAGACCATTTTATGCAAAAAAATAAAAATAAATTGACATTGTCAAGTTATTTATAGCTTAGTATCAAATTATTGTCTATATTCGTCACTGCACAAGAGAACACAAAGAGTTTTACTTAAAATGTAGCGTTTAATTAGGTGAAATGGCGATCATCAGCACGACAAGCTTACTAAATAAAGGAGAAGAAAATGGTTAAGCATGCAAATATGGAATACGACAAAACTAAATATAAAATTTGGACTTGGAAGCATCCGGCTATGCTGCATTGGCTGATCAACCCGGGCCTTGCAATCAATGAGTTGCTAATAGGACAAAGGATTCCAAAAATAATCCTAATTGAAAAAGATGCTTCAAAAAGTTTACAAGAAAAAACCATAATCCCTTGCCCTCATTGTGGTACATTGCATTCCGGATTAAAATGGTCCATAAATAATAATGCATTTAAAAATTGGTTTGGACTATATTGCGACAATTGTGGTAAAATCATTCCCTGCTTAACAAATCTAACGAGTTGGTTATTACTGGGCGTGACTTTTCCTATATGGGTTTGGTTTAAAGACAAATGGAAAAAGAATTGGCTCGATATTCAACCGAGTAGATATGAAAATCTTGACCTAGAAAATGTACCTAATCCATTTGATGGGTATGGTTGGATCAAAAAAGGATTGTACTGGAGTTTATTCATGTTTGTTTTTATGACCTTTTTGTATCCAATAATCAAAGGAGAGAGCATTACACTAAAACATGCGCACATCGACATCCCAGTGTGGATAATTGGAGGACTTTTATTTGGTTACATCATGAAGCTAGTAAATGCAACAAACAAACCCAATGCACAAATGAATTAAGAAGCGCGATATAAAAACGACCTTGGGTTCAATGGCGAGTAGGCAAGCCCTTTTGGGAACTTTTCACTATAACACAGCGTTAGTAAGTGTTTCAGAACTTTCGCCTAAAATTACTCGGACAAAGGTAATATACCAACGGTGACCACTTATTTAACTATCATCAACTAATGAGCGATTATATAAATTTCATAGACCATAACGCCATAAAACTGGCTGAATTAGCTAGCGATATAGGCGACTATAAGTGTGCCGCATATAACTATAATAAGGCACTCAATAGACTTAGAAAATATCAGGGAGATCAAATGCAACCCATCATGATGGCCAATGAAATGAGTAGAAAAATAGACGAGATCAACACTAAATTGCACACGAGTAGAGATATTTTGACATTTGATGTATGGAAATTGACAAAAAGTTCATTTGTTAAAGGAAATCAATGTTTAAAATACCTTTATTTAGATAAATTTAAAAAACAAGAGAAAACCCCGATTAGCCCTGAAAAACAGCAGATTTTTAAACAAGGTCATGCATTTGAAGAATTGGTAAGAAAGAATGGCTTTCCTAATGGTATCAATATAAAAGACAAGGTAGGCCAATTTGCATATTTCAACTCATATACTAGATACTTACTAGATTCAAATCGCCAACAAACCCTATATGAAGCTACTATTATTGAAAAAGAGGTGCTTGTCATGTGCGATATCCTAGTAAAAAATGAGAACAACGATATCCATATCTATGAAATAAAACTCAATACAGAATGTAATGAAGCGATCATTGCTGACTTATCGGTTCAATATGCAATCTGTAAAAATCGATTCCAGTCCGATTTAAAATCATTTAACTTGATATTGAGATCAGAAGATGATAGTGAAAAATGGAAAATCATAAATTTGACTCATGAATTAGAAAAGCAAATGGATACCGTAATGGAAAGAATCACAACTTATAAAGATATTTTGCTCAAGGATGAACCTTCCATACCTATGGGACAACATTGTTACAAACCCTACGAATGTGAATTTGTTAAGTATTGCACAAATAAATGCTAACATCAAAATCACAGCAAAATCCCGATACATTAACACACTAAAAAACGCTAAACCCGATACAAAAAGCAATGTACATTTCACAATAAATAAAAAAAAATTTTAAAAAAAAACCGCCACCTGTTTTGACGAAGGGACAAGCATATTAAACAGGGAATTGCGGCGCTTCGTCCCAAGGGGTGCGATGCCCCATACTATGTCGGTCGAAAGACCACAAGCCTTAACAAGCTGACAACGAAAAGGTGAAGAACAGAGTAGCAATACTCAAACTGAAATAGAGTTTGCAAGCCAAAGGATACCGCTTGGACACATGGTTCAAACTCAACTTGACTTCCCTCCATTTTAGTGTTCTTCTCCTTATTGAATTGACCATAATCAAATAAAATATAAAAAATGAGCATTTTTAAAAAACAATATCAAGTAAAACCCAATACTGTCGGTTTTCTATTCCGTAACAACATTTTTGAACAAAAATTGACACCGGGCTATCACGAAGTTTGGGATTGGAAAAATAGGACGGAGTTATACTTACTACCTGAAACCACAAAACTATTGACGGTTACGAATCAAGAAGTATTGGCCAAAGACAATGTAGCGCTTCGATTTTCATTTAATGTCATTTACAAAATAAATGATGGACAGCAGTTTCTTAGCAAGTTTGCGCTTGATCGGCCGATAGATGATATCATTCTAGAAGCAGAGCGCCGTATTCATAATATAGTACAGGTGTATATCAGAAACAGAATTGCAGAAATGGATAGTGAATCTATCAATGAAAATAGATATGAGTTGACCGAGTTTAAAACGGCTGAAATGGAGAAAGAAGTTTCAGACTTTGGCATCACCATAGAACAAGCCCAGCTGCGAGACTTAACATTTCCAAAATCAATTCAAGACTTATTTGCTAAACATTTAGAAGCAAAAATCAGAGCAAAATCAGAGCTTGAAAATGCCAGAACAACAGTCGCAACAGCAAGGGCATTAAAGAATGCTTCTGAGCTCATGAAAGATGATGATAATATTAAGTTTTTCCAAATCATTGAGACGATTACCAAAATTGCCGACAAAGGAAAACACACCTTTATGATCGGAGATATTAACCAACTGACTAAAAAATAGGACGATAGCAATAAGCACTTCCCAAAAATTCAATAAAACTTTTATACTTTAGCTGTACAATTGTGCTATGATGGCTCGGTGATACCCCATTCTACCATGCCTAACCATCGTCTATGATTGTGTGATACTAACATCAATAACAGTAGAATATATAAGTGAATCAAAAATGACGATATTAAAATACCTGAGTTTCAGCATTTCCATTGTTTTTATTTCGTTTATTGTCGGAATGGTTTTGACGGCACTTATTAACAAATCCGAATTTTATACAAAAACTTTATCAAATCTAAACTTTATCCGCAATCAATTTCTCAATCATTTAATGGGTGTGGGACTGGTAAAATGGGCTGTAAAAAATACTTTTTTAAAATACCTAAATCCAAATCTAAAATTAGACGGGAAGGCGAATATTTCTGATTTAAATAATATCCGAAATCAAATGACGAAAGCAGAAATTGATCATTTATTTGGGTTTTTATGCGTGACGATCATTGTGATTTTTAAAATTTTCAACCAGGAATATATTTTTGCCGGCATCCTCTTGATTGTAAATATTTTAATGAATTTATGCCCATCATTATTGCAACAGCAGAATAAAAGGCGAATCGACAAAATAATGACTCGATTCAAACCATAAAAATCAGCTAAAGCTGCATTGTAAGGTGGCGAGCATTAGGATAGATATTCAGAAATCTGTGATATATTTATTCTTTTTAAAGTTGACTTTACCTAAAACACCATATCCATATAATGCATTAAATCCCTATTAGTCATTAGACTTTGTGACGAAGGGAAATGATACAAAATAGCTATACGGCTCGGAGTTTTTAATCCGCATTCACAGTTTTAGTACGTCGAGGACAGTAAAATGAGTACGAAGTAGCATTTTCATGTAGTCAATTTCTAAAGCGCTATTTTGGGTTAAACAACAAACAAATTATTGCCAAATTTTTGGCTCACTGTATAACGCTGGTTATTGACTTCAATTTCTATCGAACCATCAAATTCTAGACGACTAATGACTTTAATCTTACTGTTTAGGTCTAAACCTAACTTTGCTACATATTGTAAGAATGCTACACTGCCGTCCTTTACCGCAACTAATCTGCAAACATTACCTACATTCACTTCAGAAAGAGAAATACGAGCTAATTTCTTAATCTCACCTTTCTCATTTGGAATAGGATCCCCATGAGGGTCAATCTCGGGAAAATCTAGAAATATTTCTAATTGCTTTACCAATTTTTGAGATTTTATATGCTCTAATTGTTCTGCAACTTCGTGAACTTCATCCCAAGTAAAATCCATCTTCTTATATAAAAATGTCTCCCATAAGCGGTGTTTTCTTACAATTTCAACTGCAATATCTTTTCCCTTCTTAGTTAAAGTAATTTTTCCATACTTCTCATAAGAAACTAGATCCTTTTCCTTCAACTTTTTAAGCATGTCATTGACACTGGCAGGCTTAACCTCCAAAAATTCAGCCAACTCGTTGGTGCCAGCTTCTGTTTTTTGCCCTATTTCATAAGTTAAATGAAACAGTGCCTTTAAATAATTCTCCTCTGTTTGTGATACCATAGCCCAAAGGTAAAAAGATTTTTTTAATTTATTTTGTTAGTCTTGCCTAACTTTTATAATTTTGCACATAAAACATTTAATATATGCTGATGAGAATCTCCATTTTACTATTTATACTTTATTATTCCAGCACACTCAGCATTGCTCAACAACGAACCATTTCAGGAACGATATTGGATGCTGATACCAAAGCAGCAATTGAGTTTTGTAATGTATTGCTTTCACAAGAACAAAAAGGAACACTTACAGATGAAAATGGGAAATTTTCTCTCCGGATAGCCGATACTATAAACCGACCTATACTTATTTTTCAAACCTTAGGATATCAACAAGATCGTTTACAGATTTCACCCAATAGGAATGATTATCTTATTTTTTTAAAATCTGACAGTGTCGTTTTAGAAGATATTGTGATAACGGGTGTGACTAGAGCAACACTTATCCGAGAAAATCCGATATCGATCACCACTGTATCACCCAAGGAAATAGAAAGAACAACTGAAAACAATGTCATCGACGCATTGGTCAAAAACGTTCCGGGTTTAAATGCCGTTAAAACAGGGCCTAATATTTCAAAACCTTTCATCCACGGATTAGGCTATAATCGTGTACTGACCCTTTATGATGGCATAAGGCAAGAAGGACAGCAATATGGTGACGAACACGGTTTAGAAGTGGATGATTATAACATCGATAGAGCAGAAGTGATTAAAGGACCTGCTAGTCTATTATACGGAAGCGACGCCATAGCAGGCGTGATTAGTTTATTTCCAAAATTACCCAAAGAAAATGACAGTAAAATTCACGGAAGATTGGTCACTACATATCATACCAATAATAATCTGATCGGAAATGGTTTGAACCTTAATTATGCTGACGACCATTTTTTATTTGCATTGGGTGGTTCATACAAAATGGCAAAAAATTATCGAAATCCTATTGATGGACGAGTTTATCTGACCAACTTCAATGAAAGGAACTTTTCTGCTTTGGCAGGTTACCATTCTACTACAGGTTATACACACCTCAACTTTACCCTTTATGATAATCATCAGGGAATACCGGATGGTAGCAGAGATGCTCAAACTCGAAAATTTACAAAGCAAATATTTGAAGGTGATGATGACGACATAACAACTAGACCTTTTGTTACGGACATTGAATTGAATTCATACAAAATACCCGATTTGTCTCAACACATTCAACATTACAGGCTCTATTTGCACAGTTTCTACGCTATAGGAAAGGGTGATATAGATCTCATACTGGGCGGACAACAAAATATCAGAAGAGAATTTACCCATCCTACATTACCCAGACAAGCCGGCATGTATATGCAATTAAACACAGTCAACTACGGAATACGCTATAATGCGCCAAAATTTACCAACATAGAAACCGCCGTCGGAATGAATGGAATGTTGCAAAACAACAAAAGTAAAGATGCAACTGATTTTCCTATACCTGATTACGACTTATACGATGTCGGCACGTATCTATATACAAAATGGAAAAAGGAAAGATGGAGTATAAGCGGCGGCATTCGTTATGATTTACGGCACATTAGATGGGATGACTTTTATGTAGGAATAAACCCTCAAACAGATTTTGAACAAAAAACAGACGCTAATGACCCAAAAGCTATATTACAATTTCCGTCTTATCGGAAAACTTTTCATGGTGTCAGCGGAAGTATAGGCGCGACTTTTAGATTTTCTCAAAATCTCAGTTTAAAAACCAATATCGGGAGAGCATATCGCTCGCCAAATATTACTGAAATAGGCAGTAACGGCCTTGATCCAGGTGCACATATTATCTATCTGGGTAACAGAAATTTTAGACCCGAATTTTCATTGCAGGAAGACCTAGGCATCAGTTTCAAGAATAAAGATATATCGGCAGACGCAAGTTTTTTTAATAACAACATCCAAAATTTTATTTATATGGCAGCCGTAGCTGATATCAATGGCAATCCGATTTTAGATGCTCAAGGCAATAGAACATACCAATATCAACAATCTGAAGCTCATTTATTTGGTTCGGAAATTTGGTTTGCCATTCATCCGCAAAGAATAAAAGGGTTTATGTGGAGTAATAGCATAAGTGTTGTTTATGGAATCAATAAGAATCCTATTTTTGAGGGTAAGGGTATCGAAGGTGAATATTTACCGCTGATGCCACCATTGAAATTAGTGAGCAGTATGGAATACGAAATGAAATCTTCTCTAGGAAAACTGATTTCATGCACACCAAGGTTAGAAATGGAAGTCAATGACGCTCAAAATCATTACTTAGGACTGAGTAATACCGAAACTTTTACTCCAGGTTATACTCTTTTCAACATAGGATTAAGTGCAGAGATTAAATATAATGAAACGCATGCGGTTAAAGTCACTCTTCAAGCTAACAATATCTTTGACAAAGCATATCAATCGCATTTGAACCGATTGAAGTACTTCGAGTATTTTAGTCATTCTACTAGTGGCCATTTGGGAATATATGATATGGGGAGAAATATTAGTATAAAATTAATATTTCACTTTTAATCCATATTAGTCATTAGACATTGTACCTCATCCTGCATCGGGTATTGAAATACTCAAAATATGGACAGCCTCGATTCCATAACCATTTATAATAAGATGGGACAAGCTATAAAAACCTTGAGTGGCATACATATTAAGGTCGATATCATCGATTTACCGGCAGAAATGTATATCTTTGACATCAGAGACAAAACCATCAACGTACGACAACAACTTTATAAAAATAGAATACACCTTTCCTTCGCTGTATGACAAAATAATGCTTTGATAGAATAGTGTAGTGCCAGTGCTTATACTCGGTCGTAGAAAAGCATACAAAAGAAGGTCACAATAAAAAAACAGTATATTGAGATTTTGTGTTCTCTAAAGACAGCGATTAAAAGGCCATAAAACCTTATTTTTGCAAAACATAGACAGAAATAGTTTGAGTAAATGACATTAGAGGAATACATTGACAATCTGGACAAAAGGTACAGACTCGGGAATGCAACTGAACATACCTTTCGTGGTTATTTACAACAACTTTTGGAAAGCTTAGTGCCCGAAATACGTGCAACCTCTTTCTGATGATTATATCAAGTTTATCAGATATAGACAGCATTTCATTGAAAAGACAGATGAAGGAATTTTGGCTTATATTTCTAATAATAGTTTTATTGATGGAATAATTCATAGAAAAATGCGAGAAGAATTAATGAATACTTTTGATAAAATTTATATTTTGGACTTGCACGGCAATGCCAAGAAAAAAGAAACCGCACCCGATGGAAGTATCGACCAAAACGTGTTTGATATTATGCAGGGCGTGAGCATCAATATTTTTGTAAAGAAAAAGCAAAATTCGTGAACTATCTACAAGATATAAAAACCATTTTAGCCTCTGCTCGGCAAAAAGCGTATGCTGCCATTAACACGGCAATGGTTGAAGCCTATTGGAAAATTGGCGAACGCATTGTGCTAGAAGAGCAAAACGGAAAAGACAGAGCAGAATATGGAAAAGAATTGATTAAGTCGATTTCTAAAGAACTAACTGCTGAATTTGGAAAAGGATTTGGTGAGAGAGTTGTCTTTTTAATGAGACAGTTTTATTTAACTTTTCCCGATTTTGAGATTGTGCATACACTGTGTGCACAATTGTCTTGGTCACATTTTAAAAGAGTATTAAGTGTTACAAACGAAAAAGCTAGAATGTATTACTTGCAAGAAGCTGCAGCACAAACTTGGTCTATTAGGACATTAGATAGAAACATTTCTACCTTGTATTACGATAGAATGTTGGCATCTGACGATAAACAATTGGTGCAGGACGAAATGAACGCAAAAACAAAAGCCTTGCAGGCAGAAGATTTTATCAAAAACCCAATGGTGTTAGAATTTTTGAATCTCCCTGCAGGTAAAGCCTACACAGAAGCCGAATTAGAAAAGGCATTGATAGATAATCTGCAAGCTTTTATCTTGGAATTGGGTAAAGGTTTTGCTTTTGTGAGCCGACAAGAACACATCCGCACAGAAAATTCTGATTTTTATATCGATTTGGTTTTTTACAATTACATCTTGAAATGTTTTGTCATTGTAGAGCTAAAAACCGACAAACTTACCCACCAAGACATTGGACAACTGGATATGTATGTGCGTATGTATGACGACCTGAAACGGCAAGCCGATGACAATCCTACCATTGGACTTTTGCTGTGCACCGACACCGACAAAGTGGTGGCTAAATACTCTGTATTGAGCGAAAACAAACAACTTTTTTGCTAGTAAATACATACACTATTTGCCAAGCGAAGAAGAATTGGTTCGCGAAATAGAATTACAAAAACGACTTTTTTGAACAACAACATGAAAAATAAAAAAAGCACAAGTTTTTTCACTTTGACCTTTATGGCAAGCGAGAAGATAAATACAATTTTCTGAATGAAAATTCCGTGAAAAGTATAGATTGGGCAGAACTAAAACCCGATGAACCTAACTTCTTTTTTGTAAACAAAAATTTTACAGGTCAAAAAGAATATGAAAAAGGGGTTAAAGTTGATGAGCTGTTTTCAATTAATACAAGTGGAGTAAAAACTCATGATGATAGCAATTTAATAAGTTTACAAAAATTCCAAGACAATAATTGCAAATATTATTATCGTCCATTTGATATTCAAAATATAGAATATGATTTAAAAAAAGTTGTTCGTCATAGATTTGCAGTAATGCAGCATTTATTAAAAGAAAATATTGCAATTTTATTTCCACGACAAGCCATTACAGAAAAATTTGGATTTTTTGTAAGTAAAGGGTTGACAGATATAAATTATACAGGCACTGCAGGGCAATTTGGTGCTGGCTTAATTTTCCCTCTCTACCTTTATCCCGACCCTACTTTAGGAGCAGAAGCGGAGCGAGTTCCTAATTTGAATATGGAAATTGTGGACAGCATTAAAGAAAAATTGGGTTTGCAATTTGTATCAGAAAAGAATCCGAAGGATTCAAATGTTTATAGCAATGATGACACACCAAAACATACGACCCCTACGGGGTCGCACATCGACAATCTGTCTGATGTTAAAAATATTCGACCCCTTGGGTCGTTTGCACCAATAGACCTATTAGACTACATCTATGCCGTTTTGCATTCACCTTCATATCGTGAAAAATACAAAGAATTTTTGAAAATAGATTTTCCGAGAGTGCCTTATCCAAACTACGGAGAATCGTTTCGGAAATTGGTGGCATTGGGCGGAGAAATACGCCAAATTCATTTGCTGGAAAGCCCCATAGTTGAAAAATTCATCACCCAATATCCGGTTGATGGCGATAATGTTGTTGGCAAACTAAAATACGATAACGGAAAAGTATTTATCAACGAAACCCAATATTTTGACAATGTTCCGCAAGTGGCTTGGGAGTTTTACATTGGTGGTTATCAGCCGGCTCAAAAATGGCTCAAGGACCGCAAAGACCGCGCTTTAGATTTTGAAGATATTTCGCATTATCAGAAAATCATTGTGGCATTGAATGAAACGGATAGATTGATGAAAGAGATTGATAAAATTGAGATTTTGTGACGTTTTCAACTTTCATGAACAAACCCGCTTTAAGAGAAATGATGCCCAAAAGAAAAACGAATTGAAAAATGGGATTGCGTCGGACACAATGATGGTATGATCATCCCTCAAAATTTTGAAAACTTATGGTCTGATTATTGTTGGTTATTAAATAGAGGCACATTAAAAATCAACTTGAATCAAAAAATATGGATGATTTAAACAACTACCTCTATAACGGAATCCCTTACTATATGTGTAACGGTTATTATCATCGAATTCAATAAAAACCCAATCAAAAAATCATGACCGACAGAGCATATTTGATACAACTACGAACTCCGACTAAGGACAATCCGCTTAGAATATTAATGAGTGCCTGTTTGTCAGGCATAGCTTGCGGTTACGATAGCACTGCAAATGGTGAGTATCCTACTGCATTGAAAATTTTACAGTACGACACCGTTAAAGTCATAAAATTTTGTCCTGAAGATTTTTCATTTGGAACACCTAGAGAAATGTGTGACATTCATGGCGGAACCGGCTTGGATGTTTTAGAGGGCAAGGCAAAAGTCTTGACAGAAAGTGGAAAAGACTGGACGGAAGGCATGATTAAGGCTTCTGAAAAAATGCTACAAATCGCAAAAAAAGAAAATATTGAACTTGCTGTCCTAATGGACATCAGCGCAGCTTGCGGTAGTCAGGTCATTTATGATGGCAATAGATTTTCTGAAAATAAAGTGTATCAAATAGGAGCAGGTGTGGCAGCTGCACAATTAATCAGAAACGGATTTAAAGTGATAAGCCAAAGAGATTATGCTTCGCTTGAAATTTTGTATTCAAAAATCGACCTGAACCATCCAATTGACCATTCTAAAAAAGACCACCACGAGATAGATTGGTACAAAACATATTTTAATATTTCGTGACATTGATAGCATTTGAGATGGCTATGCCTTAACCCATCATATACATCTTCACTATCAGGACTATTCAATTGAGTATTTCGTCTGACTCCATTTATGGCTATTCTCAAGAGTAAAAACCGGCATCTTAATAATATCCGATGAATCATTGATAAGTGGATACGTAGATAAGGCTGAAGATAATATCCGTAAGATCAAATTAGACTAGTCTAGCTGTATAGCATCGATCGTATTTTTTTTTGTACCAAGAAAGCACCTTTACGATCAACTTTAAACGGAGGAAATCGCCATCACCTAGTAAAAATTTCATCCTATCCTATGCATCTTGCTCTATTTTTTCAGTTTAGCGTAAGTCAATGCGTACGATGATTTTTTAGGTCGATAAATATTATATGGCCAATTTGCGGCATGATGTTGTTTGCATGGATATAAAATGAAATTTGGAATAGACCTACATTTTGTATAAAAACCATTGATTTTTTATCACTATTTTGTATAAAATTACAATTATTAGTACATTTGCCTAACAATTAGATTTTATTTACAGACTGTCGTTATGCCCAAGGCTAAATTTAGACTGGCTCTGTCCAATGATTCGCACTACTGACACATATTATCCTACATCAGGTTTAGAAAGATGTTTTCTCAAGAGCATCTGGCGACTTCAGGCATTTTATCAACACCATCAGATGGAGGTGATACTACCTAAGGGAACAGTAGAGGTGATATTCAATCTCTCTGACCATATCACTTATACAAATCCCGGGGCAGACGTCAGAATGAATTTGCCTTGCTGTTTTATTAATGGCATCAACTTCAAACCATTGCAATTAATCAAAACTGGCCAACAAATATTTCTTGGCATACAATTCAATGCCCTCGGGCTCAAAGTTGTATTTGATATCCCGGCTAGAGAATTTAATAACACTGTCGTTGAGGGCTCGCTAGTGTGTAAAGCACTAACAGACTTATACTACCAGCTATTTTCGGAAAAATCATTTGATCGGCAAGTAGAAATCATCAGAAAATGGTTGTGCCAAAAAATATCAACTTCTAAACACTTGACTGAAATACAAAAATTACACGACTGGTTTTATTGCCAGAATGTCAATGCCCTTACTGTAAAAGAATTCTGCAATAAAGCTTGTATCTCAGATAGGCAATTGAGACGAATATCCACCGACTGGATAGGCATGAATACAGAAAAATTCCTACTTTATAATAAATATCTTTCCGCTCTGCATCTGTTACACCACACCGATTTAACACTTACACAAATAGGTTTAGAAGCAGGGTTTTATGATCAATCCCATTTTATTAGAGAATTCAAATTCTACACAGGGCTTATACCAAAAGAATATCAGGCATCTGTGACTGGTCTTCCCGGACATATATTCCATTGATTTGAAAATGTCCGAATTATACAATTTTTAAAAATACATTACATTGAAATTTGTATTGTATTTCATTCAACGCTTAAAAATATCTTAAATGAAACGTATTTTAAAATACTTGATGTACCTATTCATCATTATCTTAATAGGACTCACTCTTGTCTTAATTTATGTAAAAACAATGCTTCCCTCCGTAGGAGAGCCCTCTGACATGAAGGTCGCTATGACGCCCGAAAACATAGCGAGAGGTCAATACCTGGCCAATCATGTATCAGTATGTATAGATTGTCATTCCACTAGAGATTGGACAAAATTTGCCGGACCTCCTATGATGGGCACTGAAGGCAAAGGTGGCGAAGTCTTTGATCAATCTCTTGGGTTTCCAGGTAAATATGTTGCCAATAATATCACACCCTACCATTTGAAAGATTGGACAGATGGAGAAATATTAAGAGCCATAACTACAGGTGTTTCTAAGGATGGACGGGCTTTATTTCCACTAATGCCTTACCACAATTTTGGACAAATGGATAGGAAAGATCTTGAATCTATCATTGCTTATATCAGAACCTTACCACCCATAGAAAATAAAACAGAAGTTTCGCATTCAGATTTTCCTATGAATTTTATTATCAATACCATGCCTCAAAAAGCAAATTTATCCACTATGCCTTCAAAATCAGATATGTTGGCTTATGGAGGATATTTAGTGAATGCTGCCGGTTGTAAAAATTGCCATACCAAGGAAGAAAAAGGGAAAGTGGTAGGTGAGCCTTTTGCAGGTGGCTTTGTATTTCGGTTTCCGGATGGCTCCGTAGTCCACTCCGCCAATATCACACCTGATAAACATACCGGAATTGGCAGTTGGACAAAAGGAGAATTTATCAGCCATTTCAAAATGTATGCTGATAGCACTTATAAACCGATTACTGTGCAAACAGGTGACTTTCAGACTCCTATGCCATGGACAATGTTTGCAGGGATGACTGAAGAGGATTTAGCAGCCATTTATACTTATTTACAAAGTTTAAAACCTATTGAAAACAGCATTATAAAATTTCAACCTGCCCAAAAATAAATTTTTCTACTCCTTTAATATTTTATTATGATTTACAAATTCTCCTTAATTGAAAAAATATTATTGTCCAGCGATATTATTCCTCATCCCTTTACAGATGCATCCTCCGCTGTAGGTTTAGGATTTGCCTTAGGTACCTCCATAAAACTAAAAATTGTTGACCAGCTTACAATGGAGTATAAAGATGTGGATACTATAGCTCAAGCGGCCAATGTTAGTGCCATCGGGGCAGAGCTCATTCTAGACTGCTTAGATGCACTAGGTTATGTTCAGAAAAAGGAACATCAATATGCATTTACTAAAAGAGGCTTTAAATGCCTTTCTGAACAATCACCTCAAAATTTTCGATACTTTATTTTGTTCTGTGATTATTTGTATAAAGGTTACCTCAATCTAGATGAAACCATTCGGCTAGGAAAAAGACCAAAATCTAACATGCTTGAAGAAATGACAGACTATGAATGGGAGTTATTTTCAAGAGCTATGATTGATATTTCAAGAACAAATTACAAAGAAGTGGTAGGGAAAATTCCTGTACCTCAGAATGCTCATCAATTATTAGATCTCGGTGGCTCTCACGGATTATACAGTATAGAGCTTTGCAATCGAAACCCTACCCTCAAAGCCACTATTGTTGACTTGCCCCCAGTTAAAAAATATGCTGACGAATGTATTTCCCATCATCATGCTGGTAAAAGTGTTACATTTCTCCCCACTGATTTTATGAAAGACGAATTACCCAATAACATCGATATTGTTCTTGGATTTAACATTATCCATGGGCTCAATGCATCGGAAAACGAGGCACTGGCTCATAAAGTTTACCAATCACTCAACAATGGTGGAATCTATGTGATACTAGATCAAATAAAAGGGATTGGAGGTCAATCGCAAATGTCAAAAGCAACCACTTCTTATATGGCACTGAATTTACTGCATCAAGCAGGTGGAAAGACTTATTCTAAAAGTGAGGTGGATGCTTTTACACAAAAGGCAGGCTTTAGAAAGACCGTACTCAAAAAATTGAATGCACCTGGATTTGGTGTAATTATTTGTACTAAATAAAAAGTGAGTACAGTTGGATTTTTTATTTGACCAGATCCTTTCAAGGTATTAGCTTAGGAAAATTAGGTAAGTCTCAACCTCAACCAACGATTTGTCTGCTGTTATGGCTGATTCTATACATTCAGTCCTTCTCAATCACTATTTGGGGCAGGAATGACACTCAATCTACCATCGCACTAGCACTTAACAAAGTCTAATGTCGAATCTTTGTTCATGCTTAAAAAATGATAAAAGTACTCTTTTACACCATAGAATGATCATTCGCCATATCGGTGTTGAAGCCTTCTAAGTGACACTGCCACAATGCACACTTGAATTAAAGAAATAAAGACGGAGTATAAAAGAGATTATTTTACTGCTATGCAGCTGATTTCTACATTGACATAACGTGGTAGATTAGCTACCTGAACCAGTTCACGAGCTGGTGCTGTATTTTCATTAAAGTAGGAAGCATACACTGCATTGATGCGTCCATACAGTTCCATATCAGAAACAAATACAGAGCACTTAACGATGTTCTCATAGGTCATACCTGCTTCCTGGAGGATGTAACCAATATTCTTCAACACCTGATGTGTTTCATTCTCAATAGTGTCCATAATCATTTGCCCCGTGGATTGATCCAGTGGAATTTGTCCGGATACATAAAGTGTATTACCTACCAATACAGAGTGATTGTATGGACCGACAGGTGCTGGCGCCAATGGAGAGTTGATGATGGTTTTCATGATCTGGATTTTATAGTGATATAAAACAAGATAAGCCCCTTAAGTTATTACAACCAGGAGCTTACAATATACATTTAAAAGACATATCATCTTATGCCTCAGTATCTTCTGTGTCTTTAGCTTGTATAACTACCTGACCTTTGTAGTACATACTGCCTTCGTGCCAGTATGCTCTGTGCATAAGGTGTGCCTCACCGGTAGTCTTGCATGTTGCCAGTTGTGGCATAGCTGCTTTATGGTGGTTTCTTCTCTTGTTTTTCTTAGCTTTGGAAACCCTACTTTTCGGATGTGCCATTGTTCTATGTATTTTATTGTATAATCAATCTAAATTCTCGGTCTCTACTTATCCTCATTTTTGAGTAGTCCTTTCAGACCACTCCAGATGTCATTTTTCATCTGTTGATGTTGTTTCATTTTCGTCCTTTGAAGCCAGCTTTTTTCAGTACCGTATCGTTACACGGTCTCGGATGGTCATCGTCACATTTATATACGTGAGACATAGGAAGAGAAAGACAAATGTATTCGTAAAACAACTGATCTAACTTTAGATGTGATGCATCTTGTTTAATATATATGACCTCATCATCATCTACATTGTCTTTCGAACTAACCTTGACTAGAAAATGATAACGCCCAGATACAGGCAACAGGATGTCGGCAAGACATCTGTCACACGTCGAGGCTATCCTGCCACTCACATATAAATCAAGATCACTAAGGTCTGCTCGTTTGTCAATTTCTACTTTGACGGTAAAACTGCCAGATTTGACAGGAGAATTCTCAAATAATTCAAAAAAGTCATCTCCAATATCAAAATGGTACGCATGGAATCCGTCTTTCATACCCAAATAAGGTACAGAAAAACGACTTGAACTACTCATAAAATTAAAAGAACTTTTTCAAATGGAGTGCAAAGGTAAATATTATTATTTAATTCTTATACGATTAATTCAACAATTTTTTACTCGATCTAACTATTCGCTAGTAATCCACACGTCTCGATCTTATTCCTTAACAATAATCGACTGTTTTTTAACCCATAATACTCATTAGATTTTCTTATGATAAGGTAAATGACAATAAAGAGAGAATGAGGCTCATAGGTTTTCCACAAGCATCGTTTTACTAAGTTGATGATAGAAAAATGAGTACAGAAATAGATATAAGGTGGCATTTCCATGCAGTAAATTTAAAATGCGCAAATTGGGATGTAGTATAATTCAATCAAAACTGCATTTCTTCAGCAGCAAAAAAATAAAATTGATAGGTATATAAAAAGAGTATTGGCCTCAGCTAAAACCATCCATACAAAGATTTTGTTAAGTTGAATTGTTAAATATATAACCATTGCCAGTGGTACTTAAAATAGAACTAGTGGCAAATTTTTTAAATTTCATTTAAGAGAAAGTTACTATTTTTGCAGCCTTATGACAGAAGAAGTAATACAATCTTACTATCCAAAGATAGAAGTCATAGATGAAGCTTATGAAATCCACCAACTTGGGCGTACCCGTCGGATTTCTGTTTTGCTTCCATATAATTATTACGAAACGGACAAAAGCTATCCGGTGCTCTACCTCCATGATGGTCAAAATCTCTTTGACGAATATGCACCTTATGGTAATTGGGGGATAGACAAAACCCTTGAAAAAATGGCCGAAAATGGGATGGGTGATGTCATCATTGTTGCCATCGACCACGGCGGCAAATTGCGTATTCAGGAATACCTACCCTATAGTACACCAAGATATACTGAAGCAGAAGGCAATCTTTACCTTCAATTCATGGTGGACGATCTTAAACCCATGATTGAAAGATTATTCAGAGTACGCCCGGAGCGCGAGTTTACAGGCATCGGAGGTAGTAGTTTAGGTGGTCTTATCAGCCTTTATGCAGGATTTAAATATCCGGAATTTTTCGGTAACATGATGATATTTTCACCGAGCCTGTGGATTTCTGAAGAGATTTATCAAATGGCCAAATCATTTGTACCTGCAGGCCCAACCGATATTTATCTGTATGCAGGCGGCATGGAAAGTGCCAATCACTATGGACAAGTCCGCCGTCTTGATACGATCCTTCAGGAAAAGCGAAAATATGATGGTTTTAACCTCATGTTTGCCCACAATCCATCAGGACAACACAAAGAAATTCATTGGGGAAAACAGTTTCCTCTCGCCTATCAATGGCTCTTTTATAACAAATACTAATCGAAAATATATGCCACTAAAACTGAAGACCAGTCTATCAAAAAAACCAAACGTAATTATCATACCTTTTGAAAAAAACAAGGAAGATCATGCTCTCATAAAAGATCTTTCAGGATTGTCCTATGTACCTGAAATCAATCTGAATGCCAAGGAAACTATGGCCATTTTCCATCCGGAAAAGAATCAGAAAATCATCTTACTTTGTCTAGGAGAAGCAAAGGATAAGCCAAAAACTCACCTTTATTTCAGGAGTATTGTTCATCAACTTAAGTCCAAGTCAGATCTTGTTGCAGATGTTATTGTAACTCACCTTTCGGACGACGATGTGGTCAATGCAATCATAGGATTGAGACTAAGCCTAGTCAATATCGGTATGTTTAAAACCGGAAACCACAAAACCGCTGAACCAGACATCACTCTAGTACATAGCAAGGAACAAAAATCAGCTGTAGAGAAAGGACTCCAGATCGCTGAAACACAAATCAATGTTATGCACCTGGTCGATATGCCTTCCAATATCAAAACACCGGAGTACATGGCAGATTATGCGATAAAATCGGGCAAAGAACATGGGTTTAAGGTGACAATTTTTGACAAGAAGAAGCTGAAGGAAAAGAAAATGAATGCCATCATGGCTGTCGGTCAGGGTAGCCCAAATGAGCCTGTTATGATCATAATGGAGTATAAGCCTAAAGGCAAAAAATCTGACCGACCTCAACTTGGCTTAGTAGGAAAAGGCATTTCCTTTGATACAGGCGGGATTTCTATCAAGCCTGCTACCAATATGGGCTATATGAAATGTGATATGGCAGGAGGTGCTGCAGTCATTGGAGCTGTAGAGTTAGCAGCAAGATTGCAACTCGATGTTCATCTGGTAGGTATCGTGCCAGCTGCCGAAAATAGTGTAGATGGGCTTGCTTATCGACCTGGAGATGTCATCGGTTCTTATTCCGGCAAGTCCATCGAAGTCATTAATACTGATGCCGAAGGCAGACTGGTTCTCGCTGATGGCCTAGCTTATATGGTGGACAAATACAATCCCGAAAAACTCATCGACTTAGCGACACTCACCGGTAGTGTGATCCAAGCATTGGGCTATTTGACGGCAGGAATTTTTACACATAATGACGAGATGGCTGCGCAGTTGATTCAATCCGGCACCACTGTCAATGAAAACTTGTGGAGAATGCCGCTTTGGGAGGAGTATGCAGTAGAGATGAATTCTGACATTGCAGACATAAAAAACCTGAGTGCAAAACCTATTGCAGGGTCTATTACTGCTGCTAAATTTCTAGAAGCCTTTGTGGCCGAGCACCCTAACTGGGTACATTTAGATATTGCAGGTGTAGCCTTTACTGACTCAGAATTTGCAAAATCAAGGATTGCTAACGCATTTGGTGTTCGCCTACTGGTCAATTATATGGAACATTTCATTGCAAAATCATAGATACTTATGTCATTGCGCAATATAATTCCCGCCTTGTTAGTGTTGACCTTCAGTTGGAGTTGTAGCCAAAGTCCGATTTCTGGTCATATCACACTCGATGATGAAGAGAAGCAAAAGCAGGTTTTTCTCATTGACCCGGGTCACTTTAGCGCACTGGCTTCTTCATTTGAAGGAAAGGTGATAGATTCTGCAGCGATTGACGCTGAAGGACATTTTAAGATTACTAAAATGCCCGATACGCCACAAGACAAAATCTTCCTGCTCGCAATTCAGCAAAATGGCAATGCCTATAACAATAAATTGGAAAATGATCATCCAGATGAAGGCAACTACATACCTATCATCTATAAAAATGGAGATGCTGTCAACATTGAGTCCAGACTAAAATCATTTACTCAAAGTGCGAAAATCAGCGGCAAGCCGGATATTAATCAAGAAATCAATGTGTTAATTCAGACGCGCTCTGAGCTATACCGCAAATATTTCAGTCTGCCCACGGACACAGATGAGGAAAACCTTCTCCTGAAGGAAAAAGCCTTGTATGATTTCCAAAAAGAGCTGATCACCTCCAGCCAAAACAGCAAAAATATTTTGGTTCATGCTCTAGCTTTGAGATGGGCTGCTCCTAATGGTGATTACGAAAGAATACCTGAATTTGTAAAGCAAACCTGCGCTGAAATGACAGCACTGTCGCCTGACCATCCATGGACAGTACAAGTATGCAAAGCGTCATCAATGCTGCCACTCACTAAGGGTGACACATTTCCTGATTTTGCTCTACCTATGTCTGACGGAGACACCATTCAGCTAAAAAAAATGCTAGGTACCCAACTAACGATCATAGATTTATGGGCTTCATGGTGTGCACCTTGCCGCCAGGAAAATAGAAATATCCTGGTTCCTCTTTGGGATAAATATCACGATCAGGGTTTACAGATCATCGGCTATGCTTTAGATTCAAGCCATAAAGGCTGGGTCAATGCTATAAAAAAAGATGGTGCCGACCGATGGTTGCACGCTTCTCATCTCGAGGGCGATGTTTCACCATTTATGGATGTATTAAAAATGTCCACCATTCCGGCCAATTATGTACTTGATGCTGATGGACAAGTTCTTGCTAAAAACCTTCATGGTGATGAACTTACAGAGTGGGTAGATCAATTTTTTAAAGATTAGCACCTATTCTAACTCAAATCATAATTTCTTTTTGGTACAAATACAGATGAATCTCCCATTATTAAATTTTGATGGCTTTATCTTGAATAAAATATTTTAACCATTTATTACCAAAATGAACAAAATATACTCCCATTTCATTTCGTTATAATATCAATGCAACATTCGAATCAAAATAATTCTCATTTTGATTTATAATTTTTTAAATACATAAACATGATTCAATCCATTAATTTTGCGAAAATGCTTCTTATTGGAGCTTTGTTTTTATCTGTGACCAGTTGTGAAAAAGAAGAAATCTTAACGGACACCAAAATCCCTGCTGAAATCCAGGCCTATGTCAACACTCATTTTTCTAATCACAATATTTTACAAGTCAAAGAAGACACTGATCTTCTAAGCCATTCGTATGAGGTAGTACTAAGTGGAGGTATCAAACTAGAATTTAATAATAAAAAAGAGATCGTTGAAATCAGCAGCCCAAATGAATTGCCATCAAGTGTTATTCCTGAAAAAATAGGTGCATATGTCAAAACCAATTTTCCAGATAATACCATCATCAAGTGGGAGATAGACAACAAACAACAAGAAGTTAAACTCAATAATGATATTGAACTCATATTCACCCTTGAAGGCGATTTCCTTCGTATAGGTGATTAATATTATTCGGAATGACTAAAAAAGCAAGCTTCTGACCTGGATTCAGAATGCTTGCTTTTTTATTTATGTCAAAAGAAAAAACGATTAATTTATATAACTAACCTCCACCTCAATATCCTAAGATTTTTCAACTTTCAGTGCGTTCACAACCATAATAACTTTATAGCAAATCCATCAGTCAAATTTCTTCGTTTTTGCTTCATTTTTACTTATTTTTGTGGCATCATTTAAAATCACCTGAAATTGAAAACAATAATCGAACCCTTCAGAATTAAATCTGTCGAACCTATCCACTTCAACGATGAGGCCTATAGAAAAGAGGCTTTGCGCAATGCCTTTTACAACCCTTTTCTACTGCACTCTGACGATGTGATGATTGACTTACTGACCGACAGCGGCACCGGTGCTATGAGTTCTGCCCAGTGGGCAGGTATAATGATCGGCGATGAATCCTATGCAGGAAGCCCTAGCTTTTACCGATTTGAAAGTGCGGTCAAAGACATCACCGGTATGAAAACAGTGATTCCAACACATCAGGGGCGCGCAGCTGAAAAGATATTGTTTTCTATCTTAGGGGGAAAAGACAAGGTTTTCATATCCAATACCCTCTTTGACACGACCCGTGCTAATATAGAATTTTCAGGTGCCACCGGTATTGATATCGTTTGCCCTGAAGGTAAGTTACCTTCTGTTTCGGCTCCTTTTAAAGGCAATATAGATACGGCAGCTCTTCAACAATACATTACTGATCACGGTACTGAAAACATTGCCATGGTCATCATCACCGTAACCAATAATTCAGGAGGTGGACAGCCTGTAAGCATGGCCAACATACGCGAAACCAGCAAAATATGCAAAGAGCATGGACTGCTCATGTATATCGATGCTTGCCGTTTTGCAGAAAATGCTTATTTCATTCAGCAAAGAGAAGAAGGATACAAGGACAAAAGCATCAAAGAAATTGCAAACGAGATGTTTTCCTACGCTGATGGAGCTACTATGAGTGCCAAAAAAGACGCATTTGCTAATATAGGTGGATTTCTGGCCACCAATGATGATAAACTTGCCATAGAATGTAGAAATTTACTCGTCATCACTGAGGGCTTTCCTACTTATGGAGGACTGGCTGGAAGAGATCTGGAAGCCGTAGCTATCGGACTCAAAGAAGTAATGGAGCAAAGCTATCTTGAATACAGAATCAGAAGCACTGCCTACCTGGCTGATAAAATTACTGCGGCAGGTGTTCCTATTGTTCAGCCTGCCGGTGGACATGCTGTGTATATAGACGCTAAAGCCTTTCTTTCACACTTGCCACAAAATCAGTACCCAGGCCAGGCTCTGGTATGTGCTTTATATACTAAAGGCGGCATAAGAGGTGTAGAAATTGGATCGTTGATGTTCGGTAAGTACGATGCCAATCATGAACTCATTCCGGCACCGATGGAACTCGTAAGATTAGCCATTCCGCGACGTGTTTATACTCAAAGCCATATAGATTATGTGGCTGAAGTAATTATTGAAGTATTTCAAGAAAGACATACCATCAAAGGACTGAAAATCATAGAAGAAGCACCACTATTGCGTCATTTCACTGCTAAACTGGATTTATTATCCTAATATTCAGTTTATGAAAAAGCCTGAATTGTTAGCACCAGTAGGATCGTTTGAATCACTCCATGCTGCCATCAGAGCAGGCGCTGATGCTATTTATTTTGGTGTAGAACAACTCAATATGCGCACTAAATCAGTGCCGACGATCACCATTGATGACCTGGAAGAAATAGCTAATGTATGCAAATCTCACAACATTAAAGCTTTTCTTACACTCAATACCGTCATGTACGACCACGACATGCAACTGGGCAGGAAAATTGTGCGCAAGTGCAAAGAAGTCGGCATTGATGCTATTATAGCTTCTGATTTTGCCGTTTTTGAAATGTGCCGATCAGAAGATATGCCACTACATATCAGCACTCAGGCCAATGTCAGCAATATAGAATCAGTGAGTTTCTTTTCTTCTATGGCCGATGTGATTGTATTAGCCAGAGAACTCACTGTCAAGCAAGTAGCTCATATCACTTCTGAAATCAAAAGGCGAAACCTACGAGGTAAGTCCGGTGAGTTAATGAAAATTGAAACCTTTGTTCATGGTGCACTTTGTATGGCCGTGTCCGGCAAATGTTATATGAGCCTTCATGAAAAAAATGCTTCAGCCAATCGTGGCGCCTGTGTCCAAAACTGTCGCAGACCTTATAAAGTTACGGATTTAGAAACCGGCAATGAGATGGTCATAGACAATGAGTATATAATGTCACCTAAAGATTTGTGTACAATCCATATCATGGATGAACTCATCAGAGCAGATATTGATGTTTTTAAAATTGAAGGTCGAAGTAAATCTGCCGAATATGTCTATACTACTACTAAATGTTACAGAGAGGCCATCGATGCGGTCATTGACGGCACTTATAGTGAAGAAAAAGTCGATGGTTGGATGGATGAGTTGTCAAAAGTTTATAACAGAGGATTCTGGGAAGGCTACTACCTCGGCAGAAAACTAGGTGAGTGGTCATCAATACCAGGTTCTATAGCTAAGGAGAAAAAGGTATTTATCGCTAGGTGCACAAAATACTATCCAAAGATCAAGATAGCCGAGTTCTTAATTGAAACCGGTCAAATCACTCCAAAGGATTCATTACTGGTTTTAGGTAGAAATACTGGTTCTGACAGTATCACTTTGGAAACATTGGTGGTCAATGGCCATCCTAATGACGTGGCTACTAAAGGCGATAAGATAACATTCCCTTTTGAGCTACCGCTCAAGGAAGGTGACAAACTGTATAAACTCATCGAAAATCATGGCTAAAATCATCCACTACAGGGACAAGTGTATTGGTTGCAATATTTGTTATGAACTTCAACCCGAATACTGGAGATTGTCCCGTAAAGATGGTAAAGCTACCCTCATTGGCGGCAAGCTAAAAAGAGACAACTATGTTTTACCCATTCCAGATCATGACATAGTCAAGTCACAAGAAGTTGCTGAGCATTGCCCGGTGAAGGTTATTAAAGTCTTTCTTTAGGTCCCATTTCAAGTCAATTATCATCTTATAGGTGAAATAATTTGACCGTCTTTAGCGTTTGAAATAGCAGTTTATTACAAATAAGTAAAAATTACAATGTATTTTTGCCATCTGTAATTTTTTTAGCAGCTTTAAAAGATGAATATAATATTCAAATTTATGCATTACATGAGATTTAGCTTTTTAACAATATGTGCCTTGGTCTTTATATTTGCAGGATGTACTAAAGAAGAAGCACCAAATGTACTGACCTACCCTACCACATTTACATTCAATACGCCACTTCTGCAGCAGAGAGCCGTTTATAAAATTGAAAACTTAGGTACTGATGCCAGCCCTAACTGGAAATTTACCCAACTTACTGAAGATCTGGGCAAGTTTGACAGATCAGATGCTGAGATTTCCGATACACTCAATGCATTTATCCGAAATGAATTTTCAGCATATATGGTAAGTAAAATCACCTTGCTAAGCAGTACTGAAATGGAAATAGAAGAAGGTAAACTGATCCTAGATGCGGAAGATCCTCTCAAAGATACAATCCAGGTAACCGGTACCAAGAAAATCACTTATGCGCAATCAGGGAATTTATTAATGCCGGGCATGTACCTCAATAATGACTCCCGTGAAATTTTTGTGTGCAATGAATTTATCTATGCAAGCGCTAAAGTATCTGAAGACTTCACTTCATACGACTATTACAGGTCGAGTTGTAATGGCCCTGACCCAGTCAACTCTCTTACAAATTTAATCAGAAACTACCAACCAACAAAATTTGACACGGCGTCAGTGGAATATGTTAATTATATTTACTCTAGTTTTAAGTAAAACAAGAGGAATCACATACTATCCATTATATAAAAAATAAAAATGCAGCGCATCGAATCATGCCCTGCATTTTTTATCATTTTCATTATAATTGTAAAATATCAACCTTTAATTAAGGCTGTATTTTACCAGCAATAACCTAGACTTAATACGCCCCAATAAGGGAAGAAAAATCCTTTAGCCAACATTGGTGTCAAACCGATTTTCCACATAAATCCACCATCCGCAGGCTGTCTGCGATACATCAAGCTAAATGTTCCTAATACTGAAGATGGTTCGTCTTCCAAATCAAAAAAGTCTCCAGTTCCGGACAAGTAAGTAATGCCGGCACCTATCTCAAAATATCTTCCATTCTTACCTAACAAAATATTACCCATCACTGGTACTGTAACTACACCCCCATCACTTGCGCTGCCTACAAAACCTAGACCTACTCTAGCACCTACATTGTTGATAAGACGTCGATCATAATTAAAAGAAAAAATCCATCCGTTACCTAAAAGTTCACCATACACAGCATTTTTAGACATGGGTTCATCCGCAGCTCGGTTTTTCATAGACTGAGCATTGCTAGTTCCTACTGAAAATAACATAAATGCTATCACAAGCATACAAAGATTCTTAAAGTTTTTCATGCTAATTGATTTTTAATTAAAAAAAATTGGCTTAATGGACATTTTTTAGGCTCAAAATCGCTATAAGTCTTATTGTACCTATCTTTGAAGACAATCAAAGGTTATGAATAAAAAAAGTGCTTTTACTGTGGTAAGGGATTTACCAAGAAAAATGGGAAAGTAAACGGTGTTCAATTATACAAATGCGCCAACTGTGGAAAACAATTTTTAGGAGGAAATAGGATAAATAATATCACTCTTTGGGATGAATATACCTTAGGGAAACAAACTTATGTACAACTGGCAAACAAATATGGATGTTCCGTTAAAACGATTCAGAGGAGGTTAGATAAAATCAAGGTTGAACCTATAGCAAAATCACCAAGAGAGATCATTGTTTTAATGGACACAACCTATTGGGGGCGTGGTTTTGGGTTAATGCTATTTAAAGACAGTTTAACGAAAGAAAATCTATTGAAGTATTATGTCAAAACAGAAACCAATGCAAAGTATATCGAAGGGATAGAAGCTCTCAAATCTCAAGGTTTTACTATACGTGCTATTGTATGTGATGGGAGAAAAGGACTCATTCAATCATTTGGTAATATTCCTGTACAGATGTGTCAGTTCCATCAGACAGCCATAATCAGAAGATATTTAACAAAAAAGCCCAAACTAAAAGCAGCACAAGAGCTATTGGAAGTTGTTGATTTAATGAAACAAACTGATAGAGAATCCTTTGAAGGAGCTTTAAAAATGTGGATTGAAAAATGGGAGAACTTTCTTAATGAAAGGACAATAAATCCAGAAACAAAAAAATCTTTTTATACCCATAAAAGGTTGCGGAGCGCTTATAGAAGTTTAAAAAATAACCTGCCTTGGTTGTTTACTTGGTATGATTATTTTGAACTCAACATTCCTAATACGACCAATGCGATTGATGGGCATTTTGCTGATTTGAAAAACAAGTTAAGGAATCACAATGGGCTTTCATTAGAACGTAAAAAAAGATTTATTGATGGGTTTTTAAAGGCATAAGGTGCTCTAAAAATATCAACGAGCCATTGAAGAACAGCCCATTGATATTCTCCTTTTTGTCGCACATCCGTATTATCCCTGATGGGTTGCCCCCAGCAGAGCCCACTTCCGTTTATACAGATAAAACAAAGTTAGGTCGAAAGTAATTATAATTCAAAATTCTCAAAAAAACAGCCTAAAAAATGTCCATTAGAACACATCGTCTAAAAAATAGCCTAATTTTTGTCCATTATACCAGATTTTAAAATTTCAATAATAAGGAAGTCGTTATAGGTTTTATATTCGATTGTCACAATAAGAAACCATGGATTACAATGGTCAAATCATTAATAACACTTTGAGAGGAGCACCTCAGCTAAATTTTAAGTCCTCTATCGCGCTATTATCAGTTTTGTATTGAATTCCTGATGTTGATCTACGCTCACACAATAGATGCCATCCACTAAATTGCTGACATCAATATGATGAATGCCAAGGTAATCAGGACGAGATGAATAGAGTATGGTTCCAGATAGATTGCTTATCGTGATGACAGCATCTGCCAGTTCTTTGTATTGACTGACATCAATGGTGATTTTGTCCGTAGCCGGTATAGGATAAATTTTTAAGTTCTTTTTTAGGAAGGTTCAACGTTGTGGATGTAACATCACGTGGTGTGTTATTTCTAAAAAAATTTTCCATATTTCTGCGCAATAGCTAATGTCATTATTGTTAGCATTCAATAATATATGGGCAGCATTATTAACTCTAAACAATTCTACAGCTTTATTACAGTTATTATAGACTAGGTGGTCCACCGTTAAGCCATCCTGCTTGAGGTCGGGTAGTTTAGTAGTCACTGGCTCCGGGTTGCAACTATTATTTTTTACCCATAGCTTCATAAGACTATCCACACTGATACCGAAAAGATTATTGCTATAGCCCACATTGATATCTGATGTCCCGTGCAAGTGAAGGATGGGCACCTTCCTGTCAGGATTACAATCATTTATCTTGTTGCCAATAGTGCCAGCAATGGAAGCGAAAGCGGTAAACTTTTCATTGGCTTCGCAAGCCATTCTTTGCGTCATAAAACCGCCATTAGAAAAGCCAAAAAGGTAGGTTTGTTCTTTTATAATAGGATACTTATTTTGTAGTGAGTCTGTGAGTGCATTGATAAATCCCACATCATCAATGTCGGCACTAGGATAGATGCCTAGCGCACCGGCACCTGCATTCCATCCATTGCCAATGATCGGATTTTTTAACCCTTGAGGGTAGGCAAGGATAATATGTGCTGTGTCAGCGATGGACTTAAACTCAGCTAGTGCATTACCAAAATTTATAGCGTTGTCTCCCAGCCCATGTATGCCTATGACAAGGGAATATTGCCCTGTTGCAGTGTATCCATCCGGCAAATAGAGCCGGTAGGTTCTTTCGATATTGTCATGAATAAGGCTATTTGATGTCCACTGCGCTTTTGCAGGCATTTGGTAAATTATAAGGAAAATAACTGCAACTAAAAGATTTCTTGGCATGAATTTGATATTTATATGGTGAATACGTGTGGACAAATATATAAAATAATTTTCTAATTTCATAGTATTAATGCTGATATATCATTACATACATATCAAATCCGGGAGCCCAGTAATCTTTTTTAATTTCTGCCAATTGAAATCCTTGTTTTTCGTAAAAGCGATAAGCAACTTGTGAGGTTCTGACCATGATTTTTTTAATATTTGGCATAGTGTTTAATATTGCTAATCGATGTTTCATTAACATTGTTCCCAGAGATTTTCCTTGGTAGTCAGGATGGAATATATCCCAGCTTATGCGAGCAGTAGTATTATCATCTGTAAAGTTTATACCACCACATCCTACAATATGGTCATTTGCCATGACTACAAAATACATTTCGACCTTTTCGTCTAGGTAGGTGTTAAATGATATTTCCTCCTCTGGTGCAAAATAAGCTGGAGTATTGAGCCGAATGAGCTGTAATAGGTTGTTTTTGTCATGCTTACGATATGAGCGAATAGAAAAGGACATTGGTTGATTTTATTTTTTTGTATATAGGACTGATCAATTTCTTCGATTTCTTCTGATGATATCTGAGATAATAACCCAGGTGGCACCGGTTAGTATGATCTTCTGGCCCATATTGGTGCCCAGACCATTTATCCACTGGTAAAAAAGAAATCCTAAGGTCAAGGAGATAAATATCCAACTGATGATGAGCAATGGCATAGCCCTGCGCTTAGAAACAATAGAAGGACGACCCAAAGCCATCCTGATTCTATTTATAATGGATAATATGATTAACAGTAATGCAGTGAATATGATTATAACCTTAACCAAAATATCATACTTTAATTGTTGTGATGGGCATTTTCCTTATTGCTGATAGCTCAAGCTGATCTTTTCAGCTCTGAACCGGTCAATAATATTGATTCTTATGCTACTTTTGATATCTTCGGCCATCATCACTTGATTTGTGTACACATTCAGCGAATACTTCAACCCAAGGTCTGTAATTTCTGTCAAACTGACATAAGCATGCGGTTCCGGTAATATATTGTCGATTGGAGCAATGGCGCTGAGCAGCAATTCTTGGATTTTTTTAGGAGCAACATCAGAAGTGATGACTATCGGAATTTCGAGTCGAATGACATTGTCTCTGTGCGACCAATTGATGACAGGCTGATTGACCAGCTCACTGTTGGGGATAAGCATCAGTGCATTATTTTGAGTTTCCATAAATGAAGCTCTCAGTCCAATCTTTGTAATTTTGCCTGACTGCCCATTATACTGGAGTACATCACCTACCGTTATTGTTCGTTCAAAAAGCAAAACTAGCCCTGAGAAAAAATCATTGAATGTCCGTTGCAGACCTAAACCAACACCGACCAAAAGTGCAGCAGCTCCTCCATAAAAAATACTCATATCGGACACAATTCTATCCAGTGCAAAAACAAAAGCAAAAACATAGATGACGTACATCACCAGTTGATTGATGGCCAATTGGATGCCGGTGTCCATATTTTTGGATTTGTACATCCGATACAGCGTCACCTGTGTGATAAACCACACTAATACTTTTGCTATCATCATTATCATTATGGCGACAATGATGTCTGAAATGTGTACGGTGAAGTACTCTTCTTTTATTTCTCTTTGGAAAAGTATAAAATCGAGATCCAATCGCTGCAGCATTAATTGGCCTAGATAGAGATATACGATGTACCTGACTAGCTTGGTCGCTTTATACTCAGTCGTATGATGACCTGTTCGTTTAGCATCGGTTAAGTTTTCTCTTTTGCGGTACTTACTTTTAATCAAAACATGGCTTATAAGCCAGTCCACAAGTAGGGCTAAGCTAAATAAACCTAATATTTCTATAATATGTATTATAGTAATAACAAACTCATTATAATCAAAAATAACTAAGTCATACCTAAGGATCCGGAGCAGCAGTAAGGCAGTGATAAAGAATAATGTAGCGCCCAGTCTAAATCTATAAATTTTGAGATTTTTGATAGCTTTTGCACTTCCTTCCTTATCCAGAAATGTAAAATTCCGGCCACTTGATATATAATATTGCAGCTATAGAAATAACGCCTATACAAATAAGCAGGGCAGTCAGTGTGATATCAAATCCGGATATAGTAAAAATAGTGTCAGACATGCTCAGGTAAATAGATCGCAAAAGTACATATTTTATGATCATTCGGTATCTGTACGACCATTGTATTTTTTTAGTTAAGCAGTATTTTCTAGGGCATCACCCTTCGGGTCGCTATGTTGCGTGGCTCGCCTATCGGCTCGGTCTTGATAGACTGCCTTCCTTTGGTCGGCACCACTGCACAGCGCTGATGCAAAAGACACTCATCAAATAATGAGTAAGGATTATTTTTAATTAGCCTAGTATTTGCTAAGGGATTGAATAGTGGTTTTGGCCTTAAGCCCTTATTACTCATCAGACTTTGTTGCGAAGGGAATTGATACAAAATAGCTATGAGGTTCGGAGTTTTTATTCCGTAGTCACAGTTTTGCTATGTCGAGAACAGAAAAATGAGTACCGAAATAAATTTGAAGTAGCATTTTCATGTAGTTAATATTCTAATGTATAATTTGGGTTAAATGACTATCTTTGTTGCTTATATTCATCTTTATGTCATCATCTCTCTATACCAAAACGCAGTTTATAGATAAAATTTTGGATTTAGTTCAGTCCGGTGAGCCTTTCAAAATGACGTTTTCTAAGCCACGCCATCAGAATAAAGATATCGCTAATATTTATCTTAAGCCTGCCGTCATTAAGGATGAGATGAGATATGTAGCGACTTATCGATATAGGCGCAAGGATGAAGTAAAAAATTATCGTCCTGACATGATGCACGATTTTTTAAACCATGCCCTCAATGATTTGTTCTTTAATGCGGTCGTTTTTCATGGGCAGGAAGAAATAACGCTGCTTCAAAGTAAAAAAGGAAAAGCAACTGTCATTGTTAAAAATGAAGGCCCATCCATAATGATAGATACGTCCCATGATGTTCAAAAGTATCGTTATATCCCGGAAGATGCAGCCTGGCTGCAAGACTTAAAAGTGGCATCAAAAGATGGAAAAATTCTTGATAAAGCTCAGGATAAATATCGACAAATCAATAAGTTTATTGAGATTATAGACCACATGCTCAAGGATTTTCCTGAGGACCAACTCATCACCATTGCAGATATGGGAAGTGGCAAGGGATATCTTACGTTTGCTATATATGACTATTTGACAAATACTCGCAAAATGCGTTGCAGAGTGACGGGATATGAAGTTAGAGAAGATATTGTAGGCTTTTGCTATAATGTTGCTATCAAGCACGGTTTTGTAGGGTTGACATTCCAACAAAAAAATATCGAAGAAACAGATGTGTCCGGTGTAAATATGGTGATGGCACTTCACGCTTGTGATATAGCCACAGATATGGCCATCGCCAAAGGAATCCAAGCAGCGGCAGACTATATTATTGTGGCGCCATGCTGCCATAAGCAAATCAGAAAATCAATGAAGCATAATAATCTGTTGAGTCCGATACTGCAACATGGCATTTTAGAAGAGCGGCAGGCAGAGATTATAACAGATGGCATACGCTCATTGATCATGGAGGCTTCAGGTTACAGAACAAAGGTGTTTGAATTTATTTCAGTGGAGCATACCCCAAAAAATGTAATGATTACAGGCGTAAAATCGATACCTGACCCTGAAGTATTAAAAAAAGTAGAAGCCATCGAATCATTTTATGGCATTGATTATCACTATCTTGAGGTGCTATTGGGTTATAAATCAATTACGACCAAGAAAAGTGTATAACCTCGTTGAGGTGTAATATATTGTAAATAAAATTATTGTGCATAAGTTGTTTGTTTAGACATAGATAATTGAAATAGGCTGCTATTGAACACGACTATCCACACTGAGTTCACAATATGTAGTATTTGAATAATATTAAGTTAAAATAATATTAAATATAATATATTGATAATAAAATAATTATAAATATTTGTAAATAATATATTAAAAAAAAATTGTTAAACAATAAATATAGTTATTACATTTGTGGTTGGAAATGCTTTGTATCGAAGGATTAAAGGCACTTTCTAATCTTTTAAATCGGTGTATAATTTTATTGTACAAACCAAAAGACGAAAATCAAATCAATAGAGTACTATTCCTCTATCAATATAGGAATGGTATTTGAGTACAATTCTGCACTTTTGATTAAAAGATTATTGTATTAAATTAGTACCAAAACTCAATCTCACAACTTTTCACGAGTTACTTAGGTATATTTAACTTCCCTTGACATTTTATGTATTGATGCATAAAATGGATGCCAACAAAACAAATCAATATTTGTAGTATTGAGGTTTTGTATAAAGGTGATATTTATACCAAGTCTCCCATTTAATAAGTCGGATTTTGTTTTGGAGTATTTCAACGAATTTTTTTTAGTTCGTTTGGATAAGTGATTATTGGTGTGTCAGCATCATGGCTGATGTACATAATAATATAAATATAGTTTGTATTTTATTTGTTGATTTTTTAACTAAAACTTTAAAAGTATGCTAAAATCTTTTTTCAAAACCCGAAACATTATGAAGGTTTTTCATGGTCTTTTCTCAGTTCTTTTGGTCATGTTGTTTTCGATGACAGCCAGTGCTCAGACAAGTGCCAATGGGAAATATCCTGCTGGCAACTCTGAGATCGTCAAGACAGCTGATGCCTTTGGAATTGTACTGAGACCATTTAATTCTTGGGATAATGACAAAGTAAAGTCAACGCTTGAGCAAAAGCTTGCAGGAGTAAGTTATAACTCAAAAGACAAGACTGAGGTTTTCAAATTTGTTTATTATTCTTTGATATTGAATGACCTCAATTACAGCATTGCACCTGAGATTTCAGTTGTGCAACAACTTGTTAAAACTAGCCAAAAAGTGTTAGATGGAGACGCAGTAAAGGCAATTTTGAATGGTAGAACAAAACAAAGTAATGGTAGCAATGTAGAAGATACCAAGTTGTTAGTACAGGATATTTATAATGATTTAGTAAGCAATTTTTAACAAGACTCAATTCAAATTTTTTAACCAAAATTCAATTATGATGAAATTTAAACATTTACAAACGTTACTAATGTTTGTTTTATTGATTGGGGTTCAACCGTTAATATCACAGACGACAGTAACTATAGGCAGTGGTACAGGAACATCAACATATAATCCTCTATATTATTTGTGGAATTATAACTATTCTCAGGCTATTTATCTTGCTTCTGAAGTAAACGGTGGAGGATGGACAGGACCTGGTAGAATCACTACAATCAGATATATGGCTAGAAATTCAGTTAGCACTGCCAATTGGCGGGACTGGAGAGTTTATATAGGTAATACTACTAAAACAGTCTTTACAAGTTCAAGTGATTGGGTGCCAGTCGCTAGCATGACAGAGGTATTTAATGGACAGATACCTGCCAATGTAACAGCAAATCAATGGATGGAGATCACTCTAGATACGCCATTTGATTGGGATGGTACGAGTAATTTAGTTATTGCAGTAGATGAAAACACCCCAACCTGGGGGACATCTCCAAGTTGGGCAGGTTTTTCACCAGGTGGAAACAGATGTATTTATTATTATAGTGATCCTAATAATCCGGATCCTGCTAACCCACCAACAGGTACTATTACCTCAACGATTGCTCAGTTTCAGTTTGATATAGATGATATTCCGGGTCCTCCGGATCCTGGTACAGGTGGAGGTGTTGGTTGCGTGCTTGTATGTAATGGTAATATTACCACAGAGTTAAGCACAGGAGAATGTGAAAAGCAAGTTAACTACCTAGTTAATTTTGCGGGTGACTGTACTTCTAGTACATTAGTTAATCAACCATTGACTCTGACTCAGAATGTAGGCGCAGCTCCTATTAATGATGGACTTGATTGTGGTTTTGAAACTTCTCATATGAGGGCCTATTCTAATAATAATCCTTATGTGTTTAGAATCAATAGTGTGGAAGTAGGCTCATGGTCAGGAGGATTACAGCGAATTAATGTATATTCTTACCCTGGTACCATAGGAGGAACGACACTGGATCGATCACAGTTTGTGTTATTGGGATCATCCGCAAACACAAATATTCCATCCCAAAGTAAAGGTACTGTAACATTTGCAACACCAATAGATGTGCCTGCTAATACAAATTATATTGTGGAGCAAGTTAAATTAGCCGGTCAACCACAATATGGCCCTGCTTCAAGTTATAGCGGACAGACTGCACCTTGTTATCTCTACACTATAGATTGTGGTGTGCCTACAGTTACTTCATATGCAGGTTTAGGATTTGGGCAGCTTCATTTGATCCAAACTGTTAATGGGGAGCTAGTAGGTGTACCTGTTGCTGGTTTACCGGAAATCGTACAAACAGAGGGATTGCCATCGGGAGCATTCTTCCCTGTAGGTACTACTACTAACTGTTTTGATTTGGTTAGAGGTGGTCAGGTTGTAGATCAGTGTTGCTTTGATGTAACAGTAAATCCACTTTCAAACCCAACAAGAACATTAGCTTGTAATGATCATGTATATATTTCAACTGATGAAAACTGTCAGGTAACATTAAATGCAGATATGTTCCTTGAAGGTAGTAGATATAGATGTTGGAATGAATATCAAATCATTATTGATGGACAGAATATGCCTCAAGGAGTTGCATTGAATATTCCTTTAGGCAATCACACCTATGAAATATTCGACCCTGTAACTGGCAACAGATGTTGGGGAACATTTACAGTTGAGGATAAGTTACCTCCTGTATTAGACTGTAACTGTGTTGATGAAATCGTAGCACTACCAGTGACCCAATTTACTGGAGCTTTGGAGGAAACAGATCCAATAATTAGTAGATGTGGAGCGTTTTTTGTTCCTCAACACTATGACGTATATGAATTTGAAGTAAGTGCTACTGGTAGCTATACCTTTAGTGCATCTGACCAATTCATGGATACATATGCATATATTTATCAAGGTAGCTTTGATCCACTTAATCCATGTGCAAATGTCATTGCCCAAAATGACGATACTGCAGGAGGGTTAGATCCGTTGATTACTACTACCTTGACAGCAGGAACTACCTACTATTATGTTTATACAACTTACTGGGAAATTGGTTTTATAGATACATATCCTGATCCTTATACTATCACTATAACTTCTACTGCAGGAAATGTTCTTGCGTTATCAAATGCATCTGAACAACCTGAGTGTCAGTTTTCATGTTATGAGTTTGACGTAGTATCAGAAGAGACAGCCGCTAAGTTGTTTGATCCTAGGTATAAGTACAAGTTAACGACACCACCGACAGCAACAGACGCATGTGGAGCTGTAAATGGAACATTTACAGATGAGGTTGTAAACGATGGAATGTGTGGCCCTAAGAAACTTCTAAGACACTGGACGTTTACGGATGCAGCAGGATGGACATCAACGTGTACACAGACGTTTACATTCCATCCAATAGAAATAGAAGATTTGACACCACCTGCAGCGTTAGTAACGTTGTCATGTGGCGAAGACACAAGCCCTGCGGCAGTAGCAGCATTTAAGGATGTGGATAGCCGAACAGGTGGACCATCAGCTAATAATGTCGGAGCATTCTATGACGATTATGGACAAACACCATCGATCATAGAGTTACAAGAAGGCCACCCATACGGTTACTTTACGTATCCACATATAGGATGGGATGGAGAAGATCACCTACAGAAAGTAGATCCAAGCGTATGTAACATCTATGTATCGTACACGGATGTAAATA
>LNBW01000077.1 GCA_001567255.1 Bacteroidetes bacterium OLB9 | reverse complement strand
CTATCATCATATCAAAGATAATTGCTTTCTTATCAGCAGTTTCAATCTGCTTTTCTAAAAATTTCTTTTGCTTTTCTAGCAACTTGACTTTCTGTTCAAGTTCTAAAATGCGTTGCTCTGGACTTTTAGGCATATTACTAGGTGTTTGATTTAACCAGTCAAATTTACCATATTTTCTCAACCAATTGGTTATTGTTGCTCTACCTTGAATTCCATACTTATTAGTTGCTCCTCTACAGCTGAGTTCTCCTCGTTCAATTTCTGATACGACTTGAAGTTTAAATGCTAATGTGTAATCTTTTTGAGTGCGTTTAACATACTCGTTTTCTTTATTTTGCATATTGATACTTTTTTAGTGTATCGCTATTTTAGGACGGGACATAATCAATACAAAAAAAGGCCGCTTCTTTGGCGACCTTTTTTATTTTCTATGCTGACAATGATCTAACTAACCAATAATCGCCATAACTATCTTTAATCTTGTCTTTCAGCGCCTTCCTTGCAAAGAAAATTCTACTCTTCACGGTTCCAAGCGGTAAATTGAATTCATCAGCAATCTCCTGGTATTTGTATCCTTCATAATGCATGACAAAAGGAATCCTGATGCTGTCCTCAAGTGAATTTATCATATTGTTGAGTTCTGTCATCAAAATGTTTCTGTTAGCATCATTTTCGATGGCAGCACTACCTGAATTGATAAAAAACAAATTGTCGGTAGAGTCCAAAATAACGTTGGACTTGGCTTTTTTACGATAATTGTTAATGAAAATATTTTTCATTATCGTAAATGTCCAAGCCTTAAAATTTGTGTCGGGTCTAAATTTATCTCGATTTGTAATAGCTCTGATTGCTGTCTCCTGATAGAGATCTCTGGCGTCTTCTGTATTTTTAGTTAGATTATATGCAAAAGCGTTAAGCGAGTCTGTCAGTACTTCAAATTTTTGATCAAATTCCAATGTTGACATAATCTTGATTTTGTTGCAACAAATTTATGAATAATTAAGCTCAAAAACAAATAATTATCTAAATTTTAGTGTTAAATAAAACATAAATATTTTGAACTCAATTAAAAGTCTTTCATTATCAACGTTTTCTTATTTAGAAATATTTTAAATAACAATTCAAAATTTATAAATTTTTTTTATCAGCTGTTGAATTCCCTTGGCAAATAGATAAATTGTGCGCCTAAATCACTCAATACAAAAAGACATAAATACATCTCGGGATCTTTATATGTGGATATAAAATCCTTGGCCTTTTCCATGAAGACGATCTCTTTACTCACAAATTCTTCAAGAGTAGATGCATTGATAGACCATCGGAAATCTTTGCCTCCTTCAATAAGTAGCACACCCATCTCTATTTCTTGCTGATGCACAATAAAAATCGGATACTTTGATACATTTTCATTCAAGATAACATCTGCCGCTTGGGCTAGTATCTTTTTATAAGGCTTGATTTCTGATTCAAGTGCAATAAATTTTTCTATATCACTCATCATGTCTTTCTTAACTTTAACTGTGCCACGCTCTCTATATGGTGCGTATGAGGAAACATATCTACTGGTTGTACTTTTACAACTTCGTATTTTTCATTCAATAGCGCAAGATCTCTGGCTTGGGTGGAAGGATTACAACTGATGTAAACGAGTCGTGGTGCTTCCAGTCTTAAAAGCATTTTTACTACGTTTTCATGCATACCTTGTCTCGGAGGATCAGTAATAATTATATCCGGTTTGCCATGTCGTTCTACAAAGTCTTCGTTCAGCAACCCGCTTACATCGCCAGCATAAAAATAAGTATTTTTGATACCATTAACTTCTTGATTGATATTAGCATCGGCTATAGCCTCAGGAACTTCTTCTATTCCGGTGACATGCTTTACTTTTGATGCAATGTATAATGCAATGCTTCCTAATCCGGTGTACAGATCATACACATTGTCTGTGGCCGTCAATTCTGCAAACTCTACTGCCACGTCAAAAAGTACTTTTGCCTGTAGAGTATTGGTCTGAAAGAAGGACTTTGTCCCAATTCTGTACTGTACATCTCCGAGTTGCTCTATAATGTACGGCCTACCATGATAAGTGATGATCTCTTGATCAAAAATAGTATCATTAGCTTTAGTGTTCACCGTATAATTGAGCGATGTAATCTGTGGAAAACGATCTTTAACGGTTTGCATCAGAAAGTCAATTTTATCCCACTCATTTTTAGCAAAAACGATGTTGACCATCCACTCTCCGAGTGTAGTGTTACGCACAATCATATTGCGCATCAAACCGGTGCGATCTTTCAGATCATAATATGGATAACCGTGTTCAACTGTAAAATCTCTGATAAAATTTCGAATTTCATTAGTCAGATTCTCTTGCAATAAACACTCATTGATTGGCACTACTTTATCAAAAAAACCTGATTTGTGAAACCCAAGTGCCCCGGTATGGTCAATTTCTTCTCCTGAGTCTGCTTCTTCTTGAGTAATCCATCTCCTGGAAGAAAAACTATATTCCAGTTTATTTCGGTAGTGATAATTGTGCTCACAACCAATTACAGGCAAAACAATATCTTGATTTATTTTTCCTATGCGGCTAATGGCATCTTTGACGATTTGCCATTTATATTTTAATTGAGCAGCATAGTCTAAATGCTGCCATTTACAACCGCCACAAATTCCAAAATGTATGCATGGTGCTGACACCCGTTCTGCAGATAAATGTTTGATTTCAGTGACAACACCTTCAGAATACGACTTTTTCTTTTTTAGCACCATCACATCCACGATATCTCCCGGTACTCCACCATCTGCAAATATCACTTGCCCATCGATAGTTCGTCCTATACATTTCCCTTTATCTGCTATACCGGTGAGTAGCAAATCGGTGATGATTTTCTTTTTTTTTGCCAAAATTGTGATTGGTTAACTAGCTTAGTTAAAATATTCCTTCATTCGCTCAAAGAATCCTTTCTCACCTTTTCCTGGATTAGGCTTAAAATTGTTCATATTTCTCATTTTTTCGAGCAATGCGGTCTCCTCAGAAGTCAGGTTCTTAGGTGTCCAAATATTCACATTAATCAACTGATCTCCTTTGCCATATTGCTGTAATGAAGGCAGCCCTTTATCTCTCAAACGAAATATTTTTCCAGCTTGAGTACCGGCAGGTATTTTAACTTTAACATTGCCGGATAGTGTGGGCACTTCTGCATTGATACCCAGTGCAGCATCTGCAAAATTGAGAAACAAATCGTATATTACATTATTTCCTTCACGACTGAACTGATCATGCGGCTTTTCCTCAATAGATATCAGTAAATCACCAGCTGGTCCACCATTTTTACCAGCATTTCCCTTGCCTTGCATGGATAATTGCATGCCTTCCTGAACTCCTGCCGGGATGTTAATTTCGATGAGCTCATCATCCATTACCGTGCCGCCACCTTTACAGGTATTACAAGCTGCAGCATAGGTTTTGCCTGAGCCATTACATTTTGGACACGTTGCTGTCGTTTGCATTTGTCCCAAAAATGTATTTTTGACCTGTCGTACATACCCTGAGCCATGACATGTTGTACAGGTACTGATACTGCTAGCATCTTTTGCACCTGTTCCGCTACATGTTTTACAAGTAGATTGCTTTTTGACTTTTATTTTTTTGGTAACACCAGTGGCAATTTCTTCGAGTGTCAAGGCTATCTTAATACGAAGATTGGTACCCTTTTGACCTCTGGAAGTCCTACGTGTGCTTCCACCTCCAAAGAACTGTCCAAAAGGACTATCACCATCACCAAAAATATCACCGAAATGGGAGAAAATATCTTCCATATTCATGCTGCCTCCGGAAAATCCTCCACCCATATTTTCCACACCATCATGGCCATAACGATCATAACGTGCTTTTTTGTCAGGATTGCTCAGTACTTCATAGGCCTCAGCAGCTTCTTTAAATTTTTCCTCAGCCGCCTTATCTCCGGGATTTTTATCAGGGTGAAATTGCATGGCTACTTTCCTATAGGCCTTCTTTATGGTGCTTTCATCAGCGTTTTTATCGACACCGAGTATTTCGTAATAATCTCTCTTCATTGATTGTCTTATGCGATCTTCTGATTATAAATATGTTATTTTGCCACTACTACCTTGGCATGTCGAATGATCTTGTCATTCAAAACATACCCTTTTTCGATCGTGTCAAAGTTTTTGCCCTTCATTTCTTCTGAAGGAGCTGGAATGTCTGTCACTGCTTCATGCCAGTCGGGATCAAAATCCTCGCCTGTTGACTCCATTGATTTCAGACCTTTTTGCTCTAATATGCTGAATAGCTTTTGATAAACTAACTGAACACCCTCGCTAAACTGTTCAACTCCGGTTTCTGCGCTCTTTTTAGCTCTGTCAAAATCATCCAACACAGGCAATAATGCCAACATTGTGTCTTCTGCAGCGGATTTCATAAGCTCAAGTCGTTCTCTAATCGTTCTCTTTCTGAAATTTTCAAATTCAGCATAGAGTCTAAGGTATTTATCTTTTGACTCTTCAAGTTCTGACTTCAACGTCTCGATTTCTTCTACAAACTTATCGTGCGTTTCTTTTTCAGATTTGCCTTTCTTCTTCTTATTTTTATCAAGTGAAGTATCCTCAATCTTCTCAGACATAAATTTTCTAATTTTGTTAATCATACTATCATCTATCAATTTTATTGCCATTGATATTTTCAAGCCAATTTGTCAGTTTGACACTGATAGCTTTGTGTAAATATGGCACTTTTTCAGACATTTTAAACTTTATACAAGGTAATAACCAAATTAAGCGTACAAATTAACTTTTTAGGAAATGCTATTTCAATTCTATGTTATATCATTTGCCTTGATAAAACAGTCTAATTCAGCATCTGGGATAAATCGTTCAGCAAGCGCTCTATGCATCTGTCCACTTATTAGTGAATTATTGAGATTTAGCATGTCACAGATCACGGCGTTTTTAACACATCCTATTTTTTATCTAAAAGTGTCTTTGATGGTATAGTTTCGATACGAAAAATCTAATCCCAAAAACTTTTTTAACAAGCCTTTGATTTTATCTTTTAATGTCATCCGATTGAGTGACATATCTCGCTTAAAATGCCAGTTGAGTCGTTGGATTCTGTCTTGCATAACAGCAGGGTGGCTACCTTCAAAAATAGCCAGCTGATCGATACTTGAGTAATCAAAATCTTCTACATCCGCTACATGCATCTCAACCCATTTATCATCGTGCCATAGCTTTTGAAAGGTCTTTTGCTTGGCTTGCATATTTTTAGGAGGTTTGACCCATCCATAATGGTAAACACAAGCATTGATATAAGCTACATCGAGCTTTTTGTCATTACCTTTTCTAAAGCCTTGTGCGTCTCGATAAGAGTAAATTTCTTTATTGTTTTTTACTATGCGTATTTCGTGTTTATACCATTGAGATGAAGTGGCTATATAATCATAAGATCCATAAAAATGAAGGTAATCAAAGAGTAAACCGTCAATCCTATTATCCTGCAGATATCGCTCCATTGCAGCCTGTATAGTCGGCAAGTATTTTTCATGAATGACTTCATCGCCTTGAAGGTAGATGCACCAGTCATATTCAGGAGGAATGGCTTGAAAAGCCTTATCTGTTTCTACAGCCAGTACCCTTCCACCTTCTCTAAGTGATTCATCCCATACAGTTTCAAGGATATGGATTTTATCCGAATGGATACTCTTAACAAGTCCTAGAGTGTCATCATCACTCTTGCCTACCGCTATATAAAACGCATCACACAGTGGCAGTACTGAAAGCACTGCTTCTCTGATGGGATAATCATACAATACTGCATTCTTAATAAAGGTAAATCCACAAATTTTCATCATTGTACTCTGATTATTGGCTGACAATTCTACCTATAGGATATAATCTGAAAGGCGGTTCGAAATATGGTGACATTTTATAGACAAAATCTAACTGTGCTTCACCGTCTTCTGCAAATTTTGAATCTGATGAGCGTTTTTGATCCAGTTGTCGTTTAAGATCCGGATTTTCTTTTAACAGCTGTGCTGCTTTATCTTCAAAAACATAATCCGAATAGTACTCCTTGACAGATAAAATACCATCAAAAAAATTCCAATTAAACCAGCTGTCCACGCCTTGAGGTTCAAGTGTCTCGACGATATAGCGAATGGGTTTTTGACGTGTGTATATCAATACATCTCCTTTATAAAATTGTCGCTTCATCTTTCGGGTACTTACCTGCGTTTTTGAATGCAAATAGTGACTCTCATAGGGTGATTTTACAGTTTCAAAATCTTCAATAGAGTACATTTCAACTTCAATAATGGTGTCTTTGGATAGGTGGTTAAGGTGTACACCATTAATTGTCAGCATATTGATGATGTGGTCATAAGCTTGAGGGATCACATACGCAACGGGAACACGGACTTTAACGTCAGCTTCGTAACTATCATAATATCGAATTGAGTCTGTCCACGGTTGATTTCTGTCATAGTAAAGTCGATCTTTTCCACTAACCGCACTCGGTTTTTTACCGGCTTTATAGCCTTTAAAAGGGATTTTTGACCACTTATTTCGATTGTGCTTATAGGTTAAAGTCATTGAGTCTTGCTGTATGGCATATTGTTCTGCTTCCTTTTTTGCCTGAATGACTTTGCCTTTATTTTGATTCAAAAAAAACATCGTTGTTTTGATAAAATCAAGGGTGCTTGCTACTCTATCTTTGTATGGCTTAAGCATGTGTGTTTCCGGCATAAAAGCTATTGTGTGATGCAATGCTGCATAACCAGATGAAAATCTAGGATGATCCATAAAACCTATAATTCCGGTTTCAGGAGGTCCGAAGCTGAATACATACGGCACCATGTCCCAACCTCTTTTTGACATCTCATTATTGAAATAGGGTAGTAATTCCGAAGTATATAATTGCTTTAATGGCAAGGTCAGTTTGTCTTTTTGTGTTCCAACATAAGAAATAGTGTGTTGATAATCTGCACCATTAGAAACATGTGTATCCAACATTAGATCAGGATTCCACTTGTTAAAAAGTTGGTTGAATGTTCGAGCATTTTTAGAATCACATTTGATAAAATCCCTATTTAAATCGAGGTTTTTAGCATTGCCTCTGAACCCAAATTCCTCGGGACCATTTTGATCCGGTCGGCTGATCCAGCTGCGATTGAGACACCCTCCGATATTGTACACGGGTATAATTACGATAGTCATATTCTCCAGCATATCCGCCATTGTATTATTCAATACCAGATTACGCATCCATATCATACTGGCATCAATTCCATCCGGCTCTCCAGGGTGAATTCCATTATTGATCAATAAAACAGCCTTACCGGCCGCTCTGGTCTCCTCCGGCGTAAAATGATTGTCAGCGGCTACGACAACTTCTTGTAGTGGCTGACCGCTATCCGTCATTCCATAATCTCTTACCTGAACATAAGGTGATATCTCGTCCAGGGTTCTATAAAATTGTCGTATTTCAGGATATGTTGAAGTAGAATTCTTATTTTTGTCAAAGGCAATAGTAAGGTTTTGCGCACTGATAGGCTGACCTATTAAGAACATGATAATTGCAGCCATTGTGATTGAATATCTCATTTATATACTTTTTGGTATTCGAATCGTCAAAAGTAGTATTTTTATGCACTATTATGTGTTACTTTCTGACAATATTAAAATATAGAGTGGCTAAATATATTTTATACGTCATATTAATGTTTATTTAAAAATCGTGATTGGATAATTTTTTTACACATTGATTTGTTATATTGCAATGACTAAAACAATTGTTACCATGAATAGGTGGATTATTGGCTTTATTTTGATGCTGACTTGTACATTTAAAGTAGATGCCCAGTATTTTGGACGCAACAAACCAGTGTATAGGCTTTCGATTTTAAGGTGACAGAGACGCCACACTATACCATTTATCATTATTTTAAAAATGATGAGTTGATGGATTATCTTACTGACTTTTCAGAGCAATGGTACGTCAACCACAGGAAAGTATTTGGAAAAGATCTGATTTCAAAAAATCCAATAATCTTATATAATAACCATGCAGAATTTCAACAGACCAATGCTATATCTGGAAGTATTGATATTGCTACTGGTGGTGTCACCGAAGCGCTGAAAAACAGAGTGGTCTTACCATTGACCTATTCTCTACAGAATGACCACCATGTACTTGTTCATGAGTTGACTCATGCTTTTCAGTATAATGCCATTGTAACCGATGACTCTCTTTCGCTTCAAAACCTGAGTAATACACCACTATGGATGGTGGAAGGAACGGCTGAATATCTTTCACTTGGTAAGAATGACCCATTTACAGCGATGTGGATGAGGGATGCAATATTAAATGACAGACTACCTGAAATAACAAAGCTCAATAATCCCGAGTATTTTCCATATCGTTATGGACATTCGCTCATGGCATTTATTGGTGGATTTTTTGGTGATGATAAACTTGCACCTTTATTTGTGACTACAGCAAAGTATGGACTAGCTTATGCGTGCGATACAATTTTAGGTACCGGAACTAAGAATATAAGCAGCCTTTGGCACAATGCACTAAAGACCTACTACTCAGAATTGCTGGATGACCGAAAGGAAAAACCACAAGGCAAAAAATTGATCTCTGACGGTAATGCCGGCAAAATGAACCTTTCTCCGGCATTGAGCCCGACAGGTCGCTACGTTATTTTTCTTTCAGAAAAAGACCTTTTCAATACAGAATTATTTCTAGCAGATGCGGTAAAAGGCACAATCCTCAATAGGGTGACTAGTGTGTCTAAATCCGGTGGACTGGACTATATCAATGCGATTGAATCATCAGGTGCTTGGTCCCCTAATGGCAAGGATTTTGCATTTATCGGTATAAAAAAAGGAAGAAATGTACTAGTCATTAAAAATGCGGACTCCGGTGAGACACTCAATACCATTGAAGTCAAAGATCTAGAAGCATTTACCAACCCCATTTATCATCCAGATGGAAAAGAAGTCATCGTTACAGGATTAAATGAAGGACAACCCGACCTATATGCTATAAACTTGAAGAAGGCAACAGCTACCCAACTGACCAATGACATCTACAGTGAAAATATGGCGAGCTTCTCTTCTGATGGCTCTAGACTCATTTTTTCGTATGATAAAAGGAGTGTGCTAAACGGTCGTAATCATGGAAAATATACTTATGACCTTGCTGAGATGGATTATGCCACTCGTGAGATTAAAATCTACGATATTTTCCAGGGTGCAGATAATCTGAATCCTATTTTTGACTTTGAAGACAATGTGTATTTTGTAAGCGATAGGGATGGATTGAGAAATATGTACAAGCTGGATCGCCGATCAGGTAAAGTATATCAGATGACGGATCTACTCACCGGAATTTCAGGGATTAGCAATGATGCACCTATGATTTCAGCAGCCACCAAAAAAGACCGGGTGATTTACACTCATTATTTCAATGGCGAATACACGCTTTACGAAGCTAATTCAGACCAACTGCTGAATAAGTTAGTCGAGGATGTGAAGACGATTAATCAGCGCTGGGGTATGTTACCTATTTCCGGACTCAACAAGCAAAACATCGTAGATAATAACTTTAGTCATGCTGATCAGGATTTAAAAACAACAGATGTAAAGGTGACAAATTCAAAATATAAGCCTCACTTTGCACTTGACTATATAGGAGGAGGAGCAGGCATGGGACTCGGTGTAGCTAATAATTCATTCCGTAATGCAACGGGATTGCAAGGAGGTATCGATATGATGTTTGGTGATATTCTAGGCAATAATCAGCTATACACACAGATAGCAATGAATGGTGAAATCCTAGATGTGGGCGGTATGGTGAGTTATCTCAATAGAAAGCGGCAACTGGCTTGGGGTGTTGGATTAAGTCACGTACCATTACGAACAAGTTATCGAGCGTATTCATCTGATGAAATTACCATCAATGGCACCACATATCCTGCTATTGTGGAGTCAACTAATATCATTAGAATTTTTGACCAGACACTGAGCCTCTTTGCGCAGTATCCATTTAGTACGACACTTAGATTAGAAGGTGGTATCGCCGGCACCATGAGAGGATTTAGATGGGATGAGTATAATGACTACTATGTGGGTGATCAATATTACGGTTATCAGCTGGTCGGATCAGACAAGAATAAAATACCTGTAGGTGACGAACTTCAGATAGACCAATATTATACCATAAAAAAAGGTCCAGGAGCTAATGTTAATATAGGCTTAGTGGGTGATAATTCATTTTTTGGGATGACCTCGCCACTGGCGGGATATAGATATAGGGTTAGTTTAGAGCAATATTTTGGCAATGATAAGTTTACAGGATTTCTGATGGATGGCAGAAAATACATCCGTGTCCATCCGTTTACTTTTGCCCTTAGAGGAACCTCTTATATCAGATGGGAAGAAAAAACAAAGAGTGTCTATCCATTGTATCTGGGCAATATGGGATTTGTGCGTGGTCTGGGATCCATTATTAATAGCGATATAGAATCGACCGGACTTACGTATAGTCAGGTGTTAGGTTCTAAAATGATTTTAGGTAGTTTCGAAATCAGATTTCCATTTACCGGGCCGAAAAGACTTGCCCTGATACCGTCTTCATTTTTATTTTCAGACCTGAATCTTTTTGTTGATAGCGGAGTGACCTTTGATCATTTTAAAGACTGGAAAGATGGCAAGCTGATAGATGTCATTGAGAAGGATGAAAATGGGAATTTTATAACCGATGCTAATGGAAATCCTATTTACACAGTTAAAAAACGCCCTACCGACAATAATCACAACAGCCGGTGTATCCTTGAGGGTCAATTTATTTGGAGCACTGATTCTGGAGCCCTATTTTGCACGAACACTATTGAAAGGAGGTCACTTCAGGTTTGGGCTGAATATAATACCTGGCTGGTGAGTACGTATGTGTCAAAACATTAATCATTTTATCGTTGTTTTATTATTTTGGTGTTAATATTTTTATAACTGCATGAACCACACAACATTAAAGCTGATTGTTGCACTCTTTTTCAGTATGATAATAATGGATGCGTCTGCTCAACAGAAATATCAGCTGGCTAATCAATATTATAATTCCGGAGAATACGAAAAAGCGGCACAGGTCTATCGGTCTCTTCACAATGAATCTCCTCACAATAAGACTTATTTCAATATGTATATCCAGTGCTTGCTGGATCTTAAAGATTTTAATCAGGCACAAAAGGTGGTAAGTGAAGCACTGAAAAACAACCCTGATGACCTTACACTTTATGTCACTAATGGTAATCTTCTTGAGCGAATGGGTGAAATTGACAAGGCAGAAACACAGTATAAAAAGGCCATCCAAGGTCTAGCACCCGATCCATCAGCAGTAATAAATCTAGCCAATACTTTTACCAATCTGGCAAAATATGATATGGCCATTGAAACATATCTTAAAGGTAATAAATTGATTAATGTGGACAACATGTTTGTCTATAATCTCGCTGATTTATACCGTCGAAAGGGAGATGTTAAAAACATGATTAAGTATTATCTAATATCAGCAGAAAAAGAAAATAGCAGCAGTAATATTCAGACTAGTCTCCAGCGATTTTTAGGTGAGGATGACTATACAGAACTACAAAAACAATTATATCAAAAAATTCAAGAGAAACCCGATGCTTATCAATTTGGAGAATTACTGGAGTGGTCATTTATGCAAAAGAAGGAATATGAAAAAGCATTGCGACAAGCTCGCGCACTGGATCGCCAGTTAGATGAAAATGGTGCAAGAGTCTATCGACTTGGTGAGATTTTCTATAAGGATAAAGACTATGATACAGCTATCGAAGCATATACTTATGTAGTCAACACTAAGGGGCGAAATACAAGTTTCTATCTTGACGCAAAACGCGGCCTACTCAAGAGTAAGAAAGCAAAGGTGACTCAAAATTTTAGTTATACAAAAGAAGATTTGCTATCCTTAAAGAATGAATATCGGCTTTTTTTGGACGAGATGGGTAGGAACACCCAGACGGCTATGCTGATGCAAGAATATGCAGATTTTGAAGCATTATACGTCAATGAGCTGGATACAGCCATCGCCATTCTTGAGGAAGTAAAAAGTTTTGGTGGATTGCATCCCGAAGTAATGGCAAATGTGAAACTTAATCTCGGCAACTATTACTTGATGAATGGCGACAGATGGGAAGCTAGTTTGTTGTTTAGCCAGGTAGATAAAGACTTTAAAGAAGGTCAGGTTGGAGAGAATGCGCGTTATTACAATGCTCGATTGTCTTATTTTACTGGCGATTTTGCCTGGGCTCAAGAACAATTCAAAATATTAAAAGGTGCTACCTCAAAACTGATTTCCAATGATGCTATCGATATGTCTGTGTTTATCCTTGACAATCTGGGCATGGACACTACTCATGCAACACTACAAATGTTTGCAGATGCAGATCTATTGGCTTTTCAAAATAAATACCAGCAAGCGTTAAGTAAACTGGATTCAATTAATATCGTCTTTCCAGGACATTCACTCGAAGATGATATTTTATATACCAAAGCACATATTTTCAAAAAACTCAGACGTACTGACGATATGATCGAAATGTACCAACAGCTCATTGAAAAGTTTCCGGAAGAAATCAAAACAGATGATGCTATTTTTGAATTGGCTGAATTTTATGAAACTCAATTAAACCAGCCCGAAAAAGCATTGCCACTATATGAAAAACTCTTCATGGATTATAGTGGAAGTACCTATTCGGCGGAAGCCAGGATTCGGTTCAGGAGGCTTAGAGGCGATACCATTTAATAAGCGATTTTTGCAAAAGAAGCTTTTGAAAAATGATTTTTATGCTTTCTAGTAGAGATATTTTATAAAAGGTTATCATCTTTGCACCTTAATTACAATAACATTACCCATGAAGTATTTTCTGATTATATTCACTATATCTTGGACGTTTTTATCATGTAGTAAAGAATTGAGTCCGGAAGCACAATTTGATCAAGATATCAGCATTATCGAGCAATATCTCAAAGATAATAACCTGACAGCTAATGTAACACCGCAAGGCATTTATTACATTATTGAAGTGCCGGGCTCCGATATTAAGCCTAAGATTACAAATACTGTTGTGGCTAATTATACCGGTTATTTTACAGATGGTGTGGTGTTTGATTCCGGTACCAAAGCCGAATTCCCACTGTATGGCGTTATAGAAGGATGGCAAATTGGCATTCCTAAGTTTGGAGTAGGTGGTAAAGGAAAATTACTTATTCCATCAAGGTATGCTTATGGTAAAAGTGAACGACCAGGGAGAGCTAATGCAGTACTTATCTTTGATATTGAATTGCTAGAGATCAAATAAAATTTCTTGAATTTTAATGAAAAAAGTCGGATATTTTATTTTGTTTTTATCACTTGGCTTTTTGGCATGCCAAAAATCTGAGCTATCCGGCAAAGAGGAAATTAGAAGCTTTTTAGCAGTCAATGGTATTAATGCTATTGACACGCTTGGCATTTTTATCCATATTGATAAGCTAGGTAGCGACTTGTTAATACAAGAAAGTTCAATAGTAGTGATGGATTATGACGCCACGTATCTGGATGGTGTAGTCTTTGATAGATCAGAAAACAATCCCACAGAAGTATCTGTCATCAACCTAATTAAAGGTTTGCAAAATGGTCTTTCATTATTAGGAAAAGGCGCCTCAGCATCCATTTATGTGCCTTTTGAATTAGGTTTTGGAAAAAACCCACCTTTTGGTGTCCGACATAACGCCAATTTAGTTTATAATGTCCATATTTTGGACGTAAAATAAAAGCGATTTAGGACTTAAAGTGATTCCACCCTTGAGCTATGATGTCATGTATATTTCCGCCGGTGGTGTGTAATTTGATACCATCTTCTTTTTCGGTTATTTCACCTATGATGAATACCTCAGGCATAAATCGAATCTTGTCCAGATCTTTTTCGTCTATGGTAAATAATAATTCATAATCTTCACCACCATGTAGGGCGCAGGTGATCGGATCTAACTTAAATTCAATAGCGGTCATTTCAGTATCAGGATGCATGGGCACTTTGCCTTCCTCAATGAATGCACCTACACCCGATTGTTTACAAATGTGCAGAATTTCACTGGCTAGCCCGTCCGATACATCGATCATAGCCGTAGGTATTAGATTGGATTTTTGAAAATATGCGATCGCTCCTCGCTGGGCCTCTGGCTTCAATTGCCTTTCTATAAGATACTGGCTTTTTTCAAGTTCAGGTTGAATGCCGGGGTGTTCTAGGTAGATTTGTTTTTCTCGTTCCAGAATTTGTAAACCCAGATAAGCGGCACCCAGATCGCCAGTAACACAAATAATATCGCCTTTTTTAGCTCCATTGCGATATACAACAGCTTCCTGTGATACCTCTCCTAAAGCAGTAATACTTATCACCATGCCTCTGGGTGATGAAGTGGTATCACCACCGACTAGATCCACATTGTACATCTTACAGGCTGTATATATTCCATCATACAATTCTCTCAGCGCTTCGACAGAATATTTACTGGAAATAGCAATGGAGACAGTGATTTGTTTTGGCTCGGCATTCATAGCGTAGATGTCCGATAGATTCACTACTACGGCCTTATAACCTAGATGTTTCAATGGAGTGTACATCAAATCAAAGTGTATGCCCTCTACCAGCATATCGGTGGATACGACCGTCAACGATTGCTCGTTTTTGATGACAGCAGCATCATCACCTATACTTTTGATAGTGGAAGGCTGACGGGTGATGTTCTCTTTAGCCAGGGTATCAATCAGTCCAAATTCTCCCAGAGTACTTATTTCTGTAAAGGATGAATAAGTATTGTTGCTCATAAAGGTCCTTTTTTAAAATATAAAAGTTAACGGTTAATCACCGATCAAAGTTTTGTCAAGAAGGTTCCAAAGCACATCATTTTTTGGTAAGGGCGAGATGTATGTGTGTTTTTTGCCAGTAAAAGGTTGAATAAACTCTAGTTTATAGGATAGCAGACCGATACTTCTATCTATGTTCGGCCTTTTTGAACCATACTTAAGGTCGCCTTTAATTGGTAAATCTACAGTAGCTAGTTGAGCTCTTATCTGATGAAATCTACCGGTTTTTAGGTCTATTTTAAGTATATGATAATTATCAAATGACTGCACAAGTCTATATTCAAGTATTGCTTCTTTAAAATTATCGTCGATTTGTTCATCTGCAGTCATCGCTCGGTTGTGTAATTTTTTGATATAATGCCTGAGTTCTGTAGGTTCTTTATTTGGGTTGCCCGCTACAATAGCAAGATAGGTCTTTCGAACTGATCTATCTTTGAGCATTTCAGTAAAAGCGGATGCAAAAGTTTTGTTTTTTGCAAAAATAACGAGCCCGGTTACAGGTTGATCAATCCGGTTTAATACATAGATCTTCTCTCCAAATCTGGCATTAAGCATGGATTCAAGATCATCCGTTTCTTTATCAGTGATTTGCACTGCAATGCCATTCTTTTTATGAATGATTATAAAATCATCCGTTTCATCTATGATAGAGTAATCGTCCTCAAATGAAGGTCGCTTGTTTAGATTATTGAGTAATGATAAATCCAAAGTTCTATAATTGTTAATCTAATTCTTCATAATCAACATATTCTCCTTTGTAATTGTTTGACGAAGTACGTTTAGTGTTGTGCACTTCTTTATGGTCTTTAGGAGAATTTATTCGTGGTCTAAAGTAATTGACATAAATATAGTACACCACCAGCGAAACAAGAATGTATTTAAGAATCATTCTGTAATGTTATAATACTTTGATATAATAATTCAGCCTCGGAAAACGAAGGCATTTAAGTTGCAAATATATTACTTTTCAGCCTTTTGACTTAAATTTTTTTATATTCGATTTGGAATAGTTCAGATTTCAAATTTTGTTTTTGTTAAGAAGAGAAATGGACCGAACTAGATATAACATTTATTTTTCATGTTGCAAAATTCTAACTCGTAATTGAGATTGATGGATGTATTGCAAGCTTAGGATTCGAACGGGTATTTTTTAATATTGAGGTTGTTGATAGTCAATAATTTGTGTGGTCAATACAAATATAAATAAATATAATAATATTATTTTTTATTACTTTTGCGTTTTTATGGGACACATACGAAATATTATCAGTAAAAATCAATTACAAATATGCAGTCTTTGAAGCGTTTATCTAATATCTCGGGCTTAATTGTCTTTTTAATCACTATTGTGGTATTTTACAATTCTGTAGAAAGGGTAGGCAGCCTCTGGGATTGTGGAGAGTTTGTACTGGGAGCATACAAACTCCAGGTAGTTCACCCGCCGGGAGCTGGTCTATTTCTTATAATTGGGCGGATATTTGCTTGGGTTGCAACACTTATTTCTGATAATCCTTCAGATATAGCTTTCGCAGTGGATATGATGTCCGCAATTTCTACCTCACTGGCAGCAATGTTTGTTACCTGGATAACCATAATGTTTGGAAAGCTAGCACTTGTGGGTCGTGAATCTGACACAACCACTGGACAGAATCTTGCACTAGCATTTGCTGGAATAGTTGCCGGACTTTCATCTGCTTTTATAACTTCTGTTTGGTTTTCAGCAGTAGAAGGAGAAGTTTATGCAATGTCCACCATGTTTACCATGCTTACGCTTTGGGCAGCTACAAAGTATTACTATATAGAGGATGAAGATACCGCCTACCGATGGCTAGTATTGAGTTTGTTTGCATGTGGTATGTCTGTAGGTGTACACTTATTAAGTATTCTGACACTGCCTGCCGTGGCTCTGCTGGTTTATTATAAAAACTATAAAGTACACACATTTAAAGGTGCTTTAGTGGCTATGGCCTTAGGTGTATTAGGCATTATTTTCATTATGAAAGTAGTCATTGTTGGTATTCCTACGCTATGGCAAAAAATGGAATTATTGTTAGTGAATGGATTTGGACTACCTATTCACTCAGGCATTGTGCCTACCATTTTGATACTTTTTGCATTAGGTTATTATGCAGTGCGTTATGCATCAAAAAAATCAAGCAAAATACTACAAGTAGCAGCTGTATCTGCTATTTTAATAGTGATTGCTTTTTCAACAGTTGGAGTGGTCGTAATCAGGGCTAATACGGATACACCTATCAATATGAACGTTCCGAGTGATGCTATGCGTTTATTACCATACTTGAATAGAGAGCAATACGGCGAGCGCCCACTTTTATCTGGACCTCATTACGACGCAGAACCTAAAGACGTCAAAAAAACAGATAGATGGGGCCGAGTAGGCAACAAATATGAGGTGGTCGATGAAAAATTTGAATATGTCTATGATCCTAGAGATGAAATGCTCTTTCCTAGAATCGGACATAATGACTCAGGCCGACAACAACTGCACAGAATGTGGCGTGAAGCCTTAAATGGAAATAGTAAAGGCAAGCCCACGATGGGATATAACCTTCAGTTTCTGTTCCATTTTCAGATTAATTGGATGTACATTCGATATTTTATGTGGAATTTCGTCGGACGACAAACAGCTAATCAAGGCTACTACCCGTGGGATGTAAGTAAGGGAAACTGGATGTCGGGTATTACACCTATAGATGAAGCAAGACTCTACAAAATGGATAAACTCCCTGATTCCATGAAATTAGATGAGTCAGCCAATAAGTATTACTTCCTTCCATTGATTTTTGGTTTATTAGGTTTGGTTTACCATTACCGAAAACGTAAGAAGGATTTCTTTACCCTTTTGGTGTTGTTTATCATCACCGGACTGGGCATCATCATATACTCTAATCAACCGCCCAACGAACCTAGAGAGCGGGATTATGTACTGGTGGGATCTTTCATCACCTTCTGTATCTGGATGGGGCTGGGCGTATTAGGGCTCTACGAACTCTTATCTAAAAAAATGAAGGGAATTGCACCAGCAGCTATTGCAGGCATTGTTGTCTTATCAGCTCCGGTGATTATGGGCTTTGAGAATTTTGATGATCACAGCCGTAAACACATAACAGCATCGCGTGATTATGCCACAAATTTCCTCAATAGCTTGCAGCCAAATGCTATCATATTTACCTATGGCGATAATGACACTTATCCGCTTTGGTATGCTCAGGAGGTGGAAGGTGTAAGAAGAGATGTACGAGTGGTCAACCTCAGTTTGATCGCTGTGGATTGGTATATCAATAAGTTGAGAAGTAAAGTCAATGATTCACCACCTATTAAACTGACTTTGACAGAAGAAGATTACAGAGGCAAAAATAGAAACCAAATTTTCTTTGTTAATCCAAGAGGAGAAAATCTGTCCACACCGATGAACATTTTTGAAGCTTTAAATAATATTCGTGATCCGAAATATAATATCAATGGTCATAACTTCATCACTTCTCGTAGATTTTACTTGCCGATTGATAAAGAAAAGTATAGCAAACTAGGATTTGAAACAATGGTTGACTCTTCAAAATGGGCACCATTTATTCCTTTTATATTTCCGGAAAGTTCCGGATATATTCTTAAGGACGAGCTTGCTATTATGGATGTCATCGCCTCTAACTTTTATGAGCGACCTATCTATTTTGCTATAACTTGCCAACCTTCAAAACTCCTGGGTCTAAACGATTTTATGGAAATGGAAGGTTTAGGACTTAGAATCTCACCTTACATGGATCAAGAACCATCACAATTACCAAGTATTTATGGCTTTGGAGGTATAGATGTAGATGCGGTTTATAAGAATGTAATGAATAAGTGGAAATGGGGTAACTTTGACAAAATGAAGTTGTATGTGGATCAAAGTTATTTAGCTGAAGTTCAGGCCATGAGACTTATCATGATGAGAGCCGCCACGAAATTGAGTAAATTAGGGGATAAAAAGAGAGCTGTCGAGATGGCCAATAAGTACTTTGAAGTATTTCCGAATATGAACTTCCCTTATGATGGATCTATTATACAATTTATTAAAGTTTTGATTGAAGGAGGTGATTTTGAATCCGCCAAAAATCAACTTCGAATACTAGCAAAGGAGACTTTACAATATATTGTATTTTATGAAGATCAAACATCTCCAGATGCCATCAATAGCTTTAACACAGATTATGAAGCAAGGCTTAGGGTGGCTAAAGAGATTGTAGATGATTCAAAAAATGTGGAGGATCCTGCTTTTGAAAAGGAGATAGGCGATATGTTTCAACCAATTCTCGAATCTCAAAATAATCCTCAATAGATGAAGTTAACATTTGGCTCAGATCATGCCGGCTTTGAGTTTAAACGATATTTAATCACTAGACTCATAAAAGCCGGTTATGACATAACAGATGTAGGTGCCTACTCTCTCGAGTCTGTAGATTACCCTGATTTTGCACATAAAGTTGCCGAAGCTGTAGCTATGAATAAAACAGACTTTGGCATACTCTTGTGTGGTAGTGGAAATGGCGTTTGTATTACCGCTAATAAACATAAAAATGTAAGGGCTGCGCTTTGCTGGACACCTGAGTTGGGGGCTCTGGCACGGCAACATAACAACGCTAATATTTTGTGTCTTCCTGCCAGATTTATCAGCAAAAGAATGGCTTCTAAAATCGTAGATGCATTCTTAACGGCACAATTTGAAGGAGGAAGACATCAAAAAAGGGTTGATAAAATAAACTGTTAAGGATTTTTTAATCTTACGTTGATATACAACATATTTTTGACAAGAGGCTTTAATATACTTCTTGAAACCTGTAAAATATTTGCTTCATATGAATAAAATCAGACTATTTGGCCTGTTTTTGATGATGTCAATAACGGTTATTGCTTTTGGCCAGTACAAGAGTGATATCACGATTCCTGACACTACAAAGGCCGTGATAACCGACCCCAAAGACCTTTCAGTAAGATATGCTTCAAATATTTCTGCTGATGAATTAAAGAATCATTTGATGGTCCTGGCTTCAGATTCTCTTGAAGGTAGAGAGACGGGTACTGCAGGTACAAAAATGGCCTCAGAATACTTAGCAGAGGAATTATCAAATATGGGTTTATTTGCTCAACATAGACCTGGTTTAAATCGCTATTTTGAACCTGTTGCATTTACCTTTTCAAAGTGGTTGGACACAGATTTGTTTGTTAATGGCAGACGGTTTAGGCTGGTCTGGGAATATCTCGCTTATCCAGATGAAAATGAAAACAATTATCTGATTAAAGATAATGAGATCATTTATTTAGGATATGGAATTGATGACCCTAAATATAGTGATTATAAAAAGGCAAAAGTCAAGGATAAAATTATTATGATTAGAATGGGTGAACCAGTTAACCCTAAAACCGGCAATTCATACATCACCGGTACCGCCCAAAAATCAGACTGGAGTACGGATATCCATAAAAAGTTAAAAGTAGCAAAGGAAAAAGGAGTAAAACTAGTGCTTGTCATTGATGAAGACATCAAAGCCAGTATAGAAAATAACCGACGTAGATTGCTTTTCCCTTCTCCAAAGATGGGGGATTTTTTAAATACACCCATCGAAACCGCTAACGCAGCCTATATTTCACCTGAAATCGCCAGTTTGATAATCAATGAAAATGCTAGAAAAGTGGAAAAGGCAGATAGGAAAATTTCAAAAGGTAAGCCTGCAAAAGTGGAGCTGCCGGTAGATTTTGCAACTAATATGACTAAAGAAGTGAAAGTCATCAAAGATAGAAATGTGATTGGATTTATTGAAGGTAAAAAACATCCTAACGAATATATTATCCTATCCGCACACTATGACCATTTAGGAAAAAGAGGAGATGAAATCTTCAATGGTGCCGATGATAATGCATCAGGAAGTGGGATGTTGCTGGAAATCGCTAATGCTTTTCAACGCGCTGTCATGGAGGGTAACCGCCCAGATAGAAGCGTAGTATTTTTATGGTTGACAGGAGAAGAAAAAGGACTCCTCGGTTCAAAATATTACGTAGAACATCCAGTGTTTCCACTTGAGAATACCATAGCTAATATCAATACAGATATGGTGGGAAGAATAGATAAAAAATATGAAGGAAATCCCGATTATATTTATGTTATTGGTTCTGACAGACTGAGTTCTGATTTGCATAAAATCAATGAAGAAATGAACCAGAAGTATTGCCACCTGACATTGGACTATACCTACAATGCAGCAGATGATCCTAATCAATACTATTACCGTTCTGATCACTACAGCTTTGCGAAACACGGTATTCCGGCTATATTCTTTTTCAATGGAGTGCATGAAGACTATCATCGGGCTACTGACGAAGTTGACAAGATTAATTTTGATAAGATGGTAAACATTGGCAAATTGATTTTCCACACTGCATGGGAATTGGCCAACCGCCCTGAACGTATAAAAGTAGATGGAGAAGTAAAATAACAACGAAGGCATCGGCAAAAAAACCGGTGCCTTTTTTTATTGATTATAGCTTGTGTAATAGAGGTATGATTTATGAAAAATTGTTTTCATTCAAAATCATTCTCTCCTCAATTTTATTTATCTTCGCATTACCTAATCAAAATATGAGATATGAAACTTAAGAATTATGCTCTGGGCAGATGGGTCGAAGGTGTCGGAGATGGTCAAATACTAAGAGATGCTTCCACCGGTGATGCTATAGCAACTGCAACTAGCGATGGGCTTGATTTTGGAGAGATGCTGGATTACGGCCGCAGAGTAGGAAATCAAAATTTGCGAAAGCTGACCTTTCAGGAACGAGGCAGAATGCTCAAGGCGCTTGCCTTATATCTGCTAGATAGAAAGAACAAATACTACGAAGCGAGTTATAAAACAGGTGCTACAAAAGGTGATTCATGGGTTGATATTGAAGGTGGTATCGGTAATCTGTTTGCCAATGCTAGTTTAAGACGGAAATTTCCTGATTTACCATATTTTACCGAGGGTGAACCGGTAGGATTGAGTAAAGGAGGTACTTTTATGGGGCATCATATTTTAGTCCCTAAAGAGGGTGTTGCCGTCCATATCAATGCTTTCAACTTTCCGATATGGGGTATGCTTGAAAAATGTGCTGTCAACTGGCTTGCCGGAATGCCTGCCATCGTAAAACCAGCGACACTGACCTCGTTTCTTACACAAACTATGGTAGAAGATATTGTCGCATCAGGCATCTTGCCAGATGGAGCTTTACAGTTGATCTGTGGTAATGCACGGACGCTAATTGATCATGTCAATTATCAAGATGTAGTGACATTCACCGGCTCAGCAAGTACCGGCATTATGCTAAAATCCAATAAAAATATCATCGAAAATGCAGTTCCATTTAATATGGAGGCTGATTCGCTCAATTGTATAATCCTAGGTCATGATGCCGCACCCGGTACATCCGAATTTGATGTATTTATCAAGGAAGTACGTAGAGAAATGACAACTAAATGTGGACAAAAATGTACTGCTATCCGACGCATCATCGTACCCGAAGATTATATGGAAGATGTTCAAATCCAGATTGGGAAAGCACTCAATGGTACTGTCATTGGCGATCCGCGTGCAGAAGGAGTTCGAATGGGTGCACTCGCCGGTAAAGATCAACTACAAGAGGTCAAGATTAAAATCAATGAATTGATGCAACATTCTGAGCTCGTGTATGGTGATATGGATAACTTTGAAATAGCACATGGCAATAAAGAAAAAGGAGCTTTTATCAGCCCAATTTTATTGAGAAATGATCGTCCATTTGATCAAATAGGAAGTCACGAAATAGAAGCTTTCGGCCCCGTAGCTACAATCATGCCTTATAAAAACATGGATGAAGCTATAGCATTATCCAAAATGGGTAAAGGTTCCCTTTGTAGTTCTATTGTGACTTATGATGATCATCTTGCAACAGAATACGTCATAAGCGCTGCCACCAATCATGGCAGAATTCTTGTTTTGAACCGCGAATCAGCAGTTGAAAGCACTGGTCATGGATCACCAATGCCGCTACTGGTACACGGAGGTCCAGGCAGAGCAGGTGGTGGTGAAGAGATGGGTGGTATCAGAGGAGTAAGACACTATATGCAGCGATGTGCTATTCAGGGCACGCCGACCACACTTACTGCCATCACCCAACAATATCAGTATGGTGGAAAATTTAAACAAGAGCATATTCATCCTTTTAAAAAGTATTTTGAGGACCTCGAGATTGGAGAGACACTAATCACGCATAAGCGTACTGTGACCGATGCGGATATTGTTAACTTTGCTAACGTATCATGGGACCATTTTTATGCACATACAGATGCTACATCGCTAGAAGGCACGCCCTTTTCACAGCGCGTAGCACATGGGTATTTTGTACTTTCAGCTGCTGCAGGACTTTTTGTAGATGCAGCTAAAGGACCAGTCATGCTTAACTATGGTCTGGATGAATGTCGCTTTACTAAACCGGTATATGCCGGTAGCACTATCGGCGTTCGATTGACAGTTAAGGAGAAAATAGCTCAGGAGAAAAAAGAAGATGAGGATTATCAGAAAGGCATCGTCAAGTGGTTAGTGGATGTATATGATGAGACTGGAGATACGGTCGCAATTGCTACCATTTTGACGATGGTAAAGCTTAGAGGCGTTGTTGCATGAGAGCATCAATTGTTATAGTTGGAGATGAGATTCTGATAGGTCAGGTTACAGACACAAATTCAGGCTGGATTTGCCAAAAGCTCAATGGTATAGGAATCGAAATAATTAAAATTATTACGGTAGGTGATGACTATGCACAGATTGTCAGCGGCATGGAAGTAGCGCTTGAGGCGTCAGATGTTTTACTTATGACCGGAGGATTAGGTCCAACTAAAGACGATATTACCAAAAAAGCAATAGCAGGCTTTCTGGGTGTAGATTTATTCTTTCATGAACCAACTTTTGAGCGCATCAAAAAAATTTTTGAACGACTTGGAAGGATATTGTCACCTTATCATCACGATCAATGTATGATGCCCGAAGGTGTAGAAATCCTACATAATAGTATGGGTACAGCACCTGGTATGTGCTTCAGATATAATAGCAAACAGATAATCTCAATGCCAGGTGTCCCTTTTGAAATGAAAGCTATCATGGAGGAGCAAGTATTACCGAGGTTCAGGAACAAATCTGACCTGAAAATCGTGCACAAAACCATTATGACAGCTTGTACAGGTGAGACCATTATTGAGAATAAAATCAGATCTATTGTCAATGATATGCCTGAATACATCAACATCGCTTATTTACCATCCTTAGGTGCAGTACGAGTGCGCCTCACAGGCAAAGGAAGTGATGGTCAAGTGCTGGAGGAAGAGATCAGTTATTATGCAAGATGCATTGCAGAGGCATTGGGGCCCATCGTTTATGGCTGGGAAGATACAACATTGGAGCAAGCAGTGCAGCAACTTTGCATTGATAAAAAAATCAAAGTAGGCACTGCAGAAAGCTGTACTGGTGGTGCCATTGCAGCGCGGATTGTAACCGTACCGGGTAGCTCTGATTATTTTTACGGTGGTGTGGTATCCTACAGCAATAATATTAAATGCGAGCTGCTCCATGTTGCCGAAAGCACGCTGCAAAATTATGGAGCAGTTAGCGAGCATACGGTTAAGGAAATGGTGGTAGGCGCCATCAATCAGTTAAAAGTAGATGTTGCTATAGCGGTATCAGGAATTGCTGGCCCGAATGGAGGAACACCTGAAAAGCCAGTTGGCACCATATGGATTTGTGCAGGTAATAAATCCGTTCAGGAAACCTATCTTCTAAAAGCAGGTAAAGACAGAACCAAAAATATTGAGACAACAGTTGTTTATGCACTGGATTTTTTGCGACGATTTATTCTTAAAAATTATTGACTAAAATCATGGTATCTAAAACCCAATATAAATAGCTGATTTTGTGGAAATATTCGTAAATTTGCACCCTCATTATCTTAATTGAAAATACAAATCATGGCAAAAATAGAACTCTTGATGCCCAAGATGGGGGAAAGTATCATTGAAGCGACCATATTGAGATGGAACAAAAAAGTAGGTGATAAAGTAGCAGTAGATGATACCATCCTTGAGATTGCCACTGATAAGGTGGATTCCGAAATCCCTTCCCCAGTAGATGGAGTGATTGCAGAAATCCTTTATCCTGAAGATTCAGTCGTGGAAGTAGGAAAAGCGATAGCTATTATATCAACTGAAGGTGATAATATAGATGCAGGAGAAGCAGCGCCTACCGTACCCGAAGTAAAACAAGATACCGAAGAATTAACACCTGCTGCTGCAGCAGAACAAATAATGAAAGACGTTGCTCAGGTACAGGTGGATAAGCATGCAATATCAGAATCAGATGATAGATTTTACTCACCCCTAGTCAAAAGTATAGCCAAAGAAGAAGGTATAAGTGCTGTAGAATTGGCTCAAATCCCAGGCTCTGGGGCTAATAGTAGAGTGACAAAAAAAGACATACTTCAATACGTCAATGATAAAAAAACAGGCAAAATAAATGCACCGTCAGTAGCAGAAGTTAAGCAGCAACCTGAAGTACCTTCTCCGATAAAAGCACCTCATACACCTGCACCAAAAATCAATTTCAATACTGGAGACGTGGAGATTATCGAAATGGACAGAATGCGCAGACTGATTGCAGACCATATGGTCATGTCCAAGCAAACTTCTCCACATGTAACATCCTTTGTTGAAGCTGATGTTACTAATATGGTAAAATGGCGAGATGCTAATAAGAAGAAGTTTCAAGAGAAGAATGGTACTCATATCACCTATACGCCATTATTTGTTGATGCAGTTGCAAGAGCTATTAAGGATTTCCCTTTGATCAATGTTTCAGTAGATGGTACAAAAATCATCGTTAAGAAAGATATTAATATCGGAATGGCAGCGGCCCTACCTTCAGGCAACCTCATCGTTCCTGTGATCAAAAATGCTGACATGCTCAATCTTGCAGGACTTGCAATGATCGTCAATGATTTAGCCGGTCGAGCAAGAGAAAATAAACTCAAGCCGGACGAAATACAAGATGGTACCTTTACAATCACCAATGTTGGTACCTTTGGCAATCTAATGGGAACTCCGATAATAAATCAACCTCAGGTAGCGATACTGTCCACAGGTGCTATTATTAAAAAACCTGCTGTACTAGAGACAGAGTATGGTGACATTATTGCCATAAGACATAAAATGTTCCTTTCTCTGTCATATGATCACCGTGTGGTGGATGGTGCGCTTGGAGGAGCATTCTTGAAGCGAGTGTCAGATTATTTGGAAGCTTTTGATATCAATACGCCAGTGTAAAATGAAGCGTTTTGGGTTTATTTTATTGATTTGTAGCCTATATTTATGCGTAACTCCTTGCTACGGACAGAAAAGACAAGCAAAGATATTTTTTGATGCTCAAAAGTATAATCTGGCACTCAAAGAATTTAATAAAATCAAAAAAATCAATAAAAAAGCCAGATTTACTGATCAAAAGAGGATACTGTTATCTGATGACCAATCAGCCTGATTTGTGCATCAAAGATATGGAGGCTGCCCACGAACTTAAATCGATGGATGAAAAGCGATTTAAGTATATGGCTCAAGCATATTTTAGCAAAGGAGAATATGATAAGGCAGCAACTTTTTATAAAATTTATCTCAATAAGCTCAAGGTTGGAAAAGAAGACTGGCAATCTACTATCAATGAGATCAAAAGATGTGGTTATGCCCAAAGTGTTAAATACCTTCCTTCTGTTGCATTCGTAGAGAACCTCGGCAAAAATGTAAATACCATTTACACAGAAGTCAATCCTGTACAAAGCCCTAACAACCCTGAAAGGTACTATTTTTCATCTGACAGAGATAATGCCACGGGCGGTATGAGAAATAGTAAAGGACTTACTGATACTATAAAAGGACATTATTTTGCAGATATATATTTTATTGAGCTGATAGATGGTAATTGGACAAAACCCGATTTGGCTAATCCTCTGATCAATTCACCAAAACATGAGTGGATTCAGGACTTTAATCAAGATGGGTCTATTTTGTATTACTTAAAATCCATGGATAAAAATTTTGGTGCGCTCTACACAGATACTTTTGGTGTGATTAACGCCCTGGTTGAATTAAAGCCGCTCAATAATTTACCTATACGTCCTGAAAATGGCGATAAAGATTTGTATTTTTTTAATGATAGCTTGATGATATTTTCTTCCTCTAGACCTGGTGGATATGGTGGTTTTGATTTGTATTACGCTACTAGGCAAAACGGAAGCTGGCTACCTCCGGTGAATTTTGGCAGTAAGGTGAATTCTATATTTGACGAAGTTTCCCCTTATCTGAGTAATGACGGAAAGGTGTTATATTTCTCGTCAGATAGGTTGGAAGGTTTAGGAGGTTTTGACATTTATAGTGCTGAATACCAATACGGCAAATGGAGCACACCTATCAATATGGGGCTCCCTGTTAACTCTCCTTCAGATGATTTATACCTTCGAATATCTTCAGATGGCAATTCTGGTTTACTGGCTTCTAACCGGATTACTTCTATTGGTAATTTTGATTTATATATAGCTTATTTTAAGAACCAAATTGTGCATCAGCTCCAAAGTGAGGATGGTCCTGCTTTTCTTGAATATCAGACCGAATCAACCTATGAAAATGGTACTCCAAAGAAGGTTGATGACTTACAAAATATCAGAGAAATTGTTGTTAAACCTTTGTTTTATCAAAATGATGGCGATATTTTAAGTAATATCAATCGTGTGGAAATCCGACATTTCGCAGGCGCTCTTGCAATTTATCCTGACAGTAAAATCGTGCTGAAATGCCATAGTGCACCGATCTCATCGCCATCTATCGAAATCTTTTATACTCTCAAAAGGACAGAAAAAGTAGTTGAGGAGCTGGTTCGATATGGTATTAAACCTGAAAATATTATCATACAAGGTTTTGGCGCTAATTATCCGCTGATGGCACAAGAATTTAATGGGATAAAACTTCAAGCAGCACCAGGCGTCAATTCCAGGATAGATTTATATGTTATCCCTGGCAAAAAAAGTAATATCCACGTTATTTATGATTTGCCTGCAGTAGCTGATAATCTGAAAGATAAGCGATGGTCACAGATGGAAACATTGAATAACGATCTGACCTACAGAGTACTGTTTGCAAAGGCAACCCAAATACTTGATAATAATATTGTTAAATCTGATGGAACAGTGATGATTGAAAAATATCCCGATGCTGATTATTATCTATATACTTTAGGCAATTATAAAGATTATCACCAAGCCGTAGAAAAGAAAAACCAGCTACTACAGGAAGGTTATAAAGATGCTACAATATTACCGTATTATAATGGAATAAAACTAACAATACCGGAGATTGGGGTTTTAAAAGACCAATATCCGCAGCTTAAGAGCTATTTAAGAGACTTCTAAACTTTAAAATCTAGTAGGAAATTCTTGATTTGCTGGTCAAACTTACTGCTTTCTTCAAAATGAAATCTTACTTTAACCGGCAATATGAATACCGGAATATTGTGCGCTTTTAATGTATCTTTAAACAACTCCAGCCGCATAGCATCTTTTTCTGTTGTTAGTAGTATTTTTCTTTCATCGGGTGTGTTTTGATATACTTTGATGATACGCTCTATATCCTGAGTGGTAAACATATGATGATCCGTAAACTCAATTTCAAAAACCGACCCAACAGTGTCATCAAGATAATCTAATAGGTATTTTGTATTGGCTATAGCACTTAGCAAAACTACACCTAGCTTATCATCCAGTGAGATTCTTTGTGCAGGATTATATAAATAATAAGGATAGCCATATTCATAATAAGAAAAATATACCGTTTGGTACGATTTAGGTTGGATTTTCCCTATGATTTGCTGCCGGTTGTTTTCATCCATAACTTTAGGACACTTAGATACTATGATGATATCAGCACGCTCATAACCTGATCTCCATTCTCTAAGCCTTCCCGCTGGAAGTAGGTAGTCATCAGTAAAGAGATTATCATATGCTGTAAGCAAAATATTTAATCCAGGCTCCACAGCTCTGTGTTGAAACGAATCATCTAGTAGTATGGTTTGTGTCTGACTGTATTTTAGCATAATTTGAGGAATAGCGTAAGCTCTGCTTTCACCTACTGCTACGACGATATCCTGATATTTCCTTCGATATTGCAATGGTTCGTCACCTACTGTTCTAGCAGTATCGTCATTGGTCACAAATCTAAATCCGGTTGTTTCGCGTTTATAACCTCGGCTGAGTGTCGCTACATTAATATAGTCTTTCAGTAATTCTATCAGGTATTCTATATGAGGCGTTTTGCCAGCTCCTCCTATACTGAGATTGCCAATACCTATGACTGGAATACTGAATTTAGATGCTTTGAGTAAATCAATTTCATAGAAGAAATTTATCAACAACACAACAAGCCCATACAGCAATGCAAATGGTGCTAAAACTATTCGTATCAATGTCGTCCGGAACATAGCATTATTACTGTGTTGTTAAGTTATGGTTTGCCTAGGCATATTGAACACTCTAACAAAACATTTTGCGATTGAGTTATATAATTGTGTGATATTTTTGGGAAAATATTTTTGAAGTCACTATTCAGAGGTAAACTATTAAGCTATCTCGGATATATCTTCACATAAAAAATCTATTTTTGCGCTATGGAATCTTATACTATCAAAACTCAGCACTTCGAAGGTCCCTTTGATCTGCTTTTATTTTTTATCGAGCGTGATGAACTTGATATTTATGATATTCCGATAGCTAAAATTACAAATGACTTCCTTGAATACATTCGTCATCTTGAAGAAATGAATGTAGATGTCGCTAGTGAATTTATTCTGATGGTAGCCACGCTTATGCGTATCAAAGCCAAAATGCTCATTCCCCGAAAAGAATTGGATGCAGAAGGCAATGAAATAGACCCACGAGAAGAACTGGCGCAAAAACTGATAGAATATCGGCGTTATAAATCTATCATTGACGAGATGAGTGCGCTGGAAGAAGACCGGCACTTCAGGCATTCACGAGGCAATACGTCAGCTGAAATCCGACAGATAGCCGAAAAAGCCTTGCTAGATGTAGAACTTGAATCACTTAATTTATTCAAACTCCTGCAAACGTTTCAGCAACTGATGCGCAATTTTGAAGTTCAGCAAAATCGACCAAAGCATCAGATTGTAAAATTTGACTACACGATTGAAGACCAGCAAAACTACATTATGGAAAAATTGCCAAAAGGTAAAAAAGTGCGCTTCGAAGAGGTGTTTACTGCAATGGAAAACCGCATTCATGCTATTGTAACTTTCATTGCGCTGCTTGAATTACTCAACCTCCAGACGATTGCCTTAGTACAGGGTGAAGGAATCAATAATTTTTGGCTTGAAGCGCTTTGAGATGATTAACATCCATATATTACTTAACTATATCCAAGTTTTTTCCTTAGAATAATACCCTTTAGACCCGATGCACTTTGGACAGATTCTACGATCCAAATTAAAACGCTAGTAAGATTAGGCTTCATTGTCAATGTGCTGATAGATAACCATAACAGGTATGCATATATAATGCAGTAGAATATCTATTAGTGAGCATCAACACCTTTGTGTAAACTCCATACAAATAGAGCAATATGTAAGCTGAGCTTGAGACTTTTCGTACCCAATCCAAGGTTTTGAATCTATGATAAATCGTTTAGATACATCATCCAATATTCTATTTTAGCTTAGAAGAACAACCTAATTGAATACTGATGAAAGCATAGGCTACTGACAAATGCATACTGAAAAATACAGGTTAGTATTATTTCAATAATGGCCCTAATTGATACAGGTGTTTTACCTTTAAAAGCGGATAAATTGCTACTTTTGCACAAATTTTTTTGAAAACTTGGTATGTTAGATAAACTCGAAGCCATTCTTGACCGATTTCATTACCTTGAGGAAAGACTTTCAGATCCTGATGTTCTATCCGATATGAAGCTGTTTGCTAAGACCAACAAAGAGTATAAAGACCTCACCGAGATCGTGGAGGCTTTTAAATCCTATAAACTGATATCTGCTAATATTGAGAATGCAAAAGTAATGCTCAATGATTCTGATGCTGAAATGAAAGAAATGGCTGAACTTGAACTTGAGCATCTATCGCCGCAGCTAGAAGACTTAAAAGAAAAAATTAATTACCTTCTTATACCCAAAGACCCTGAAGACAGCAAAGATGTGATTTTTGAAATTCGCTCCGGAACAGGTGGAGACGAAGCTAGTATATTTGCAGGCGATCTCTTCAAAATGTACTCCAAGTATTTTGAAAATCAAGGCTGGAAAATGGAAGTGCTCGATGAAAATCCCGGAACAGTAGGTGGTTATAACAAAATTGTCATGGAGGTATATGGAACAGATGTATATGGCAAAGTCAAATTTGAATCCGGAGCACACAGAGTCCAACGCGTACCTAAAACAGAATCACAAGGAAGAGTACATACTTCAGCCGCTACTGTTGTGGTGATGCCAAAATTTGAAGAAGAAGAAATAGACATCCGTAAAGATGAACTCCGAACAGACACTTTCCGTGCACAAGGTGCAGGTGGTCAGCACGTCAATAAGACCGAATCCGGCGTGAGATTTACACATATACCCACTGGTATAGTAGCAGAAAGTACTGAATCGCGTTCACAACATAAAAACAGAGAAATCGCCCTCCAGCGGTTATATGTTAAAATTCAGCAAGCTGCTAAAGAAAAAGCGTATAATGAGCAAAAAACACAACGTAAATCCCTGGTAGGCACTGGTGACAGATCAGATAAAATCAGAACATACAACTATCCACAAAATCGTGTGACTGATCATCGTATCAATCTGACCTTGTATAATCTAGATTCGATAGTAGAAGGTGACCTGGATGAAATCATTTTGGCACTACAAAGAGCTGAAAATGCCGATAAAATGCTAGGCGTCTAGGAAGCACCTATACAATTTATATAATCGCAATCAATCCTGTCATCAATCTGTAGCTAGAATACTTAATCATCTTCGATTATTTTGTATCTAACTATTTTTCTAGCCTAACAAGTCCGAAAGAAGTATTATCCGAGCAATGCTTTTACTGTGGCTGCGATCGTTTTTCCATCCGCTTGACCTGCAAGTTTCTGATTAGCAACGCCGATGACCTTACCCATTTCCTTAATTGAGGTAACACCAGTCTCAGCAATGATTGCACAGATAGCGTCATTTAGCTCTTCTTGTGTTAATGGTTTAGGTAGGTATTTCTGAAGCACTTCAATTTCTTCTCGCTCAGTTGTAGCCAGGTCGTCTCTTCCTTGCTTCGTGTAGATATCGAGAGAATCTTGTCTTTGCTTTACTAATTTTTGTAATAGTTTAATTTCTGCCTGCTCATCTAGTACATTGCCAGATCCATCTGTTTTAAATAATAAAATGGCGGCTTTGATAGACCGCAGTGTGCGCATAGCTGCCTGATCTTTATTTTTCATCGCTTCTTTCAGATCATTGGCTATTTTACTTTCAAGACTCATGATTTTTATAATTATTGTTTTGTAACTCTGTCAGTCTGACTGTTAAATTAACAAAATCCTGCACACTTAGTTGCTCAGGGCGCTGCATAAAATACGGATCATCCATCAGTGATACGTCTCCAAAAAGTGGTTTGAGCGTATTTCTCAGCATCTTCCTACGCTGGTTGAAGGCCGTTTTTACTACATTGCGGAAAAATCGCTCATCACAGGGCAATGAATAATCCTTTTTTCTAATCAGCCGAATCACACTAGAATTGACCTTAGGTGGCGGAATAAATGCCGATGGTGGTACATCAAGGATCGTTGTTCCCTCATAATAAGCCTGTACCAGAACACTAATGACGCCATAAGTCTTAGTACCGGGCTGTGCCACTACTCTATCAGCTACTTCCTTTTGAAACATCCCGACCATCTCCGGAACCAGCTCTTTATAATTGATCATTTTTATTAGTATCTGAGACGATATATTGTACGGATAATTTCCGATCATATAAAACGGTTCTCCATTAAATACGCGGCTTAGGTTGAGTTTTAAGAAATCCATGAAGATGATTTGCTGCTCACCAATCACACTGCGGTCGATGAGATAATCTACCATATCCTGATCCGCTTCCACTACTTTTAAGTTGATGTCCTGATTTCCAAGTTGTCGGGTCAATACACCTTTTCCCGGGCCGATCTCGAGTACATTGCGGATGCCTTCAGTTTTTAACAGACTGTTAGCTATTTTTTCTATGATGACTTCATCTTTAAGAAAATGCTGGCCAAATGACTTTTTTTGCTTTCATATCGTGGTGAGAATACGCAAAAGTAAGGATTTTATCGGTGTGAAATAATTTGCAAAGTACTCAATACTCCTTTTCTATACTAATTTTATACCTTTGTTAAAATTAATTAACAAAATTCATGACCATTATGAATACAATACGTTTTTCTATTTTATTATTTTTGATCAGCAATTTCTTTTCATGCAGTGCACAAAAGACTTTGCCTAGACCTGCAACAAAAACCGACATGCCTGCTCAGGTATCTATTACACCTGAATTACTGCTACAAGTAAAAAGAGTTTCACCTATAGGACTTAGTGATGATGGAAAAAATGTCATTTATAGCGTGACGACACCGGACATTTCCACCAATAAATCATCGAGTAAAATATATGTTGTTTCTGTAAATGGAGGTAGTGCTACTGAATTATCATCAGCAGAAGGCCAGACAAAAGACAAAAATATTAGCCCTGATGGCAGGTTCAAAACTTTACATAAAGAAGTAAAAATTGATAAAATCAATGGTTTTGATTTTTATCCGGATCTACCACTTTCTACTGCTCAGGTTTATACTGCCTTAGATTACAGACACTGGGATAAATGGAACTATGGTTATTTCAATCACGTATTCTACACCAGAATAGGCGGTACAGATACCATTGATCTCATGAAGCAAGAGCCATATTATTGTCCACAAGAGCCTTTTGGCGGTGACGAAGATTATATCTGGAGTCCGGACAGTAAAAGCATCATCTATGTGTCTAAAAAACTCAAAGGGACGGATTATGTAGTAAGTACCAATACAGATTTATACCTATACCATTTAGAAACCGGTAAAACAACCAATCTCACGACCAGTAATAAAGGATATGATACTAATCCAAGCTATTCGACCAATGGTGACCTGGCTTACCTTAGCATGGCTACTGACGGTTATGAAGCCGATAAGAATGATATCAAGGTCATCTCGAATGGCATTACAACTAATCTAACGGCACACTGGATGAATCGGTCATGAGTTACAAATGGAGCAATGATGGTAACTTTTTGTATTTCATCGCTGCGGTAGATGGTACAAAACAGCTATTTGAAGTGGACTATCCGGGCAAAACAAAGAGGATGCCGCATGTGCGACAGCTGACTAAGGGAGATTGGGATGTCAATGCGATCATCGGTCAGTCTGGCGATCTGCTGATTGTAACCCGTGGAAGTATGAACAGAACTTCGGAAATCTTTTCATATAATCTTAAAACTGACCGATGGAATCAGCTTTCTAATGTCAACGATGATTTCTACAGCAATATCGCTCCGGTGAAAACTGAGAGAAGATACGTGACCACTACAGATGGAAAGCAAATGCTCGTATGGGTAATTTATCCTCCTGATTTTGATCCGGCCAAAAAATATCCTACATTGCTCTATTGTCAGGGCGGACCGCAATCTGCTTTGACACAATTTTATTCCTTCAGATGGAACTTCCAACTCATGGCCAGTCAAGGTTATATTGTCGTAGCTCCTAATCGTCGAGGTATGCCGGGACATGGTGTAGAATGGAATCGCCAAATCAGCAAAGATTATGGTGGTCAAAATATGCGTGATTATCTCTCAGCCATCGATGACGTATCCAAGGAAAGCTATGTGGATAAAAATCGACTGGGAGCCATCGGTGCAAGCTATGGAGGTTATTCCATCTTTTACTTAGCAGGTATTCACAACAAACGATTCAAAACCTTTATTGCACACGATGGAATCTTCAATACACAAAGTATGTATGGCACCACAGAAGAAACATTTTTTGTCAATTATGATATGGGCGGACCTTACTGGGAGGAGAAAAATAAAAAATCTTATAATGAGTTTAATCCAGCTTCTAATGTAGCAAAATGGGATACGCCGATTTACATCATTCAGGGAGGCCTTGATTTCAGAGTACCTACCGGTCAGGCACTTGAAGCTTTTACTGCTGCACAATTACTTGGTATCAAGAGCAAACTCCTCTATCTTCCTGATGAAAATCACTGGGTGCTCAAACATCAAAATAGTCTGGTTTGGCAAAGAGAATTTTTTAAGTGGTTGAAAGAAACCTTGTAAAATAAAAAGAGAGTGGGATTTTGTGATACCACAAAGCCCACTCACTTTTAAAATGAATTCTAAACCTACTTACTGTCTTAACTTTTAACTTTACTGATTGAAACCCAGGAGGTGATGCTTATTTAAATTTATCTGGAAACTGGATGGCAATACCTCTTGCCAGATCTTCAGCCATCATGACCATATGATCATGCGCATGGCCATAATTCATAATCGCTGCATTGTAATCTTTCTTAAGCAAATCTACTGAATAAGTCACCGTCTGATCAATGTGGGTTTTCATCATGTGTCTCATATCCATCTTAGCCCATTCAGGATTAGCTGTATTTAAAAATACGCCTATCTCTTCTGCATTTGCATACCAATCATCCAATGCTTTGCCAAGCGCTGCTTGATCTCCACTTTGTGCAGCTGTCAATACCGGTACGGCACCTGTGATGTGGTCTGTCAATAATGTGGTCAATTGATTGCCTGCTTCTTCTCCGTAGTAAGGCTTGATTGCATTTCCAATGTCTTTTTGGTTTTGTAACAATCTGTTTAACCTGAATTATGCAATAGAATTTAAATTTCGTATCTAATTGCTTATTTTTGTTTTGTTTAATTCATATTTTAATTTCACCATTATGGTTAATCTTCCCATAGAGTATAGCGACAAGTCTGTTACCC
>LNBW01000076.1 GCA_001567255.1 Bacteroidetes bacterium OLB9 | reverse complement strand
AAATGCACAGACAAAATTCTATCCCTATTAAATCTTATAAAACAAAAAACCGAAGTAAAAATGAATCTACTTCGGTTTAATTATTTAACTTTACCCTAAATCTGTATCAGTTATTTAGGACTAGTCAGAATAGAGTATTAATTTTTATTTTGAAGAAAGTCCACCAACTTTTTTACAGCTCGTGCACGATGACTAATCATCTTTTTAATATCTGCACTTAACTCTGCAAAGGTTTGTTCATATCCATCAGGAATAAACACAGGATCATAACCAAATCCTCCACTACCCTTCTTTCCTTCTGCTATTCGACCTTCAACAACACCTTCAAAAAGGTGCGTTTCATCCTTGTCAATCATAGCAATTACAGTCCTAAAACGGGCACTTCGATCCTCCTTGCCTCTTAATTCTCGGAGTAGCTTTACTATATTCTGATCGGGGTCTTTTTCGTCTCCAGCATAACGAGCCGTATGAACACCCGGCAATCCTCCTAAGGCATCAACTTCCAATCCTGTATCTTCAGATAGGGACAGCAGCCCTGTTTTGTTAAAAAGATATTGAGCCTTGATGATCGCATTTTCACTCAGCGTACTGCCGACTTCGAGTATATCATCATGGATCTCCAGGTCTGCAAGCCCTTTGATATCATAATCGGGTAGGATTACGCGTATTTCTTTAAGTTTATTATGATTTGCAGTAGCAAATAAAAGTATTTTGCCATCCATCTTATCTTATTTTAAAAACATTTGCTGCAGCTTATTCCATAAATGTTGCTTCTTGGTTACATTTCCTGATATAGAGGTTAAAGCATCGCAAAACATGATATTTTTATCACCAATGGTTAGAATTTCATACAACTTAGGTTCAATTTTATAACCAAATACTTCAGAGTGAACTCCAAAAGAAATCACATCCTTATAATTAGGTAAATATTGAGCGAGAGCTATTGAAGCATCATTGCTTACTTGAACTAAAACAGCGTCTTGATCTAAGTCATAGCGTATAGCTGATATAATCTTATGTAGCATACCAGCATGGGCTTGATCAAAATTTGCTTTATGCACCAATACAACTAAGCCTTTTTCACCATTGCCAGAAACTTCAATATCCGATGGACTATTACCAGGAATCTTATAAATCACCTCCATTAAAATAGAATTCAAAATTTAATTTTTAATATGCATTCTAAATAAAATATAATTTGAAATTTTTATTTATATGTTGTAAATTTAAAATTTTTACAAATTATTTTGTACTTTTGCCAATGCAAATTAAGATTCATCTGCATTTATTTTTTAAAGAAATAATCCTAATTTGCTAATGAATGGCTTTGTGTACCAATTATATTCAAGAACATGTACAACTTCAATAAGGTTTTAAATCTTTCATATGTTCCTTAGCGATGTCAGCCTTCTTTTTAAACCATACCAAACCTAAAATCAAATCCTGATGAATTACACATTTAATATTACAAAAGTCGAAAAATCTGCAATTCATGAGTTTGACTTTGACAATATTCCTTTTGGAAAAGTATTTGCAGACCACATGTTTATGGCAGACTACATCGATGGCCAATGGACAAATTTGACCATCCAGCCAATGGCTCCTATTTCCACACATCCTGCTAATATGGCCTGGCATTACGGTCAAGCAATATTTGAGGGAATGAAAGCGAGTCGTGATGCTGAGGGCAATGCCTTTATTTTTAGACCAGAAATGCACGCTCAACGATTTAACAAATCTGCTTTCAGAATGAATATGCCACAAATGCCTGAAGACTTATTTATGCAAGCTGTACATACTCTGGTGTCGATGGAAAAAGAGTGGATTCCTAAACAGGAAGGATCAGCCATGTATATTCGTCCCTTTATGTATGCAACAGATCATAGTATAGGCATCAAGGTATCCAATACATATAGGTTTATTATTTTAGTGCTACCTGTAGGCCCATATTACAACCATCCTGTAAAACTTCTAGCACAAGACAAATACATTAGAGCAGTAGTAGGTGGTGTCGGTGAGGCCAAAGCTGCAGGTAATTATGCAGCGGCTATGTATCCGACCACTCTGGCCAAAGAAGCAGGCTTTGATCAGGTCGTATGGCTGGATGGTGTTGAGAAAAAATACATTCAGGAAGTAGGTACAATGAACATATTTTTTGTTATAAACAATGAAATTCTGACCCCAGCATTGGATGGTGCTATTCTAGATGGAATAACACGCAACAGTCTAATCACATTGTTTAAAGATCAAGGATATAAGGTGACTGAGCGTAGGATCACTATTGATGAAGTCATGGAAGCCGGAAAAAATGGCAACCTGACTGAAATTTTTGGATCGGGAACTGCAGCTGTCGTAGCACCGGTATCTACATTACAACACAATGAAGAAATCGTAGAATTGGACACAAACAATAGACCTATCAGCCTATGGGCATATGAAACCATCAATGGTATGAGAAATCGCACTATTGAGGACAAATTTGGGTGGCTAAGCCCTGCAAAATAAAAACAGTACGAAAATACCCATAAAAAATCCCACCGGAAGTCCGGCGGGATTTTTTTATTTTCATAATGTGGTGCATTATTCAAATACTACCTTCTTACTCAGCACGCCTTTTTCAAACTGCATGCGGATGATATACATACCATTCTGAAGGTTTTCTTTTCTCAAAACATAGTGTGAAGCATTAATATCTGCAACAGACTTCAATTCTCTACCTGAAATATCAAATACGAACAATGCTTTCAATGGGGTCTTATCAGATACAGTGATATTAATATATTGTGAAGCAGGGTTAGGTGCGATTCTAAGATCAACTTGTGCTTCTGAAACTTCTTTAGTGGAAGTGGTAAAGCAGTCCAGATTTAACGCCAGACATGCTCTTGGAGCAAAATAACCTATCATGGTATCAATATAGATCTTTGCTAGGTCTGCATCAGTGTTACAAACAGCAATGCCATTATTACCAGCTGCCCATTCCCAAGGTGCAGACGAATCATCAGGTGTACCTCTAAATTCGTAATAACCTAAATGACCGCTTTTATTAAACTGGCCATAAGGATCAAATCCTGCCGGAATGTTTTTGAAGATATCATTGTTGCCCAATCTATCACCTCTAATTGCCAGACGTCTTGAACCCGAAACTTCCACTACCGGTTGTGGACCTGTAGCAGTCGGTACATTGAGTACATCTGTATCCACAGGAGCGTTTGGATCTGTATCTACATGGAATGAAATGAGCGGCACCTCCCCGGGACTCAGCCAGATAGAATCACCCAATGCACCACCTGCATTAATACATAGTGCAAAGTCTGATGAATACCCTACATGGTTAGGGATACAAAGTGTATCACCAATAGGTAGTTGAGATAAAGAGTTATAAAGTGCATCGACAGTCGTAACATCGCCTTCAGCAGTGATATTTCCATTATACTGTTCTAATACCATAGGTACATTCTGAGGTGCCACTGGTGGTGTCAAAACAAACTTTAAAGGGTTTTCAGTAGCGAAAATTTCAGGATAGGACCTTAAATACGCAGTATTGAGTGACAGATATCCACCAGTACCTTGACCCCATATTGCAATTTTATTAGGGTCAATACCATGAGGATTGCCAAGCTTATCCACACTTAATCTGAAATAGCGAGCAAAAGTATTCATATCTTGCACACCTCTATAGGCTGCATTGATCAAGAAGTATCTTCTTACTAATTCAACAGCGTGAAAAGGATTCCACCCGAGACGATAATCCACCACTGCGACTACATATCCCATCTTAGCAAGGCGGGTTGCAAACTCAACATTACTAGAGTCTCTTAATGTTCCTCCACAAGACCCATTTGCAGGGTAAGGGAAAAAATTTCCTGTATGAACATAAAGGACTAATGGTCTATCTGTTTCAGTATCACCTTTAGGATAGTACATGTCAGCAATCAATGGTTGCTTCAGGGTGTGGCCTCCTGCAGGATTGGCAAGCCATGACAAAATAGTGTAGTTTGCCCCAAAAACATTATTCTTTGTGACCTCTACCTCTGAAAATACCTGATCGATGTATCGTCGTCCCTGAGCCTCAGCTGAGAAACTCAGTGCCACAACGAAAAATGCTAATAAAAGATTTGTAAAAATTCGCATGTTTAAAATTTTTTAAAATGAATGAATTTAAATTTTTTTTCTAAAATCGTATGTTATTGAAAAATAAGCCATCCTTCCAATTCGCGGACCGCCATAGGTCTGGAATTGTTTATTATTGAGCACATTAGAAGCGCCTAGTTTAAATACCAGGTTCTGCCGAGATAAAGTATAATTGATTTGCGCATCGACTAGGTCGTAGGTAGGAATATAACCTGTAAACTGTGGTGATCCCTCAAATGTAAAACCCTGAATCCACTTATAGTTAACATTAAAACCCAGGGTATTCACACCACTACCCAAAGGAATTTCTCTACCTGAAATACTAACATTGTATTTGTGCTTAGGTGTATTAAATGCCGGTACAATATCGTCATTTACCTTTGTGACTAATTCGTTATAACTATAGTTTCCACTGAAAGCGTAATACTTGCTAAAATAGTAATTAATACCTATGGCTGCACCGCGAGAAATCACAATCTCTTCAGAATTAGAAGCCACCCTATATACTTTTGAATCTATGAAATTGTTGATAATCTGTGGAATAGTATCAAGCGGGATATAAAAAGTGTCTGTAGGTACATCCAATCCAATTTGATAACCTATAAAATCCCTGTACCTATTGATATAAGCACTTGCATCCACAAAGACTCTATCCCACAATGTAGTTCGATACCCTATTTCTAAGGTTTGAACTTTCTCAGGTTGAATCGGCGCAATATCAATACGTTCTAAAGGCGAAGTCATTTCATATCTAAACTTATCAAATGATTCTAAAGTTACTAGATTCTTAAATCCGTTAATATTGCCCACCAATCTTGCCGGCCCTACTTTTAAATCGAGATACTGATCTGTAAGAGTAGGGTTTCTGATTGCTGATGAAAATGATAACCTGAGATAATTATCATCCGAAGGCTTCCAAACGAGGGAAGCAGCAGGTGACATCACAAAATTAAAATTTTGATTCTTGTCCAGACGCGTGGCAGCTGAAAGTGTAAAATCATTCAATTGCTTAGTAAAACCTCCGTACACCCCAAATTCATAATTGCTTATCCGCTCCAGACTATCGCTAAAAATAGTACCCTCAGAGTTGGGTCGATACAACCTACCATTAGCGCCTACGACTAATTCTTTAAAAAAGTCTGTTGTAAATTTATATTCTCCATGGACATGGAATAGCGCTGATTTATCAAAAAATTTAGTTCCATTCTCACGGAAGTTATTTTTTCTACTAACAATATCATTAAAAAGTGAATCAAACCTTGCTGTACCAGGTACAAAGAAGTCAAGATTATCTTTTGCTTTAAAAGCTTTATTCGCATGTTCCATAGCTTGCCTGTGCCACTCAACAAGTAAATCCCTATGATCTCGTTGCCACTGAATTTGAGCTTCTTGTGGTTCCGAAGGATAGCCTAACTCCTTCATGTTTTTAAAAATATGACCGAATGCGTTTCTAGTCCACCACTCATCGTAGGCATTTTTCCAGTTTTCATTGGTCGCCTGGGCTTCGAGTATTCTTTGAGCAGTAAAATATGGATCATATGAATCACCAGCGTCTTCATGTGTCATATAGGCTCTGATAAAATACTTGTCCTTTTTCTTAAATTCCAACTTATGTTGAAAAAACTGAATCCCTCTAAGGCTAAAACGGTTGTCACCTTGATAGACTGTAGTACCATAACCAAAGTTAGAAGCAATAATTAATTCAGGAGATTCAAAATCTTTGGAAGGTTGGGTTCTGAAATGCAGTGCAACACTCGACTTGATGTTCTTAGTATCATAATCTACCAAATCGACTTCCTTATAACCATTGCGAAAATAGGTATTTAATCCTGCTCGACTATCATATGTGGTACTATAGTTGATATTATATTCATCACCGTAAATATTTACGGCGTCATATCTCCCGGGATTTTCAGCGGCAGAAAACACGAGGTTATCTTTTGACTCTGTAATTGGATCATAATTATCTGCCTGCCAGTCATTAGCTTTGAGAAAAGAGAAATTGAGTTTGTAAGCCATAAATGGTTTACCGGATTTATTATGTATTGCATCCGCAAATCTAAAGCCTGTTTCCAGTAAATTACGCTCACCTACCTTTACAGAAGCTGCAAGTCCCTGATGGAAAAATGGGTTTTTAGTTTCCATTGCTATCACTCCATTGAAAGCATTTGGGCCATAAAAAGCGGAGCTCGCTCCTACAACAAGATCAACCTTATTAATATCTAGCTCAGAAGCACCCAAAAAATTACCTAATGAAAAATTCAGTCCAGGCGATTGATTATCTACACCATCAATAGTTTGAAGCGATCTGACTGGGCTTGTACTGTTAAATCCGCGGGTGTTAATGACGGTAAAACCTAGACTCGCAGTGGTAAGATCTACACCTTTTAAACTTCCAAGACCATTGTAAAAGTCTGTTGAAGCCGTTTGCTTGATAGCAATAGCGTCGAGGGATTCAATGGTCAATGGTGCAGCTTTTTGTTTTTCAGAGACTCTCTGTCCTTTGATTTCTACACCCAAATCAATCACCACTGCGCTCTCACTCAGCTTAATTACCAGCTTCTCATTTGCCTTAGTTACATCATATGTCATATCAGCATACCCAATATAGCTAATCAAAAGTGTAACCGGCAACTTTGGTACACTCAACTCAAAATCACCGTCAAAATCAGTACCCACACCCGTATTATCTGTGCCATTGATGGAAACACTTGCGCCAATCAAGCTTCTCCGGTAACGGCATCAATGACTTTCCCTTTCAGTAGCTGTTGTCCATTAATGGTTGTGGCAACACTCATACAAAGACACACCAGTATCACCCAAAAACGTTCTATTTTATGCTCCATCTAAGAGATGATTTCTATTTTTTGATTGTTAATAAATTGCAAAAACTGTTGCAATGTATGACATTTTTTTGAATCTAAAAATAACTGTAATAAAAAATCAAATGAAACTGATGAATATTTCTATAAAATAAAAACTGAGATAACTTTAATAAAATAAGTATTATATTTTAATTATAATTAAATATCGATTTTATATTTCAAATAAAA
>LNBW01000075.1 GCA_001567255.1 Bacteroidetes bacterium OLB9 | reverse complement strand
AAGGCGGGATAGAAATTGAAGGAAGGGAATTTTCGGTGAGTAGTAAATATTATGAAATTCTTGGCGATTATCCAAATTATTTTTTAGGTACGGAAATTATCAACAGAAATCGTTTTAATGAAATGGGTTATGTTAGTCTACCAATTACAATCATTTATGATTTCAAAATACAAAAAAAAAACATATTTGCAAATTGGTATTGGTGGTTATTATTCATATTTAATTAATCAAATTTGGTCATATAAATATGATGGCGGCCGATTCCAATATGATAATTTTGGACCTTTATCTCCTATTGACAACCCATACAATGATAAATATAAAAAAGTTGATGGTGGTTTTATCATTGAATTAGGCTTAAGATATAAAATCAATGATTTCTTCAACGCAACATTATCTGGAAAATGGGAAAGGGGAATTTTAAATATAATTGATTCAAAAGAAATAAGTGCTTATAACTTGAGTAACATTGTTGGAATTAGTTTAGAGTATGAAATAAATTGAATAACCCGTACTAACAAGTGTTTTGACGACAGTTTTGGCTATCGCCAAAAACCGTCGCAAAGCACAGCCGTTAGCATCGATTGAAGTAGAAAGGCTAAATCAAAATGAGAGTAAAAAAGGAACATTTTGATGGATATTTGATCTCAAAAGATACTAGCGGGAGCAAGACTGGACTACATCCCGATAAAGTAGTTAGGAAATGAATTTATTTGTATTTTTTATTTTTTAACCGTTAAAAAAAAATAACATGAACAGATTAAATTTTTTATTGGCGGCTCTCGTGGTTGCCGTGCTGTCATTGGGCATTTATTCTTGTACTAAGGACGAGATACTGAAAGGAAACGAAAATATAAAGACCCAAACACGAACCAATGCTTTTGATCATAATTTTGTAAAAGGAGATGGCGGTGTCAGACCAGAATCTGATTATAGACCAGAAGAAGGGAAACCTGTAAAAACTGTTCTTGGCGCTGTAAGAAATAATCCATATTCTGTTCAGAATATGACAGCTGCTTGGAATAAATTGTATAAAGAGAACCTTTCGACTTTACCCAAGACACATACTTACATCAAAATTTCTCCTTCATCAGACGAAGACTTAGAAAAATTGAGACAATACACCATGAATGAAAAAATAGCTTTATTTGACTTTCCGTTAGAAAATGAAGTTACACTAATGGGCGACTATTACACAGACCCTTCAGCTACATCACCTGAACTTACTTATCAATACGCTGTTATACCTATAGGGAGAGTATTCCCTAATGTAAGTTATATTGTAGTTTCAGATCTAGTGATTGCACCATACCTATCATATCTTACCTATACTTCATTTATGATGACAGGAAATGCATATGCGCAAACTCAGGGTGGCGATGGAAACGGTGGAGGAAGTGGATCATGGAATGGCACAGGTACTTGGATTTATACACCACCCAACAACACTACCGTCCCAACTATTCCTGGTACAAATTTTCCACCACAAAATGGTTGTATGCCATCATGTTCATCATTTCCTTGCTGCTTTTTACCTTGGTACGACTGTAATAGTACATGCGGTGGTACTGGTGACCCAATTAAACCTAATTGTCGACCGGGATCTGCATCTTGGCCAAACTGCCTTTCTTTATACGATGAAGTTTATCCAAATTTAGGACCTGACCCAGATGACGAACCAGACCCAACGGATACGGGAAGCAATTCTCCTACAGGTTCAGATCCTTTTTATTGTGAGTGTGTATATTATGACTATGGCAATGAAGAAAGAAAATGGATTGTTGAGAGTATAGATGGTGATTGTAGCCAATTTGAAGAAGGTGGTTGGAATACCACATGGTCAGTTGAGTGTTCTGGATATACACCACCACCGCCGCCGCCATCACTTACTACAAATGGATGCGGGTGTCAGGTTTATGCAAATGAACGCAAGCCAGGTGGATGTATAAAAGTTCTAAACACAACTACCGCAGGACTAGTAGGTGTCCGAAGAGTTGCTGTACACATGAAAGACAACTGGTTTACTACTGATGTGACATTTACAGATGGAGGTGGATGCTGGAAGATCAATAGTGAATATCATGGACGAGCTTGGATGTGGGTGAAATTTTATAATGGAAATGCTACTATTAGAGCCTTAAGATTAACGGATCCTCTAGATTTGTTTCTTGGAGTCAGAGATTATGTCGGGATGATGTGGGGCCCTAGATTTAATAATATCAATGTAGAGTATAGAGGATCTAGCAATACTGGAAGTGCCGACCAATTATTCTGGGCTGCTTCAACAACTCATAATGCTGTACAGGATTATTTGGGCAATCCTGATGGCATTCCAGTTTGGTCTGATTTGAATATTATTTTATCACCATCCGGATCAAATACTGGAGGCGCTCCGATGCTTCATAAGGGTACATCTGCCATGACAACCATTGCTGATTTATTGATGGCTTGGGCATTAGGTCCACTTGCCCCTGTTGCGATTATTGTTAGTCATAATGCTTTATACCCTGATATAACTTATGGATACAGTGGTTTAGGTGTTTCAACAACTGGACGAATCAATAATACAATTTATCATGAACTAGCCCACGCAAGTCATCACCAATTGGTAAGAGATCCAACATGGGATTTGATAAGATTTCACATCGTTGCTAATAGTATTGCAGGAAATGGAGTTTATGGCAGCCCTGGTAATTTTGCCTTTGGTTCAAGCCCTCAATTCACCGCAGTTGCAGAAGGATGGGGGCATCATTATGGTGATGTTTTGGCAGGAAATCCAAATTTAGAAGGACGAAGATTTAGAGACGGCTTTATTCCTTGGGGTTTAGGTTTAGACCTATCTGATCCAAGGAGAGTTAGCGACCCATCAGGGTATGATGATAATGTTTGTTGTTTTACGGATGCACAATACTTTTCATCTTTAGCAGGGGCGATAACCATGCAAGGGCTTCGCAATTGGTATTTAAATGTGCACATGAATGGAACTTCAAATACCGCTACCCAAGTCAACAGTTTATTTAATAACTATAATTTTTAGAACTAAAGCTAATCCCAAAAGTTATGAGATATTCATTCATCCAATTAATAGTTTATTATTTATTATTACTGCTAAATTTTTATTCTTGCAGCCCAATTGCCACGGTCATTCACGAAGAATGTACCACGGTTGTACCTTATCAATTTAATATTCCTGTAAAGACTAAACCAGCAATCGACACATATCAGCTAGGAGATACAATATTTATAAATTTTGAGTTTAATGGCCAAATGAAGGATCAAGCTGATGGAAAACTTTATGACTTAAAAGACTTTAAGGATTTTTATCCAGCAATCCGTTTGTATCGTTTAGATGAGAGTATTAAAAATCCTTACTTTTTTGACTTCAGTGATACATGTTGCCTCAATGTTGAAAATTTGTTTGTAGATCATTATCTTCCTGAAAGAGAAACAAGGAAAGACGCTGGTCTTGGATTTGATTTTATTTATGATCAAAGAAAAGTTTCCTTTCATGCTAAAGTAGCCTTTATCATGAAAAAAAAGGGTATTTATTATTTTAAAATCAGCTCAGAAAGTAAAGCCGACCTTACAGGCCCTTTCCCAGGTAAATGTAATACAAGGTTAGTATATTTTGGATATAATCAACAAACAGATGGTAATTTTGATTTGGTGAAAAACTATATATATCCTAATGGCATTCCAAGTGTTATAGATGACATTGGTAAAAACCAGTATGAAAATGACGGTGGATATGCCTTTGAAGTAAAATAGTCTGTTAATAAAATGGAAAGTCAGTTTTGTTTGGCTCCCCATTTCAATATATTTAATATTTACATTAGAAACTGAAAATATAAACAAATTGTAAAAACAACCCGTGCTAACAAATGCATACACGTACATAGCCGCTATTCGCTGCTACGTCGTGTATACTAGACGTTAGTACGGATTGAAGGGAGAAAAGAGTTCAAAATCGCTGAAAACCAATACAGATAGCAGCTTTAGAATTTGGTTTTACGATGGATGGACGGCCTTGAAAAAGGATCAGAAAATTCAAAAATTACTAGCGGGAGCAAGGAAGTACTACATCCCGATAAAGTAGTTAGGAAATGAATTTATTTTTATTTTTTAACAGTTCAAAAAAACATATAACATGAACAGATTAAAATTTTTATTGGCGACTCTGGTGGTCGCAGTGGTTACTTTAGGTATTTATTCTTGTGCAAAGGATAACAATTCAGAAACAGCACAATCTAAAGATCAAACTGTAGAAAGTAGATCATCTTCTACTGCTTGTAGTCCACAAACGTTGTTTACAGAGTACACTATCTGTACTCATACTCAAAAAACGGTACCGATTAGCTTTGCCCTTGGATTAGGATTGTACTCTACAGCTTCAAATCTTTTCCAAATGTGTCCAAATTTGCAAGTTATGGTATCCTACACTTTTAGTACTTGTACTAATGGAAGTAATGGGACCGAAACTCATTTTGTCCACAATCTTACTTATGATCTAAATGCTATGAAGGCAGCGTGCCCAGCCTTACAAACAGCAATCAACAATCACACCGCTCAAGGTACTCTCGTGAGCTTCTTAGATATGATTGATCACGAAATCAGCATGCAAACCGAGTACACTGAAGTGTTTAATGCCACTAAATTAAACAATTGGAAGTATCTTTGCAAAGATAGAGGCAATTGGTATTCAGTAAAATACATCAAAAACACTTGCTATAAGTGGGTTGTACTAGGTAATCCAGAAACAGGGAAATACGAGATCCATAAGCGAGATTGCGGTGGCTCTGTTTGCTGTGCAAGGAGTAATGATTACTGTGTCGAAAGTTATTATAACGGCGAACCAAATCTAGTAACTGGGACACCTACCAATTATCAAAAATTTGAGGGGCAGTGTGAAGTGGAGTGTACTCATGACTGTGGTGCTCCAGACCCCAATTCATTTTAAAGATTTTAGTTCAGGATTTCGTTAACTAACGAAATCCTGAATTTTGACACAAAAAGTAAAAAAAGTAATGAGAATTTTGATATATTTATTAGTATTATTAAATATAAATACTAGCATTGGGCAACAGAATTTGCCCTTAATGTTTAAAAACAACCCAAATAATTGGTCAATGCTAAATTGGATAGAGGGTAGTAAAAAAGACAATCAAAAATTTAAAAATAGATTACCTCCGTTGATTGTAAATGATACAATATATTTATTTTCCAATTATCAAGGAATAAATGAAGCTGGTTTTACTTATGGATATAACGGATTTAGTATTAAAAAAATAAATAAAAATCACAGGACAAAGATATTGGGAATTAATAAGGACTTACAAAAGCTTTTCAAATAGAAAGGCAATAAGTCAAAGTCAATTGGATAGAAATATTCTAAAGGTAACTTTGTTTGATGAAGGAAGTCCTGGTAGCGGAGGTTCTGACTGGAGCAATTGCTATCCAGCGCACATTAGCATCGATATAAATAATGGTCTTGTGATAGATAGTAGTTTTGTAGATTATAGTGATCCCACAGTGCCAAAATTTCAATCCATAGCAGGATCACAAGGTGAGAGTATTATAACAAATCCAAGATTTTATACTACTGAAGATGGATATCTCCAAAGAGAGTTTAGTACAGGTAATTTAGGGTTTATTGATACAAAAATCTCTATTGACGGAAAAATATTGAATAAAGATACTACTAAGATATACTTTAATTATTCACCCGATGATTTTAGATATTTTGACAATCCAGACGGAACTGTGGGAGCACTTATGGTATCAAAAACATTTAACTGGACTAAAAGAGAAATGAAATATCTTAAATATGACAAAAGTTTAAACTTGATTGACAGTAGTGATTTAAGTATGAATTTTACCGACACAATCACAGTATTTAACTTCTATAGAGCAGATAATGGATACATGATTACTGTTACAACCTTTGACGACTTCTCTATACGTACATCAAAATATACTTACCATCTCTTTGATACTGCTGGAAATTTGGTAGACAAGCTAATATATTATCTTCGTGAGGGGCAAGACAATGGTTTAGTATATGGCTGGCTCTACCCCATGGTTGACATAGTAAATAAAAGGTTAATTTTGACACACTCCAGACAAAATAAACTGTCTGAAAGCACTTATTTTGAATTATTTGCATCAGATGGTGATACAATCCAACGAGTAAAGCGAATCGAAGTAGAAGGTATCAAAGATCATTTCCGAACGCAATATGCTACAATGTTGGAAAACGGCGATATCTTGTTGTACGTAGAGCAATTTGCCCAAAATGACCCTTCTTCACCAAGGTGGTATAGTTGGATCAACTTGGATGGACAAGAAATGAATATCATAAGTAGTACAAAAAATGAACAATCTATTTTCAATAAACTGAAATTGTATCCAAATCCTACATCAGGAATAGTAAAAATTGACCTATTGGAAACTTCGGCATCTATATCAATTACAAACATAAATGGACAAACATTGAAGACATTACATAATGTTGAAAATGAAGTAGATATATCCGAACTTCCAGCAGGAATGTATATTTTTGACGTTAGAAGTAAAGATGTCAGTGAACGCCATAAAATCGTGAAAGTTGAATAACCCGTACTAACAATGTATAAGACGACAGAGCCGCCTATCGGACGGCTCCGTTGCTTATACTCACCGTTAGCATCGATTAGAAAGGAAAAGTCCTTCGAAAATCTGAGATTCCAAACACAAACTCAACAAGAAACGGAGAAAATCAAAGACAGACGTTCGGAGTTATAGGATGAAGATGAGTAAGATGATGAAGTACAAAGTACAAGAAGATGCTTCGACCAGATCGGTCAAACGGTGGGAACTGCTGGACAGCCAAAAATCTATATTTTTAAAATGAATAAAAGTAAATTTATTTTAGCGGTATTATTAGGGATAACTACCCTTTTTACTTCATTGTTTGGTCAAAACATTGATTCTTTAAACATAGATTCAATTTTTGTCAAATCTTATATTGACAATAATCATGAGAAATATTCTTTCCATTATTCAGTAGTAAGTTATAAAAAATTTTGTAGATGTCTTAATATTGCCTACAGAACAAGCCAGAATGGGTGAATCAATTGAAATTGAAATTTTTGATAATACAATTTCAAGCACAATTAGAAGTGTCGCAGTTGAAAACTCAGACGTAGTTCGTATTCCAAATTTAATGAAAAATAGAGAGTATTCAATAAGGGTATTTAAAACCGATTCTCCAAGGGGAAGACATTTGGTAAATTCAAATCTTAACACCATTAGTACCACTAAAGGAAACGAGTTTAGAGTGTCAAATAAATTCTACAAGGCAATTAGTAGATGGTCTTCTCTAGAGATGCAATCAAAGAAATTGATTAGTTATTTAAAAGAAAACTCTGATAATGTAAACTTGTATGAAATCGCAGCTTTTATACAAGATCATTATAAGACCGGGGATATTTCTGACAATTTTGCGGGAAATATAGCAGCATTTGTTAATAATCCGCCATTGCCAATAGTGACTGGTGGTGGTAATCCTGATGAAACAACAAGCAAATGCAACTGTAGTTTGGTTTTAAATACGCATAGGGACGCACCTTCAGTTACTGAATCATACTCTGGCTCTCCAGAAGAAACTAATTACTTGGCTATTGGAGATGGTGCAGCTAAAACAATGCTATTGAGTATGGTAGGTAAACATGGTAGTGGAAAATATGAAGCTAATATTGGGGGTGTGGTATCACCACTTTATGCAATCATTTCTTACAATTTGGTATGTAGTGATTACTACTCAGATCTTCCAGAAGAGTGTATGTGTCCTAAAAAAATACTATATGACTATTCATACACAGCGAGATTGACCACAAAAGCCAAAAAAGGTGGTGGTGCTTGGATATGGTCAGCTGGAGCTGAAGCAACTGCAGAAGATTATGCAGCATTAACTATCAGAAATGGTGGCACAGTAACGGCAGCAGATGCAGGTAGAGTGAGAATTTCATCAAATTGCAACTCATCATGGAATTCTGGATGGTGGTCACAAGGTGCTTTTTGGTGTCGGCTGCAT
>LNBW01000074.1 GCA_001567255.1 Bacteroidetes bacterium OLB9 | reverse complement strand
GGCATATTACTAGGTTGTTTGAGTTTAACCATGTCAAATTTACCATATTTTCTCAACCAATTGGTTATTGTTGCTCTACCTTGAATTCCATACTTATTAGTTGCTCCTCTACAGCTGAGTTCTCCTCGTTCAATTTCTGATACGACTTGAAGTTTAAATGCTAATGTGTAATCTTTTTGAGTGCGTTTAACATACTCGTTTTCTTTATTTTGCATATTGATACTTTTTTAGTGTATCGCTATTTTAGGACGGGACAATCAATAAAAATAAAAAAAGCCCTCTGCTTTCAGAGGGCTCTTTTTCTTCGCTAAAGATTTTTTCAATTATATTTGAAAAGAATATCAATCTTGGAGACTTGGGGTCTCTCATTATAATAGATACATTATGTTTTCAATTCGTTGCCTGAAAGAATAATTTTTTTTTAACTTATATTAGATATTTTATTTTTTAATGTCTATTTGTTTGAACATTAAGTAATTATATTTATTTCTATTTCAAAAAAAACTTATCAATCGTTAATTATTTTTAAAAATAGTGTGTAAATCAATAAATGATTCAGCTTTATCATAATTTCGCACCCCAAATATTAAACATATATCAATTATGAAAATCCTCATCAATGATGGTATTGAGGCCATAGGAAGGCAATTGCTCGAAGAAGCTGGTTTTACGGTAGATACTCAAAAAATTGAACAGGCAGAACTCATTAACCGACTCAATGAATATGATGCCATATGTGTAAGAAGTGCTACGAAAGTAAGAAAAGAGCTCATTGATGCTTCGCCCAACCTGAAGGCAATAGGTAGAGGTGGTGTTGGTCTGGACAACATTGATGTAGAATATGCCCGCTCAAAAGGTATCGCTGTTATCAACACACCTAATGCTTCTACTCGTTCTGTCGGTGAGCTCGTCATTGCCCATATGCTCAACCTATCCAGAAACCTATACAAGTCTAACCGTGAAATGCCCTTATATGGAGACACTAAATTTAATGATCTCAAAAAAGCGTATGCTCAAGGTGTAGAACTCGAAGGTAAAACCCTAGGTATCATCGGCTTCGGACATATCGGCCAGGAAACAGCATCCTGTGCGCTGGGCATGGGCATGAATGTGCTAGCCGTTGACCCTTATAACAGTAAGGCAACCATCAATATCGGTCCTGCAGCTCTTGAATTTAAAGTAGATATTCATACGATACCTCTGGATGATATGCTGGAATCGGCTGATTATATTTCATTACATACGCCTTCATTAGATAAGCCTGTTTTGGGCAATGAAGAATTTTCCAAGATGAAAGATGGTGTCATCATCATCAATTGTAGTCGCGGAGGTACGCTGGACGAAGGCGCACTACTGGACGCACTTAATAGTGGTAAAGTGGCTGCAGCAGGTCTTGATGTATTTATGAATGAACCATCACCTAATAAAGTATTGTTGACGCATCCTCATGTTTCTCTTTCACCTCATATAGGTGGCTCTACTACAGAAGCTCAAAATAAAATCGGTGAGGAGCTAGCTATCAAGTTGATTGCTACCCTAAAAGGTCAATAAGCAATACTATTTACGACACATTACTAGAAGACAGAAAAATGATCTATTTTTCAACTGTATATGTTTAGTAATATGCTGCTTTGCGCAAATAATTCCTGACATAATCATCGATACCATCTTCCAGTGACCAGAATTCCATAGGATAACCTATATTTTTCATTTTTGTCATATCGGCCTCAGTAAAGTATTGATAACTATCTCTGATATCTTCCGGCGTATCAATAAATGAAATATGCTCCTTGCGATCTAAAGCTTTGAAGGTATTTCTGGCTAGATCAAGAAAAGTTCTGGCCTTACCTGTGCCGAAGTTGTACAATCCGCTTTCGATTTTTTGATGGTGATGGATGATATACATCAACATCTTCAAAACGTCTTTAACATATATAAAGTCGCGACTCTGATATCCATCCTTAACATCTGGTCGATGCGATTTGAAGAGTTTCATACTTCCGGTCTCGCGGATTACTTTATATGTATGAAATACAACCGAGGCCATCCTAGCTTTATGATACTCATTCGGTCCATAGACGTTAAAAAATTTACATCCTGCCCAGAATGGAGGTGCTTCTTTCTGACTCAACGCCCATAGGTCAAATTCTTGTTTACTCACTGCATATGGGTTCATAGGTCTGAGATGCTTCACCTTCTGATGGTCATCACTAAATCCTTGCTTTCCGTCACCATAAGTAGCTGCGCTGGAGGCATAAATCAGTGGTATCTGACGTCTGGCACATACCTTCCATATACGCTGACTATAATGAACATTCAAGTTGTCAAATATGTCCTTATCCGTCAATGCTGTATCTGTACGCGCACCTAAATGAATGACTAGATCGATGGTCTGTGAGGTCTTCTCAAACCAGTCCAGAAAAATATCGCGATGCATCCACTCTCTGACGGTCTTATTGTCCGTATTTCTATCCTTGTACAATTTATAAAAGTCATCCACGACTACCACCTCTCTGTTGTAACCGTTTGCATTGAGTTCAGTCAGCATACAAGAGCCAATAAACCCAGAAACACCTGTTAGAATAATCATAACCATCTGTTTTTAGTCAAGCAAAGATAGTATTTTTTAGCGATCACCTATAAAAAGATTTGCTATCTACCTATACCAACGAGATACTACAAATATAGATGGCCATATGACCCATCAACCGATCATGCTCAAACCTTTAATTGTACTAAATAGAATGGGACAAACAACGGTCAGCATTGATATGGCTGATCACAATCATTACCAACGGTTACTTAAACCCAAATTACGCATTAGAAATTGACTACATGAAAATGCTACTTCATATCTATTTCGGTACTCGTTTTTCTGTCTTCGACATAGTAAAACTATACCTGCGGAATAAAATCTCCGAGCCTCATAGCTATTTTGTATCATTTCCATTCGCCACAAAGTCTAATGAGTAATATGGGTTAAATTACATAATAAATATAGCGAAATAAATAATTTTGCAGTTCATTTTAAAACAAAACAGAGCCATTTAATATTGAGATAGATAAATCTCTAATTTTTTTTGCAGAAAGACATGATACACACAGATATATTGATCATAGGGGCAGGTCCGGTAGGTTTATTTACTGTCTTTGAAGCTGGACTCGTCAAACTCCGATGTCATCTGGTTGATTCGCTAGGGCAACCCGGTGGTCAGCTAACTGAAATCTATCCCAAAAAACCCATTTATGACATACCCGGTTATCCGAGTGTTTTTGCAGGCGATCTGGTAGATAATCTAATGGAACAAATTAGTCCATTTAAACCCGGATTTACACTTGGGGAGCGAGCTGAAAAACTTGAGAAAGTCGAAGACAAATTATACAAAGTTACTACTTCTAAAGGCACTGAGCTTTTTGCTCCAGTAGTAGCCATCGCAGGAGGTCTCGGCAGTTTTGAACCCCGAAAACCACCTATTGAAAATATTGCCGAGTTTGAAGATAAAGGTGTGGACTATATAATCAAAGATCCGGAAAAATACCGTGACAAGAAAGTATTAATAGCAGGAGGTGGTGATTCAGCACTCGACTGGAGCATCTTTCTCGCAGATGTAGCACAAGAAGTGACACTCGTTCACAGAAGAACTTCTTTTCGTGGCGCACTGGACTCAGTAGAAAAAGTAATGGACCTAGCCCAAAACGGTAAAATCAACCTAATTACCAATGCTCAAGCTATCGGCCTTTCCGGCAATGGGACACTTCAGGAAATAATCATAGAAGAGGACGGTAAGGAAGCTTATCCTTTTAAAGCAGATCATTTCATTCCTTTGTTTGGACTCGCTCCAAAGTTAGGACCACTAGCAGACTGGGGACTAGAGATTGAAGACAATGCCATCAAAGTCAATACATTTGATTATAGCACCAATCTGCCCGGAGTATATGCCATTGGTGACATTAATACATATCCCGGCAAGCTTAAACTCATCCTTTGTGGATTCCATGAAGGTACACTCATGATACAGTCGGCATTTAAATATATATACCCAGATCAGAAATTGTCATTCAAATATACCACTGTCGCCGGAGTCAATGGATTTTAACCTATATTGCTTTACAAGTGATATAATTAACATGAGCTCGATGAAAATCAAAGGCTTAGTGTAAGCTAAAGTATTGCTAGTTAAAATTATTGTTGTCTGGCAAAATCAGAATAGCCAAAAATGTTCTTTAAGCTATTAGGTTACAGCCTAAAAATGGATGCATTTTCAATAAAATGATCAAATTGAATGCAATAAACCTCTACAAAACAGAAAATCTCCGTAATTTGTGCAGGTGTGAGCACGGTGTTTTTGAATATGTTTTTTTTGAATTGTAAACTTACAACATATTGCTCATATATTATTAATTTACAAATAACTATAAATATCACAATTTATTAATTTATTGTGCAGAATATGCACCGAATTCATTTTAAATTACAATCCGATGAAATATTTACTCAAAATTTCTTTATTCTTAATACTTGCATTTTTAAAAATGGAACTAAGTGCTCAAAATTTAAATAAAATTGGAATCCAAAACGGATTTATTATGCTAGATAGATTCCACCATAAATCTGATTTAACTAATTTATTTTATTCAACTCTTATACAAACAGATATATTATATTTAAGGCAAATATATTTAAGCGATAAATTTAACTATAATCTAGGGATGGGGTACTCTATGTTTAATTTTTTACCAGGATCTTCAAGTGTACTGGGGCATAAGAACAAAACATTGTCATATTTATCATTAAAAAGTAAATTTGATATAAAAGTTTATAAGGATAAATGGAATTTAAGTATAGGTCAAACAACTTATGTTTTATTAAATAATGTTAAACAAGATGATTATTTTAAACCTGAAAAAATTGATAATATCTTTATAAGAAAAACATTTACTAATATAGATTTGGGATTTAATTATTCATTATCAAAAAAAATAGGTATTAGTCTTACTGTTCCTATTACTTTATATCCAATGTATTCTGCTTTTCAATCAACAAGTCCTAACTCAAAAGAATCAGAACCATACTATCTTTTCGTCGAAACTACAGGTATAAATTTTTTAGTTTCTTATATTCTTGATTAGGAAATTAATAAACCAGATGCTAACAATACACTGGACGAACAGATTCTCTAACGGTCGTCATTCGCCAGTGCTAACCGTTGGTGATTATTGTAAAACAAAAAATTGTCAAAGGAATATGATTACACCAATTACAAAAAAGTTATCAAAATCAAATCTTGAAAATATTGAAACAGATAGGATAATTTATGCAGAAGTAACTCCACCTGGAGCAATGGGTAACTCAGGTGGTATTATAATATACATTAGACAAGATAATAAAAATGAAATGCTTTGTTATGAGACAAGCATTTATGATGATGAAGAAACATATCTCTTGGCTGAAGAAATATTGTTTAAGAATTTAGACAGAGAAAACAAGAATAACAACAAAGAGCAATTATGCTTTGACTATTATTATGGTGGAATGGGTAATAATGTTTTAATCAACAAAAAAAATAAAGCTCTCAATCCAAGACAATTATTTTATTTATCAAGCAGACGACCTTGAATTTCAGATTTTTTCTTCGGTTCAGGGTGTATTTAATAGTGTCGTTAATCAAATGAGTTCTATTAAATCAACCAAACACTCTTCAACAAAAAGAATTTCACCAAATTGGATTGACAAGTTAGAAGATGACGAAATATTTGTTTTCGGTAGTAATCTTGACGGGTTACATGGTGGTGGTGCGGCAGCAGTAGCAAGGAAATGGGGTGCAATTTGGGGACAAGGTGTAGGCTTGCAGGGACAAACTTATGCAATTCCAACAATGCAAGGTGGTGTTGAAACAATTAAACCCTACGTTGATGAATTTTTGTCTTTTGCTAAATCAAATTCTAAATTAAAATTTTTAGTAACTGAGATTGGTTGTGGTATTGCAGGTTTTACAGTTGAACAAATTGCACCGTTGTTTAAGAATGCACTTGATGAAGACATTGAAAATATATTTCTACCTGAGCGTTTTTATAAAATATTGACAAATGAAAAAACATCGAACCACTAACATTATGACGAATAGAAGAAAGCCCTGAGAAAGCGAAAGCCTCGAGCGGGGGCTTCGACAAACAGAGCATACAAATTCAGGACTTTTTGCTGTTCACCAATAAGCGACACTGGACTGTGGTGTTCCTATTTCTCTCTAGGTGGTTTTGTAGCTTTTTTTACGGTTTCTTCCTAATTTTTGGTTTTCAAAATGTGCAATGCCTCTGTTTTTTTGGCTTTTCTTGCATTTAGACACATAGCTCCCCTTACTCATAATTGGACAGTTTGACACAGGAATTTAATCTGCATTTTTTTTAAAGTCAACTTATCTAGCAAAGGCATCAATGAATCCTACTTCATTATCTGCCGAAATGGCACCTGTGCTGAGCCTGTCGAAGTATCATTAAGTGTGGAAAAAGTGACTAGGAAACGGTTTATCTAGTATAGAAGTCACTTTTTAAATATTTTCTGTACATCATAAAGTTATAAATAATTTGTGTATTTTTGCCTATAATCTTGATTATTTTTACACAGGCTGCGGTTATAACAATTTATAAAAAATTATGAAGGTAAATTTAATTCTATATTTAATGTTGCTTCTTAATCCAGTATTTGCACAACCCAATGAAGGTGCAATAAAAACTTCAGCTGGATTTTTATTATATTCTAACTCAGGAATTAATAGTTATACTCTATATCTAGAAGGAGATATTGACTTGACTAATTATCCTTTTATAAAACAGAATGGTATTTGGTTTCAATTTCACAATGCGAGTAAAGCTGATTTTGGTGAGAGTTCGAAAAAACAATTAACTAATTATATGGAATGGGAAGTTAATTGGTTGGAAAAACAAATGAATACTAAAATTAATAAAGCTAACGAGTTTTCAAATAAGAACACTTTGATGGTAAATTTTTGGAAATACGAAAACCCTGTAGTTAATGATAAAAGAATTCATACACCCACTAAAGCCACCTACTTTTTGGACTTTATAAGTAAAGATTTAATTTACAGACTTTCCTATGCATCAACAAGCGGAAATGACTCTGAGGCAAAAACGATTCTTTTTGGAATATTTGATAATTTCAGATTCTATGAAAAAAGTATTGATTTAGATAAGCTTCAAAAGAATATTCTTAAAGGTCAAAATTTTTACCATGAATAATCAAAGATTTGACACAATCTTATTAATGTCAAAAAAGAACAAACTTGCTATTACACCCAGCTTGGCAAAATGGCGGGCTCAGTACTAAACTCAAGTTCAGGTCGTCGATTGAACTCTGGTACAAAACTGAACATTTGTGCTCCGAAATCCGCCACATCGCTAAGCCGAAAAAAGTTATTTCAAAATTTAGCTAAATAATTATTACTTATTGCTAATAAAATACTAATTTTGAGATCAAGCTTTTACAAAGTGAAATTTGTGTGAAAGAATGCGCTTTCAAAATTAATCGATTAAGAGCTTTGAACAAGGTTCTAGAAAAATTGAAAAAGTCAAATTTTTTATAGAATTTTGCTACCAAAACATAAAAATTAATGGAACTAACCGCGCAAAGACAGCGTTTTGAAGCACATTTGCCTTTGTCCCTTACGCACAAAAACAAACAACAGCAGTAATATATGACGAAAACTATATCTTTTTTCGACATACTAAAACAACTGATTTCGTTATTGAAATTCCATTCCGTAAGAATTGGGAAGTGGTTATCTATACTTTTCAAGAGAAAAAGAAAAATGCAAAAATTATCGTTCGACTATTTCAAATATTGGCATTTTGACAATTCATATTTGGTAGTGGATTTAAAGTTTATAAACGCGATATATTTCAAAGTTGGCAATTTTAAAAGTTTTGATTTCACTAAACGGCTATTTCTGAATTTGAAAAAACTAGACACAGACAAAATAAAAGTTGAGGTAATTGGTTTCTTTCAAAAACAAGTTTTTATCATTGAACTGAACAAAGAGTTTCATCTCAATTCAAAACCATTCAGAACTGAAATAAAAAAAATAAGTCCAATTGAAATAATTCAACAAAAACAATAATTAAAATTCCTAACCTTTGGTTTTCCGAAATCAAACCAAAGGTTACTAACCAAAATATTGACTTGTATTCAAAGCAAATAAAAATCAATCATAAACATTTTAATATTCAAGATTTTATATGAAACAAAGAGAATACTATAATACTCCTAAAGCAGGATGGGTAATGCGTCAGTTGTGGAAAGCAGCTGGTGGAGACAGATATATTTTAGAACGAGCAACCTACAGCGACCAAATCAAATATATGTGTTTGGGTGGAATTGTATTTGCTACTGGAGCTATGGCAGGTCTTGCAGGAGGATATGCCTTTTATACAATTTTTTCGCCAAAAGGCTCTGCACTTGAAGATAGTATTCATTTACCCACGGTGGCTATCTCATTCTTGTTTGGCATTATTTGGGGATTGATGATTTTCAATATTGACCGTTTCATTGTTACAAGTACAGGCAAAGGAGACGGAACAGAAAAAATCACTTGGGACGAATTTAAAAGTGCCATTCCTCGTATCATAATGGGAGCAATTATTGCAATTACCATTTCCAAACCGATTGAGATTAGGATGTTTCAAACAGAGATAAATATCAAGCTCAAAGAAAAACAGATTGAACAACAAACTGCTTATATTGAAAAAACAAGGAAAAATTTCCAAATAGAACTTGACCAAAATGAAAAAGATTTAGCAAAATATGAACAAGAAATTCAAGATAAAATAGCAAGACACAAATTTCTAGAAGCACAATATATTGAAGAAGCTAGGATTATTACAGTTGGACCAAGGGCATTAGCTCTAAAAGCACAGATGGATAAAGTAGATAAGGAAATTAGGAATGACAAACAAAATAAAGAGTATTTAAAACTATTAAGTGACAAAGAGGATATCGAAAAACGTTTACGAGAAGCTCTAAATGAAAGCCAAAAAGTAGCAAATGGGTTAGATGGGCTACTTGAACGTATAAAATTAGCTCACGAAGTTGCAGGATTTTGGATTACGCTTTTCATTACATTGCTATTTCTTGCCATTGAGCTTACGCCTATTTTCTTTAAATTGATGTTGACCAAAACACCTTATGATTATTTGGCAGAAAATCGAGATGATTTAATTCGGGCGGAAAACGGTATCGAAGTTCGTTATGATCATTACACAGACAATAAAGGAATTGAACGGCATTTAATCATCAATCACGAAGCAGAAAGAATAATTTTTGAAAAAATTAAAGTAACAGAAATTCAGAAAGAACTAACAGAATATGCTATTTTAAAATATAATGAAAGAGAAAAGAAGAATATGGATGAAAATTTAGATGAATATATCAAAAAGATAAAACCTGATGAGTTCACTTCTTAAAGCCATAAGAAATCGACTTTGCAAATTGTCGGGAGAAGATTATTTCATTATATCCAAATGCAGTAATAAAATTCAAGTAATTTTTTCACTTATTGGATTATTGGTATTGGTTATTTTATTATGCAGTTTTGCAAGTGCTTTATATTTTACCGAGCACTTATTTCATAGCCTTATAGCAGATATTGGTGTTGGATTAGTATGGGGATATATAGTTACAAATATGTATGTCCTATTATTATATACGATTTCTCCTACACTTTTACCAACAAAAATAAGAAAGAAACAAGAGGTGAAAACAAATCGATTTCAACTCACATTTTCAATGGAATTGAGGATTTTCATTGTTGTACTGTTGGCTGTCATTATTGCTCAGCCTCTTAATGTTTTCGTCTTAAAACCAAATTCTACTGCATTGGCTTTTGATATTAAGCATTTATTGGCAACAAACCCTTTGGCAACATTGATGACATTAACAGTTGTAGCCATTTTCCTTTTACCTGTTTATCTTAAATATAGCATTAGAAAATTGGGAGAATTTTATGTGGAAAAAGAAAAAATTGAGAAACGTATAATTACTGATGATTACAAAGACTTCAAAAAGGAATACAGGCATCTTTTAGAAAACAACATCACGAATTATAACAAATCTGTTTGGAAAAATTTGATGCCTCTTTTAACAAAATTGGAGGGAATTAATCCTGTTGCTTACCAAAAATATTTTAATGAAATATCATCAGAATTAGTTCCTGAAAATATAGAAAAATACGAATATTGGGCAGATCCACCTTTCAGAACAATTCCCAAATCAAAAACAAAAAAATGTTCTTTCTGAACAAGACTTACTAAACCACATTTATCCCGAAATCGATTGACAACTGTTATCATCATAATCATTATTGTAGCGATACTATATTTCTTCTTTTTCAGATCGAAAACGAAAGAAAATACCATTGTTATCAAAGATGATATTGCAAAAATTAATGAAGATGAAATATTCACTGATGAAAATGGTTTCAAATTCAGATGGGTTGAGAAAACCAGAGATATTCCTAGATACACATATATTAAAGGATTACTAAATGGGAAGTATTGGGGCATAGTTAACGAGGAACTTTCTAATCAATTCACACATTCCAAATTTTTTTGACTTTAACATTTATGAAGTAACTATCAAAAATGCTGTTTACGGAAAATCGCCTTTCCCATTAGAACAAGATATAAGAATTCCACGAGAAAAATTACCGAAATTTATACACACCATTTTAGAAAAGGATGGCAAAGAATATGAAGTCAATCTTCACGAACCATCATTTGCTGAAATAAAGATTAACCGCAAATTACACCAAGACGAGGGCAACGAAGTTTTTGGAACAATTGATGCAATAGTTACAGGTTATTTGCTTGATTTTGTAGTGGAACATTATAAAGAAAAAGAGTATCTAATTCCAATTGCTGATGCTAATTTTCAAACGCCAATAATCACAGAGCCAGTCCTAACCAAAACATCAACCTCAACAGGAAATGTAGAACATAAAGAAAACTACAAACGAATAGAATATTATTATTCAGACAACAAGAAAACCTATTGGAGTGAATGGAAATATACTAAACCCGCAGACACATCAAGTAACGAGGGTTGTTTCTCGACAATAATAGGAGCCATCGGTATAATTTTAGGTATTGCATTCTTGTTGATGATATTGCCACATATGGCATTTATTTTGCCATTTCTCCTAATTCTTTTCTTGCTCAATATAATTCCTGCAAAAATTTATAGCTGGCTTTTCCGCATCATCGGAATATTGCTTTTTGTTGGTTTTTTAGCAAGTTTGTTTCAATTTTTTAATCAATCAACGAGCACATATATTCCAAAACCTGTTGTAATTGAGAATTCACAAGAGAGAAAAACAGAAACTATACCATTTATCGATACCGTAAATAATATTGCCAAAAGTGACACATTGATTAAGCATTTCAGAGTTTGGAAAGATTATGACGGCAACCAATATGAAGGATATATTTGGACAAAGGCAAGTGATTACAGCAAAGCAAAAATTTTTAAACATAACTTGAATATACCACAAAGTACACCAAGGGCTTATGACGAAGTTATATATTCTTTGAAAGAAAATGACAAGAATAATCTAGATGGAGTTTATCAATTATTTGACAGTATAAGAGAAAAGGAAAGATTATCAAATATTAAATTTGCAGAACTTCTTGTTTCGTTTATTCAGGAAATTCCTTATGCTATCATCGTTCCAGACGATTGTAATCCAAATTTATATGATGACAAATTTATTAGAGAATATCTGTTGTCTGAAAATGCACTATGTGATGGATTTGAAAAATTTGGTATCAATTCGCCTGTCGAATTTATATCAAACCTTTTTGGCGATTGTGATACAAGAACTTTGTTGCTTTATACAATGCTTACTCATTACGATTTTGATGTAGCATTATTCAGTAGCGAGTATTACAGTCATTCTTTAATAGGCGTAAATTTACCTTTAAGTGGAATTGCTTATAAAAACGGAAATCAACGTTATGTACTTTGGGAGACCACTGCACCTAATATAAAAGCAGGTGTTTTACCAAAAGAAATTTCAAACCTCAACTATTGGCGAATATCATTAAAATCAAATTAAAATGGACATCACAAAAACAATCACGCTCACAATTATAGGCATAATTGCATTTGCAATTTCATTGACAGTTACCCAACTGTTCATCAGAAAAGAAAAATTGAAATCAGAAATCGAGGGAAAAATCATGTTGGCTTATGGTATATTATTTTCAAGTTGGGTAATCAGCTTTGCAATGCTCAATTTCAAAATGCTTACTATACTTAATGAGTTTATCGATACTATTTACAAGGTAAACACTGAAGATCACCTATTACATATTATTATAACAAGCGTTTTGTTTATAGGTTTGACGAATACTTGGCTAATACTTTGGCATTTCATGACAAAAGCACTTTCGCTTTTATTTATTAGTAAACGTATTAATGAGAAAGAAATTGAAAACAACAATTATGTCTATTTTATTTTGAAAGGAATTGTTTTTATCGGTTTTGTTTACTCGCTAATGCCAATTTTTGAAAGTGTATTAAGAGCGTTTTATCCAAATATTGAAATTCCTTATTATCGTTAAATCAAATGAATACAAACATCATCAAAATCGTTTTAGCAATTCTGTTTTTCCTTTGTTTGCTTGATATGCCTTACGGCTATTATCAATTAGTACGCTTTGCAGGTTTAATCGGTTTTGCAATTCTTGCATATCACGCAAGCCAACAAAACAAGCAAACAGAAATGGTTATCTATGGAGCATTGGCATTACTATTCCAACCATTTTTCAAGATTGCTCTTGGCAGAGAGATTTGGAATGTTGTTGATGTGGTTGTAGCTATTTACTTGTTGTTTTCTGTGTTCAACCAGAGAAAATGAGTGACTTTGCAATCATGTCAGAACATCAAAACATAGAATACAATCAAAGTTAGCAAGATGAATATCTCAAATGGATTTGCGGTTTCGCAAATGCCAATGGAGGCACTTTCTTCATCTTTAAAGACGATAACCGAAATAATGTTGGAGTTGATGAAGCGAAAAGATTTTTAGACAAAATTCCGAACTATGCGTGTGTCGTTTTAGGTATTTTGGTTGATATAAATTTACACGAAACCAAGTAAAGCGGTTATTTCAAAATCGTTGTAGAGCCTAATCCGAACGTAATCAGTTACAAAGGGCAATATCGTTACCGGAGCGGAAGCACCAAACAGGAATGAAAAGGTCCTTCATTTGAAAAGTTTTTATTGTAGAAGAAAGATAAACATTGGGCCATTTTGCCAATTCCATATGTTTCGGCAAACGATTTGAAACAAGAAACATTTGATTTTCCCAAATTGAATGCTAAAATCATTAACAAAACAGAAAATCTCCGTAATTTGTGCAGGTGTGAGCACGGTGTGTTTGATTATGTTTTTTTTTGACTTTTAAACTTAAAACATTATGTTTTTTAATACGTTAAAAATGCATTGCACTCACGTTATAATTAAGAAAATAAGTATCAATATCAAATGGAGAACACAGTAAAAGTGATTGTCATTGACCGTGAAGATCAGGAGCACATTCTGGAAGCACCGACTGATATGTCAATGAATATGATGGAGGTATGTAAAGCTTACGAACTACCTGTTCAAGGCACTTGTGGTGGCATGGCCTTATGTGCTAGTTGTCATATGTATGTGTTGAGTGACCATGAGCTACAAGAACCCTCAGAAGATGAAGAGAATATGCTGGATCAAGCATTTTTTGTCAAATCTAATTCCAGGTTAGGCTGTCAGATTAAAATCACCGATGCTATTGACGGTTTGGTTGTCAAGTTGGCGCCTGTTGGCACTGAATAAACGATAGCCTACATTTTCATAACATTTGAACGCATGATAAGGCAATAAAAACAGCCTTAAATTGAACAGTTTTCATTAGATTTGCATTGAATACATGACTGTTCTTCATTTAGATGGTCATGGTGTTGTTTTTATCATTTAGAAAATAGATTATCCATGGAAATTTCAGGCTTAGATACGCAAATCACTCAAAAAGTGGAAAAGTGGCTGAATGGCAACTATGACGAGGCAACTAAAGCTGCTATCCGTCAACTCATAGACGACCATAACATCACTGAATTAACAGATGCCTTTTACAAGGATCTGGAATTTGGAACCGGAGGTCTTCGTGGTATTATGGGAGCAGGGTCTAATCGGGTGAATAAATACACCTTAGGTGCAGCCACACAGGGATTGAGCAATTATCTAATAAAGCAATACCCTAATCAACCGATCAGCGTAGTAATATCCTATGATTCACGTAATAATTCATCAAAATTTGCCAATATCGTAGCAGATGTATTTTCAGCAAATGGTATTCAAGTTTACTTTTTCGAAAATCTAAGACCTACGCCAGAATTATCCTTTGCTATCAGAGCACTGAAATGCCAGAGCGGTGTGATGTTAACTGCTTCGCACAATCCAAAAGAATATAACGGTTACAAAGCATATGGCGCAGACGGTGGTCAACTCGTTTTCCCGCATGATGAAGCGGTAATGAAAGAAGTAGCACGAATCACCAGCATCGACGAAATCAAATTCGAACGAGTTTCTGACAAAGTGATACCTATAGGCAAAGAAATAGACGAGCAATTTATTGAGACGATTGCAAAACTTTCAATCTCTAGAGAGCGTATTGCCAGACAAAAAGATCTGAAAATTGTATATTCGCCACTGCATGGTACAGGTGGACAATTAGTACCACCGGCACTAGCCAGATTTGGATTTGAAAACGTCATCACCGTAGATGAACAAATGGTACCTGATGGCAATTTTCCTACTGTCATCTACCCTAATCCTGAGGAAAAGGAAGCGATGTCTCTTGCGGTGCGTAAAGCAACTGAAGTAGATGCAGATATCGTCATGGCCACTGATCCGGACGCAGACCGTGTAGGCCTGGCTATCAAAGGCAATCAAGGTGATTTTGTGCTCCTCAATGGGAATCAGGCGCTCTGTCTCCTTGTCGATTATGTGCTTTCTGCCTATAAAAATGCCGGCAATCTCGATGGTCGTCAATATGTCATGAAGACCATCGTCACTTCTTATATGATCGATAAAATTGCACAGTCCAAAGGAGTAGAATGTTACAATGTATTGACAGGGTTTAAATACATCGGTGAGGTAATGACCCAACTAGAAGGTAAAAAGACTTTTCTGGTAGGCGGTGAGGAGAGTTATGGTTATTTGGTTGGCGACCATGCTCGTGACAAAGATGCAGTAGTTTCTTGTTGTATGTTTGCTGAGATGGCAGCATGGTACAAAGATAGAGGCGTGAGCATGTATGATGCGCTGATCGGGTTATACACACAGTATGGTTTCTATAAAGAATCGCTCATATCCATAACAAAAAAAGGCAAATCCGGAGCAGACGAAATCAAGGCCATGATGGAAAATTACCGCAACAATACTCCGGCCACACTCGGAAGTAGCAAGGTAGTGATGCTCAAGGACTATAAAACCAGTATTTCTAAAGACATGATTACCGGAGCAGTTGAGAAAATCGATCTGCCTTCATCCAATGTACTACAATTTTTCACAGAAGATGGTAGCATCATTTCAGCGCGACCATCCGGTACTGAGCCAAAAATCAAGTTTTATTGTAGTGTGAACGCTCCTCTCTTGAGCAAAGAAGCCTTTGAAGCAACAGAGCAACAACTAACTAATAAAATAAACGCTATGCTCGGTGACCTGGGTATCGTCTAACAAGGTAATATGGAAGCATTCAGTAAAGATTTACAAATCAAGGCCACAACCCCTATTGTCATCTTTGACATTGAATGCTTGTTGTGCAATAAGGCCATAAAATGGCTACTACAAAGAGATAAAGCTGAAAAGCTGATGATGATTTCATTTGACGCAGCAGAACAACAATTTAATCTGCCATTGAATAGAAATTCTATCATCCTTTTATATGATAATAACACTTATTACCAGTCAGATGCGGTATTGAAAATAGGGCAAATACTGGGTGGCAAGTACTATTACTTATCAAAAATCTGTAGTCGCCTGCCCCGAATACTCAGAGACGGTATCTATAACCTCATTGCACGGTACAGATATAAAATTTTTGGCAAAGTTACTGCTTGTGAAATTCCTGATGAATCTCTGATGCACAGATTAAAAATTCAAAGCGCAAGGATAGAATAAGCTATTCTCCTTCTTCAGGAGACGTAATGATGTAACAATCCGGACACTTCCCTTTCTTAACACCTATTACACCTTGGTCTTTAAGTGCCTCTATGACTTCATTATATGGTCTTGTTATATCGACACGAACCCGCTTTTTAGGATCGTATTTGAATTTTTTATCCACCTTCACAGTCTTCTTATTGTATTTGACAAGATGATTTTTGAGGAGTGAGCCCAGTGTAAAGATTGAAGAATTATCTTCTTTGGATTGTATTTTGCTATGAATTTGACTGCCTTCTTTTATCTTTTCTTTATGTTTGTCGCTCTCAAGAGGCAATGACTCAAGATTGCCTTTTAATAAAAAGCCATCACTAGCCGTAGTATTACTATTTAAATCTTTAAACAATCCATCACCATACTCAAATTTGTCGCCCTTACTCAAGATCACCACATTTTCAGCATCATCTAGTTGTGAAACCTTGACGCTACCTTCTGTATTTTCTATCAAAATACCAGACTTATCTTTAGAAAGTCGGAATTTTGTTCCCAGCACCTCAATGAGTAAATCTTCGTATTCAACTTTAAATGGCAAAATGCTTTTCCTAACATCAAAAGCAACATGACCTGAAGCACGAACAAATCTCTCGTCCTGTCCGGTAAAGGATAATGGATAGTCAACTGTAGCCCCTTGGTCCATTACTATTTTTGTACCATCAACTAATTCAATCTGCTGGTTACTACTAGTGGCCGTGATTTGATCTCTTAATTTTGGTTCTGGCCATAAAGCAATGGTAAAAAACAATCCAAGCACAAATATGGCCGCTGCTGCGTTGGTGATGTAGTATATAAGTGGTCTTTTAGTCGTTTTTGTTTCTTTAGTTGCAATATCTTCTCCTACGCTTTTTAAAAAGTCGTTCCACTTAGAGTCGGTATCATAGACCCTAAACTCTCCTATGTCTTTACTTTTTTTTAATATCGTATCCAATTTGCTCAAAATAACTAATTAAAATTATGACGATAAAAATTACTTATAACACATGTATTAATTAAAAAAGTTCAGGATGAGCTTTCAATTTTTCTTTTAAAATCTTAGTAACCTTACTAATATTGTCCTCTACACTTCTCTTAGAAATTTTTAAATAATCTGCAATCTCCTCGTATGTCAATCCTTCAAATTTATTCAAAATAAATATTTCTCTGGGTTTATCTTTCAGCACTTTGAGTTGTGTTTCAACAACCTGCCGCACAATATATGGATCTAAATATTCTTCGGTACTATCCTGTAAATTTTCAAGTTGTTCATGCTCAATTTGAACACATTCTTTGCCATGATATTTTCTGATGTAATCTATCATAGCATTTTTTTGACATCTGATATAGATAAGCCTTAGTAGAAGTGGTAACTTCAATTTTGTCTCTACTAGACCAAATTTTAGCAAATGTGTTCTGTACAATTTCCTCACTTGTCTCATAATTTTTGACAAACTTATAAATGAAATTGACAAGAGGATTGAAGTATTCTTTAAAAATAGCTTCAAAATCAGAAATGTCGGAAAATGGTTTCAAAAATCAAATATTGAAATTCGCTGCAAAAATAACTAAATATTTGATATTTAAAATTTTCTCAATCCAGAGATACTCTTTTTGAATCATCAACATACTCATCTAATCGCATCAATGGGATGACTACAAAGAAATCTGTACCTTTTCCTACTTTTGTTTCAAAATAAATCCTGCCATTGAACGAATCTATCATATTAGAAGAAATTGCTAATCCTAAACCAGTGCCTGAACTCTTTGTGGTAAAATTTGGCGTAAACACTTTGTCTTTCATGTGATCAGGAATGCCGGTACCATTGTCAGAAATGCGAATAACCGCTTCGCTGCCCTTCCTTGACAATTCGATATCAATCTTGCCTCGTCTATCCTCCGGAATGGCCTGAATTGCATTGCGCAAAAGATTATTCAAAATACGCACCAGGTGGTTTTTATCGGCAAACACATAGAGTTCGTCAATAGGCTCAACCATGCTGATATCCATATCATCGCGTTTCCTAAACAAGTCGTGCACTGTTTCTACTATCTCATTGAGTATGATTTTCTCATTGGAAGCCTGCGGTATCGTGGCAAAATTTGAGAATTCATTAGCTATTTGAGTTAAGTTATCTATTTGCTCAATTAATGCAGATGACACACGTGGAATCATTTCTCCGGCGCGCTCAGGATGTTCCATTGTGGCCCGTTGTAGATACTGAATATTGAGCTTCATAGGTGTCAGTGGATTTTTAATCTCATGCGCAACTTGTTTTGCCATTTCTCTCCATGCCATATCTCTCTCCGTCTTAGCGAGCAATCCTGCACTTTTCTCCAGTTCCTGTGTCAAGTTATTATAATCTTCTATCAGAGTACCGATTTCATCATTAGACTTCCACTCTAACAATTCGTTAGTTTTGCCAAGTTTAAATTTTTTCAATTTTTCAGCTAGTTGTTCAAGAGGCTGTGTGATTGAATTTGCAATTGTAATGGCAATAGCACCAGCTATCAGAAATAGAAAGATGTAAGCATTGAGGATGGTACTTAAAAATTCTAGAATATTGCTGGCTGATAGGTCGTGAGAATGGCGCAAGATATCCAGATAGCCAAAAGCATTTTGATTATTTAAATACAAAGGAATAAATTCATGATTTTGCAAATTAGAAAGAGGACTTGTTGATGGGTTCACTTCCTCGTCATGGTGTGTCCATGACTGAAATGGAATCCTCATATTTGCACTGCCATGAATGGTCGAGGCGGCAAGATGTCCATTAGCATCATAAAGACTTAGCTCCTTATTATGAGTATAGGAGAGCTCACTTAATTTTGCACTCAAGTATGAAATGGCATAATCATCTTCGGCTATGGTCTGGACATCTGCCCTGATATCATTTACAATGGTTGTATTTTCTTCTTTTTCCTTATTGATCTGGTTAGCTTCAATTAAATTTTTGAAGTAGATACCGGTTATGGAACCAATGATTAAAAATGTAAACAAAATCAGTAAAATAACAGCCAGTTGGATTTTTGTTTTCAGTGAACTTCTGGAGCCAAATCGAAAATTCATATTTTCTGGAAGGAAGTCAAATCTGGTATTCAATACAGTCAAAATCAATAAAAGTATTCCACTCAGCGTAAAAATGAATGAAAACAATGAAATCGGCTTTATTAGTCCTGAAATTTTCTTCCATGATACAATCTTATATCTGTCAGAAGGCTGATAGACTACAAATGAATATCCATTGATCACTTGATGATCAGAGGCTCTTGATACCAATGAAAGTTCAGGTGCTGCCTGATAATTATCATACTTTTCAATCAGTTTATCATTGGCAAAAACAGCAAATCCATACCTGGAACTTGGTGTATTGATTTTCTCGTGATCATCTTTCTTAGTCACGATGATAAAGAGATACCAGGATGCATTTACCGGAATGGGCCTGATAATCTCGAGCCGGCTTATATACCTATCCTCAAATGGATTGTGATACACTTGTCTTGCCACTATACGTGCGTGTGCATATGACTGTATAAGTCGATGATAATCAGCAAAATGATTACCAAAAACAGTAGCTCCGGTGTTTTTATCAAAGAGTTCTATATTGATGTTGAGTGAATCATAATCTGAGGACAAATCATTAAAAAGATATTGATACAAATCATCCTTGTTCAAGGTCTCGCTACCTTCGAGTGATGCAATGCTGGTAAATACATCACGAGCCACCAAAGTATCCTGCAACGCTACAATCTTTTGAGCTATATTCTGATCATAATTTACATAATAATCTCTTATAAATTGCTTCGCTCTTCAATATCCTTTTTAAGACCAAAATAAAAAAAGTGCACTCGCCATATATCCGGAAAACATGATAATCCACCAGATCAAATAAGTGATTTTGCGATCATTATTTTCAGTGTATGCATCTAATATCAGCGAATAAGCTATAACGTAAATTGAGAATACAATGATAGGTAAATGTATGCCCATCAGCCATAACGACAATATGAGACCTATTGCACAGCCCATGCTGCCAAATACTATTTTATTTGTGAGCGATGTTTTCGTTTGATTGAGCGCTTCAAATAGTACTTGAGTACTATGAAAGATATAAAGCATGACAATCACAAAACCAGAAATCAGTACAAAACTGACAGCATTAAACTTTAGGAGTGACTCTATCTCTAGATTGACCACCCGATTCATCACAAATCCTTCCATCAGCGACGCACTATATGCAAAAACCAGATAGGTAAATGCAAAAGTAAATACCGCAAGTATTTTGCCTGAAATCCGCCATCGATCTATTACCCATCGTAGGATATCGCCCATAAAATACAAAAGGATTCCGGCTCCTGCTAGATTAAGTACAAAATGAGCTATGCTCGAATTGAGTGGACATAAAAGGTTGATGGTCTCAGTCAATGCGGTACCTTCCATCAGCTCTTGGAAAAATGGTAAGTAGTGTAATGCTTTTACAGCAAGAAAACCCAACATCAACAAAATAATCTCCTTATATATTAAGCTTCCTTCTTTCTGTCGCTTTCTTATTCCTATCATTAGCCACAAAGACCATGACAGAAAACCTGCCAATAATAAAAGCCAGGCAGGCAATCTAAGCCAAGGTCTAACCGTGGTTTGGGTCAATGCTACTTCAAAGCTCTTTTCACCTATTTTCAATTGCCCAATCCCATTATCATGTGTCAATTTTAAATAAACATTGGGGTGCAATGTATTATAGGCACTAAGACTGATACCTATCGTCCCATAATTCCTATCATCACCAATCTTTTTTAAAGTGGTAAAATCACCCGACTCATCAGAAACCAACATCGCCGCACTATTCCAGTAGCGTACACTGTCATTCATATAAATCTCTACAGACAGTGGTAGTTCATCCAGTTTCTTTATCAATTGATAATCTCGACTTGTACTGAGGTACTGATTGGTCCACTCCTCTGCCTGGTTTAAGTAGCGGTCTAATTGCTTTTGCTCCGAAACCAGTAAGCTATCGGTGTCAGTTTTGACTGAGCTCAACGTAAAACAAACTGCCGAAAAATAACATAAAGATGGCAGCCAGTCGAATAGACCATTTATAGATCATTAGCAATTAAAAAATTAGTGGCGCTAAAGTAATACAAAATTGATAAACTTTGAAATAAATATTAAATATAATTATAATATATAAAAAATTTATTTTTATTTTTGTCACTGCTCATCTAATTTCTTGGCTTTATTTGGCAAACATAACCGTTAATAAAATCAAAAACCGGATAAATCTGATGAGGAATCGGGGATATATCTTGTTTTAATAACTACCTTTGTGCATGATATACCGCTCTGTCGCTTTCGGTGTAAACCGGAAGAGGAAAGTCCGGACAACGTAGAGTACCACACCATCTAACAGATGGGATCGCACTTGAGTGCGGTACAGCTTAGTGTCGCAGAAAATAACCGCCATGTCTTTGACAAGGTAAGGGTGAAAATGAGAGGTAAGAGCTCTCGTGGTGGCGTAGTAATACCTCATCAGGACAAACCTTGTGGGTTGAAATGCCATGTATATTCGCAGCCTAATTTAGGAAAAACTTACTCGGTTTTCTGACAGTAATGTCACTGCGAAGGGGTAGGCAGCTTAGATAAATGACAGAGCACAAACTGAAAAGTGTGTGACAGAATCCGGCTTATAGGTATATCATTTTTACAGAGCCCGTATAATGCGGGCTTTGTAGTTTCATCCGTTCTGAGTTCTATTTTGAAAATAATCAGCAACTGTATTGAGACTTAAAATAATCGTAAAAATAGCCAGTCCCGGAAAAACAACCAGCCACCAGTGTTGCATTTGCCTTCCCTCGGCCATCATTTTGCCCCAAGTAACCATCTCCACAGGCAAACCTATACCCAGGAAAGAAAGAGTTGATTCTAACAATATAGCTCCTGATATTCCAAAACACACCAGCACTGCCAAAGTCGGCATGATCACTGGCAAAATATGACGGGTCAAAATCCTAAAATCAGAAATACCCAGTATTTGTGCTGACTTGATATAGTTCGTTTCCATCACTGAAAAGGTTTCTGCACGTGCATGCCGAGCAAATTCTGTCCAGCCCAAGAGCGTGATGATAAAAATGATGTTCCACACTGACGGTACTACAAATATACTCACCATAGCAAGTAAGAGGAAAATACCCGGAAAGGATTTTCTTAGTTCAATTATGCGCATCAAAATAGCATCTATCGGCAAGGTGTATTTGCCTGGCTTTTTTCGGAAAGGAGGAGCCAATACCCAGAACATATTTATTGAAAAAAGCATAATTACCATCCACAAAAACATCCATAGATTGAAGCCATAAAAAATCGCATCATATACTAAATAAAACAAACCTAAAAACGTGGTAACTGCAAGCAAAATAATCTGATAGCCATGCACCTTTATACCTTCATCTTTGTAATAAGCAGCGAGCATCCCGGAAGATGTACCTAGCAAAAATGTAAAAAATACAGACAGAAACCCAATGAGCAAGGAAATACGCGTCCCGTGGATCATGCCAGCCAGTACATCTCGGCCTATTTTGTCAGTGCCTAGCAAGTGCCGGTATCTCCAACTGTCAATATTTTGCTCTTCAAAAGGGCTCAGCGCTGCGCCATCTTTCAGGTCGGTTGATGATGGGCTGTATGGAATAATGGCTTTTAAGCAATGGTCATTACTTAGGCAAATGATAGGCTTGTCATTAGCCAAAAAGGGAGCCATCATTGCCACAACGATGTACAAAAAGATGATGCTTGCAGCCCATGAAATGCCCGATTTTTAAACTAAAGCTTTTTTTCATGACTTTTGAAATTTAATCCGTGGATCTGCAATAGCATACAACACATCTGTAATCAATAAAATCAGAATCGTCAGCAAGCTGAGTACCACCAATATACCAAACACTACATTCCAGTCTGCCGCAAAAATGCTATCATACATTAGCCTTCCCATGCCCGGAATATTGAAAATTACTTCAATGATTAGAGCTCCTGCAAGTCCTGCTGCCAGCCGACTTCCTGCAATCGTAATCAAAGGAAGCAACACATTAGGCAAAATATGCTTAGTAAGTACTTGCTGCTGACTTAGGCCTTTAGCATAGGCCATAAGAACATAGAGTTTAGACTTTTCAGCAGCGACATTATTTCTGACCATAGTGCTTAATAGAGCAATATCATTAGCTACCATGCAGATGATAGGTAAAATCAGTTGACTACCATACATCGAAAAGGTTGTCCACATACTTTGTCCTTCGGGTATGTACCAGAGACCCGGTGATGGAAATATATTCATCCAAGCACCATACCGATCAGAAGTAAAATAAATGATCAGCAATGAAGCCAACCAAAATACAGGTATAGCATAAATTATCATCCATACCACTTTATTAATTTTGTCAAATCGACTTCCTATATGATGACCTGCCCACAATCCTACCGGAACAGCTATCAGCATAGAAAAGAAGAGGTTCAACACAGCCAAAAGAATGGTCCATCTAAGTGCAGTTGCCATTTTTGTCCAAACTGGCCGTCCATCTTTTATTGAGATACCAAAATCACCTAAAGCTATTTTCTTAATCCATTGATGAAACTGATTTTTAGTACCATGCCATCTAAAAGCCGGAAAATACCATCGTCTCTTTTGCGCTTTCATATCTTGAACTGCCAAAGCAAATTGCTGGTAGGCCACCGATAATGAATCGCCATCTACCTCATTTTCCATTGGTAATGAGCTATTCAAAATTTCAATATCATTTTCAAACTTAGCTATTTTTACTACCTTTTGCCAAACTTGAGTAGTATCCATCATTGCTAACTGTAGAAAATGGTTCTTGCTCTCCAAAAATGCTTCCACGTATTCAGAAGGTACTTTTTGATGCAGCATATCTGTCGTCCATTCTCTTTGTATCCGATCAGTGATAGCATGAACATTATCGGGGTAAAAATCGGGCAATACTGAAAAATAAAATGTAGGCAAATGCAATCCTAATTCAGTGTAAATCCGAGTATATTCACTGTCAGCATTGGAACTCTCAGGACGAATACCTTGCAACTGCATCATAGATTCAGCTTGATCACCAGGTACTGCTTTGCTCAGAAAAAATGCCGCAACCAGAACAAAAAAAAGAGTTGGCACGAGCATAATGAGTCTTCTAAGCAAATATCTCTGCATACCATCTAATTTGTGACCGACACACCTACATATTTAAAGGTATTAGCCAGATAGCCCGGACGTTTGGCAGTTGCCTTGCCTTCCCATTTTTTAGAAATAATAATACGTTCTTCCGGTGCATACAAAAAGATGGCAGCCTGGTCATCGTAAATATATTGTTGAATCTGTTTGTACAAGGCAACCCTGGCACTATCGTCTTTAACTGTAGGAATCTGATCAATTAAGGCATCAGTTGCTGCATTGTGATATGACATTTCATTGCTGCCATTAGGGCCATCACTGCTAGAATGCCATTTAGTCATATCGTCCCATGTTTGTAGATCTTGAGAGAGCACAGAAGGTATCATTTGAAATTTGCGTGTCTTGATGTGCTCTGCCCGAATGAGTTTAAAATCCTTCTCCGTAATTTTAATCTTGATTCCTGCTTTAGCAGCGCTTTCTTGCATCAATATGGACAACTTACGCCCCAATTCCTGGCCAGATATCAACACCTCAAATTCTAATGGTTGTCTTTTCCCATTCATCACTTTATCTCTAATGCCATCATTATCTGTATCTTGCCATTCTGCTTCGTCTAGTAGTCGTTTTGCTTCTGAAATATCATAGGTGACAGGCGGCAAATCAGCGTTATAAGTTCTTTTCAATGGATGAATCGGCCCATTAGTTCGGATGCCTTTACCATGTTCAAGCGTCATTATAATATTATCTACATCCATAATATGTGCCAGCGCCTTTCTAACATGAACATCTTTCAGAATCGGGTCACCATTATTGAGCAAGATGTAATATTGCTTAATGAGCTCCGGATGAAAGAAATTAAACTGATCTTTCGTTATCGGGTCATGCTCAAGTGTTTCATATGCATCAGCTGACACTTCATTTATTACATCTAGTTGTCCAGATTTGAGCAGCGCAATGGCAGAAACCTCATCCGGAATAATATGAAAAATCATCTTATCAGGCCCTTGTTGTAAATATGGATTGGCTGATGTATGACCCCAATAATCCTTTTTCTTTTCGAGTACAATGCTCTGATCTGCTGTCCATGACACAAAACTATATGGTCCTGCACCGGAAATCTTTTCCCTTGAAAATTGGGCTGAATTGAAGGTCTGTGCAAAATGCACTAATACGCTATCCGTTTTTAATTGCCCATACTGTGTTTCATTGAATGTTTTAAAATTGTAGCTACTCAACACATTCAGACTGTCATATACATATCGTGGATATATTTCTACAGTGATACAAGTTTCTAATGCGAGCATATAATCTTGTGCAAAAATCACTCTGAACTTCCGATTATTAGTAGGATCGATGACGATATCAGAAATATGGCGTGTGACCTCTCTATATTTGCCAGCATCGGTCAGCGGAAGGTTGATGGCTTTCATTGTGAATAAATAATCCTCAGCGGTGATCGGACTACCATTTTCCCATTTAGTTTCTGGTAAGAGCTCGATATCAAAGGCTACGCCACCTTTATATTGACCGGTATCAATCTGTATTTCACGTGGTATTTGCCTAATCAGGATAGGTATCAATTGAAGTGAAGCAGGATCATAGTCAGCCAGTGGCAAATGAATGTACTGGTACACTTCACGAGCTATAGGATTGGGAAATAATAATGGATTTAATCGATCCGGATCTTTTTTTAGCCTGATATTAATTGTATTGGCTGAAGAAGGAGCATCTGTTTTACATGAAGATACTCCTATTATGAAAAGACTGAGAAGTAAGTAATGGAGTGTGCGCATAAAAGATTGGGTTATCAGACTACAAAATTAGCAAAAATTATTCACAGCATCGAAAATAGGTTTATTTCATATTTCAGACTAAGATTTAAAATTTATTTTTATTTTTGTAGGAAGGTGTGAGAGGCATTTATTGGCCAATAATTCTTCATAAAATTACGTAATGTGAATAGTCAGCAAAAAGAAATCATCTGGATAGCTGGTGGAACAGGCTTATTAGGTAGGCATTTATCCGCTGCGATTGATAAAGACCGATACCTGATTCGCATTTTATCCAGAACGCCTCATAATAACTCAAATCATCAAGCATATATCGTTTGGGATCCGGAACATTTGACAATAAATAGTGAAGAAAAACCAGATTATATCATCAATCTGGCCGGCATCAGTATTGCTAGCAAACGATGGACAAATGCTCAAAAGGAAGCAATCATCAGTAGCCGCACTCAAAGCGCACATACCATCGATGCTTATCTCAAGAAGTCAGGTCATCGTCCTAAAGCGTACATTTCTGCTTCAGCTGTCGGTTACTATGGTGACAGAGGAGACGAACTGCTCACTGAAGAAAGCATGTGTGGTCATGACTTTATGGCAAATTGTTGTGTCCAATGGGAAGAGGCAGCTTATGCAGCAAGTGTTTTATGCAAAAAATTTGTAGCATTCCGTATTAGTATGGTGGTGAGTCTTGATGGAGGAGCGCTACCTAAGATACTGATGAGCAAATCTATGGGTGTATTTAATTACTTTGGCAATGGAAATCAGTATAATCCATGGATCCACATCGACGACCTCACAAAGATGTTTGTTTTTGCAATCGAAAATCCAGATTTTGAGGGCATCTATAATGCGGCAGCTCCGCAGCAAATAACCAATAAAGCATTCATCCGAGCCATCTCAAAAGCAATCAAGTTTAAAGGGTTTATCGTAAAAGTGCCTGCTATGCTACTAAGACTTGCATTGGGCGAAATGGCATCAGTCCTGCTCAATTCCAATAGAATATCTATTGATAAAATATCATCCCACGGATTTGAATTTCAATACAAAACCATTGATAAGGCTATTACTTCTCTGATAAAAGAAAAAATATAGTACCTCATTTTTTATTCCTTTTAGCGATTCAGTCTTACATTTGCCAAAGCAAAACCGGAGTATAATGATGCAGTATTTTGAACGTTTTTAAATCATTTAATATCTATTTTATTATTCTAATACTGTTGAATATACTTGTACTATTTGTCATTCAGGAGTATAGAATGGTAGCTAAGCCACTCATTATGGCAAGTTTAATTGGATTTTACATTGGTCATGAATCTAGACAATCCAATGGTTTTATCATGGGTATGATTTTCGCCTTAATGGGAGATATTTTCTTGCTCTTTACTTCTAAGGAATTTTTTATTCTGGGCTTGCTTTGTTTTTTGTTGATGCAAATTTTTTTATATCCTTGAATTCAAAAAGGATCTCGTTTCAGACAAAAAGCAACTCATAACAAGATATGGAGTTATTTATCTCATTGGCATTGTTTTTCTAGCTATACTATGGAATGGTTTAGGTTCTATGTTTTGGTATGTTGCTATTTATATTCTTGCCATCACAACCATGGTAGGAACCGCTTTTAATCGCAGGAAAAACATACCATGGTACAGAGAAGTCACCGTAGGCGTTGTATTATTTCTAATATCTGATGCCGTATTAGGCCTTTCTGAATTTAACATTATCGACTTGCCATTCAGCAGTACAATTGTGATGTTGACGTATATGATTGCACAGTATTTAATCGTTCGTGGGATGGTCGAAAAGCGTACCACAGGCTCTGAAAGGCAAAAGTCATAACTACTTACGGGTCAAGGACGATGAATTTCTGTATTTTCACATGCGTGTAGTAATCTTCCACTGTAATATAATAAGTACCAGGCAAGATATCCATCAGGTCTAGTTCGTTAAATCCGGTATGAATCACATATTCTCTGTAAAGGTCACCTGTGATACTCACTAAAGACATCTTTACTTTCTCTCTGTCATCAGAGGCATACCACACCACAGTACATCGATCTCCTCGTATAGCAGGTACCGGAAAAATTTGAAAATACTCTTCGCTGTTTTCAACTCTTGCTACTCGAATAGATGAATACACAAAAGAGCCATCATAATCATAAATTCTCAATCTAAAATAATGGTAACCTATTTGAGGAGCATCGTAGGTAAATCGATATTGTTGACCAAAAGTATTTCCTCCTTCCGCATCTATTCTACCGATTGAGAAAAAATGAATACCATCTCGACTTGTCTCCACCTCAAAATGACTGGTCTGAATTTCTGCTGAAGTCTTCCAAATAACATTAATTTTATCCTTATCGTACACACTGACAAAAAAGTCAGTCAAGGTAACAGGTAAAATTTTAGTTGACTCGGGAGCACCAGCATTGATCCAGTCGCGAATTTTAGCCACCTGCTCATAGGATAGCGGAGGTCCGGAAGGTGGCATTGCACCGCCGCAAGAGGCTGTGCCTTTGATTTTCTGATACAAGAGACTGGCTTGAGCATTATTTCTGACTATAATATCACCATCGCAAAGACTATTGGACGCGCTCTTAAATATATCGGAATAGCTTCCAAAACTCCAGTTACTTGGTTGTTGATGGCAACTTGCACAATTATTAGATAAAAGCATAGCTCTAATTTCATCATACTCCGCAATACAAAACTCTGGAGCACCCTCTGAGATCCATGTTTCTATCGCTATCAAATCTGCTCTGCTTACTTTTTCGCCCTCCAAAGGCATGGGTGCACCACATTTGACAGGGCCACCATTGATCTTTTCAACAAGCACACTTTGGTCTGGCCTGCCTGGTACGATTACTTTACTTTTACAAGACAGCCATCCTATCATGGTTTCATAGTCATGATATTGCCAGAGTTTATTGTTGTCAGTATTATGACAGGAATTGCATTTATTCTTGTCCAGAATCTGCCTTATATCTTGGTACTGGTAGTAATTCTTATTCTCTACTATGCACGATTGAGCCCATAATGGCTGCACTCCGGCAATCATCATAAAACTAGAAAATAATATGAAGACAATAGTTCTCAAACAGTTTCTAACTTCAAATTGTCTGTAAAGTTATAAATTAAAACTTAAATCCTACTGCACACCCTATAATTATTTCACAAAAATCATACCTTTTAATTTAAGCCATGTAAAACGAATAGGATCTCAATCATTTATAAATCCTAATACTTTTTCATTTGATGGATAAGGATTGAAAATAATATCAAAAAAGGGGCACAAAAGCCCCTTTATAAATAAGTTATTGAATGTGCCCAATCATACTATTTCTTTAGAAGATCTCTGATTTCTGTAAGCAACTCTTCTTGTGATGGTCCTGCAGGCGCAGGTGCTTCTTCAGGTTTTTTGAGTTTATTGACTGCCTTTACAATCATAAACATCACCCATGCAATCACGAGAAAGTTTATAATAGCACTGATTAATGCGCCATAGGTGATTGCAACTTCAGCAATAGCCTCTCCGTTTGATCCTACCGTTGCAGGTGCCAATACTATTTTCCAGCTACTCAAATCACCTATTTGGAAAATCCTGCCAACAATAGGCATAAATATTCCATTAACAAACCCATCCGTAACTTTACCAAAGGCGGCAGCCATTGCCATACCTATCGCTATATCCAGCAAATTGCCTTTCATAGCAAATTCCTTAAATTCTTTAAGCATTGTGTTTAAATTTTGATATTAAAAAATACAAATTTGTCTAATTATTGACGAAGATACGCATAAAAGTATCACATTAAATTGTAAATATATGATTTTATTATAATATCAATAAATATCTTCATCAAAGAAAAAAAGACCGCTTTCATAGTCGGTCTTTTTTTTGTTTTTTCTAAGTGTCCCGTCCTAAAATAGCGATACACTAAAAAAGTATCAATATGCAAAATAAAGAAAACGAGTATGTTAAACGCACTCAAAAAGATTACACATTAGCATTTAAACTTCAAGTCGTATCAGAAATTGAACGAGGAGAACTCAGCTGTAGAGGAGCAACTAATAAGTATGGAATTCAAGGTAGAGCAACAATAACCAATTGGTTGAGAAAATATGGTAAATTTGACTGGTTAAATCAAACACCTAGTAATATGCCTAAAAGTCCAGAGCAACGCATTTTAGAACTTGAACAGAAAGTCAAGTTGCTAGAAAAGCAAAAGAATTTTTTAGAAAAGCAGATTGAAACTGCTGATAAGAAAGCAATTATCTTTGATATGATGATAG
>LNBW01000073.1 GCA_001567255.1 Bacteroidetes bacterium OLB9 | reverse complement strand
AAAAAAAGGCGATTGCTAAAGCACCGTTCTCTCTCGGGCTCACCCACCCCTTTCGGGTTCCTTCGCTTTGAGCACTGTCGTACTCAACCTAAAGGATCGCTCAGTCATATGCTTCTTCTATCGCATAGCTTAGTTGTAATCGACAATATAACTAGAGCGATAGACGCAATTCCGATTCTTCGTTCACTATCGCTGGTTTTTGAACGGTTTTGTTCTATAACATTTAGCTTTGATTTGTCATCACTTTTCAATATCCGGCCTTAGCGAATCAGCCGTTAAAAAATCATGGAGTCAATTTCTAATTCGTAATTTGGGTTTAATCTTATCATACATGTCTGGTGTCCAGATGCTTTATATGATGTTTGTATAAAGGCCTGAAAAGCAAGATAAACGCAGACTGAATATCAATAAGTGATCCATTATTTCAATCATAATAAATAAAAAATCAAATCGACCGTTAAATCCAAATCCAACCTTAGCTTACCGGGTCTGGTTACAACAAACCATAAGTATCGATCAATCTATCCCAATCACCTTATGGGTTTGCAGGCTGAGTTTCCATTTAGGATGATAGAGGCAATAATCCACCGTCGCTTTAATATGATCGGTCTGGTGGACATCATCAAGTGGCTGTAGATAAAAGTGGTCAAAGTCGAGATGCTCAAATTGAGATGGGGTATTTTCAACTTGTGGGTAAACGAGTTTGAGTTCATTGCCCTTTGTTATGGCTAGTGTGGCGTCTGCTTTAGGAGAGATACATATCCAGTCTAAGTTAGATGGTAGCGGTACAGTACCGTTAGACTCAATAGCGACTTCTATTGCTGCACTATGAAAAACATCTATCAGCGCTTCATCTACTTGCAGACCGGGTTCACCACCGGTACAGACGACAAAAACTGGAATATTATGATCAGGCCATAGACTAATTATCTTATCAGTAAGTGCCTGTGCTGTATATTTACCACCATTGACACCATCCATACCCCAGAAGTCAGTATCACAAAACTTACAAACTGCTGTAGCTCTATCCTCTTCCCTACCCGTCCAGAGATTACATCCTGCAAAGCGGCAGAAAACCGCTGGTCTTCCTGTATGGAAACCTTCTCCCTGCAAAGTGTAATATATCTCTTTAATCTTATACATAATTCTGACAATTTATCAATAGTTGCTATTGAGTTTCATTCATTATCCTGTCATTAATCCCTGTACATTCCTTCAACAAATGTTGCAAAATCCGATAATGAATGCATTCTGCAATCCGGAATAGCAAATTCACTTGAAAAATTATTGCCTTCTTTATTGCCCAATAAAATCGTTTTCATCCCTAATTGATTACCAAAAACGATATCACTTACTGAATCTCCTACCATAATACATTCAGAGAAAACAATATCAGGATAATCTTTTTGAGCTTCCAAAGCCATGCCTGGATTAGGTTTGCGGCAAAAAGGGTCCAAATCCGGTTTGAATGGACAGTAATAAATCTCATCAATTCTACCACCGTGATACTGGATGTATTCCAACATTTGTTCGTGAATCGCTCCTAGGTCTTCATGAGAGTAAAGCCCCTTTTCTATGCCGGCTTGATTTGTTACAATCAATATGCGATGAAAATAACGATTGAAAATAGCTAGAGCGTCAAGTACTCCCGGCAAAAAGTGGAAATCTTGCCAGCATTTGACATAATCGCCTACAATACGCTCATTGATGACTCCATCTCTGTCAAGAAATAAAGTCCATGAAATATCAAACTTAAAATTGGGCCAGCTATAAGGTATCTTAATATTCATCATTTGTGAATTACGCTTATCAACTGACCCAATTGGCAATATTAATTTATACCTAATTTTGCTTTCAATCCCTGATCTAATGCATCAAGAAATTCTTCAGTATTCAAATAATGGTCGCCGTGTTTCACATCATTACCATGAATAATCACTGCCAGATCTTTAGTCATCCTACCACTCTCTACTGTTTCCACACAAACCTGCTCTAGCGCGTTAGCAAAATCTATCAATGCCTGATTGCCATCGAGCTTACCTCTGAAAGCCAGACCTCTAGTCCATGCATAGATAGATGCTATAGGATTGGTCGAAGTGGGCTTACCTTGCTGGTGCATTCTGTAATGGCGAGTGACTGTACCATGAGCTGCTTCCGCTTCCATGGTTTTTCCGTCTGGAGTAACCAGTACAGAAGTCATCAAACCTAAAGAACCAAAACCCTGGGCCACAGTATCAGACTGCACGTCACCATCATAGTTCTTACATGCCCATACAAAACTACCATTCCACTTCAGCGCACTTGCTACCATATCATCTATTAGCCTATGCTCATAGGTAATGCCTAGCTCGTCCATCGTAGATTTATAATCTCTTTCGTAAATCTCCTGGAAGATATCCTTAAATCTACCATCATACTTCTTGAGAATAGTATTTTTAGTGGATAGATAAAGAGGCCATTTTTTAGATATAGCCATATTAAAACAAGAATGTGCAAAGCCGATGATAGAATCATCTGTATTGTACATACACATAGCCACACCATCTCCTTTGAAATCATAAACTGTCCAACTGGTTTCAGAACCGTCTTCTGCTGTAAATGTCATTGTTAGCTGGCCTTTACCTTTCACCACAGTGTCAGTAGCACGATATTGATCACCGAAAGCATGACGGCCTATGATGATAGGTGATGTCCAGTTAGGAACTAATCTAGGCACATTGCTCATCACGATTGGCTCACGAAAAACGGTACCGTCTAAAATATTACGAATCGTGCCATTAGGAGACTTCCACATCTGCTTGAGATTAAATTCCTTTACCCTTGCTTCATCAGGTGTGATAGTAGCACATTTGATACCTACACCATACTGTTTGATGGCATTAGCCGCATCGATAGTGACCTGATCGTCGGTAGCATCACGGTGTTCCATACCAAGGTCAAAATACTTAATATCAATATCCAGATACGGAGTAATGAGTTTGTCTTTAATAAACTTCCAGATGATACGTGTCATTTCGTCACCATCCAATTCCACTACGGGATTAGCAACTTTGATCTTGTTAAAAGCCATTGAACTATTCTTTAAATGATTTTGTAAAAAAATAAGTGCAAAGATAACAAAATCAACGGTCTGGAAAGCCATTACCATATAAAAAAATACATATCTGACTGCCATCTCGATAAAAAGCCGTATTTTTGCAGATATTTAAACCAGTCAAACTTAATAAAATGGCAGAAAATAATCAGAATCAAATCAATATAGAACTATCAGAAGAAGTGGCAGAAGGTATCTATAGCAATCTAGCCATCATTTCTCATTCTCACTCTGAGTTTATTGTCGATTTCGTAAGATTAGTTCCTAATGTACCCAAAGCTAAGGTCAAGTCGCGCATTATCCTGACTCCGCAACATGCTAAACGACTGATGAAAGCACTGCAAGACAACATCAAGAGATATGAAGCTCAGTTTGGTAATATAGAAGATCCGGAAGCTGGTATGATGCCGCCGATGAACTTCCCTACCGCTGGAATGGCATAGCATTTTGATAAGTTAAGATCAAAATGCGATAGGTTTTCAACCATCCATTGATAAGATTTATAACATTTTAATGAGAATAGTCGTTTTCATATTATAAATTTTTGTAATGAATCTTTTGGTTTACCTACCTATTATAATTCTGCTGACTTGTCAGCCCATTCCTACTGATCCAGCTATCAACACTCAGGTAGCAATAAACACAAGCCAGGTCATCACTGGAGCTGATCAAATCGCTCAGTATCTGCCACTAATAGCAGATAAAAAAGTGGCACTTGTCGTCAATCAGACCAGCATGATTAATGATCAACACCTTGTGGACACATTGCTGACTTATGGCATCGATATTTCGGTGATATTTGCACCAGAACATGGATTCCGTGGCAAGGCAAGCGCCGGAGAAATCATCAATGACTCTAAAGATGGCGCAACCGGACTGCCCATCATATCACTATATGGTAAAAAGAAAAAACCAACTAAAGAAGATTTAGCCGGCATAGATATCATCATATTCGATATTCAGGACGTAGGTGTACGGTTTTATACCTATATCTCCACTCTGCACTATGTAATGGAAGCCTGTGCTGAACAAAGCATTCCGATCATCGTTCTAGATCGACCTAATCCCAATGGCTATTTTGTAGATGGTGAAGTACTGAACCCTAAATTTAAATCTTTTGTAGGGATGCATCCTGTGCCTGTCGTCTATGGTATGACTATCGGAGAGTATGCGCAGATGATCAATGGCGAAGGCTGGTTAAATAATGGCATTCAATCAAGTCTGACTATCATTCCATGTAAAAATTACACACATCGCACACTGTACAAACTACCTTTTAAACCCAGTCCTAACCTGCCAGACATGAGGTCTATCTTACTCTATCCTTCGACATGTTTTTTTGAAGGTACAACAATGAGTTTAGGGCGTGGTACCGACTTCCCTTTTCAATACATAGGACATCCTGCTCTACAGTCTGACTTTTCTTTCATTCCTACACCGAATGAAGGCGCCAAAGACCCACCGCTCAAAGGTCTAAAGTGTCATGGCATCGACCTAAGCACGCAGACGATAGTAAATATCATGAAGAAGCAAAGGCTAGATCTAAGCTACCTTATCAGTATGTATCATGAAATGAAAGATGCAGGAGAAACTTTTTGGCTGAGTAATCATTTTATTGACAAATTAGCCGGCAGTGATCAACTACGTATGCAAATTGAAGCCGGTAAAACGGAAGAAGAAATCAGAGCAAGCTGGCAGCCGCAATTGGCCGAATTTAAAAAGACACGGATGAAATATCTGATATATAGGGATTAGGAGTGGTTAGGTGGTTAGGTGGTTAGGTGGTTAGGTGGTTGGGTGGTTAGGTGGCGAATTTGCTGATCTTTAGAGGTGTAGAGGTGTGGAAAAATAGTGATATATAAAAATATATGACTGACGAAATACTGCAAATGCCATCGGAAATTTGAAAGACACACTCTTATATAATTTCTTCAACAGAGTTTATCACCGAAAAGGTATAACCGTAGCTGTAAGTGCTACTGCACGAATACTTGCCGTTATACTCCGAAATAAGGAAGTAAAATAATGCCTTAAAATCCGCCAACAGGATGCTTATTTCTTGACTAGAAAAGAAAACTTGGTTTAGTGAAGCATATAATAAAACAAATCACTAAATTTGCACTTGCTGATGAGGATTTAAAAATAATAACTAATTGATTATGAATGACTATAATTAACGTTAGCCACAATGGCAGAACAACCAATCCGCACCGAAGCATCGACACCTAACCAGACATAGAAATATAAACCAACGCACAAGAAAATTTCTTGCCACCGCTCTCAAAAGTTGAGTAATAAATTATCACATTCGTTCCCTAAACTCTTTCGGAGTTACACCAAGCAGTTTTTTGACATAACGAGTAAAGAACGAACGGCTCGAAAAATCCATTTCATCGGCAATCTCCGAAATGTTTAGGTTTTTGTTTTGAAGCAAAATAATTATTCGTTCTTTTGCGTATCGCTGTATCCATTCCGAAGCGGTAATTCGGGTATTGACCTTGCAGATATAGTTGAGATATTTGGGTGTAATGTTCAGCTTGTCGCTGTAAAATCGCACTTCCCTTTCTTTCATACAATGTTCCTGCACTAATTGTAAAAATCGTTCGTACAGCGTACCACTTTGTAAACTACGTTTACGTCTGTCGAGCTCATCTTCAAAAATGTGCCACATTTCCAAAAGAAACAGTTGCATCTGAAGTTTTAATGCTTCCTCATAAAAACGGTGGTTGGTTTCCTGCGATTTGTCAAATAGCAACTGAAAATTTTTCAGAATTTTATCCTTGTCCTTTTTATCGGGATGTAAAATCGGGTTTTCTTTGGAGTGGATGTAACTGTCTATACTTACCGTTGCACTCGGCAAATTCTTGGTCAATAAATCGCTGTCCACTAACAAGAGCGTAGCTTTAAAATTTGCTGAAAAAGACAAATCCGAAACTTCCAAACCTGCCAGCCAAAAAATAAATTCCCCTTTTTTGCAATGATATTTCAAACCATTAAAAACAAACTTCACGCTTCCGCTTTGGCAATAAATATGTGTGTGATACCGAGTTTGAAAATCATCGGGAAATTGTGCTATTGAAGCTGTTTTGTACAGGATAACTTTTTGATTTTCAGACATATTCATTCAGAGAAATCTACTTTTCGCAAAGATAAGTAATATTTGACATTATTTGCGTGATAAATGTAACAAAACACCTTTTAAATATCACTAACTTTGCATTGTAAAGAATAGGACAATGCAAACAACAGATATTTTTGAACGATTAAGAAAAGGCGAAACTATTTTGCCAACCGACCCCGAAGCGTATAAAATGCTTGAGGCATCGTACCAAACAAAAAAAATTGCTTGTACAAATGAACAACGCAACAGAGCCGAGCGAAATCAGAAATTTATTGAGTCAAATCACAGCTACGGAAATTGATGAAAGCGTTGCCGTTTTCACGCCTTTGTACATCAACTACGGAAAGCATACTAAAATAGGCAAAAACGTATTTATCAATTTTGATTGTGTGTTTTTGGACTTTGGCGGAATTACCATTGAAGATAATGTATTGATTGCACCAAAAGTTAGTTTACTGACCGAGGGACACCCGATAGAACCCGAAAACAGACACGCACTCATTCCGAAACCTATCCACATCAAAAAGAACGCTTGGATTGGTGCAGGAGCAACCATTCTGCAAGGTGTAACGATTGGCGAAAATGCCGTGGTAGCTTCGGGGGCGGTGGTTTCCAAAGATGTCCCCGATAATACAGTTGTAGGCGGTATTCCTGCAAAAATTATTAAAACAATTTAAAACAGAAAGAAAATGAAAAGAATATTAATTTTATTAGTTGCTATCCTAATGGTTGTAGGGCAATCCTTCGCACAAAACATAAATAACGAAAATTCAGAAAAAATGAATAATACAGCACCAACAGAACACTATACATTTGAATTGAGTGATAAGGTAACTCGTCAAAAAGTGACCTTTAAAAACCGGTACGGAATTACACTTTCAGGCGATTTGTACATCCCAAAAAATGTAGGAACCAAACCTCTACCGGCATTGGCAATTAGTGGACCTTTCGGAGCAGTAAAAGAACAATCATCGGGGTTGTATGCCAATCAAATGGCAGTACGTGGTTTTATCGCATTGGCTTTTGATCCATCTTACACAGGCGAAAGTAGTGGCGAACCTCGTAATGTGGCTTCGCCTGATATTAGTACAGAAGATTTCAGTGCCGCTGTTGATTTTCTCGGTATTCAGAAAAACATCGACCGAAACAAAATCGGTATCATCGGGATTTGTGGTTGGGGTGGTTTTGCACTGAACGCTACCGCCATTGACAAACGCATAAAAGCCGTTGCCACTACTAGTATGTACGATATGACAAGAGTAATGTCAAAAGGCTATAATGATGTGGTAACATTGGAAGATCGTACCAAGACATTGGAGCAGTTAGGCGAACAACGTTGGAAAGACGCAGAAAATGGTACACCTGCATATCAACCTGCATATAACAAATTAAGCGGTGGCGAAGCACAGTTTTTAGTGGAATACCACGACTATTATATGACACCAAGAGGCTATCACGAGCGTTCTGTAAATTCGGGAAATGCGTGGACAATTACCACTCCAATATCATTTATGAATATGCCGATTTTGAGCTATCTCAAAGAGATTTCGCCAAGACCAATGCTTTTAATCGCAGGGGAAAATGCACACTCACGTTATTTTAGCGAAACGGCATATAACAACGCTTCCGAACCAAAAGAGTTAATGATTATCCCAAATGCTGTTCACGTGGATTTGTACGACAAATTGGACAAAATTCCATTCGACAAATTGGAATCATTTTTTAAAGCGCATTTAAAATAATAGCAAGATTATGAAACATTCATTTTTGATGATGTTGGCTTTGATGTCAATATTTGTGAATAGTGCATCATCTTGCAATAAAGAAGATGACAAACCCAACACAGAAAATAATACACCTATGACTAATGGAAAAATCAAAATAACAGTCGGCTCAAAAACCTTTATGGCTACGCTTTTGAATAACCATTCGGCAAAGGCATTTAAGGAAATGTTGCCTATGACAATCAATATGATTGAGTTGAACAACAACGAAAAATATTATGATTTGTCCAATAGTCTGCCGACAAATTCGTCCAATCCGCAAACTATAAAAAATGGCGACTTAATGTTATACGGTTCAAAAAACGTTGGTATTATTCTACAAGACCTTTTCAACTTCTTACAGCTACACAAAATTAGGTGCGGTAGATGATGTAACAGGTTTGGCAACTGCATTAGGTTCGGGTGATGTAACTGTAACTTTTGAAGTGGAATAAGACAGTCTCTTGTCCTAAAATAGGTTTACATTAAATCGCATAAAAATTTCTTCAGCTTGTGAGTAAAATCAGCCATCAATACATCTAAACTGAGCCTGTCAAAGCATCCTCAAGTGTGGAAAATGTAATTTGAAAATGAGCTACACCTAGTAAAGTCGGCAATTTTGGAAAAATATACTAAAGCATAAAGTCATAAAAATGTCTTGAATTCTTTGTCAAGATGATGAGATGTTTTACCATAGACTGTCTTTGTATGCGACCTTTCTGTCAGACGATTCAAGTTGACAATTTAATATTTTTTTTAAACTGGATTTTTCTTCTTATCTTGCGATCTGAATGGTTGTTTTGAGCAGTCCATTTAACAATCGACAAAACTGGCTACTATTCAGAAACGTTTTTGTAACAATAAATAAACAAATTATGAAATTAGGAACAATCGTCAAGTGGAGTTTTATAATCAGTTTTATGTTATCTTTAATTGGAGCATATTTTAAAATCACACATTTAGAAGGTGCTCACGCTTTATTAATCATTGGAGTTATTACGACTTTAATTTTTATTGTGTCTGCAATTTATGAAGTAAGGACTTCCACACGCATAGACAATTCTGAAAAAACGATGTGGACAATTGCATTCATATTCATGAGTGGACTTGCAGGAATTATTTACTTTTTTGCAGGTAGAAAGCGGATTATTTAATCTAACCATTTGAATGCTTATTAAAGTAAAATATTTGTACTACTTACTTTGTAATAAAAGTAAAAATTGTATTAAAAACTAACTCGATCACATGAGGTTGTACAAGAAAGTCAGTTAACCAAAATGCCAACTGAACAGCTTCAAATCGACCATCTTGCGCAAGATGATACTTCATGCTGTAAGTCGATAACACTTGTGCGCTAAAAAAAATTTACCATCTTTCCTACCAGAGTCATATAGCAGGGACAAAAAAGGGTTATTTTTGGTGAATTTTGCGAAGTTTTTTCTCCGGCATACCGACGGTGGGCATGCTAAAGGAAAGCATGAAATAATATCCGTATGACGATTAACAACCATTCAAATTGAAAGTAAATATCTACAAAACAAAAAAATCCTTATAGCTGTGTACTGGAAATAATTGAAATTAAATCAAATTCTTCAAACGATACTTTGACGCATTTTGTACCGCCTTTTGGAAGCCCTGAAATTATCTTTTATATCGGTCAAACACATCAAATAAAGAATATTGAATGTGCCAATGGTGCCATCAAAGGATTATATAATACCTCTCAAAAAATAGACTTTATATCCGATTACCACTTTGTTTCTATTCGACTAAAACCATTTGGATTAAAACAATTATTCAATTTAAATGCTTCAGACTTACTTAATTCAGTATTGGATATTGAAAGCCACCCGATAGCAAAAATTCTATTAGACCTGTTCAGAGCCGAAAAAACATTGGACATTACATTTTTTAAAAAACTGATGACTTCCATTGAGCAATATGCTGTTTATCCTGTCTCTTCCTCGACAAAGTCGTTTATCACACTTACTTCTGAATCAAACTACAAAACCATAAAAGACTTAACGCTTCAGAATAGAATCGGGCTTCGAACATTACAACGAAATTTCAAAAAAGAAGTGGGTTTATCTCCCAAAGAATATCTACGGATAAAACGAATGAACGCCATCGAACAAAAAATGTCGCAGAATATAGGTGTTTTTGAAATCATTGCTGACTTTGATTTTGCTGACCAAGCTCATTTCATTAAGGATTTTAAAAAAATAAGATGGTTTACACCAACTGAAATTGTAAAAAAAAGAATGTTACTTTCAGATCAACTTACCAATCCTGAAATTACTTCAATTTGATCTTGTCGCTTTTTTACAATAAAAGGATTCAGGTTAAAACTACTTTTGCATTTTAAATTATAAATCTTTTGAGGTATGAAACGATTTCATGCTCTTGAATGGGAAGACTTGCAATGGTTCCCTTCAAGTTGGAGAGATTATGGCACAGACTATTTAAAGTTTATTGCTACGAAATTCAACATTTACAAACCCATTTTGCCCCTTATGCAAAAGTGTTTAGACAAAAGCGGGCAACAGCATTGGGTGGATTTAGCATCAGGTGGTGGAAGTGGCTTGATTGGCTTAGCAAAAGATTTAAAGGAAGCCAATCCCAATTTACACATCACACTTACAGATTACTATCCAAACATTAAAGCTTTTGAAAAATTACAATCAGAATGTCCTAATACATTTTCTTATGAAAAAACAGCCGTAGATGCATCAAAAACACCTGAACATCTACAAGGTAAGTTTCAAACAATTTTTGGTGCTTTCCATCATTTCCGCTCCGACAAAGCAAAACAGATTTTACAAAATGCCGTTGATACAAAATCTACCATTGCTATTTTTGAACCTGTGGGCAGGAATTTTGGAAGCTGGTTTTCTATGCTTTTTGTCCCAATTAATGTTTTGATATTTACTTTGTTTATTCGTCCTGTTCGTTGGAATGTTTTACCATTTATTTATCTCATTCCGCTCATTCCTCTATATATTTTATGGGATGGTATTGCTTCAATTTTACGAACCTACTCCCAAAAAGAATTAAATGAGATGGTTGCATCTTTGAATAACTCAGATGATTACGAGTGGGAAATAAGTAAAACTTCTGGAAAAATGCCAATAAATTATTTAATAGGTTACAAAAAAGATGATAATGAATCCGACAGAAAAAATGGATAATGTAAGTCCTAAAGCATCAAAACTTGCCGGCAGTAATACCGTTCTTGCTGTGTCATTTATACTGTGTTTGCAGTGTTGTAATGCTTCAGAATATTTTCGGTTGGCAGTCTATATTATCAATGTGTGTATTTCTATATGCAATGTATCCTCGACACAAACCACCTTCTAATTCTTCTTATTATCATAGGAGAGAAGATGGAAAATTTCCTGTTACCAATTTTAAGATGGACCAAAGGTCGAAAATTGTAACCGATTTATACATGCTCTATCGGATAGCGATAAAAAATACAATTGAATTTATTTTCTTGCAACCGATTTTAGATTTTACGGTCTAATAGCAATTATGAGTAATGAAATCAATTCAGTTTCTGACAAAATTCTTGTAGAGCAAGTATTGCGTGGTAATATTCATGCTTTTGCAATTATCGTTAAAAATACAGAACGACTGGTAGCTCAGATTGTCCGAAAAATGATTGTGAATGAAGAAGATCAGAAAGACGTTGTTCAGGATATTTATTACAAAGCCTACCAAAAATTGTCATCGTTCCAGTTCCAGTCTAAATTATCTACCTGGATTGGAACGATAGCTTACCATACAGCCATAAATTATCTTGACAAAAAGAAGATCACGTTGGTTGATATTGATTCCAGCCGTGAAACTAAATTTGTGTACTATGAACATTCAGAAAAAAACATGGAAAAAGATGAAACAGTTCAAATATTGAATAACGAAATCAACAAACTCCCTCCATTGTACAAAACCTTAATATCACTCTATCACATCGAAGAATTACCTAATAAAGAGATTGCTGAAATTACCGGTTTGCCTGAAGGAACGATTAAGAGTTATTTGTACAGAGCCAGAAAAATATTAAAAGACAATATTGTTAGTAATTATAAAGACCAATTTATATGAACACGAAACATTTGACAGACGAAGCCGTCCAGGATTTTGTTTTGCAAGAAACAACTGATTCTGAAATCTCAAGGCATATTTCGGTATGTGCCGATTGCAAATCAAAAGTGGAAGTGTATCGCGCTTTGATGAATACCATGGATAGTATCCATCCTGAAGCATTCCCGTTTGATTTAGTAGAGGTGGTAACGCAAAGAATTGCTGTAAAAGAACACAAAAGGAAAACGCTTGGTTCTTATGCTTTAAGTTTATTATTAAGTATTGTTATTTTAGGTACTGTCCTCTATAGTTTATCCATTCTAAAACCGGTCTTACAGGTTTTCCATTCGCTGAAAATGATTGATAATGCTTTGATACTGGTTACGGCAATATGTATTTGTGCATTCCTTTTAATAGATATTACACGACAATATAAGAAAAAAGAAATGATGCTCTTTCAATAAATTTTGCAACCGCAATATGAAACTCCTGTCTAATAATATAGAATATTAAAATACCATAAAAATGAATAAAAAAATTGTATGCATCGCCGGAATTTTGGCACCATTTGTAGCCACAGCTCAGAACAAAGCAGATAGCTTATCAGTCCACTTACAACAGGGTATGCCTCATGAAATAGCCGACCCTATGAGCCAAGACCTTAATATTGAATTCTTAATGCCGGTTCTTATTGTATCTCTGCTGGTATTTATGATTGTAACGGTTACAAAATATATTCTGGATTATCGTCTGAAAATTAAAATTGTAAACAGAGGTATTTCTGAGCAATTATCAGCTACAATCCTCGGCAAGAACAGTGACAATAAAACAGATGATGCTTTTAAATGGGCAATTTTACTATGCGGCATTGCAGTCGGATTAACCATTACCTATTATACCATGCCTTTAAATATCCACTCGCTGGCTATTATGGTGTTTTGTACAGGTATTAGTTATTTAGGCTATTTCTTCTACCTTAAGAATCAAAAAAGATAATTGACCACAATATAATAATAATGAGAAAATTGATTCTTACAACGGTCTATACGATCATTTGTACGATACTATTTGCACAAAATTATGATAAAGAAAAGCTTGACAGGTATTTTGACACACTTGTGGCCCATGATAAGTTTATGGGAAGTGTAGTCGTTTCTAAAGACGGTGCAATTATTTACTCAAAAGCAGTTGGATTTTCAGACATTGAGCACAACATAAAAGCAAACGAGACTTCTAAATACAGAATAGGTTCAATTAGTAAAACCTTTACTGCAGTATTGCTGCTAAAAGCAATGGAAGAAAATAAAATCAAACTGGATGAAAAACTTTCCAATTATTATCCGACCATTAAAAACGCTGACAAAATTACCATTGAAGATTTGCTCTATCACAGAAGTGGCATTCACAGCTTTACTGATGATGAAGATTATGAAAGTTGGAGCATACAGCCTAAAAGCAAGCAAGAATTAGTAAACATTATCAGCAAAGGAGAAAGCGAGTTTGAACCGGGCAGTAAATTTACTTACAGCAACCCAAACTACATTTTGTTATCGTTTATTCTTCAGGATATATACGGAAAAACATATTCTGATTTATTGCAGGAAAAAATTTTAAAGCCGATCGGGTTAAGCAATACTTATTTTGGGCATCAGATTAGTGCAAAAAATAACGAATGTTATTCCTATTCGTATGATAATAAATGGGTAAAGGCGCGTGAAACAAACTCATCCATCCCAATGGGAGCAGGGGGAATAGTGTCCACGCCATCCGACCTGACTAAGTTTGATGAAGCACTTTTTTCAGGAAAAATAATATCTAAAAAGTCACTTGAACTGATGACGGCTTTAAAAGATAATTTCGGTATGGGAATTTTTCCGTTGCCTTTTCATGAAATCAACGGTTTGGGACATACCGGAGGAATAGACGGTTTTAGTTCTTTGTTGGCCTATTTTCCTGATAATAGAATCTCGTTTGCTCTAACCTCTAATGGCGATAATTACAACAACAAAGACATTTTTAATACTGTTTTGAGTGCTGTGTTTAACAAACCTTACGACATTCCTGATTTCAAAACATACAATGTAACGTCTGAAGAATTGGATAAATATTTAGGAACTTATGCTACAAAAGATTTACCCCTGAAATTGACCATAACCAAAGAAGGAGATACCTTAATAGCACAAGCAACGGGACAACAACAACTGCCACTTGAAGCAAGAGGAAAAGACGTATTTGCTTTTGACAGGGCGGGAATTATTTTACAATTCAATCCCGAAAATAAAACGGTTGTTCTCAAACAAGGTGGAGGAATATTTACATTTACAAAAGAATAAAACATTATGAATTGGTCAGCGGAAATAGATAAAATCACACAGTCATTTAAAGACAAATTTGGTCATTTGGGAGAAAAGGAATTGAATTGGAAACCCAATCCCCAAACGTGGAGCATTGCCCAAAATATTGACCATTTAATGGTTGTAAACGAAACCTATTTCCCTGTTTTGGCATCTTTGAAAGCAGGGTCTTATAAAACTCCTTTAATTGCAAAGCTTGGTTTTATGGTTTCATTTCTTGGAAAAACTGTTCTCAATGCAGTGAAGCCCGACAGAAAGAAGAAGATGAAAACATTTTCGGTATGGGAACCAACCGTTAGTCAAGTTAAAGGCGACATACTTCAACAATTTGAAAAACATCAAAACGAACTGAAACGCCAAATTGAAACATCAAAGGAATTAATTGAAAAAGGTACAATCATTTCTTCACCCGCAAATAAAAATATTGTCTATAAATTAGAAACAGCTTTTGACATCATTGTTAGCCACGAACAAAGGCATTTAGAACAAGCCAAAGAAGTATTGCAATTACTGACAAACAATACCATTCGATAACAATGGCAATCCTTGCGCAGGAGACTTTTTTACATAGACAAACTAAAAATGATATATTTTGCAGTGTAATTCTTAATGTTTTACCTACCTTTGTAGGTATTGCAAAACAGTTTTTATCCGCTTCCCAAATTACCTGTTTTCGCTGTGGTACTTCGGAAGGAATGTTGTTATGCCTCATTTTAAAACGACAGACAACTTAATATGAAATTTGGTAAAACTATAAAAATATTTCTCATTGACGGAGACCCAAACGGACGGATGAGTTGTGAGCTTTCTAATTGGTCAGGGAAAGCTTATAAAATACCAAGAATCAAAATTAAAGAATGCTCAGACCGTAACGACTTGACAAGTACAGGCGTTTATTTGTTATTTGGTAAAGACGATGACGGAAAAGACCAAGTTTATATTGGAGAAGCTGAATCAATTTTAAAACGACTTACACAGCAACTACAACAAAAAGAATTTTGGAACGAAGCAATAGTTTTTATTAGCAAAGACGAGAACCTCAATAAAGCTCATATCAAGTATTTAGAAAATAGATTGCACGAAATAGCCACTGCGACAAATCGTTACAAGGTTGACAATTCAATCGTTCCGACACAGTCCTCCATTTCTGAATCTGACAGAGCAGAAATGGAAGAGTTTATTGAATACATAAAATTGCTTGTAAACACTTTGGGACATAAGGTGTTTGAAGAAAAAAGAGAAATAAAACCTAAACAAAAACAAGCTACATTTTTTTGCAAAGGTGCTCGAGGAGCAGACGGTCAAGGAGAACAAACATCAGACGGTTTTGTAGTTTTTAAAGGTTCAAAAGCAGCAGGAGTTGCAGTTGCTTCTATGACTGCAAACTTTGTTACTCTAAGACAGAAATTGATAGACGAAGGCGTTCTTATTGACAAAGGAGATTATTTTGAATTTCCAGATGACTATATCTTTACAAGTCCATCAACAGCGGCATCAATGGTTTTAGGTAGAAACGCAAACGGACTTACTGAGTGGAAACAAAAAGATGGCAAGACACTAAAAGAATACGAATCGAATGAAAGAACAACGAATACATAACATCAATAACCGTTCCCGTAAAACGGGATAAATGCACAACTGCCATATTCAGAGAAAACTGTTAAAAAACAACTGCTTTAAGTACCTTTTGATCGATGCTTATTTTTTAGTTTCTGTACAAAATCACAAAATTAAAATGGCTTAAGAGTGAGCTTTAGGTGATTATGAAGTATTTGTGATAAAAATCTTTAGTCTTCCGTGTTTAATCCAAAGTACACAAAAGTAACAGTTAAGAAAAAGGGGTTATTTTTGGTGAAGTTTGTGAATTATCTTTTTTCACAGACTAACTGGTTTTGCAAATAGCCAACCATCCCTAAATCGGACAGGGATTATATTTTGAAATAATCTTTTTTATTTTTATATTTGAACTTGAATAACACGGCAACCAAAATTGTCATTAATTTTTAATCATACATTGTTCAGGATATGACTAGTCCTAAATAACTGATACAGATTTTAGGGTAAAGTTAAATAATTAAACCGAAGTAGATTCATTTTTACTTCGGTTTTTTGTTTTATAAGATTTAATAGGGATAGAATTTTGTCTGTGCATTTCGTTAGGAGTCAACAAGGAGCAGGAGA
>LNBW01000072.1 GCA_001567255.1 Bacteroidetes bacterium OLB9 | reverse complement strand
CCTATTCTTTCCCTGATTTGCTGGCGGCTTTGATTCATTGCCACTAGCCCTCATAGCCATACCGGAATCTTTATTGCTTTCTAAAACTCGATTGAGATAATCGGCGATTTCTACTTCACTTCGTCGGTAATTCTTTCATATTTTTGTATTCTATCTATGATTCGGTTTCTTTCTTTACTTTCAGTTTCCATTAATAATTTACGGGTAAATTCAGTCATTCTACCGGCAATATCTCCAAATTTTATCAATTCTTTCTTTGCTTCTACGATAGAAAGATTAGGTACCAGTTTTTGATGGATACCGATGTATTCGAGTTTGTATTGCTCGTCTTTTTTACCTTTAGTTTTGACGGTATTGACTGCTATTTTGACCAGTAATGGAGTAAACCAGATTAGAATCAGGGTGTTCGTCACATTAAAAAGTGTATGCAAAACTGCAAGACCAGTACTACCATAAACATCAGGCTGTAGCAATGGATTGCCTCCATCAATGAGGGTAGTGAGATGTGCGACTAGCTTAATAAAATACGGAAAAATAAGTAATACCCACACTACTCCGATGGTATTGAATATGGTATGAATCCGTGCAGCCCTTCGGGCATGTACATTACCGACGAGCGAAGCTATTGTCGCAGTGATTGTGGTGCCGATATTTTCACCTAGCACCATTGCGGCTCCCATTTCAAATGATATCATACCGCTTGCCATCACAGTCATAGTAAGAGCAATCGTAGCTGAGGAGGATTGAATGATAACCGTCAGTAATGCACCAAAAAATACAAAAATAAGCGTGCTAAAACCCGGAATGTCGTTGATACTGGTAAAAAAACGGATGATTCCAGAATCAGCGGTGACCACAGGGACCGATTGCTTCAGGTATCCTAAGCCTATAAAAAGTAAGGCAAACCCGATTAAAGTATTTCCCAGTCCTTTTAACTGTACCGATTTGAAAAACAGAAAAGGTGTTCCTATACCTATCAGCGGTAGCATATAGACGCTGATATTAGCCTTAAAACCTAGGAAGTCAATAATCCAGGCCGTGGCTGTTGTCCCAATATTGGCACCCATAATGACGCCCACTGATTGGGCAAGGGATAATAATCCCGCATTCACAAAGGAGACGACCATCACTGTTGTTACAGAAGAAGACTGGATGATAGCTGTAATACACAATCCTGTCAATAGGCCCTTGAAAGTATTTGAAGTCATCATCCCAAGGAAATTTCTTAACCCATTACCAGCTGCTTGCTGCAAGCCATCACTCATGATTTTCATCCCATAAAGGAAGAGCGCTAAGGAGCCTAATAATGTTAAAAATTCAAAAAATCCCCAGGTCGTATCTGTTGGTACCATTTGAAAGTTATTCGTTAGTTTAAAACTTGAATTACCAAAAAGGGATAAAAATAAAAAACAAATCTGTAATAATTTAGGAATGATAAGTATTTTGCATAGGTTTGATAGCTGAAAGAGCACCTTTTGATGATGGGTATGGCAAATTAGCCCATGCGAGATGCACCCTTAAGAAGTAAGTATTTGTTTTAGGATTGTTTTTTAGAAAACTTCGTTACATCGTTATTTGACTTTTTTATGGTCAATCAAATAATCGGTAGGCACTTTAATATCCATAGGTTTTGAATCCAGTCTTATCTTTTTCCACTTTCCAGTAATGGGTTTCAAGGTGATGGTTGCCTCTCCTACTCCGATATTCACCGGTAAGTTGAAATGATCATTGCAATTTGTCCACCTATAATATAATTTTTTACCTCTGATCTTGTATTCCAACACTGGTATTCTTGTATCCCTAAGATATTGGTTAAAAAATGACTGTAGAGGCAGTCCAGTGTGTTGAGATATATAATCTCCAATTTGTGCTGTTGTCACTGTCTGGTGGTAGAACTCTTTGTTTAGCCCACGCAATACAGCTCTCCATTTATTATCGTCATTAACCCATTGTCTGAGTGTGTGGAGCATATTGGCTCCTTTGTAGTACATGTCTCCCGATCCACCGTAATTAACCCCATACATGCCAATTATCGGTCGGTCATTGATTATGTTTAATTTTGTACCGATGACATATTCCGCCCCTGCTTGTTTTCCGTAAAAGTATTCTAAAAACAATCCTTCGGAATATGCGGTAAAACTCTCATGTATCCACATATCGGCTATGTCTTTGTAAGTGATGTTATTAGCAAACCACTCATGACCAGACTCGTGAATAATGATGAAATCAAACTTTAAGCCCCAGCCTGTTTCGGATAGGTCTCTGCCTTTATATCCGTTTTTATATCCATTGCCATAGGTGACACAACTCTGATGTTCCATGCCGAGATAAGGCACTTCTACTAGCTTATAGCTGTCCTCATAAAAAGGATATGGTCCAAACCAGTGTTCAAAAGCTTCGAGCATCCTTCGTGCATCTTTAAACTGAATTTTAGCTTTTTCTAAATGGTCCCTCAACACATAATAGTCACAGTCTAAATTGCCATTTTCTCCTTGATATTGTTCGCCAAAATGAACGTAATCACCTACACTCATACTTACACCATAATTATTGATGGGATTGGACACAAACCACTCAAAAGTGCGATAACCACCTTCCACAGCTTCAATTTTTCTAAGCCTTCCATTGCCCACCGCAAAAAGACTGTCTGGAACCATATAGGTCATTTTCATGCTATCCGGTTCATCATACATGTGATCTTTACAAGGCCACCAAAGACTGGCACCGATACCTTGACAAGATGTGGCAATAAAATCCCGACCATTAGGGTCAGATGACCAGGTGAGACCTCCATCCCAAGGTGCTTTAAGTGCCTCATGTGGCTTTCCATTATAATATACTTTTATCTCATTTACCTCACCAGGATTTTGTTCTTCTTTGAGTGTGATGAACCATGCATTGCCGTCTTTTACAAAAGAAAGTGACTGACCGTGTTGAGTGACATTGACAATCTGTAAAGGTTCTTGAAGATCTATTTGGATGACACTTGCCGGTTTCAACACTTTGTAATGTATTATATTGGAGCCTGAGATATATTTTTCTTTGGGTTCCACTTTAACAAACAATTCATAAAAGGTCAAATCCCACCATGCGCGTTCATGAGTGACAGTACCCCTCAGTGTATCTGCACGGGTGAAAATGGGTGTTTGAGCTTGCAGCCCGATACCTAAAAGCCAAAATATCATCAAAAAACAGAAACCAATTCTCATACAAAGAACAAATATAGCAATATAGAAATAAAACGCTCAAAAGTAAGCATTTATGTAATGATGATCGATTTTTAACAAGATAACTCAATTATAGTTGTATCTTAAATGACAATTTAACTTTCAAGTAGGTAGTGATTTCCAGAAACAAATAGAGGGTTAATTTTCAACATTATTTAGAATATTGATTTCAAAAATCAGGTATCCTTACCCATGGTAGTGATATTATAATTACCTTTATGGCAATAAAACAGCACTACATCATGCAAAATATGCTATACAGCCAGTTTCTTGATGCTAAACAAACAGGGAGCAAAAAATTTGCAGTGTTGATTGATCCTGACAAAGTAAGATTGGGAAAGATCAGCAATGTACTGGAGTCAGCTATGGATGCCGGTGTGGACTATTTCTTCATCGGAGGAAGCCTAGTAGTCAATGATATGCTGGATTATGTGCTAGAATCTATGAAAAAAAGCTGTGACATTCCGATGATTCTATTTCCTGGCAATTCATTCCAATTGAGTTATAAAGCGGATGGAATCCTGTTTTTGTCGCTTATTTCAGGCAGGAACCCAGATTTACTTATCGGTCATCATGTGATTTCAGCACCGTTTCTCAAAGTCAGTCCATTAGAAATCATGTCCACCGGATATATGCTGATAGATGGAGGTGTGCTGACTAGCGTGCAGTATATGAGCAACACCAGCCCAATACCTGCCACAAAAGATGATATTGCTTTGTGTACAGCTATGGCAGGCGAAATGCTAGGATTAAAGCAAATCTTCATGGATGCTGGAAGTGGAGCTAAAAATCCGGTTTCATCGTCAATGATTGAGGCTGTCAGTGCCGGAATCAATATACCGCTGATTGTCGGAGGTGGCATTGCGACGCCTGAACAAGCAGCTCAAAGCGCTGCAGCAGGTGCAGATATAATTGTGGTGGGAAATGCCATAGAAAAAGATCCACAACTCATCAAAGCACTTTCTGTTGCCGTCCACGAACAATCTATGGATAAATCACCATCTTTACTCTGATGAAAGGGATCGTCATCAAATCCACCGGTAGCTGGTATAAAGTCAAAACAGAGGATGGTCGCATCATTCAAAGCCGTATGGTAGGTAAAATCAAGCTGGATGATCTAAAGTTGACCAATCCCATCGCAGTTGGTGATGAAGTTACACTGGAAATTGAAGACTCAGAAGAAATACGGGGCATTATAAAAGCCATATCACCGCGTAAAAATTATGTCGTCCGCCAATCGCCGCGTAAAAAACACCAGTTACACTTTCTTGCTAGTAATGTAGATCAAGTTTTGCTCATTGTCACCATGCGGAATCCAAATCTTAAAATTGGTTTCATAGATCGATTTCTAATGATGACAGAACCCTATTCCATACCGGTGATCATAGTGTTCAATAAGTTTGATATTTATACACATTCAGATAGACATAATTTTGACATTCTTAAGGAGATTTATACAGATATAGGCTACGAAGTGATGGCTGTTTCTTCTGTAAAAAAAATGGGACTGGAAGCAATAAGAACCGTGCTACACAATAAAATCACCCTCGTCGCCGGGCAGTCAGGAGTAGGCAAGAGTACACTGATTAATGCTATTCAGCCCAGACTAGGCCTGCGAACAGATGAAATATCAGATTTTACCGGCAAGGGACAACATACTACTACTTTTGCAGAGATGTTTGAACTCACCAACGGTGGTCAAATTATAGATACACCTGGGATCAAAACACTGTCATTTACACATCTGGAGGTCATGGATGTTGCTCATAATTTTAAAGAAATCTTTGAGGTTTCTTCTGAATGTAAATTTAATAACTGTACCCATCGCAACGAACCACACTGTGCTGTAAAAGCAGCAGTAGAAGAAGGAAGCATCAGCATATTTAGATATCAAAACTATCAGGCACTTGTAGCGGAGGTGGAAGATCAAAACTACTGGGAACGTCATACTGATGTTTAAATCGACAATAATTCATATATTTTTTACAAAATATCATATTAACGAAATATTTAATATATTTGTGCATTAAATTGTGATGTCTATGATCAATGAAGCATTTAGAATACAGGGAAGTGCACGCCTTTCCGGCACTATACAACCACAAGGTGCGAAAAACGAAGCACTTCAAATCATCAGTGCTGTGCTGCTCACTGACCAGAAAATTATCATCAAAAATATTCCGGATATATTAGATATCAGAAAGCAAATTGAGTTGTTAAGAGGTCTGGGCGTCAAAATAGAAAGGTTAAACACAAATGATTATATTTTTCAGGCTGATGACATCGATCTGGCCCATCTGTCGTCGCCTGATTATCAGGACAATGCCAAGCGAATTCGAGGTTCGGTGATGTTGTTAGGTCCATTGTTAGCAAGATTCAAAAAAGCCTACTTACCAAAGCCTGGTGGAGATAAAATCGGGCGCAGACGACTAGACACCCATTTTCTAGGGTTTGAAAAGCTTGGAGCAGAGTTTCACTTCAGTCCTGATGGAGATCAATACTATATCGGTGCTGAAAAATTAAAGGGAACTTTTATCCTCATGGATGAGATTTCTGTCACTGGTACAGCCAATGTATTGATGGCGGCCGTACTAGCTGAAGGCACTACTCAGATTTACAATGCAGCTTGTGAACCCTATGTACAGCAACTCTGTAAACTGCTTAACAAGATGGGGGCGAAGATATCCGGTGTCGGATCCAACCTTCTGACGATAGAAGGCGTAGAGCGGTTGAGTGGTGCAGAACATACTATCCTGCCAGATATGATCGAAATCGGAAGTTTTATTGGACTGGCAGCTATGACTCAATCAGAATTGACTATATCTAATGTCTCTGTTCCAAACCTGGGTATCATCCCCAATACTTTTGAAAAACTCGGTATAAAAATAGACATTCAAGGCGACAACCTATATATACCTGCACAGGACGTGTATGAAATTCAGAGTTTTATAGACGGATCTATCATGACGATTTATGATTCGCCATGGCCGGGATTTACCCCTGACTTACTAAGTATTATATTGGTTGTGGCTACCCAAGCTCGAGGTAGTATTTTAATTCATCAGAAGATGTTTGAGAGCAGACTTTTCTTTGTAGATAAGCTGATTGATATGGGAGCACAGATTATTTTGTGTGACCCACATAGAGCCACGGTTATTGGTTTAGAACGCAAGGCACAATTGCGTGGTATCAGGATGAGTTCGCCGGATATTCGTGCTGGAGTATCGCTTCTGATTGCAGCCTTGTCAGCCAAGGGTGAAAGTATCATAAGTAATATCAATCAGATAGACCGCGGATACCAGAATATTGATGGCCGTCTCAATGCACTCGGTGCACATATCGAGAGAATTGAAGAATAAATGATCTAGAGGTTAAGTCATTGAATGACAAAATTGATGCTCTTGAAATGAAGATTGACAAGTTATTGAAAAGGCCTTGATTTGCTTATTTCTTTTGGTGTTGCCAGCATAAACCATTCTTATTATCCGTAAATCGCTGACACCTATTACCATTTTTTGTGGTGACCTTGCATTGAACCATATTGGCTGATTTCATACATTCTATTGCAGGGCCCAACATTTGTACTTTGTACACATAACCAGCTTTTGATATAGCTGTACATTTGCCATCTAATGGTACATCTACCGGTTTTATATCTGAATGATCATAATGTCCTTCAGGAAAGCTGATGTCAATCAACTTTTTATCTTTCAGTTCGACGATTATTGTAAAATTTCCTTGACTTTTGCTCCCTTGCTTTTGATAAGTAACTTTAGCACAGTAATGACCATCAGGCGGTTGTCGTTTACAACCGGGCAAGACCAAAAATATGCCCCATAGCAATAATAACATCCATATAGTTGAATACGGAAATTTTATCTGTACTCTTTTTTTAACCATCTGTCAATCGTGTCTTTCAAATTAAAAACCATCACGTGTCATACTTTCAATAAATCCAGTACCTGACGAACCACATTTTCGGCGGTGAAACCAAATTTTTCATCCAGTACTTTATAAGGAGCTGAGTAACCAAAATGATTCAGTCCAAATACTTTACCGTTTCTACCTGCCAGACCTTCTAGTGTTACAGGAAGACCAGCTGTCAGCCCAAATACCGGTATATCTCCAGGAATAATTTCCTCCTGGTAAGCCACTGACTGTCCTCTAAAGAGACCTTCAGATGGTGCAGACACGACTCTGACATTAAGATGATGTGCTGACTCTAATATGGTCGTGGCATCAATCAGTGTGGACACTTCTGAACCATTAGCAAGCAAGATAACATCAGGACTACCTTCTGATTGATAGACGATATAGGCACCTTTTCGTAGTCCATAGCTATCTTCCAGACGATTTTTACCTGAAGCAGGGACGTCTTTGATATTTTGTCTGGATAGGATAAGGCCGCCTGGACGATTGATGGTGTGTAACAGTAAATCCCATGCACACACGGTTTCTGCACTATCTGCCGGACGTAGGGCTAAAAATGAAGAATGGCCAGCATGGTTGTGAAGTTTTTCGAGCAATCTCAATTGCGCCTCTTGTTCTATAGGTTGATGTGTAGGCCCATCTTCGCCAACACGAAAAGCGTCGTGTGTCCATATGAACTTGACCGGTGTTTGCATTAAAGCGGCTACTCTCAACACAGGTTTCATATAATCAGAGAATGCAAAGAAAGTAGCACATACCGGAATTACACCGCCATGTAGCGCCATGCCCGTACATAGTGCAGCCATCGTCAGCTCTGAAACACCAGCCTGCAAGAAAGCACCGGTAAAATCACCCTTGGAAAATGGTTTAGTTTTTTTGAGGAAACCATCTGTCATGTCGCTGTTAGAAAGGTCGGCAGAAGAAACGATCATATTGCCTACACGGTCTGCCAGATAACTTAGCACTCTTGAAGAAGCATTACGGGTCGCATCATCGGAGGCAAGTTCTACTTTGGAAAAATCTAGTTCAGGCAGCTGATGGTTGAGATAAGAATGCAACAATTGAGCCTGTGCTGGATGCTGGGTTTGCCAGTGGGTATATTCCTGCTTCTTTTGCTTGGCATAAGCCCTTTTTTTGTCCAGTACTTCTTGATAATGGCTCTTGACATCAGGAAAGATTACAAAAGCATCATCTGGATTACCACCCAGGTTCTTAATAGTGTCAGGATAGGATGCTTTGGACTTGCCTAGAGGCTTGCCATGCGTTTCTACCTGGCCTTCATAAGAGGTCCCGTCTTCTTTGATCGCTCCTTTGCCCATGATAGTGCGACCTATGATGAGTGATGGTTTGTCCTTGACGCTCTGTGATACTTTGATAGCATTTCTGATGGCGTTTTCATCATTGCCATCGATTTCTAAGACGTGCCAATTCCAACTCTCATATTTTTTAGCTGTATCTTCAGCCGTGACTTCACCGACTTTTGTCGAAAGCTGGACATCATTGGCATCATAAAACATAATAACATTGCCCAGTCCAAGATATCCTGCGATACGTCCCACACCCTGAGAAATCTCTTCCTGAATACCACCATCAGAGATATAAATATAGGTGTAATGCGACATCCACTCGCCAAATCTTGCAGCTAGAAATCGCTCAGCAATAGCCGATCCTACACCGAAAGCATGACCTTGTCCTAAAGGACCTGAAGTGTTTTCAATACCACGGTGAAAGTCCACTTCCGGGTGTCCGGGTGTTACACTATGCCATTGACGAAAATTTTTGATATCATCGATATTCATGATGCCACATAGTGTTAGTTGGGCATAAAGCATGGCAGACATGTGACCTGGATCGAGATAAAAGCGATCTCTGAAAGCCCAGGTCAGATCATCTGGGTCAAAATTGAGAAATTCAGAATAGAGGACGTTGATATAATCTGCGCCACCCATGGCACCTCCCGGGTGACCGGAAGCTGCTTTTTCTACCATTGCGGCAGCAAGGATTCTGATATTGTCAGCTGACTTTAGGGTAATTGATTTACTCACGACAGGAAAATTATTTTTAATATGAAATGCAAAATTACAAAAGAATAGCCACAAAACGGTGATTTTGTGAGATATAAAACAGAACTAGATTTGTAGTTATTGCCTAGGAAAGAGATACAGATAATCCAGATAATAAAGCACTTTCAGTGAGAAATTATTGCCTTGATGAGCATTAAACAAGCCTCCGAAATTATCAAAGTAGTTGCGCTCAAACTCCTTATCAGAATTGAAAATTTGATTTTTCCATACGAAGACAACATCGCTTCCAGGAGCAAAACGCCAATTATACTGTAGATCCACTGTAAAAATATTGACATTGCGGTCAAAGACCGGTTTACCCATATTGTCCAGACCATTGTAGGGCAATACATCTACATCACCTACATTATTTAAGCGGCCAAAATGCTGATACAATACCTTGTCCCAGTAGTGCCGTACTAACAAGTTGATGCCCATTTTATTATTAAAAATATACTTAGAGGAGATGGAGTTTTCCACTATAAATCGGTTGCGAATACCCATCAGAATGTCTCCTCTACCTAAACCATCTATAGGTTCTGAAACAAAGCCTTTGTTGACAAAGCCGGGCTCTTTTCTAGTCCATGTCATTGTTGTACTGGTGAATACTGACCATTTATCACTAAATCTGATTCGGGGTTCAAGTGTCAGTTTGTATTCGAAACTGCCTTCACGATTAAACCATATATATGCAGAACGAATATCATAGGCGAATGGTTTTCGATAATCTGAGGAGATGAATCCTCCAATTTTAACATTTTTGGGAATGTACAAAAAGCGACTTAAATCATCTGTTCGAGGTTCAAAATAATCATAGGATTTAACTGGAGCAATCTCAACATCAAATCCAGCGCCGAGGCGGCTTTTGAATAGCATGAATACATCAAAATTGAGGTTGAAATTCGTAAATTTATTGGGCTTGAATAAGCGTTGATAATCCGAACTCATGGTGATGGTGTATTTCTGTAGAGCAGGATGTTGTGGTTTATATTGATTGTAAGCGCCTTCTACATGGAACCATCGTTTATTGGCAAATTCGAGATATCCCATATCATTGGGATTATAATTATTTGACTCTGTGAGATGGCTGATACTGTAAGTCCATGTTCCACTAATTTTTCCAAATTCTAAATTATAGCTGTGCCCTCTATCGGTACCTGATTCTAAAAATAGCTGGGAGAGTACTCCATAACCTCCTATAAAATATACTTGGTCTTTTGTTTTAAGGTCAAAATACAATCCTGTCACATTAGCATCATAATCCTTACCAAATCGAGTCACATTTGTATTCATCAATGAAACAAAAGAGTTGTTGCTCAGATGCTGGTCAGCTACTATGGCATTGTAATTGGTCAGCGGATTAGTTTCGATGGTGCGTTCTGTTCCGTCATTTGCAAGGACGAGTGCATGTTCTTTGCCAACGATGGCATTAAACAGCCCCAATCCGGTACCTCCAGATGTTCGACCAGATATTTTTGTGGCATTGTAAAGCTGACTAATTTCAGGATTCTTGATAACCTTCTCGCCAGGTTTTAAGTCACTTTCAACTTTATCATAATGTAATGGACTACTACCTATTCTGCGGCTGTAGAAGATATTTCCTTTGTCAAAAAGTTCAGTTCCTTCCGTAAAAAACTGTCGGTTTTCTTCAAAAAATGTCTCAAAAGGTGTCAGGTTTAAAACCTCCTTGTCTGAAACAACCTGTCCAAAATCAGGTATGAGCGTCATATCCAGCGTGAACGCTTCATTGATGCCATATTTAAGGTCTAGACCTGCGCTATAGGCTGTTTCAGCATTCCATTTTTTACTGTTCGGTGCCACCGGGTTGTAATTAGTATTGATATAACCGGATACATACGGTGTTAATGAAAGTCTGACAGGCGACAGTATATTTTCAATTCCTATGACTTTACCGGACTGCTGAACCCATCCTGAAATTTTGGGATCAATTTCTGTCCAGGTGGTCATCTCTCTGAATCTTCGGACTTCACGACCAAACTGGATATTCCATTCCTGGATAGGATGAGATGGAAATCGCAAAGCAGAGTAAGGTATTTTAAATTCGATATACCATCCTTTTTCATCAACACTTATAGCGCTTTCCCACACTGCATCCCAGTTAGGATCTTCTTCATTGTTGGTTATAATTGCATCTCCCTGTACACCGGAAGCTGTCACTAAAAACTTAAATCCATTGAGACCGCTCTTAAAAGGGTCAAAGAAAACATAAAAATTGTCAGCATTGCCCACTTCATCTCTTAGCGACAGCTCTTTGGATATTTTATTTGGTTCATCATCGTACATCCGAGCACCGATATAAATCGCATTATTATCATATAGAAAAAGCGCTTCAGTTTTAAAAAATGAAGCGTTACCTGGAACCGGTTCTGACTGAATAAATTCTGTTGCAATAGCTGCTTTTTCCCAATCCTTTTCGTCTTGTATGCCATTGATTTCTATTGCTGAATGGGTCTTATACGCTTGTAAAGTTTTAGTCAGGTTTTGTGCTGAAATTAGATTTAAAGTAAAAATGAAGAATATCGGTAAAAAATATTTTCTCAAAACTACCAGGTTTAGATTGCAAATGTAATAAACAATTTCGCTACAAAATAAAGAAAGCCTTCATTTGCATTAAATAAACATGTGTGTATGAATTGTATGATCACCTACATGCAAGGCTAGAATCAAATAAAAATTTATAGTCTAAAATAATCAAACTTATTAAATTTGCAATTAGGTTATCAAAAAAATGGAATTTTGAAGTATTTGTTGATTTTAATTCTGGGCCTAACATCGTTTGCTCTTGATGCCTTAGGGGTCAAAGATAAACATGATTTACTCGTTAACGCTTTTTATGAAGATTTTTATGCTCATAGTGCGTACTCATCAGAACGTATTCGCATGAAGACTAGAGACATTTTTAACTATTTTGATCATGATTCTTCTACCGTTCTGGCCATATTTTTTCACGGTGCACCCTTTGGGCATGGGCAGCAAAATACAATAGAAAAATCAGGATATGCCGGTCAGATTTTTGTAAAAGCAAAAAACATTATTTTAAATGCCGGCAAAAAATTTAGAGGGGCTGTCATAGCCCCAGGAATTATATCTGAATCATCAATTGAAACTTCAATGCAGTTTATCAAGAAATATTGGCAGAAGCATGATAAAATTCTGTTGTATGGTTATAGCAACGGAGGAAATGTAGCCGTTAATCTAGCTCGTGCACTTCGAAAGGAAAATATGAAGGTGGACTTTTTGGTTATAGTTGATTCTTCTGACGGTCCATTTTGTAATATTACCTTAAGCCCATATCTGCCAGACAATATTGTCTCTGCACTCAATGCATTTCAAACGAGTAATTCCAGATACGAAGGAGTTGATAAAAATGATGTAAGGTATGAAGAGAGGAGGCCTCTTATTAATCTGAGTTATTCAAAAGGATTTCCATATATCGCTTATGACCCTGAGTATACAAATTTAATAAATGTTGATTTTTCTGGAGAAGGAGTAAACCATCGGAATATTCAGCAGGTTGCCGAAGAGGCAGTCCTCCAGTTTATTCGTGATCACCTTACAGAGCAACTTGAATTGACAACAGGTGGTGGTCAGTGATGCAAAACAAAATTCGGATATTGTATGTGCTTATGATTATGGCTCTAACCAATAAAAGTGTCACACAAATGACATTTTTATGGAAAATATTGAAATAGAGGGCGTTAAGAGGATGTTTTATTCTATTTTTCAAACATTATGAAGTAATTATTTATTAATTTTGCGGCCTCAATCCGTAATAAGTCGTGAACATCAAATATTTTATCTTATTAGCTATGGTGATGACCTTAGCTGATTTATCTGCACAAAACTGTAGTTTTACGATTACAGTACCCCAGGATATAACTATTTGTGAGCCTTCCAGTGTTGAACTCAATGGTTCGATTTCTGGTCAAACGCTTGGATTTAACTGGACGAGCAATTATGGCTATTTTAATGATATTGACCTCAACCCAAGTGTATTTGTCGATAAGACCACTACTTTTAAGTTAAAGGCTTTTAGTGATCCTGCCGTTAATCTTATAGTGAATGGTGATTTTTCAGCTGGAAACACAGGTTTTAACACAGATTATAACTATATGGCAGATATCCCGGGATACACTCAGGAATTATGGGCAGAAGGTACCTATTCTGTAGTTGCTAACCCCAATTGGGTACATACTAATTTTGCTCCGTGTTCCGACCATACCGGAGGTGGAGAAATGATGGTGATCAATGGCGCACCTACGTATTCCGAAGTCTGGTGTCAAACTGTCAGTATAAATCCCAATACTACTTATATTTTTCAGGCTTTTGCTACTTCCGTAGAAACCACTTCTCCAGCGGTGTTACAATTTTCAATCAATGGCAACCTTTTAGGTTCTCCTTTTAACTTGTCAGGTGGATCATGCAACTGGCAGGAGTTTTATGAAGTGTGGGAATCCGGTGGCAATACTTCAGCATTAATTTGTATCACAAATCAAAATTTTGAGCCAAGTGGAAACGATTTTGCGATTGATGATATCTTCTTTGGTGAGTTGTGTACGGATGAAGAAGAGTTTACAGTTACGCTTGAAGAGTTTCAAGTAAACGCACTTCCTTTGCCTTATCTCGATTGTAATCATCCTGATGGCACGATAGGCGTAGAACCAACACCCTATTCACCAGACTATACTTATGAATGGTCAACGATTAATGGAACCATCAATGGTGATGGTGATAGCGAAACTATCGATATTACAAATGTAGGTGTTTACACTGTAACGGTAACGAGTGCAGGTGGATGTACCAATGAGTTGTCTGTTGAAGTGAATGGAAACTTTACAGAGCCGGATATAACTATTAGTGGGAATTTAGTACTGGATTGTAATAATCCGAATACAGTTTTGACCGGCATGTCCAACTCTAATATTACAGAATATTTATGGACATTACCCGACCAGTCTAATCATACCAATAAGACACTTAATGCTACTCAGCAGGGTACCTATATTTTGCAAGTAAAAGGATCTAATGGCTGTATAAATACAGATACTGTTCAAGTGGTGCTGGATAAAGCAGATTTTAATTATGATGTGGCACCATCAGATAGTTTAAGGTGCAATACTCAACAAGTTGACATATATCTTGATCTGCATTCTCAAGTAGATCAGGTCTCTTGGTCAGGCCCGGGGATTGTGTCACAGAATCAGGATAAAGATACAATAGTTGTTTCTGCTCCCGGGTACTATATTTTTGAATTATCAATTGGTAATGATTGTAGCATAAAAGACAGTGTTAAAGTTGAGATCTTGAAACCACTGATGCAATACACATTACCGATACCCGACACTATTACTTGTAAATTGCCGACAGTGGCAATTTATCCTGAAATTTTATCCGGTGTCAATGGAATTGAATGGTTTAATCAGTCTATGGAAGATACGATTAAAGTAGATAGTGCCGGTAAGTATATTTTCACACTTTCAGATATAAATGGCTGTAAAAAGACGGATTCTATCTTTGTTGTTGACGATCTCAAATTGCCACAATATAATGTGATGATAGATTCAATAGATTGTATTAATAATTATGGTCAATTTGAAGTGAATTTTTCTGGTTTATATAGTTTTGAATGGTCGGGAAATGGTCAAACTTCTACAGCTTCTGATCCTAAGTTTGCAGAGGAAGGCTTTTACTCACTGATTGTTACTGGTGAGAATGGCTGTCGAGATACATCGGCATACCAATTGCCATCTGCTAAGCGGTTTCCTGAGATTGACACCCTCATCACTCCAATAACTTGCAAGACACCGGAAGGTAGTATTCTATTAAGTGCTTCGTTACCATCCACCTTTAGCTGGACTGATGCCACAGGTAATGTAGGTACTGAAAATGAAATTCGCTCGACCAGAGGCAGTACTTATATGGTTGAAGCTACAGCCAATAATGGATGTAAAACCAGCATTACTGTTCAGTTGCCGGTAGATACAATTCCACCTCAACTCCAGCCAATTCCAGGTTTTGAACTGACCTGTAAAGATAGCGTCTATTTGCCTACCATAACTTTTGATCAGTATGCTCAATATCAATGGACAGGACCAGGGCTTGACAAAAACACACCTCTTCGTCCTTTATTGGATCTTCCGGGTACTTATGTCCTATTATTGTCTGGTGATAATGGTTGCAGTTCAAAGCAAACATTCACCATCACAGAAAATAAAAAAACGCCGGTGTTTGATGTGGCTTGGGACACTTTAAACTGTGCGCGTCCTGAGACAACACTGACATTTAGCGGAGATAATAATCTTAATTATTTTCTCAATGGTAACCAGACCATCATTTCAGGCTTCACAATTGATCAGCCTGGGATCTACACAGTGGTTGCCGTCAATAACCTTGGTTGTAAATCATCTAAGATAATCAATGTTGCAGGATCATTTAATTATCCTGACATCGCATTAATTCCAGTCCTGCTGAATTGCTATCAGCCTCAGGCATGGCTGAAAAATACAGGAAAGGAACAAGGTGTTACCATTCATTGGGAGACGAGTGCGGGTGCGGTGACGACGGATTCTATTTTAGTGACCAAGCAAGAATTGATTGTGCTAAGTGCGGTGAATGCAGACGGATGTGAGTCAAGAGATACTGCCAGTATCCAGATTGATTTCCAGCAACCTTCGGTCCAAATAGAAGGTCCGGATGTCATTAAGTGTACTGAAAATGCAATAACACTTAATGCCCTTACAGATATAGGGAACAGCTATAACTGGTATGATGCGGCAGGCACTAATCTTGCTTCGTCCGGCACTATCATGATTACACAACCCGGTGATTATCGCCTGGTAATTATAAACCCAAAGAATGGATGTGAAAATACTGCGTCGATTCATATCAGTAAGCAACCATCACCGGAATCAATAGACTATTCAGAAGTTCAGCCATTGTGCTATGGTGATTTCGGTCAATTTGTGTGGGTTGGAAATTCAGGCGGCACTGCACCATTTACATTGTTGTTGAACCATCAATCAGTCAGTTTAAATCAGCCAGTTGAAGTCAAACCTGGTCAATACAATTTACTTTTGACGGATGCCAATGGATGTACACTTGAAGGCACTGTAGAGTATATTGCTCCTGCTGACTTCAGTGTTTATGCCGGACAAGACACATTGATTAAACTAGGACAAAGTTATGTACTCAATGGTTCGACCTCGCTTCAACAGAACAGTATCAGCCAGATAGAATGGTCACCTTCAGAGGCTTTAAGCTGTACTCATTGTTTAAATCCAATAGCGCAGCCTGAATCAGATACCAAATATACTATGACTGTTTATGATGAGAATGGCTGTGTTCATTCTGATGAAGTATTGATTAGGGTACATTTCGAAAAAGGATATGTCGCACCTAACATATTCAACCCTAACAGTCGTTCAGGTAATCATAAGTTTGTGGTGTTTCCCATTAGCAACTCGATTGAAATCCTTAAATCACTGAGTGTATATGATCGATGGGGCAACCTCATGTTTACCACAAAAGATATACCTGCAGGCAGTATTGAAGACGGTTGGAATGGCACATTTCAGGGACGAGATGTCGGACCTGGTGTCTATGTTTGGATTGCAGAAATTCTGTACAAGGACGATTCTGAAGAAGTAGCAACCGGAGACATCACAGTAATAAGATAGTCTTCTCAAAGGAAACTTTCAAATTATCACAGTTTGAATTACCTTTGCAGCCTTATTTGATAAAATACCAATCAATGTACAGAAGTCATAATTGTGGAGAATTAAGAATTTCCGATGTAGGAAAACAGGTGACAATTTCCGGATGGGTACAAAAAAGCCGTGACTTAGGTGGACTTACCTTTGTAGATGTTCGGGATAGATATGGAATTACCCAGCTTGTGTTCAATATGGATGAACGTGCTGAACTGTGCACGCTCGCGCGAAAACTAGGAAGAGAATATGTCATTCAGGCAACCGGCATGGTGCGCGAACGTTCTAGCAAAAACCTAAATAGATCAACAGGTGAAATAGAAATTGAGGTAACAGAACTCAATATACTTAACGAGTCACAGGTACCTCCATTTACTATAGAAGATGACACTGATGGAGGCGATGACCTGAGAATGAAATATCGATACATAGATATCCGCCGTAATCCTGTAAAAGACAATTTGATATTCAGATCAAAACTGGCTATAGAAACGAGAAAATATCTGGACCATCAAGGATTTATAGAAGTAGAAACTCCATTTCTAATCAAGAGTACCCCGGAAGGCGCCAGAGACTTTGTAGTGCCTTCAAGGTTAAATAGTGGCCAATTTTACGCATTGCCACAGTCGCCACAGACCTTTAAGCAACTACTCATGGTGGCAGGTATAGATAAATACTTTCAGATAGTCAAGTGTTTTAGAGATGAAGACCTGAGAGCTGACCGCCAGCCTGAGTTTACACAGATCGATTGTGAAATGTCATTTGTACATATCGAAGACATTCTCAATACCTTTGAAGGCCTCACCAGACACCTATTTTTACATACGATGGGAGTAGATCTGGGAGACTTCCCACGTATGACTTATGACGATGCCATGAGGCTGTATGGATCAGATAAGCCAGATTTAAGATTCGGAATGCAGTTTGTCGAAATCAATGATATTGCAAAAGGACATGACTTTAGCGTGTTTGATAATGCAGAACTTGTTGTAGGTATATGTGCAAAAGGCATAGCAGAGCAATACAGTAATAAAGATATGAAAGACCTTACTGAGTGGATTCAACGTCCACAAATCGGTGCCAAGGGACTCGTTTATATCAAGTATCAAGAGGATGGCAGTATCAAGTCCACAATAGGTAAATTTTATTCTGATGATGTACTGCACAGTTGGGCAGAAAGATTCGGTGCGGAAAAAGGGGATGTAATCTTAATACTGAGTGGAGAAAAGGATAAGACACGTAAACAGCTTAATGAATTGCGTCTCGAGATGGGAAGACGTCTCCAGCTGATAAAACCAGGTGATTTCAAGCCTCTATGGGTTATTGATTTTCCTCTGCTGGAATGGGATGAAGATTCAGAAAGGTTTTTTGCTATGCATCATCCATTTACATCTCCCAAGAAATCGGATATACCTAATATGATGAGCGGTGACCATGAGACATTAAAAAATCTCAAGGCTGATGCTTATGATATGGTAATCAATGGAGCAGAAATCGGAGGTGGTTCTATCCGTATCCACGACAGAGCTCTTCAAGCTAAAAACTTTGAGCTGCTCGGATTTACAAAGGAACAAGCCGAAGCACAGTTTGGGTTCTTGATGGGCGCATTTGAGTATGGAGCGCCTCCACATGGTGGACTGGCTTTTGGCTTTGACCGACTTTGTGCCGTGATGAATGGTCAGTCATCTATCCGCGACTTTATTGCCTTCCCTAAAAATAACCAAGGTAGAGATATGATGATTGATGCGCCATCACCTGTGGATGAAGCTCAGTTGGAAGAGTTGAGCCTCATAATCAAGCAGCCAGAAGCCTAATACCTGAAAGTCAATCAACATCCTAGATAGATACTTTCAGCCTTGTAAGTCTGTAAGATTTATACTTTTTGTATGTAATAAAGTGAATAAAAATAACTAAGATTATGTCTAAGCCATCATTACCTAAAGGTACGAGAGATTTTTTGCCGGTACAAGTAGCTAAAAGAACGTATTTATTTTCTGTCATTGAAGAAGTTTTTAAAACTTTTGGCTATCTTCGTATTGAGACGCCCACTATGGAGAACCTATCAACATTGACTGGAAAATATGGTGAAGAGGGCGATAGACTATTGTTTAAAGTGTTAAATAATGGTGATTTTCTTTCAGACGTAGATCCCGGTCTCCTAAATGAAAAAAATTCAAGCAAGGTCATACCTCAGATATCGAAGCGAGGATTAAGATATGATTTGACGGTGCCATTTGCACGATTTGTGGTTATGCATCAGAACGATATCCAGTTTCCATTTAAGCGGTATCAAATTCAGCAAGTATGGCGAGCGGATCGGCCTCAAAAAGGTAGATATCAAGAATTTTATCAGTGTGATGTGGATGTAGTAGGATCGGATTCGCTGATGTATGAGGCGGAACTGGTACAGATATATGCCGCAGTTTTTCGCAAGCTAGGTTTAAAGGTAAAAATCCTGATGAATAACCGCAAAATCCTTTTCGGCCTGGCTGAAGTTGCCGGCATCAAAGATAAGTTTATGGACATGACCATTGCCATTGACAAGTTAGATAAGATTGGAAAGGATGGTGTCATCAAGGAGATGATAGACAGAGAGATTACCGCTGAACAGGCTGAAAAAGTCATTGCTTTGTTACAAATAACCAGTATTCAAGATTTGGAAATTGCGTTTGAGGGCTTTGAAGAAGGAAGTAAAGGTATAGAAGAAGTGCGTCAGGTGATTCGTTACCTGGGCGATAGTACTCCCGAGTTAGCTTTTGATATTAGTCTGGCTCGTGGCCTCAACTACTATACCGGATGTATCTTTGAAGTGAAGGCTGATAGCGAAGCTTATCCAAAACTGACTATGGGTAGCATAGGCGGTGGCGGCAGGTATGATAATCTGACAGGAGTTTTTGGGCTAAAGGATGTATCAGGAGTAGGTGTTTCTTTCGGTGCAGAGCGCATTTATGACGTAATGGAAGAATTGAATCTCTTCCCGGCAGATGTTCAAAAAGATATTGATGTACTTTTTATTGCTCTTGATGAGGCCGCTCATCTTTTTGCATTTGAAAAAGCAACTCAATTGCGTCAGGTCGGGATTGCATGTGACGTGTACCCCGAACCAACCAAAATGAAAAAACAAATGTCCTATGCTAATGCACGCAATGTACCTTATGTGGCTATCGTAGGTGAAAGCGAAAGACTTGAAAACAAAGTAAGTCTTAAAAAATATGGTGACCGGCATGCAGGAAAGTTTAAGCATAGACAACCTGGTTGCCTGTTTTGAGGAGACGAGATAAGAACCATATGCCGCACTACCCATATCAAGCATATATTTACATGAAAGGTACCACAGTGATTAATTATAAAATTAAAATTTGTTTTTAAGAATTTTAATCGAACTGTTAAATATATAATGTTGAAAATGTTAATATTTGTATAAATTTATTTTGATAAATTTTCCAACATATTCTTACGTTTAATGGTTGGTTTGCGATCGTGACTTGAATTGAACATTAATTTTAAAAACATATCATATTGATTATTAGATATTTATAATTTATAAGACTACTTAGAAAAACATATTGCATTTTTATTTCATATATATGGCATGATATTTGAAAGAGTTTATACTACCAACAATAAAATGTTAAACGCCATAATAAGGATGTATTTTATTGTGTTTTAATACTACCTTTGCAATCCCAAAAATTATTTACACCTGATTAATAACCTAATCAGTTATTTTTCATCTTAAAATAATTTTCAAAATCCAAAAACCATCATTTTTACCATGAACACATTCTTTAAAAAATCTAAAAGGATTGTAGCAGTATGTGTTTTACTTTTCACCGGATTATCGTCAGCATATTCCACGCCCCCTACGAATGACGAAATCATCAGAAGAGTACAAAACCTAAATACTGTTATTGACATCAGGGTTAATGACCTTGTTACAGATCAAATTGTTTACCTGCTTGACAAAAGACGTAAGGAATCTGAAATTATCCTTGGCAGGACTGCCATTTATTTTCCTTATATCGAAAATGCACTTAGAGAAAAGGGACTACCGGATGAATTAAAATTTATTCCTGTTATAGAGTCCAGTTTACTGCCTAATGTTGAGTCACATCAAGGCGCTGCTGGTATTTGGCAGTTTATGAAAGGTACTGCACAGTTACAAGGGCTTACTATCAACAAACTAGTTGATGAAAGAAAAGATTTAATTAAATCCACTGAAAAGGCTTTAGATTATCTTAAGTTATTATACAATATGTATGGTGACTGGACCCTTACATTAGCCGCTTATAACTGTGGTAGTGGTACTATCAACCGAGCTATTAAAAAGGCTAATGGAGCAACTAATTATTGGGATATTGCTAAATATCTTCCACGAGAAACACAAAAGTATATTCCAAAATTTATTGCAGTTTCATATCTGATGAACTATTACTACCTATATGACTTACAACCTATTGAGCCTGAAGATGAATTCAAATTTGTTGTTACTGCCAATATTTATGATAGGCTTGAATTTAGTGAAATCAGCCAGAAACTTGAGATTGATGTTGATTTGCTTAAAATGCTAAATCCTAAATATCGAAAAGGAGTGATCCCTGCAGGCAATGATAATGTTTATACACTTAATTTGCCTTTGTCAAAAATGAAATCGTTCCTTCAGATGTATGATTCAACCACCGATCTAACCGAGCATACTTTTTTTTATCAACCATAACTATGTTGGAATCATTGATAATGCCTTTGCTACTGGAGAGATGAAATTTCCTGCTTTGCAATCAAAATTTCACGTGGTCAGAGATAATCTAAAAGATTCTGCATTTGTGCGTCATGTTAAGCTAGGCTTACCTAGTTCTACTGGTAAGATAGTTGTGCACAGATTGAAGAGAAAAGAATCTCTTGCTGATGTGGCTGATGCCAATAGCATTCCACTTGAAGAACTTATTGCTATCAACAATATAGATGTAGAAAAAGGTCTAGCACCTGGTAGTTTGATCAGACTTACAAGATAATTTGTCCCTGAGATTGACTAGTCCTAAATAACTGATACAGATTTTAGGGTAAAGTTAAATAATTAAACCGAAGTAGATTCATTTTTACTTCGGTTTTTTGTTTTATAAGATTTAATAGGGATAGAATTTTGTCTGTGCATTTCGTTAGGAGTCAACAAGGAGCAGGAGA
>LNBW01000071.1 GCA_001567255.1 Bacteroidetes bacterium OLB9 | reverse complement strand
GCACAGACAAAATTCTATCCCTATTAAATCTTATAAAACAAAAAACCGAAGTAAAAATGAATCTACTTCGGTTTAATTATTTAACTTTACCCTAAAATCTGTATCAGTTATTTAGGACTAGTCAAGCATAATAAACCAGTTTAACCCAAATTAACCACTAGAAGTTGACTAAATGAAAATGCTTCTTCGTATGTATTTTGGTACTCCTATTTCGGTCCTCGACATAGTAAAACAATGCCTGCGGAATAAAAGCTCCGAGTCTCATATCCATATTGAATCAATTCCCTTCGTCACAAAGTCTAATGCATAATATGGGTTTAAAATATCCACTTTATACCTGCCATAAAATCTATTCCAGGTGTGTGATAACCATAGAGATACTGATATTGATTATCCAGTAAGTTAATACCCTTAACATATACTCTAAGATAATCAGTCAAGTGAAAGTCAGCTTCGAGATTCAAGTCATGCAGTACACCTGATTTAGACTGCTCGCCTTTGTAATTAATAAAAGATATACCACTATTAAAAAATAAATCAGTCCTTATATTCAATTTGTCATCTATTAGCTTGACTGCAGCATATGCATTGGCTTCGAGCAATGGTGTATTCCAAGCTTTCTCGAGTGTATTAAGTTTGTAAATATGCTGTGTAAGCCATCCACCAAAAGTGAAGATATCAGAAAATTTAAAATCAACATTACCACTGATAAATATGGCGCTACCACTATCATAAATCATGTCAAAGAACTGGTATTGATCCGGACTTTGGATGGTAAACATTTGATCAGTGATATCTTTATAACCGGCCTTAACTTGATAATTTAGAAACGAAAATTGGCCTCGAAGTCCACCACTGTATTCACGCCATGATGTTGTCACTAATGAGTCAATGGCAGTACTTAAGAATGTATTTCTAGTAGCTATATTGCCAAAAGTATTGGAAAAATACTGTTGTTCCACGCCAGCAAATATTTGTAATTTTTGCCCTGCAAGAACATAACCTAACTCTACCTCCGGAAAGAAAGCAGACCTACCATCACTACTATATAAATAATCTACACCACCATCAAATAAAAAATTGCCAATATGGGTTTTTATATGTGGAGTCAACGTAGCAGTACTTAATCTTACATCTTTGTCACCACTGAACCCATCATAATTAAAATCACCCAATGCATAAATAACGGTACCTTTACCGAAATACTTCTCTACCTTGCCATAGATGCCAAAACCATTGTCTCGCGCCTTACTCTCTTTGTTATCATCGATGGTCATATTATGTAATTTAGCTCCAAGCTGGTAGTTAATATTCCATTTAGTAGGCTCAGGATTGGCGATGCCGAGATGAATTTTATAACTATTCAACCATCGTTTGGCCTCCCATTTATGGTCATCTTTTAATGTGTCAGCATCAATATGGTAAGGATATCTCTTTAAAAACTGAGCACTCACATCGCCATAAATCTTAAGATTTTCCTTCAGCAGATAGTTGCCATAAATCGAAAAATCAGCATCGCTATAAGCTTGGTTGTAGTAGTTATTATTGTTTTTATGAGATCTAAACTGGCCATAAAAACCTACATCAAATGCGTCCTTCCTAGCAGTATGGTATCCTGCCATAATCTGAGTACTTTTTTTAATTCCAGCACCGGCATAGATATATCCCTTTTTCACAATAAAAGGTCCATCTTGCTCCATAGCTAGGGGACGAATTTGTGGGTCAGGGTAGTGTAAATCTATAGGTACTATTGTTATATCGTAAGTATAATTTGGTTTAAAGTTTTTAGCCGGTGCCAAGATGGGGTTGACCCTTACCATTGTCGCATCCTCGAGTGTTGCTTCAAAAGTTTTAACTACTTCTACTTCTTTAAAATCCAGTCCTGTAGTATCGACCTGTGCGGTAAGATTAGATATAGAAAAGATGAATACAAGGATTAGAATTTGCTTCATGATATATCTTTTATAATGATTTATGATTATTTTTCAGGGTTTTGAAGTTCAAGCATAGGCGAGTCCTTACTTCCCGGTTTGATTCTGCTATTTTGTTTTTCTAATTGTTCTACAATGATGAGCTGCTCACTCGCTTCTTTCTTCAATTCTTCATTATCAGGGAAATGCTCAATGATGACCTCAAGTGCGGCACGAGCATTGAAAAGATCATTTCTTTCCACATAAATATTAGAAAGAAGTAAAAGACTTTTAGCTATCCAGTAAGGATAAGCAGCATTAGCTTCATTGGCTTTATTGCATTGTGCTTCGGCCTCTACTTTTTTATCTTGCTTGTAGAGGATTTCAGCTATCAAATAACGAGATTCAGCCGCTTGATTATTTTCAGCCAGTTTTTCTACTTGAGTAAAAGCATCTAGGGCTTCTTGCAACTTGTTTTCACGAAGATAAACTTTGCCAAGATAATACGCTGCAACAGCCTTGTCATCAGTACTTGCCGTAGGATACTGGAGGACAATCTTTCCATATTTTTCAACGGATGCAAGGTCAGCAGTTCGAAATGCACTTCTCAGGGCTCCTAGAGCAGCGCTATACTTTTCATTGACATCAGTTATGTTGTTATAATACAAATCATAATATTTTAAAGCCTTGTCAAATGCCTGTGTGTAATTGTAAGAAATGAGTGCCGATTTTCTCAATGATGGAATATAAAATTCTGAATTACCCATGGCTGCAAGTGTCTCATAATCATCCAGAGCACTTCCATAATTTTTGACCAGAGCGTATGATTCAGCACGGTAATAAATAGCATGCACTTTATTAAATCCATTCGGGTATTTATCAAGATAATTACTAAATCCTGCAATAGCTTTATCATACTCACCTTCATTATATCTCATCGCACCTACCATAAATGCCAGTGAGTCAGCTGCACTCTCTGTTACCTTATAACCCGGTAGGGAATTTATGTAGGTTACATATTCGTCAGATTTTCCAAGGTCAGTGATATAAATCTCCTGCAGTCCTAGCAAAGCACTTTCTGCTTCTTTTGCTGATGGATTGTTGCTAAATACGTGTTTATAATGCTGGATGGCACGTGTCAGATCACCCTTATTATAAGCAATAAGTGCCATTTTGATACTAGCTTCATTGATATAAGGACTATTTTTTATGATTTTCAATCAACTCGTTATAAGCCTTATAAGCATTATCTATATTTTCAACAGCAACATATGTATTGCCCAGTTGTAGTAAAGCATCATCGGCATACTCTGATAGCGGATACTTAGATTTGAGGTCTCTCATGGTTATGATCTTCTCATAAGGTTCATCAACTAGTCCTTCTATGATTCCACGCTGATAAAGTGCATAAACGAAATCGCCATTATGGGTCTTTGCAGCCTGATTGTACCATGACAAAGCATCCTTATACTTTCGTGCTTTAAAATAACAATCACCAAGCCGCACCATTGCATCCGGCCATACTTTATCTGTGATTTCTTTATTCTTTAATTTTCCTTCATTTTGTTGGAAAAGTCTTGCTGCTTTAGTGAAATTATCTTCAGCATGCTTAAAATCTTTAATTTCTAAATAATTGTATCCTTGAGTATAATAAGCCATCGCTTGAGTAGATTCATCAGGCATCCATGTGATACCATTACTAATATCAAAATACTGGGACATCATTTCGATAGACTTGCTGTAATAACCATTGTCATGATAGATAATCCCCGACCAATAAGCGCCTTGTGCAGCAGTGATGCGACTTGACTGATACTTTCCTGCTTTAGCAAACTGGATGAGTGCACTGTCTTTGTCACCAATTATTATAAAGCAAAATACCATACTGTAGCGCTAGGCTTTGGTATATGACTTTCATTTTTCCACTGACCGAAGCCATACTTTCAATAATTTGTAGACCTGTTGCATAATCAGATGTGTTCTCTAGTAATGTGCTGATAATGTCTTGTGCCTGGTCATAATATTTGTTATTTTCATCTATCTTAAGTAATGTTTGAATAGCTTCTCGTTCTAATCCGGACTCTGCTGAGAGCTTACCATAGTTAAACAATGCTTCTTCCTGCATACTTTTATCATAAGTCATCTGACTTACTTTTTTAAATGCATTCCGGGCTGATAAATAATCACCCGTTCTATAATAGCAATCTGCCAAATAGTAATTACTGACTTGCCCCAACTGATTATCTAAAAGGCTGAGTTCATTAAAATTCTTAATGGCTTCTTTATATTTTTTGAGCTGATATTGAGTAAATCCTAGTTGATAAAATTCCTCAATGGTGAGCTTTTGGGTATTGGCTTCGTAATACTCAAGATGTGGAAGAGATTTAGCATATTCTCCACGATGGAAATAAGCTTGCCCTATAAGTTGCCGGATTTCAGTTCGGTAGCGCAATGCCTTATCATTGAGTGATGCTTCTTGCTGGATGACTTTATCGTATTGACCTGTGGCAAAGTAGATTTGAGTTAAGTAGTAAGGAACAAACGATCGGTAGTTTGGATCATTCTTTACTTTTTCAAATGATAATAATGCACCTGTGTAATTTTTGTTGAAATATTCGCACATGCCATAGTAATAATTGGCAGGGTAGTAGAAGTCGTTTTTGATGGTTATGATCTTTCCAAACTCTTGCTTTGCGCTTTTTAAATTCTTTACTTACGAATAAAGCATAACCTTTTTTGAAAGCAGCCTCTGATAATTCATAGCCTGACAGATTATCAAAATCTACCATGTCGTAGGTTTCGATACATTTATGATACCATTTGCGATTATAGTAATAGCTTCCTAGCTCTAAGATAGCAGGAGTGGTCACAGGATTGGGATATTTTTCACTGATAAAAGATACTAACTCGTTTTCGCCGCTCATCAAATCAGCCCTTAGTCCTGCAATGACATACATGGCCTCTGCATCATCCTTAAAATTAGTAAAGTCATCTTCAGTTGCAGGATGCAGAATACGAATATACTGGGTATTCATCCATCTGGATGGGCCATATAGACTATGCTCAAAGAAGTCCTGACCGGTTTTATACGTGTTTTGTAAGTCTCTATCTATAGCAGTTTTTTGGGCTGTCAATACTGTAGTTATTAGACAGCTAATGGCAATAAATTTTATTACTCTCATATCCAATTACATTAAATTATGACTAATTGTCAAATAATTAACCGCAAATATATGAATATATTTTATAATGTGTAATGTAGTTATGTCTTCAATTTTATTTGATAGTCAATATTTGTGAAGTTATTATCGCAGTACCATCAAAAAATATTAAATTCGTAAATAATAAATAAAAAAAAGCCACAATTAAATGTGGCTTTTACTGTTCAATGATATTTTCAAATAAAAAATATATCAATGTATCAATCCGTTATAAATGGATAATCTTGCTGTGTATAATTATCGTCGTACAATTCAGAAGGTAGAGGCAGAGGTGCATTTTCAGCAAATTCTATGGCTTCATCTATTTCCTTGTCAATAGCTGCTTTAATAGCATCTATTTCTTTTTGTGTCGCAATGCCTTCTTTAACCATTTTAACTTGAATCATTTCTACTGGATCTTTCTCTTTATAACTTTCCAGTTCCTCCTTCGTTCGATATTTTCCTGGGTCAGAAACAGAGTGTCCTCTGTACCTATAGGTCTTCATTTCTAGAAAATAAGGACCTTTACCGGCGCGAATATGTGCTGCGGCCTTGAGCAATGCATTGTGGACAGCTTCCGGATCCATACCATCCACAGGCTCACTTGGCATGTCAAATGCTTCGCCTATGGTATAAAGATCATGTACATTTGAAGTACGCTCTACAGATGTACCCATCGCATAGAGATTATTTTCAACAATATACAATACAGGAAGCTTCCAGGTCATAGCCATATTAAATGATTCGTAGAGTGCTCCTTGGCGTGCTGCTCCATCACCAAACATAGTCACACAAAGCAAATCAGATCCTCTATATTTTTCAGCCAGTGCAATACCTGTTCCTATTGGTATTTGGGCACCTACTATGCCATTGCCACCAAAGAAATTGTGTTCAGCAGAAAAGAAATGCATACTTCCACCTTTACCTTTCACACATCCACTAACCTTACCATACAATTCTGCCATACAAGACGCAGCACTCATACCTCGACTCAATGCTATGCCATGTTGCCGATAACCTGTGACTAGCTTGTCCTCCTGACGAATCCCTGTCGCAAGGCCACCTGCAATGGCTTCCTGACCTATATAAACGTGAAAAAAACCTCTGATTTTCTGCTGTGAATATGCAAAAAGACCTTTTTCTTCAAAGCGTCTAACCCTATACATCACTTCAAGCCACTTATTATATAGGGCTTTGTCATGATTTTTAGACTGTGATTTTTTGCTGGAGACTTTCTTTTTTAGCTACAACTTCTGCCATATTTATTTCAATAATTTAATACAAACAATCATTTTAACACAAGCATATCGCTTACTCTATTCAATAGAAATGTAAAATTACTAAACTTTTATTATTCTCAATCCTTTATTACATTAAAATTATGGACACGGCTTAATTTTAAAGCCAAGATATATCAGGTTAAAATTGGGTTAAAACTTAATGAATTTACAATTTAACTTGTAAAAATACGTTTATCCTAAATTGAAATTGGTTTAAGATGATAAAAGTATATGAAATTTTATTGGTTATTATTGGGATACTACCGATGGCTTTAGTCGCTCAAGACTTTAATGATCAGAAAAAAATTCGTTTCTAAAGATTCACTTTATAATGAAAACATCAAAAAATCGCGGCTATATGGCGTTTATATACCTCGAGACATTGATGATGCTTTAAAAAAATTGACTGAATTGACATCTGACGAAGCCAGGGAAAACTTAAAAACCACCGATGAACAGACCGTAGCTCACAAATTGTTTTTTGGTTTAGGCAGATGGATGACGTATAATTGGAATTTTGAAGAAGGTTCGAGATTTTCGCATTACTTAAGGCAAAAAGGTCTGATATATACTGATGATATGACCACATGTATGCTCATATTATTTCATAGACATGTCACCGGCAAACCGCTTGAAACGGATGCCTTAATAAATCAATTAATAAAAGAGCGTCAAAAGAAAATTGAAGAAGAACAGAAAAATAGTAAAATCATTGAAGTCATTACTAAGCCTAGTGATCATAAAGATTGATTTATTTTTTCTTCATTTACCAAAACAATTCATCATTTTATTACATTAAAGAATTAATCCGAATGATTTCGGAATGTTTATTTTTATTTAATTCAATAATTTTTATCAAACATGAAAATGAAAAACGTAGTTTATTTATTTGTAGCGGTATGCTCATTTTTCTTCACACAAGTAAATGCACAACTCAAAACACCTGCTTCCAGTCAGTTTGCTAAATTTGAGACAACGGTTGGTCTCACACCAATATCTATAGAATATTCACGTCCAAGCAAAAAGAATAGAGTGATTTATGGTGGCCTTGTACCATATGATGCTAAATGGCGTACAGGTGCTAATATGAACACAAAAGTGACTTTTGGAGATGATGTAGTGATCGGTGGCAAGGAGCTAAAGAAAGGCACTTATGCCCTTTATACTAAGCCGGGTAAGGATATGTGGGAAATTTATTTTTATACAGACACTAACAATGGTGGTTTGCCATCAGAGTGGGATGATGCGAAAGTAGCGTTAACAACTACTGCAAAACCTTACGCTGTCAGCAATGTTGAAACTTTTACTATAGATATTAACAATGTAACTAATAATTCAGGTGATATCACTATACTTTGGGAAACAACGGGTGTGAATATTAAAGTTGAAGTACCCACAGACAAAATAGTGTCAGCTAATATTGACAAAGTAATGAATGGCCCTACTGCTAATGACTATTACAATGCTGCTAAATACTATAGGGAAGCCGGCAAGGACTTAAAAATGGCATTGGAATGGATGAATCGTGCAGTACAAATGGGATATAATCAATTCTGGGTATTAAACCAGAAAGCATTGATTGAATCTGATTTAGGAAAATATAAGGATGCAATCGTATCTGCTTCACAGTCATTAGAGAAAGCAAAAGCAGCTGGCAACAATGATTATGTTAAAATGAATCAAGATCTCATCCAAGAATGTACAGCAAAATTGAAAAAATAATATACTGATTTAAATTTATTCAAACGGGGAAGGCTTCATTGTCTTTCCCGTTTTTTTATCTATTTATGTTATTTTGTTAGGTCGAAATTTAAACTAACTTTGTTCAATCATTAAGGCAAAGCCTCATTAAAATGGATAACCTTGTACACGTAACAAACCTCTCTATAACTCAATCAAATGATGAGGGCCTAAAGACATTGGTTGAACATATTTCATTTGATATAAAGAAAGACGAAATCATAGGTGTATCAGGCACATCAGGTAGTGGCAAGTCCATCACCGGAAGAAGCCTGATGGGATTGTTGACGCTCGCAGGTAGTTTAAATCAATCCGGAAGCATCCGCTTCGACAATAGAGAAACCACAACATTTACAACTCGTGAATGGCAAAAAATTAGAGGAAAAGATATTACTATTATATTTCAACATCCGCATGCTGCACTTAACCCTTTGCGTAAATGTTTTGATCAGCTGACTGAAGTCATTTCACAGCATCAGAAATTATCTGCCTCAGCAACACAAAAGTTAGCCAATGATTTGCTGAGTAAGGCCGGATTGCAAGAACTATCCCATATTCACGATGCTTATCCACATCAATTATCCGGTGGTCAGGCCCAAAGGCTTGCCATCTGCATGGCGATGGCCAATTCACCTCGACTTATCATAGCTGATGAACCGACCTCCTCACTGGATCCTTCAACATCGACTCAAGTCTTGGATGTATTAACTCGCTTGGTACAACATGAAGGTTGTGCCTTGTTGCTTATTTCCCACGATATGGAGGTGATGAAGCGCATTGCAAATCGGATAATAATTATAGAAAAAGGTCGAATACAACGGACGTATGATAAAAAGAATTTTGACCAACTTTTGTTCCATACATCTCAGCTAGAATATGTGAGAAAACCCGTGTCAGAAGATGCGCAAATTGTATTCAAATGTGACAACATCTATAAATCCTTTCATATTTCAAATGGACTACTTAGCAAGCAGCATAAACTAGTGCTCAATGGAATCTCTTTTTGTGTAAAAGCTGGTGAAATGCTTGGGATAACTGGTCCTTCCGGTAGCGGAAAGTCAACACTAGCTGCGATAATAGCAGGTCTGGAAAAGCCAGATTCAGGCATAATGATGCTCGATGGTAAAAAATATAATGCCGAAATCTTGCATACTGAATCTCAACTTCGTAAGACCATACAACTCGTGCTTCAAGATGGCTTATCAAGTCTGCACCCTTATAAAACAATACGGCAACAGTGGGAAGAAGTACTCAGATCACTCGCTGATAATAACTCTGTGGAACATGACATAACCCAATGGGCTAAAATAGCTGACCTAGAATCGGATATAATCAACAAGCGTCCATCACAAATCTCAGGTGGTCAGGCACAGCGCGCTGCCTTAATAAGACACTTGATGAATCATCCCAAATTAATTATTTTTGATGAATCATTATCAGCATTAGATCACATGACACAAGATTTGCTGGCAGATTTTATAGTTCGACTACAAGAGCGTACCAACTTTGCAGGTATTTTTATTAGCCACGATCAACGGTTGATAGAGAAAATGTGTCATCGTTATATTTCACTTCCCGTGCTATTGAACGTGGAAAGTTGAGATCTTTTTTGCACTAAGTGCTTCAATTTATATCCATTTCAACATTAAAAACAACGTGATCACGATGCACTTCCACTACCGGTGTATGCCTTGTCAATGTAGAGACTTTAAAAAACAGAGGTTCACTTCAAAGAATATTAACAGCAGCAGGATGATGAGTGAAACCAAAATAAGATATAGGATAGAAAAAACAGCTCAACGATAGGTAAGAGAAGCTATGTGACTAAATATAGGCAAAGCCAATAAAACAGAAGCATTGCACAAAATGAAAACCAGAAAATAGGAAGAAATCCTAAATCTGGGTGCTGATCAAGTCGAAGCACCCGCTTGTGGCTTTCGCTTCTTCAGGACTTTCTTCTATTCGTCATAATGTTAGCGGTTCGTTGTTCTAATTCCATCATGATTTTCTGACAGGAACGCAAATATCAACTTTAAAAATTCCATTTTCAGGTTCTTCAGGGTACAATTCGAAACAAGCTTTGTCATCGGGTTGATATCCACTCGTTGGAAACCATTTTCCCATTAGCCAATCCCAAGCCTTCTGAAATTCATCGGCTTTTACTATAAATCTTGCAACAACATATTTCCCCTTTTCAAGAACCATTTTTCCAATTTCCCCATCAATTTTGGTATTTTCTGGTGCAGTCAAGCAGACGCTTGTTCTTAATTTACTTTTGTCAGCGACATTTACATCATCGTGGTAAACAATAGCTGTTTGAAAATTCCCATTGTCTAAAAGTCCTCTTGGTCCTGCCCAAGCAAATAGCTTACTAAACAGTCTTTCGAATAATTCCGCATCTTCTTGATAAGGCCCGATGTGTCTCAAATAAACCACAGGAATATCTGGCAACTCTTTTACTTCAATACTTTCATTATTTTTCATTTCTACTTTCCATTTAATTGATTTCGTTTGATTGCAAATATATATGGATGGCGTATCAATGCTTTTATCTTTTTTGCTATTCACTTTATTCAAATTGCTATTTTTCTTTTTGAATGAAGTTGCAGACTCTTTGAAATGCAGCTTAAAGTTTTTTGAAAAAACAGGCAAACTTTTAAATCCGCAATTGAAAGCTATGTCAGAAATAGTATCGTTTCCGTGAATCAATAGTGAGGCTGCTTTTTCCAGTCGAAGCCGAAGAATCAGTTGAAATGGCGTTTCCCCGGTAATCCACTGAAATATTCTACTGAAATGGAATTTTGAGAAATTGGAAATTTTTGCTAATTCCAACAATGAAAAATCGTTGTCCAAATTCTTTTCGATATGGTCAATTACATTGTTTATTCTGTATTTGTATTCATTGTCAATCATTGTGTTATTCCAACTTGCAGCTCACGGCAGCCTGCGAAAAAATAATCAAGATTATAGGCAAAAATACGCAAAATATTTAAATCTTCATAATGTAAAGATAATATTGAGAATGGCTATCCTACTAGAATTAGTATGCTGAGCTAGTCAAAGCACACGCTCGGAGCTTTCGCTTTCTCAGGGCTTTTTTCTATTTGTCATAATGGTGGTGGTTGGTTGTTTTGCTTTCATCATAGTGAGTGGTAATATTCTTTGATTTTTGTCGCCATAAGTTTTCGTCTTAAAGTCAAGAAATCATTGTAATCGTCAATGCTCATTTGTTGAATTTCTGTTGGCACACAATTCATTTTCAGGTTGTCTAAAAGTTGTTGTTCGTTTGAAAGTCCGCTTACTAGCTGGTTGCCGTTTAGCATTTGAGTTGTAACGACTTCAAAGTAATCCTTTGGAGGCTTGTTGCCAACCTTAATATTTATCTCAGACTGCATATAAACATAGTTGGCGATTTGATTGTATTTGCTCCTGTCCAAACCGTTCTTTTTCAAATAGTCTTTTGGAAACAAGTGGTGAATGTCGCCACGAAGAGAAATCAAGTCACTAACTAAAACATCTTTTGATAAAAATCCTTTGTCGTTGGCTTTAACTTGTGAAGCCAGGAAAACGTGAAAATACGGACTACTTGCAACTGAAGTGTCTAAACTCTGCGGTAATGAAGCGTTCCAAAAGGCGTCCGAAAGTTCTGCTTCTTCTCGTTCTCTCAAAATTTCGTCTATTGGTTTGTGAGAAATTTGTTTTATGTCAAAGTCAAATGCACTTTCCGGTGAACCTGAATACCGGCCTGTCAAGATAGAATAAACGAACCAACGCCTAACGTAACTTTCAATTGCAACTGAATTAACCCCCAACTCTTTTAGTTTGAGATAAACGATGTAAGCAAAATTGATTGCGTTTTGTGACCGGATAAGTTTTGGCGAAATAAATCCTGCGGATTTGATAATCATCAAGAACCGCTTAAAGTTTGTTTCGTTTATGAAACTGTTTACACCTGTCTTTAAGGTTGCAAAAGATTGTTCGGCTATTGCATCTTCATAAGTCCGAGTTTCAAAATTTCTACCTGAAAGCAAACTTACCAAGTCAGAAAGCCGTCCTCTGTTGAACTGTGAAGTGAAAGCAACACGAATTAAGTCATTGTAACTTGGGTCGTATAAATCTTCATTTTCGGTTTTTAACCACGACATTTTTTGAAAAAAGTCAGTTCTAGCGAAATCCTTATCGTTATCTACAATGTGTTTGTAAAAGTCAGGAGCAATTGCTAAATGACAAAAATAATCAATGGCTTTTCTGAGTTCATTTCCTCCATTTTCTGTGTCTGATGCAATTTTACTCATTGCAAAGTCCGCTTGACTAAGCACAACACCTTTTGAGTTTATGCGGATGAATATTTCGGTAACAGTTTCTATGTCTAAGTCAGCCGCCAACTCAATAATTCCGATTTGCTTTTTCGGAATGTTCATCAAGTTTGAAAATGCGTTGCGAACTTGTTTTCTGTCAACGTCAGGATTAAGTTCAAAATATTGGTCGGCAATTTCAAAGAGGTCTCCATTGATAGCTTGTGAAATATCAGGAAGCCAAGTTTTATCTTTTAAGATTGCTGGGTTCTGAACTTCAAATCTTTCGTCAATAGGGTGGAAAGCGATTTTGATTTTTACTCTCTCGTAAGTTTTGTTGATTACATACTGTCCAAGAATTGCAGCCGTTAAGGCAGTTACGCGCTGTTGTCCGTCAATGAGAATTTTTTTGCCTTCACTAAAACTACCGTCTTTCAGTCGCACGTTCGGATTTTTCCAAGCGATGACATAACCGACCGGATAGCCTTGATACAAACTGTCCATTAAGTCACGAACCTTTGAACTGTCCCAAACGAAAGGTCTTTGAATTTCTGGAATTGCTATTTCTCCTGAATTTACCCAAGCTAAAAGTGTCTCAATTAATTGTTGGTTTACTGAATATTTTTGCATTTGTTTTTTGTCCTTAGTTTTTATTTGGTGTGACCGTCATTAGGTGACACATAACGCCAGTCTGTGAAATAAAATAATCAAGATTATAGGCAAATATATACAAAATATTTAGATCTTCAGGATGTAAAGATAATATTTAGAATGGCTATTCTACTAAAATTAGTATGCTGACCTTGTCGAAGCACAAGCACGGGGCTTTCGCTTTCTCAGGACTTTTTTTCTATTCGTCTTAGTACCTATATTCAGTGATCACAAACACATTAGAACAAATTAAGTAATTTGTTGTATTTTGTGGAAATGTTGCGAGTAATTGCTTCAATTCTGAAAAATTATTGATATTATTTATGGTCTCTTCAGATATTGAAATGTAAAAATTGTGAATTTCTTCATTTTAATTAGTTTATAAAGTGATAAAATGTTGTGTCATCGAATATAAAATACTTAGTAGGCAACTCAGAATAGTCAAATGCACCCCACTTAGTTACAAATTTCTTATTGTAATTTTTAGTCCACTCCACTTCGTTTATATCGTCAGTAATCATAATTGACCTTGTCTCATTTTTAGATGTTGTAGATAATAGCCAAAATTCATAAGGAGTAGCCCACGACATCATCAAAGTATCCATAGGAAATTGCTTTTCGGTTATGATAATTTTCTTTTCCGGGAGGTATTGTGTCTCACTCATATAATTTTCTAATAGCGCAACCCTACTAGAATATATTTTATGATTTATGGAGATTCGGAGTAGAGATATACCTAGTATAAGAATCAGCAGAGACAAATAAACTTTATTATTTAGTTTCAAGTCAAAAACATAAGGAAGAGTTACAAAAATACTTAGGGGTAAATATAAGTTCTCCAAATAGAAAGACTCAGCTCCCTTGGGATAAGATACATTGACAAGGAGGAGATAACCTATAAAAAATGTTGCGATTAAAAATGCTTTTGTGAATTTACTTTTCTTGACATAATAGTATGTCATTCCTAAAAATACCAATACCAATAAATAGTATTTATTTACTATATCTAGTACGAATTGTTTATTGGAGTTGAGGAATAAGTAATCAGGAAATAATTCGATGAAATTTTTGATTCCTCCCATCGCAGTTGAGTCATACGATGTTTTAAAGAAGAGTGATTTTATGAGTAATAGAAAGAAATAAAATAGAAACCCACCCTTCAAATAATTTCTTTGTGAAGGGTAGTCTAAATACAAAAATATCGTAGAGAATAAAAATGGAAATATAAGAAGTGGATGAAAGAAGGCAAGAGTTACCAACATAGTAGCCAAAACTGGAAGCTAAAGCCAATTTTTTAGTTTTTCATTATTATCCATTGAATATATAGTGGCAAAGTATAGAATCATAAATGCTATACCTTGAGGTAATTCTGACTGAATCCAATAAAATGTATCAGCGACTATTAGAGTACTAAATAAAAGCAATACAATTCCGAATTTTTGCACCTTTAAAAATTTGGTGATGATTAGAAAAATAGAAAAGTAGTACAATACAAAGCCTACTGAATATAATTTCATTATTACATCAAGTGGCAAACCTATCTTTGAGCCAATTAACGGAAATAATTGAGTCATAAAGGCTCCAAACCTATTATTTTGAATTGCAAAGTTGCCATCCTTTAAGATATAGAATAGATGAAATGATATGTCCAAAAATGCAGTTCTCTCTATATATAATATAACCGCAAGAATGGCTAAGATTATATAAGTAATGCTTCCTATTTTAAATGTTTGCTCGTTCATATTTTTTGTTTTTTTGCAGCTAACGTTTTGGCTTTGCGATGGAGTCGACCGATAGGCGGCTCTGTCGTCTTATACATTGTTAGTACGGGTTAATCTATTTTTATGATTTTATGGCGTTCACTTATTTCTTTATTTCTGATGTCAAAGATATACATTCCTGCGGGTAAATCGTCGATATAGACCTCACTATGTATGTCCTTCAAGGTTTTTACTACCTGCCCCATCATGTCATAAATGGTTATAGAAACGGGGTTTTGTATATTTTGAATATTTAAATATCCGAATGTAGGATTAGGCCCAATGACTAACTTTGAATGCTCTACTTGAGTGGTGTGTACAGTTTGGCAATATTTTAAGATTTCTTCTTTGGTGCATTTTGGTCCATTATTATAGATTTCCACTAAATTAGGATATCGGGCTAATGCTTCGCAAAGGAATGAAGTATTGCAATCATTCAATCTCTTATTGTCTGATATTCTTATTACAAACAAATTATCCTTAGGTTCTAAAGGTGGTGAGACATTGTCTAAAAATTTTAAATTCATTACTACATCATTATAAAAAAAGCCTAATCGTCCGTTAATTGATTTTAAATTGGGTAGGATTTTTTTATAATCTAAATCAAAACGATTGTTGGATAGCTCTAAATAATCTAAAGAATCTACATACTTTAATCCATCACCATAAATATTATTACCATAATCGTTATGCAATTGTAATGACTTTAAAGTAACGATAGATGATAGGTTTGAAAAATTGCTATTTGCACAATATGCAAATTTTAAATATTCTATTGAATCAATAATAGACAAGTGTCTCAAATCTAAACTATCTGTTGGGAATATCGTTAATTTTTTAAGATTACTCTTCTTGATTCTATTAGATAAAACTTTTAAAGATGTGCTATCAATATTGTGATATAATTTTAAATTAAAATTCTTGCCGGTTGTAAAATGTGTTGTTTTATCATCAGTAATAAACTTGATTAATCCTAATGTATTTTCGATATGTTTTAAATTTGGGAAGTATTGAAATTGATTATTATATTGCGAATATCCTGATATCCCTAGCGTTTCAACACTTTCTAAATCCTGAAAGCTACCAACCATGTTATTATATATTAAAGATAGTGCCTTGGCATGTTTAATATTGCCCAATCCATTAATATTAATAGTATTTTTATTTTGTCTGCTAAGGTCCAAAATAAGTTTAGTTTTGACTTCTTCGACAGGATACAAGCTATCCAACTGAGAGATATCTGCAATATCATCATGGATGATTAAATAATTAACTACTTTACATTTACCGTATCTAGAAATAAATTGATTGACATCTTGTTGGTTATTTAAAACGATACTATCGCATTGGCTAGAGAGCGAAATACTACATGTTAAAAATAAGAAATTAAATAAAACAAATTTTATGGTTTTCATAATATACGAGTTAATATGTTTAAGTAAATTAAATAAAAATTCTTAGCACATCATAAAATTACTCATCCTTTTACCTATTTTACAATTTGACCACACGAGCCCGATGCTGCCGATTTTCTTCTTAATCCGTACTAACGTCCCGCGGCTTTGCGCCGGGCGGGGGTTTTTACCAAAATAGTTCTTTTGGAACAAATCATTTCTCGTATCCGTCGTTTGTCAACCGAAGACGAAATCCCCGCCTGGCGCAAAGCCGTTGTTAGCGGGTCGTTGTTTTTTTCCGTTTGTGTTGTTATAAATCTACTCTTTCAGGTCAGCAAGAAAATCCCCGTAATTTAGTGCTTTTTTCTTAAATCATTTTAATCTGTTGAACTTATTCCGATGCTCAATTAGTTTTTAAAAACTGCATTGAAAGTTCCATTAGGTTGAACTGAGGTAAATCCCACAATTTTGTTATCATTTGTTTTAAAAGTAATCGTGTAACCTTTTTTGTTTCTTAATCTAAAGGCATTTGGTGATATGGGAACCAATTCTTCGGCTTTCTGTCCTTTTACCTTTGACCAAAGGCTTCTATCTTGTAAATAAAATTCCACATCTATTTCGTAGGGTTGTATTGTGTATATTCCTACATATTTTTCCAATTCATTTTCAGTAAGGCTGAATTTATTCTGATTGGTAAGTACATTCAATTTGTTTTGGATGATGTTGTCATTATTCATAGACAAAGCAAATTTGTAATACTTAATTGCATTGGCTGTGTCTTTTTTTGTGGCATAGTAATCTCCGTAAGCACCATACACTTTGTGGCTTTCCGGGTAGTATGCAATGTTGAGTTTAAAAAAAGCTTCGGCTTTGGCAAATTGTTTCTTGCCCAAAGCATTATAACCGAAATATTTGATTAATGCTTCGGGTGGTGATACTTCATAACCCATTTCTTTTGAAACTATATCATAATGCGTTTTAAGTTTTGCAACTATTGCAGGGGAAGCCTCTGTAAAATCTTTTTTTGTTGCATTAAGACGATAGAAATCAAAAATAAACCGTAAACCATCGTATTCGCTTATCAGCGGAACAGAATTATGGTCATCGTCTTCATAATATTTCATTGCATATTTTAAGCCGGGTATTTTTGTGTTTTTTAAAAAATCATCAAGTTTAAAAGTAGAGCGGATATGTTGTGTCTCAATGGATTTGTCATTTTTCAATAGTGACAAAGTAATTCCTTCTGGCAAAGTATTGGCAACGCCTATGAACAATTTGGTATTGTCAAAATTTTGGTTTTTTAAAGTGTTGATATTTTGTTTCAGAAATTTTTCATTTTGATACCACATACTGGGTTCAATCGCAATATAAGCATTGAACAAGTTTGAATAGTTAGAGAGGATGTCCATTATTATCAGTCCACCCAAAGAATGTCCAACCAACAATTTATAAGGTGCGGAATTGAAATTTTCATCAATATAAGGCATTAACTCTGTCGCTAAGAACTTTACAAAGGGATTGGCGCTATCTAAGGAACCTCTTGTGTTTAGGGTTGGGGTGAAATCCTTCAAGCGGTTACCACTTTCAACTCCAACAACAATCATTTCGGGCAATATTCCATTTCCGTTGGCTTGGCTTAATTGCTGAATAATACCGACCGTTGAATAAAAATGAGTATCGCCGTCCAAGACAAATAAAACAGGATATTTTTTTTGTGGATTAGGTATTTTTGAGGTTATATCAGGCGTATAAATCCATAGTTTTCTGTTCTCGCCAAGTGGCTTGGAATATATGGTTTCAATTTTGCCGATAGTAATATTGTCTGCTTTTTGAGCATTGGCACAGAAAGTGAACAATGTAAAGGTTATAATCAGAATTGAGTGTTTCATTTTTTAATTATTGTTTTTGTTCTTCTACAAATTCGAGTATATCGCCGGGCTGGCATTCCAAAACTTCACAAATTGCTTCCAATGTGCTGAAACGAATTGCTTTGGCTTTGCCTGTTTTAAGTATGGATAGATTGGATAAGGTCAATCCAACTTTTTCAGAAAGCTCATTAAGGGACATTTTCCGTTTGGCCATCATAACGTCGAGATTTACTACAATTCCCATAGCTTAAACGGTTAAATCATTTTCATTTTGTAGTTCGGTTCCTTTTTTAAAGACGAGTGCGAATAAATAAATCACACCTGCGAAAAATAAAATTTCATTGCCACTCCAATCTATTGGAACAGCTATTCCATTTTTCATAACCCATTTACAAAACCCATTCGCTATTATTGCTAAAACACCTGTTCCAAGAGCTACGTAACCAATTTTTAAAAATAAGCCCGTCAACTCTGTGCCAAATGGTTTTGATAGTTTGAATTTCATAAAGAATTTTACTGCCAAATAAGCAATATATGCCTTCAGTCCTGTGAGGACAATAAGCAAAGAAATGGTTAGGATATAATATAGCTTGCTAAAAGAGTGTAAGTCAGATAAGTTAAGTCCAAGATATAAATCTTTTGCTGCCACAGGATTCACAAAAAGACTTACAAAAAAAGAAACCAAGATTGCTCCCGTCTTGATACAAAGCCCAATGAACGCTATCCAAAAAAGAACATTCATTAGTTTTAATACAGTTGAATTTGTTGTTTTCATTTTGTTTTTGTTATATGATTAGGGGGCAAATATCAGTAAATATTTATTGATAAACAATAAAATTTAATTGAAAAGCAAAAAAATACCTATCATAATCACAAATATTATTGATTATCAGATAGTTAGATTAAAAAATTATTTTTAGATTTTTGTGGATAGGAATGGAATTCGGTGTAGGTGTTGTTATTTTGTCGGGTCGTTTTTTACAATGCCCGCTAACGTTCCGGGTATTGCCGAAGGCGGGCCTTCCGGCACTACCGTTGATCGGAAAAATCAAAGTTGAAGATAGCACAAAAGTTTCAAAGTAGCACTTCGGCCCGTTTTTGGCAATACCTTGTTATATGCGGCCCGTTTTTCAGTTCGGTCCGTCGGTTACAATCCCCATGACCGGATCGACGGGAACTCAACCGTCCCGTAGCTTCAAGAAACACAACGGTCGCCCTGTAACGGTCTCGGGCGGCTCTTGCCCTTTTCGCGCCCATAGGAATGCGCACGAGGGTCGGCAGGCATATTTTCGGCCCTTCCGTGCCCGCAGCAGGTCGGCAGGTCAAAGTCGGACGGGCCTCGACCGTTTCGCCCTTGCGCAAGCGTTGCAGGTCACGTGCATTCGTTCCCTTCATAATTCAAAACACCGCTGAGGGAAGCCCGAACCTGTCTGCCCTAGGAGGATATGTATGGAGATTACGGTCGCAAAAGAGGTAGCCCTAAAAAATAAAAATCCACCTGGATATGCGACGGTCAACGGATATGTGCAACGGTGCCCTTGGTATGAATTGTAAAGTCAGTCAGGTTACGGAAACCAAGGCCATTGCCCAAAAACCCACCTTGACCGCCCGCCAAAAATTTCAAGCCCCCCAATCCAAGCGCCGGGGCGACGAAATCAAAAAGTGGGATACGGCAGGGCGGAAATATTGCGGAAAAGAAAAGTCGGGCCGTCCCCGGCATGTCCACCTCGTTCGGCAATTCCATTGTAGGGCTTTCCCTTGTCTAACCGGCTTGCTGTCGACCGTTAGGGCTGCATATAACGGTCAAGTATAAGCGTAGTGCGGGTTTAGAGACACTTCACTGTCAGCCTACCGAAATGATTATTTAATGTAATTACTTTCATATCAGCACTTTTTCCCGCATTACGCTTATACAGTGTTGGCGGCTGGCTTTTCCTTTTCTCTTTTTTTTCCTGTTAGCCAAAGTATTGCTCCAATCCAAATCATTATCACATATGTCAAAGGCATAGCATAAAAAGGCGAATCGAGTAAAATCATTTGAAGTACATTATTTCCTTCTCCAATGGTTATCATTAGAAGCATACCCCAAAGTGCGTACCGATTGTCAGTCTTTATTGAAGTGTAAAGTAAGGCTAATGCTCCAATTCCCACAGCAACTATAAATCCTCCAATTCCGCGCATAAAACCTAAGTCAAGATTTCTCAACTGCGGTGAAACATCGGCACTTGTTATTTTTAAATAGTCCAAATGTGCTGGGATTATACTTTCGACTGAAAATGAGTAAATAATATCTCCAATACCTCCAAGTAAAATCAGATAAACTGCTACCTGCATAATTATGTATCCTGTCTTTTTCATTTTAAGCTATGCTATTTTGCTTGATGATTAATTTTATTGAAAACATTTTCATAAGTATGGCGGTGTGTATAGCTGTCAATGTTATACGAATGAAGTTTAAAGTTGCCCAGACCATTGCCAAATTTTTCAGAGTTGTAGGTTCTACAGTTTTTTCAAAGTATAGTTTATCGTTAATTAAGGTTACGGCAATTCCGGTTAAAATATTTACGATTACGACAAATATGCTTGCAGCTTTCAATTTACTAATCTGTTGGGATTCTAAATGACGTCTAAAAAACCAAATGATTGCTAACGAAAACATACAGCAGATAGAAGGAAGAATGTGGTAATATGATGGATTTGTAATGCTGTGAAAACTATTCCAATGCAACTTAGATTCTATCGGATGAGAATTAAAGAAGTTAGGGATAAAATCAATTTCTTCATAAACAAAACCATAAAAACTCATTGCGCTGGTTATTATGGCAATCCAAATGGCAATTGAAATAATTTTTAAGTTTTTCTCCATAAGACTTTAAAATAAACTTTTCGTGGTTTAATCACTGCGCTATTCAATTATTGTGTAGTGCGTTCATTTTGCTTGCCGCCAACGGTCTCGTATAAGAATAGTAGCCGACTGCGTGGCACATTCCTGTCAAGTTACAAGAAAGTTGAAGCGGGCTACAGCACTTGAACTCACTACTATCTCGGCTATTATTTTTATACATTGTTGTGGCTAGTTTTTGATTTACCATCCAAAAGCAACAATTTTATTACTCTCATTGAACTGCAGGTCAAAGCATGGAGTTAAATCGACAGCTTTCCCTTCTTTCGATTCCAAAATAATATCGTAGCTCATATCCCCATATTCTAAAATATGTTCCAATCGATAACCCAAAAACTCTTTCTGCATGTCCTTAATCCACATTTTAAATCTTTGTTCTCTTTCTTTACTGGCGACATGTTCGTTGACGAAATCATCAATGTTCTCATCATAAGTCAAAATTAGTTTTACAAACTGATGTATAATTTCAAGTTGTTTATTTGTACTATCGGTACTGCTATGCTTTATACTTTTCATTTTGGGTATAACGGGTGTGTAGTCTTCCTTAAAAAGTAATTGCTCTATTTCCCACGCAACAATTTGAGTATCGTATCTTAATTCATTCGTCATATAAATGATTACAGTGTTTTCTTCAGGAAGTTGAATAAAATCGGCATAAAAAACACCATTTGAGCCATTGTGTGCAATAATTTTTGTATTCCTATCACTATTCATTATAGTCCATCCATATGCATAATGTGAATCTCCTGATTCATTTTCTTTTACGTGGGGAAAAGTGAGTTGCTCAAATGATTTTTTAGAAATGATTTTATTTTCTTTTAAAGCAATGTACCATTTATACAAATCGGAAGGATTGGAAAGTATTCCGCCATTCCCTTTTAAATGCCATGATATTTGGTTTGAATCTTCCTTCCATTTTATGAGATGTGTTCCCCAATCTTCGCCACATTTATAACCGTGGGCAATTTGAGCTGTATCCCATTTGGGGTAAAGATAACCCGTATGTTTCATACCTGCTTTTTGAAAAAGATTGTTCTGCAAATAGGTTTCGTAATCTGTTTGCGTAACTTTTTCAATTACCATAGCTAAAAGACTGTAACCTACGTTGGAATAACTAAATTGTTTTCCTGGTTCAAAATCTAATGGTGAATTGTAAACTTCACTTAAAAACTTCTCTTTTGAGATGGGAACGAAATCCACTCCGTAATCCAGATTTCCCACTATTCCAGATGTGTGTGTCAGTAATTGATGAATGGTAATATTTTGTTTGTCCTTCGGCACATTTTCAAGAAACTTATAAATAGAATCGTTTACCGATAATTTATCTTCTTCTTGTAATTTTAGAATAGCGGTTGCTGTAAACTGTTTTGTTAATGAACCCGTTGTGAAAATGGTTTCTTCGGTTACAGGAAGTTTCTCAGTTTTGTTTCTTAGTCCAACTCCACCAGAGTAAAGTATATCTCCATCTTTGGCGACTAAAACGCTTGCTGAAAGTCCGTTTTTATTGCACTCGTCAATATATGCTTCAAGTCTGTTTTTTAATGAGTTCTCTGTGCCGATTGAGTTGGTTTTGTTTTTACAAGAAACACACAGAGTTAGAATTATCACTATTATTGAAATGTATCTTTTCATTCTCTTTATATATTGTTTTGTTTAAGTTATCCATAACGTAGGCTTATGTGAAGCAAATGTTGTGGCTAGTTTTTCTTTTTCAATATTTTAATTATACGGTTATACATTACTTCTGACATATTCCAATTGTAACCGTCAAAGTTTACAGTGTTTGTAAATTGTATAACAACAGCATCCATATCTTTATGATATTTGGCTATGGTTTGGTAACCGGGTATCAAGCCTGTATGCTCATATTTATAAATGGAAGAATAGATTTCTTGTTCCTTTTTATCTCTAAAAACAGAGCCATCGTTTAATGCTCGTATAAATATGCTCAAATCTTCTGCCGTTGCTAGTATTGAACCTACATTATCCGTTTTTAAATCCGTATCATAACCCACATAGTAACCACTCATAACGTCATCAATGTTTACATCTTGAATTGAACCAAAAGTATGTTTTAGATTTAAGGGTTTTAAAATCTCCTTTTTAATATATTGGAATGTTCCATATCCAAGAACTCGGTTCAATATTCTGCTAAGTAATAAATAGTTTGTATTGGAATATTGATACTTTTTATCGGGTTTAAAGTTGGCGGGTTTATCCAAAACCAAAGCAAGTTGTTCGTCAGCAGTTTCTTTTGGATGTGCCCAATAATTTTTAGTACGAACAAAATCGGGAATACCGCTACGATGTTCAACCATCATTCTTACTGTGATTTTATCGGCATATTCTACTCTGTTTTTCAGTTCGGGCAAATAGTCTGCAAGTGTTTTGTCTAATGATAATTTCCCATTATAAACCAATTTTGCTACAGCTACTGCTTTATACAATTTGCTTACGCTGGCAATTTTAAATAATGAATTGGGGTCGGCTGGAATTTTGTTTTCTCTGTTTTTGTAGCCCGAAGTATAAAATTCTGATTGGTTGTCTTTTTTGTTTACACATACAATAATACCATCAAATCCATAATCCTTAGCTTTATTTACTTGTTCTTGAACCGTATTTGGAAGTGGTTTTATCCAAGCTTTTACGATAGGCCATGGCACGAAATACAATGAGATTGCAGTTCCCAAGAACAATAAAATTTTAGTTATCATTTTTGATTTCTTTTTTGACATTTTTTAATTAGGTTCAATGTTACTAAGCATTTCAAAAAAATTATTTTTGTCAATTTTCCCCACAGCATAATCAAGTAATTTTCCTTCGGAATCAACAATAATTGTTGTCGGTGTTGCACCAACTTTAAAATATTGTACTACCTCCTTCGAATTTGGGTTGTCAATATCAATCGTAATTGGGATAACATTATTATTGACTAATTTTTCAATTTCTTCGTCTGCAAAAACCTCACGTTTCATAATTCGGCAAGGTGAGCACCATTTTCCCGTAAAAAAAAGCAACACATTTTTGTCGGAAATATTTTTAATCTGTGCAATGGATGTAATATTATGTTTCCATTTAATTTCATTTGAAGGAGCATAAAATGAATACCATGCATAAACTAATGACAATACAAGGAAAGTAAGCCAGAAAAATTTCCAAAATGGATTAGGCTTATTTTTAGCAAGTTTTTTGGATGAATTATCTACTTTGTTCATTTAACGTGAATAATGGATAAGAAAAAAGTATAAAAATTATAAGCATAGGAGATTATTTAATATATTTACGTTTGTAACACAATATTTTAAATTAAAAACACCTCCTATGCGTAAGGACAAAGTTATTCAAATTTTTGTAGATATTGACGATTTTGT
>LNBW01000070.1 GCA_001567255.1 Bacteroidetes bacterium OLB9 | reverse complement strand
CGAAAACTTAAGGAAATCCAGTTCTTTGGCTCGATTCGTTTCTTTGATATCAGCCTGATTAACTAGTTCAGGTATGATGCCACCTGAAGTTATAATGCTGTCTTTTTTACCATCTACAGTGGTATGACCTGTTCCTGACAGTAAATTTCGCAATCCTTTTGGTATATACTTCATATGCTCCTATCTCAACTTCTAGCGAATCCACTTTTTTATTGAGCTCAATAAATTTTTATTGACAGTGATATCACCATATCCAGGAATCAATCTCTTTGCCGGTGTAAATACGATAAAAGAAATCACCAGTGCAGATACTAGCATCAGCACTACACTGATTATAATATAAAAACTGAGCAGCGAAAGATTATACGACCCCACTTCTTCTAGCGTTTCTTCGTCAAGCACTGTAACACGGTAGGTGTCGCGGATTTTATCTAAGAACTTTCTTTTTGTGGTCATTTCGTCCGCCATGGACTCATTTTTTTGCAGAAAAATAAAATAATTTTAGGCAAAAGTAGTTATATTATACTTACGTGCAGCAACATTTATATTTAATTAACAAAATAACGAATTATATTTGCACCTTAATTTTAAATATTAATACTAAGTTTAATATATTTTGAAAAAAGTAATCATATATCTATTTATCGTTTCATTTGTCCTGAGTAGTGGATTGTCTTGCGTGGCAACTAAAAAAACGAAATGAGACCTCAAAGGCAGGTAAGTTTTATCATAATACTACGGCCTATTACAATGGATACTGGAATGCCAATGAAATTATGAAGGAGAGCCTCATGCAATTGAGGTTAGCCAATAATGATGACTATAATAAGATACTGGAAGTAGAAGATTTTGTGTCCGTCGACAATCCTAAGATGGTCAAAGGAGATATGGATAGAATCATTGAGAAAGTATCTACAGTTGCTCAGCTGCATGAGCCAAGTGATTGGGTGGACGATTGCTATGTGATGATGGCAAAAGCACAATATGTCAAGCAGGAGTATGAAACAGCAGAGGAAACCCTTGAGTATTTTCAAGAAGATTTTAACCCTTCTAATCCTTATGGTAGAAATTATAAGAGCAAAAAACTAAAGGGCAAAGCCGCAAGAAAAGCCAAAGAAATTGAAAAAAAAGAGAAGGAAGAACAGAGAGAACAAAAAGCAAAAGAAAGAGAAGAACTCAAAAAAGAAAAGGCAAAACAAAAAGAAAAGGATCGTAAGGAGAAACAAAAAGAGAGAGAAAGAGAGCGAAAGGAAAGAGAAAAGCAGCGGAAAGAAGCCGCTAAAAATCGAAAGAAAGGGATCAAGGAAACACCTAAGTCAAAAGAGCAAGAAAAATTAGCGCCTGAAACTAAAAACACAGAAACACAAGAAACGAAAACACCCGAAGTTGCTGAAGCTCCGGAAGCGTATAAACCGATAGAGCCTAAAACTCCTGAAAAAGATAAGACAGCCTATAGTGAAGGTTTGCTTTGGCTTGCTAAAGTCTATATCAAGCGGGAGAATTGGTTTCCGGCACAGATGATTCTCGAAAAATTGAAGCCTGAGATGTTACCGAGTGAGGTAGTAAGTGAACTGGCTCCTACTTATGCTAATTTTTATATCAAACAAAAGAAATATGCAGAGGCGCTTCCTCAACTCTATAATGCAATCGAAACTGCTCCCAACAGAAATTTGAAAGGACGTTATGCTTTCATAGCCGGACAGCTACATCAAGAACTGAAAAATACAGGTGATGCTTTAAAGTATTTTGCATTGGCTGATAAATATACTAATAATCCCAAAATGAGCTTTATGTCTGAAATGGCAGTAGCCAAAAACGGCTTGATTTCAGGTCAGAAGACGAAAGAACAGGTGATCAAAGATCTTGAAAAAATGCTTAAAGCAGATAAATACAAAGATTTAAAAGATCAGATTTATTTTACGATGGGGGAAGTGGAGCAATCACAGGGAAATGAAGATAAAGCAATTGTATATTATCAGCAGTCACTAAATCATAACCTGGCAAATCAAAAACTCAAGGCTGAAGCGTACTACAATATTGCTAATATTCATTATGTGGCAGAAAACTATCTTCTGGCATCTACTTATTTTGACTCTACTAGGATGAATCTTCAACCGGAAGATTCAAGATTTGAACAGGTAAAGAAATATACTGAAAACCTCGAGGATATTGCATACAATATTTCTTTGATTAATTATCAGGATACTTTGCTCTATTTCGCAAATATGGATGAAGATAGTCGAAGAAAACCAGTGTACGCTTACCTTGAGAGAAATCAAATAAAACCTAAATCAGATCAGGAAGAACCCAAGAGTATTGGTTTGTCAACTAAAGTTATCGGATCAACAGCTGGGTCTAATTTTAATAATAGCTCGTTTTTCGCATATAATAGCCGGCAAAAGGAGAAAGGCCGCGAATCGTTTAATAAACAGTGGGGTAACATACAGTTAGAAGATGACTGGAGACGAAGTGAAAGGGCTTTTGTTGCTACCAATGGAAAAGATGACTTTGGACAGGCCGTTTCTGAGGCAGAAGGAACAAGTGAAACCGTATCCAAAGATGCCTATGAGGCCTATGTGCGTGAGATCCCTTCAACACCGATGAAAGAGCAGCAAGTGAACGATAAAATCATGTCTGCAATGTTTACACTTGGTAAGCTTTTCAGAGATAAAATTCAGAACTATGATAAGTCAGCGATGACATTAGAGAATATGCATTTAAAATATGGGCCAACACCCTATGAGCTGGATTCTTATTTCTATTTGTATCTTGATTACTTAGATTTAAATGATCAGGCTAAAGCTAATGAGTATAAGGATAAAATCATCAGGAAATATCCTGATTCAAAATATACTGCGATATTATCAGATCCGGACTTTTACAAAAAACTTAGATTACAAAAAGATAAATCTGAAATGTATTATCAGACCATTTATCGACTTTTTGAAAATGGAGATTATGTAAAGGTGGTCAGCGCTGTCCAGGATGCTTCTAATGTCATAAGTGCAGACAATCCGTATGCACCTAAAATGGGGTTGATTTATGCTATGGCTAAAGGAAATACCGAAGGAAAAGAAGCATATATCAGAGAACTTAATAAGGTGGTGTCTTCTTATCCTAATACGCCTGAACAATTAAAGGCAACTGAAATACTGAGATTTTTAGGAGGTGACAAAAATGCGTTCCTAGATGTCAAGAATTTGGATAAAATGTTCCAGCGTGACGAAACCTCCATTCATTATGTGGCTGCGGTGACTTATAATGTGAATGATGATTTACTGACTAATTTTAAAATAGCTATATCGGAGTATAATAAGAAAAACTTTAAACAGGAGAGATTGCAACTTGGTGATGCAACACTCAACATCGAAGAAAATGTTCAGATAATTCTGATTAGAAAATTTGATAATGAAGCAAAGGCAATGGATTATTATAAAAAAGTCAAATCTGAACTTGCTGAGTTTTCAGGTAATGCTGATTTTATCTTTGATGTTTTGCCTATATCACAGTCCAATTATCGTAAAATGATGGGGGAAAGGTCAGCTGTGGGTTATAGAAGCTATTTTGAAACCAACATCCTAGGCCAGTAGTCAGGAAGTTATTTTTCTTCCATGATAATAACCTAATTTTAAGACTTTATGAAGGTCATTGATGTTTTCGGAAGTTATTTTACCAGCGGCTATCACTTGAATTACAGGATGAACAGATAGTTGTAATTGCTGTAAGACGTCAATGCCATTTTCTGCTTTGTCAGCTCCACCTGAAGTGAGAATGTACTTAATGTTGCTGATCGTTTTTAGTCTGATAGCCTCACCGATGATATCTGTACAATTATCTATTGCTTTGTGAATGGTCACTTCATAGGGCAATGCAGCGAGACATAATTGTTGAATGGCGTCCATGTCAAGTTGTATTTGACCTTCGCTTGTCTGCGCCAGCGCTCCTAAAACAAATCCTGCTGGTTGTAAATGTTTTAACTCATGAATGGTCGTCTCCATTAATCGAATTTCTTCTGAGGTGTAGAAAAAATCACCAACCCTAGGTCGAATCATAACTTTGAATGGAATACTGACCGTTTTCGCTACAGCCTGTACTACTTCAAAGTAAGGTGTAAGGCCATCATGCTCTAGTTGACTGCATAATTCAAGCTGATTTGCTCCTTGCCTTTCAGCCAGAATGGCTTCTTCCAATGCCTCGACACAAGCTTCTTTGATATATAAATGCATATTAGGTGAAAAAAAATTGTCGCGTTACAAAGATATAAAAAAAGAGGTACTACAATTTGCAATACCTCTACCCTAACCAAATGAAACCAAATCGTTTTACTTATTGTAATTTAGACACAAAGGTATGTCGGGTATGGGTAATCTCAAAATATCTTTTATAAAAGTTTTTAAAAACTAACACATTGTTTTGCACATATCTTTAGTAAGCATGTTAGAAAAGGATATCAATCTTATCTCCATATTTTATATAGGGCTTCCATTGCCGTTCTCATAGCTGATCGAAGATGGTTTGAAGATGGAGAGATTCATTTTGCCAATTATAATGCTGTGCTGCAATAGCGCAACACTCTTTTTTTCTGTAATATTCTTCAGGATTTTTTAATATATCATTGATGAGTGCAGCAATATAAGCAGGATGCAGATCAGATATAAGATATCCGACATTATGCTCTCCTATAATGCGTTGGTATTCAGGAAAATCCATATTTATGGATGGCAGACCGGCATGCATATAATCAAAGAATTTATTAGCTAGGGAGTAATAATAATTCAGACTTTTACTGTCCAGAAGGTTGACCCCTAACCATGCTTCACGGGCAAGAATTTGCAATTGGTCTGGTGTCTGCCAACCTGCAAAGATGATTCTGGATTTTGCAGGGCTGTCTTCGTTCATTTTGCGCAAAGTATGGCTTAAATCCCCTTCTCCTGCTATTATTAATTTAATGCTCGGAATCATCGGCATGGCGGCAATAAGCTGCTCTAGACCACGACCTTTATTCAGCATGCCCTGATATAGCAAATATTTGTTTTCTCCTGGTGGTTTTCGATCGTAGGTATTTAACATGGGTACATTGTAAATAGTATGAAATGGTACTTTGTACTTTTCAGAAAGTATAGTAGCCAGACTTTCACTCACAGTGAGCCCGCAGTTTACATGTGGGATAAACACCCTTTCAAGTGCCTCCCATATTTTTTTTACAAATTTTCTACCGGTCAGTTCCGGTACTTCAGTAAAGTACTCATGACTGTCAAATATTATTTTTCTATTGCGAATCCATTTGGCTATACTACAGGCAGCGAGCGTATCTGTATCCACACTATATATGATGTAAGGAGCATTCAAAATCAGGTATAATAAAACCCTGATGTTATATTCCATATAAAAAAAAGGTCCTTTATTAAAAAAGCACTTTAACCTTTTCTGTCTGAATTTTTGCTGCCCTAATGGTATGGAGTCTGGCTTTTGGCGACCGATGAGCATTACATCACATCCGATTTCAATCAGAGTGTTACAAATACGATGCATCCGTTGATCTTGGATTAAATCATTGGTAACTACACAATATATCTTTCTCCTTTTATTCATCTTCAGGTATTGAAATCATTCCTGAATTATCGATGTGAATCCGCCGCTCAGCTACGAAATCTTTAATAGCATTTATCACTCTTTTTCGCTTATTGAAAGGATAGAGTCCTGCATACCATTTTATATCGACTGACTGAATAGATAATGTTTTTTTGAGGTGTGCGAATATAGCATCTAGCTCTTCTTTAGTGAATGTATTTTTTGTAGATCCTAGGCAAACATCGCATCGACCACAATCTTCAACAGTCTCTCCGAAATACTGAACGATTAGCTTCTGTCGGCAGGTGACATCATTTTGAAGATAATTGATCATAGCTTGCATACGGTCAGCGGCTAGCTTTTTACGATTTAGATAGGACTTTCTATCTATGCTAAAGTATGTTTTTTCAGGCCTTGCCCTCAAAAATGTAATCTGAGGCATCGAAGCACGAGGTTTATAATCGGCCAGTCCTTCTGCTTTAAGTTTGTTGAGAAGGACAATGAGCTCATCTTCTTTGATTTTGAGTTCTGTTGCGAGTCGCGTTTCGTCAATTTTTACATAATCAGCAAATAGGCCTTCATACTTTCTAAGCATATGTGTCACCACTTTGGACAGCAGCGAAGGATTCCTATTCATATATATCAGATCTTCATGAGTGGCTAATAACATCAACCTGGAAGGTTCCTTAAAAGCTTCCGATGTGATGAGCCATCCTTCTTTTTCGAGTATGTTGATAATGTGGTATATTTTTTTTGATGGGAGAGAGGTGTATTTTGCAAAGTCGTTTAAATCAAAATCATAGGTTTCCATTACACCATAATTATGAGCAACCTTAAGATATCTGCATAAGCGATCATAAGTACTTCCAATCATTTCGAGAGATGGGAACTGATCTTCAAGATTATTGAGTGCGGTGTTGATATCTGATTGATGAATGATGGAAACAGCATAAGCATCGTTGCCATCTCTACCTGCTCTACCTGCTTCCTGATAGTATTCTTCCAGGCTTGGAGGTACATCCATATGTATCACCAGTCGAACATCAGGTTTGTCAATACCCATGCCAAATGCATTGGTCGAAACGATGATTCTCACTCTATCGCTCATCCACGAAATTTGATTTTTTGAACGGAGGTCTTTGTCCATTCCACCGTGGTATGCTACACAAGATATCCCATTGTATTGTAGCCACTGCGCTGTTTCGACCGTTTCTCTTCGGTTTCTAACATAGATGATAGTACTGCCCTTGACTCTGGATAAAATGCGGATTAATTCATTTTTTTTATCATCAGTAGAAATGATAGTCAAACCTAGATTGTCTCTTGCAAAGCTTTTTCTAAATACTTCCGGAGATTTTAATTCAAGTTTTTCTATGATATCTTGCAGCACAAGAGGAGTCGCTGTGGCTGTTAAAGCCAGTATGGTTGCTCCTGGATGTTCTTCTCTAAGTTTGATAATATTGAAATAAGAAGGCCTGAAATCATATCCCCATTGTGAGATGCAGTGTGCCTCATCTACTGCAATCAGATCTATTTTAGTTTTGGCAATGCGTGTTAAAAATGTTTCTGATTGAATACGCTCAGGAGAAATATATAAAAGTTTTAAATCACCTATGGCAAAATGGTCAAGGACGGCATCCACCTCTTTATAATGCATATTAGCATGTATAGTGCGTGCAGTAATACCGCGCATAAAAAGATTATCTACCTGATCTTGCATAAGTGCAATAAGGGGCGATACTACTATGGTCTTGCCCGCCAGCATCATAGCTGGAATTTGATAACATAGTGACTTGCCTCCACCAGTGGGCAACAAGGCTACTGTATCTTTATGACACGTAACTGCCTCAATAATTTGTTGCTGAGGATGTCTGAAATTTTCATAGCCCCAGTATTTTTTTAATATGAGTGCACTTTCAGTCAATGATATAATGAGTTATTTAAATGTTGGACACGTTATCTTATTGCCACCTAGTCTTCTTTTACCATTGCTGTCTGTTATCGTCCAGTTGGCTGTAATCATGGCAACTATGTAATAATCTGTGACGTCAGCACCTCCTCGCTGAGTACCAGTAGGTAGGATGACAGGATCAGATTGACCAAGGTATTCGTTCATTCTGTTAGCAAGCTTAGCCGCAAGCGTGCCATTGGCTGCACTTAAATCATCGTAAGTAACATAGGTAGTACTCAAATCGTCAATATAGTCTGTGAATGACCTTCGGACCACTAACTCCATCCCAATGTTGAATGAAGGATTGATAGTCCATTTCAAACCGCCACCAAAGGGTATTGCAAAGGAATTGAGGCTGTATTTTTCGGGTCTGCCCGGCATTCCCTGACCTTCAGTACCTAAAGGCTGCAATCTGACATCAATATTTTCGAAACGCGTCTTTGGGTCGAACCAGAATGTCGAAATTCCTGCTGTCAAGTATGGAGCAATAAAAAAACTCCCGGGCTCTGTATTGAATGGTAGGATATAAAGTTCACCCATTACCGACAGTTCGGCCAGATAAGATCTGAAACTAAGGTTTCTTAATTTTTGCCAGTCTAGGGAAGATCCTGCATCTTTTCCTTTGAAACTTCCATAGATAAAGGAGCCTTTGATACCTAGCCGATTGCCACTCATCACACGATAGTGGGCTTGAATACCTATACCGCTATTACCAAAATAATTATCAAAAAAACCTGGTTTATTGAGATCGCCCCAGTAGGTAGTTGTACCGAGACCAATTCCGAAATCAGTGTATTGTGCACTGGACATAGTAGTAAATCCTATGTTGAAAATTATTGACAATAGGATTCCTTTGATATTCTTCATTTCATCACTGATTTGTAATTATATAACAACAGACTGGTACTTTATATTTTTAAATGTAATAAATATATTTTTGCTACATATTAAAAACTTTATTAGCCCGTTTTGTATTATATTTGTTGGTAAAGTTGGTTTATATTTAAGACCTTTAATAAAATTTAATACAAATCTAAAATCATTTTTCTAAATCACCAAACACATGAATAAAATATTTAATGTATTAGTGCTTTTTCTGTTGAGTGTTACGTTTATTTTTGCACAAAGCCCTATACCTAACGACTGGTATTATGGTAACCCCGGAGAAGGCTACAATGGAATATCTATGAATAAGGCATATGCCGAGTTTTAAAAGGAAAACCTACCACACCGGTTGTTGTAGCTATCATTGATTCTGGTATTGATATCGATCATGAAGATCTCAAGGATAATATCTGGGTCAATCATGATGAAATACCTGGTAATGGTATCGATGATGATAAAAACGGTTACATAGACGATGTTTATGGTTGGAATTTTATTGGAGGCCCCAATGGAAAGAATGTGAATGAAGATACTTATGAAGCCACGAGGGTATATGGAGCTTTAAAATATAAATACGAAAATGCGGATCCTTCTAAAATTAGCAAAAAACTCAAAGATGAATATCAGACCTTTATAAAGGCAAAAGAAACGGTAGAGGCTGAGCGAGCAAAAGCTCAAAATAAGTTAGATAATCTTGACAATATTGAGAAAAGAGTTTTGAATGCTTTTCAGGCATTGAGTATGGCTCTAGGCGATAAAGCGTTGACCATTTCTAATCTAGATTCTTTGGATACCGGCGACAATCAGGAACTGACATTAGGCAAAACTTTGGCATTGTCATATTTCAATAGTGGTGAAGAAGCTGATAATCTTGATGAATTGTCTGATAGATTCAAAAATGATCTTAATGAGGACAGAAAACGATATCAGAATCAATTAGATTATGCATACAATGTAGATTTTGATCCTAGAAAAACAATCGTTATGGACAACTATAATGATCCCACAGAGCGTTATTATGGTAATAACGATGTGAAAGGGCCAGACCCACTACATGGAACACACGTTGCAGGTATAGTAGGCGCTGTACGGGACAATGGTATTGGTATGGATGGTATTGCTCAAAATGTACAATTGATGTCAGTGAGGACCGTACCTGATGGTGATGAAAGAGATAAAGATGTGGCTAATGCTATTCGTTATGCTGTCGATAATGGTGCAAGTGTTATAAATATGAGTTTTGGAAAAGGTTTTGGTACAAATAAAGATCTGGTAGATAAAGCTGTCCAGTACGCTGCATCTAAAGATGTACTCCTGGTACATGCTGCTGGTAATTCAGCTCAGAATAATGATGTGACAGATAATTTTCCTAATTCAGTTTATGCAAAAAAGAAAAATTGTATCTTCTTTAAGAAAACAAAAGTGGCTAAGAATTGGATAGAAGTCGGTGCCCTTTCTTATAATACTGAAGATCGTGCAGCAGCACCTTTTTCTAATTATGGCAAACAAAGAGTAGATTTATTTGCGCCTGGTATGGCCATTTTCTCTACAATGCCGGAAAATGATTATGCACAACTTCAGGGTACTTCTATGGCATCCCCTGTGGTTGCTGGAGTTGCGGCGACAATCAGATCTGTTTATCCTGCACTCACTGCAGAGCAGGTTAAGGAAGCTATACTGAAGTCGGTGACTCCATTGACACAGGAAGTACTTGTACCAGGTAGCAAAACGGACAAAGTTAAGTTTAGTGAATTGAGTGTCACAGGTGGCACTGTCAATTTGTATAATGCCTTAAAGTATGCATCAACTATGAAAGGCAAGAAGAAAATAAAGAAGAAAGGAGCGTAATTTATTTATTGTACAGAAAAAAGGAAAATAGCCGGATATGCAATGTGTATGTCCGGCTATTTTGTAAAAAAAGCAATTAAGAATTGTTGAAATGAAAAAGGTGATTGTTCATCACTTAATTTAGATACTCTTGAAAACTATTGAACTATTTTGAAAAAGTGATGGCAAGCACTTTACAAAATTAAGTCACCTTTAGTATGCTCAATAGAATTAATAAAACCGGACTTTGTATTCATATTGTCGATGGGAATAGCCTTTATTGTCAAAATAAATTGAAAATACAATAATTACAACTGAATTTTGTTTAGAAGAAGAATAATACCAATAATTACGATCATTTAGAAATATAATTTTGTAATTTAAGATTTCATAGATTTTAAAAATGAAATTTAAGGGCTATTCAATAATTTCTTTAACAGTAATTTAACAGTGGGTAAGTAACTTTATTATTGACATTTCTATTATTAGCATTATATTTGTAATTAAATTATTAAAAGTTATTATTGTTATGAAGCACATTTTATTTTCTCTTTTAGTTTTCGTGAGCTTTAGTCTTACAGCTCAGGACACTAAGTCTACTGTAAAGCAGACAAAAGAAACAACTGCAGTTGCACCAGCTGTAAAGAAAACAGCAACTGTCCCTGTAACAGGCGAGGTAGAAAGATCTAATGCTAAGATGACTTTTGAGTCAACAATTGTTGACTATGGTACAATCGAAAATGGATCTGAGCCACTGAGAGTTGTTAAATTTACAAACACAGGTACTGACCCACTTGTCATCACAAATGCAAGAGGTTCTTGTGGCTGTACAGTTCCAACTTGGGACAAAAACCCAATCGCTCCAGGGCAGAGTTCTACTCTGGAAATCAGATATGACACTAAGAGAACAGGTGCCATCAACAAAACTGTAACCATCACTACTAACGAAGGACCTGAAAAACATGTTCTACAAGTAATTGGTACAGTATTGCCTCCAAAAGAAAACTTATCAGTTCCGGCTGCTGAGCCTTCATTGATTAAAGGCAACTAAAATTATATAGCAATATATATAAAAAACCTCGACAGAATTATTTCTGTCGAGGTTTTTTATTGTTGATGATGATTTCTTATTGTTAAATATCTCCTATACTATGGTTGTTATATTGTCTCCCTCTAAGGCCATGACTGATAAGAATGCTCGTGATTTTGGAAAGCTATCTTCGCCAGAATTTCTTGAGCAGGCTATAGAAATTGCTAAGCTCGTCGCTCACAAACCAGAAGAGGAGCTGATGCAATGGATGTCTGTAAGCGAAAAACTAGCTAAAGATACATACAGTAAATATCAAAACTGGTTGAGTAGTGGAGGAATGTCAAACTTTCCTGCCTTATTCAGCTATACTGGAGAAGTGTATTCGGGATTAAAAGCAGATGGATTCAATAAAGAGGATATTGCTTACGCAAATCAGTATCTACGGATTATGTCAGGATTATATGGTTTGTTAAAACCAATGGACAATATCAGTCCTTATCGACTAGAGATGGCAGTAAAACTACAAGTAGATAATTACACTAACCTATATCAATTTTGGAAAGACTACATCACAGCTGCCCTTAATCAACAGATACAATCTACCGACAGTCAATTTCTAGCAAACCTTGCTTCTGATGAATACTATAGAGCCATAAAACCATCTGAGATATCAGTACCCATTTTGCAATTTGAATTCTATGAAATGCGTAATGGCAGTCGCAAATTCATCTCTTTTAATGCTAAACGAGCACGTGGATTGATGGCTTCATTTATAATACGCAACAAGATAAAATCAGTGGATGCGCTCCACGCATTTAATATTGAAACATACCAGTACGTACCCAGTGAGCAACAACCCTATGTTTTGACTTTTGTCAAGCCTTAATTAGCTTAGCCTTTTTTGATTAAAAATTTATTCTTTTTCCCATTTTCAATCATCATGTATCGGCCATGAATAAAATCATCAGAGGTAATGGTTTGCTCATGATTGCTACTTTTTACCTTATTGACAGCAATGGCATTGCCCTGGATAGCTTTTCGAGCTTCTGATTTTGAAGATAATATACCAAGGTTACTTAACATGTCCACGATATTGAGACCCGACATAACCTCAGCTTCTGACAATTGATAGCAAGGTATTTCTTGTCCAATGGTATCAAATTGAATTGGGGTCATTTTTACTAGTTCTTCATGTGAAACACCCTTGCCAAATAGCAATTGACTCACCTGAGATACTGCCACAAAATCTTCATCACTATGTACTCGTCTAGTCAGCTCTTCTGCAAGAATAGCTTTTAGCCTTCTTGGATCATCTTTGTATTCAGCTTCGATAGCTTCTACTTCTTCGCGCGATTTAAGTGTAAAATATCGCATGAATTTAGGAAGATCAGCATCATCAGCATTGAGCCAAAACTGATAAAATTGATAGGGCGATGTCAATTTTGGATCTAACCAGATATTTCCTTGCTCCGATTTTCCAAACTTGGTTCCATCTGCTTTTGTCAGTAGAGGTGTCGTTATAGCGTATGCCTTGCCATCAATATTTCTTCGTATGAATTCGGTACCTGAAGTTATATTGCCCCACTGATCTGATCCTCCCATCTGGACGACGCAGTCATATTTGTCAAACAACAGCTGGAAATCATAAGCTTGAAGTAACTGATAGGTAAACTCTGTAAAGGACAATCCAGTTTCTAGCCGGGTTTTGACTGAGTCTTTAGACATCATATAGCTCACAGTAAGTGTTTTACCCACATCTCTAAGAAACTCGAGGATGTTCATTTCTTTGTAAAAGTCGTAATTATTAAGGAGGATTGCTCCATTTGGACCTTCAAAGTCAATGAATTTTTTGAATTGCTCCTTTTGAAAGGCAAGGTTTGTCTCAATCTCATCGTAAGATTTCAACTCTCTTTCCTTATCCTTGAAAGATGGATCACCGATTCGGCCTGTAGCACCACCCATCAGTACGATAGGTCTGTGTCCTGATAATTGAAACATCTTCAATAGCATGATTTGAACATAATTGCCAATGGTCAAACTCGGTGCAGTGGGGTCAAAACCGATATAACCCACTACCTTTTGAGAATTTAACAATTCGGCTGCACCCGGTGTCATATCGTGCAGCATACCACGCCATTTTAATTCGTCTATAAAATTCAACATGTTTATTCTATCTTTTACAAAGTAGATTGTATGATAATGCAGGCAAAAACCTGTACTTTTGCAATATGGAAGCGCAAAATTAGGTTATTTTAACCGAACGTTGATAAGTTTAGAATGAATATCGAGCATTTTATTGCCAAAAGAATAGCTTTTACTGACAGCAAAACTTTTACAAAAGTCATTGTAAGGATTGCGATTGCAGCTATTGCAGTGTCTGTTACTGTGATGATTTTGACTACAGCTATTATTGCCGGATTCAAGAAGGAGATTACAGAAAAGATTTTTGGCTTTTGGGGGCATATCCATATTACAGATACTAATATCAGTAGAAATTTTGAGCTTACACCTATACATGATAATGAAAAATTTTACAATGACATTCGGAATATTGCGCAGGTAGATTACGAAGTGCCAGTTACATTTATGGGTTATGAATGGGACGAAAAGTTGCGGAGTAAGACAACTTACGGTGGTGTAAAAGGCTTGTACCCATATATCATTATACCTGGTGTTTTGAGTACAAAGGAAAATTTCCATGGTGTCCTGCTCAAAGGCGTAGGCCAGGACTATAATTGGGATAGACTTAATGAGTTTATAATTGACGGCCACAAAGTTCAATTTCATCGTGACTCTATATCAGACGATTTGCTGATTTCTAAGAATATTGCCGATAAAATGTCAATCAAAACTGGCAATAAGGTGATTCTTAGTTTTATCAGGGACAATGAGCAATTTAAGAAGCGATTTACTGTTTGTGGCATTTATAATACAGGTCTCGAAGAATACGATAAGCGATTTGGGCTAGTAGATATTAGGAAAGTACAAGATATTTTGCAATGGGATCGTACTGAAGTACAAGGTATGGAGGTGGTACTGGATGATGTACGCGATCTAGATGTCATAACTGATTATATTTATTATGATGTACTGCCTCAAAAGTTTTATGCTGAGTCTATTCGCAGTAAGTTTCCCGGGATATTTGAGTGGCTCAAACTACAGGATATCAATGAGACCGTCATCAAACAGCTTATGATTATCGTAGCCATTATAAATATGATTACAGTACTGCTTATTCTTATTCTCGAGCGCACACGTATGATTGGCATCCTTAAATCATTAGGAATGCACAATGGTAATGTGCGAAAAATATTCCTTTGGCATGCAGGGTATATCATTGCTTTTGGTCTCTTGTTAGGTAACTTGATAGGTATCGGGATCGGACTACTACAACAACATTTTAAGTTTATTAAACTTGATGAGGCCAATTATTATCTAGATACGGCCCCTATTGCTTTTAACTGGTGGTCAGTTTTGATTATTAATGTGGCAACCTTGGTCATTACCCTTGTTTTCTTGACGCTACCCACTATGATTATAACCCGAATAACCCCTGTCAAAACATTGAGATTTGAGTAATGAGAAAACAATCAGATAGATATTCTTTTCTAAAAGACTGGCTCAAAAGATGGGAGCGGCTTTTTAGGCATTTCCTAGGAGTGGTTTTTAAAAAAGCATCCAATCCTTTTCCACCATCCGGTATAGTAGAGTGGCTGGCTGATACTAGCATATATCTACTTGATGTGTTGCTGGTTCCGGAGATTTATCAAGGTATATTCAAATTAATGGACAAAAACATTCGATCACTTACTGAGGAAGAAATTGATCTAGCACGAAGCATTTATAAAGATACGATTCGATATGAGGCTGTTCGGATGAATCCAAATGACAGACTTTTGACTAAAAAATGTTGCTATTGCTTTTGTTAGTTTCAATATAATCAATTATAAACATCAAATAAGGAAAGAAGTATTCATTCATGAGCTCATGCACATATGGCAATACCAGCATTTTGGTAGTATTTATATAGCCAGGGCGCTAAAAGCCCAACGTAGTCGTGAAGGATATGACTATGGTGGAGTGGAAAGTCTATATGACGCTATGATTTCAGGTAAAAAGTTGACGAGTTATAATTTTGAGCAGCAGGCTGAAATGATGGAAGATTACTACCGGCATCAATGCTTAAATAAAAACCTACACCCAATGGTGGCGCAAACTTATGAGTATTTTACTGGACAAATTCACGAAGTGTAGAAGGAGCCTATTGACCTAAGTCTGCCTTCAGGATGCAAATAAATCTTACCTTTGCAGCTAGAATTCATTAGTGAAAGCGGCTGGATTCTATTATGAGCAACGTTATTGAATCAAAATAATATAGTATAGCATTGTGTTTTACTATCTTGACATTATAGGTACTGCGGCTTTTGCTGCTTCAGGTGCACTTGCCGCAATGCGCAAGCGACTTGATTTTTTTGGTATTTTTATCATTGCTTGTGTGACTGCTGTGGGAGGCGGTACATTGCGCGATATTTTGTTGAAAGTAGATATTGCATGGATGCGCGACATGAATTATATGTACGCTTCAATCGTCGCTACGATTTTTACGATGATGTTTTATCGTACAGTGAAAACCAACAGTCGTACACTGGCCATCCTTGATAGTATCGGTCTGGGAGTGTTTACCATTGCCGGTATTGAGAAGGGTATAGCCGGAGATTTTGTTCCTGCAATCTGTATTGCACTAGGGACGATGTCGGCTTGTTTTGGGGGAGTCATCAGAGATATGCTCTCCAATGAAATACCTATCATTTTTCATAAGGAAATATATGCCACAGCATGTATAATAGGTGGTGTCGTTTATTTTGTGCTTTGGCATTTTGATTTTACACATCAGGTATATACTTTCGCTGCAGCAATGACGGTAGTAAGTGTACGACTATTGAGCTTACATTTTGACTGGCAGCTCCCGAATATTTATGGCAATAAGTAAAAGTGAACACAGGATATGACTATATAGCATGAACTGCATCCATTGTCTTTTTTTGGATTCCACCACAATGCACCAGATTTAATTCAAAAAGCTCAGATGAGTTGAAGGACTGTTTAATCCGTGACTTAAGCATTTCCTTTGCTCGTTTGAGTCGGATTTTGACATTAGACTCAGTGATGTTCAATACTGTGGCAGTTTCTGCTGTTGATATGCAGTAGAGTTCTCTTAGTGAAAAGACGTCCCGATATTCATCAGGTAGTTGTAAGACAGCTGATTCGATAATTTCACGAAGCTCATGACTTTGTACTATGCTAAAACCATCATCTCTTTTATCACTGATTAAGGATAGTTTATCATTATTAATTTCTTCACTGACTGGTTTCTCGTGGCTATATCTCATCTTATGTTTCTTATGATAACATTGGTGCAATAAAATGTGTACCAACCAAGTCTTTAGAGATGATCTACCATTAAAATCCTTTAGGTGTTGAAATGCGCTAATATAAGTATCTTGTAGTAAATCTTCAACATCATCATGGTTAAATCCGTAGGATCTTCCTACTTTATACAAATAGCTATTATATCGATGTACAATGATTTCATATAGTGTTCTGTTGCCTGCTAATATTTTCTCAATCAGATCTTCCTCTGTTGGGTCAATTTCTGATTCCTGTCGCTTCATATTTTATAATTGATTTAATTCAAATATAGTTTCAAAATTACAAAAATCTGCTCAATAAACCAATTATTGAGCAGATCTTAGATAAAATCCTTGCCGGATTTAATAAACGCACAGTATTAAAAGTATTCTTGTTATTGAGTTACCGAAACACTGGCCTTCATGGTGGGGTGTAATGTACACAGATAATCAAAACCTTCATTAGGTACTAAAGTCCAGCTTTCTCCTACAGCTATTTCACCTGAAGTCCAGGTCCTTGCTGTATCCTGTGTTACATTATGTGCTACAATATCTTTGTTGATCCAGATAATGGTATCGCCTGCTGGAACACTAAGGTTTTGAGGTATAAACTGCATACCTTTGATGATGACAATATGACTGTGCTCACTTGATGGCTGAACTTCTTCCACTTTCTCCTCTACTGTACTCTTAGTGTTGTCAGATATTCCAATTTTTGAGCTCTGATCTTGTTTGCAACTATATATACCTATTGCCATCAAAAAAATGAGTGAAGACAATAACCCTACTGTTCTTTTTTTCATGATCATTACTTATTGATGATTTTGGATTGAGCTTCCTTAGCCATCATGAGGTGGTGTTCAAGAAGTGGCATGACATCTACAAGTGCTTGTTTTAACTGATCGTTTTGTGTTTGTGGAATAATGACATTCTTCACTGTAGTGATAACAGCATCGTGATATGTGACTTCATTGTCAATGTAAGCCTTATCAAAATCATCTCCAGTCAGAGAACTAAGCTTGGCATTTACGTCTTTCTCTCCTTGAAGAAGAGACTGCGTTATAGGATTATCTTCAGGAGTTACACCAAGTTGTCCAGCTAGATCTGTGGCACTTTTAATGATTGTCTCGTGATCTTTAATCATGGTGTTGGCAAAATTGGTGACTTCAGCATTTTTTGATTTCTCTATGGCAACTTTGCCATAATTGACATCAATTTGATTTGCAGTCACTACTATGGAAGCGATTTGCGCATCATTCAGGGTAGGCGTTTGCTGTTGCGCTTCGGTTGTAGCAGCTTCTTCATCTGTGACAACTGCTGAAGTATCTTGTTTGCTTTTGCAAGCAGTAAGTGAAACGATAAAAATGAATGCTACAGATGCAAGTGTAACGTTCATAATACTTTTTAATACTCTCATGATTTATTGTTTTAAAAGTTAATGAATACAATTTAATGATCTCAATCATTTACTATAACAGAGTAGGTATAGTGTCTAACGGTTACAAAAGAAAATTAAATAAAAGTTAATGAATCTTTAATTTGAATTGTACTTATGATTCTCGTTGTCGAGTAAAATTCAAGAATTTTTTATCGAAAAGTATAGCCAGTCTAATTTTTACAGAGAATTGATTGAATGAAAAGGCTAATTTAACTCCAAGTAAGCATTAAAGATTTACTGTATAATAAGGTCCCTTCAAAAATATTTCAGAATTTGCTTTTCTGCCTTCACTTTGGTGCAACCTTGACAATGGAATAAAATTTTGAATCCTTAGATATTTTGTGGCATTTCCTACTGGAACAAAGATTTTAGGGTTTATGAGTTTAGAATAGTTTAGATTAGGAAAGATTTTGAATATAAAAATTAGATTTAATGAAGTGCTTTTACAAAAAATGCCCGTACAGGAGAGTACAGGCATTTTTTGAATAAACAGTTATTATGTTAGATACTATTGTAGGTCTAATGAAGTAATGTCAATCCCTAATGCTTTCGCAACACCTTTGCCATATTCAGGGTCCGCTTTATAACAGTTGACGATATGTCTTTCTTGGATAAATGTTTCTGCTCCGCCTACTTCTGCTGCCGTGTTAGAGAACAATCGCTGTTTTTGATCCTCATTCATTAATCTGAATAGATTGCGAGGCTGTGTATAATAATCATGATCATCCTCTCTGAAGTTGTAATGATAAGCATCTCCACTCAGTTTTAAAGGAGGTTCTGTATGTGCTTTATTTTCTTCCCACTGCCCGTAGCTGTTCGGATAGTAATGCAGTGTAGAACCTTCGTTGCCATCTACTCTCATCGCTCCGTCTCTATGGAAATTATGGAAAGGACATTTAGGTTTATTAACAGGTATTTGATAGTGATTGACACCTAGTCTATATCGCTGTGCATCTCCGTATGAAAATAATCTTCCCTGGAGCATTTTATCAGGAGAAAATCCAATTCCCGGAACGACGTTTGCAGGATTAAAAGCTGCTTGTTCTACATCTGCAAAGTAGTTTTCAGGGTTTCTGTTGAGTTCTAAGATACCTACATCGATCAATGGATAGTCACCATGAGGCCATACTTTTGTCAAATCAAAAGGATTGAAAGGGCATTGCTCCGCTTGTGCTTCTGTCATGACCTGGATTTTCATTCTCCATCTCGGGAAGTCTCCATTTTCTATAGCATTGTACAAATCTCTTTGATGGCTTTCACGGTCTTTGCCGATGATGGATTGTGCTTCTTCATTGGTCAGATTCTGTATGCCTTGTTCTGTTTTGAAGTGGAATTTTACCCATACTCTTTCATTTTTAGCATTGATCATGCTGAATGTGTGGCTTCCATAACCATTCATATGCCGATATGATTTAGGAATGCCTCTGTCACTCATTGTGATTGTGACTTGATGTAAAGCCTCAGGCAGCAAAGTCCAGAAATCCCAGTTGTGGTTAGGACTTCTGAGGTTGGTTCTAGGGTCTCTTTTGACTGCTTTGTTTAAGTCTGTAAATCTGTAAGGATCTCTAAGAAAGAATACCGGAGTATTGTTGCCTGCTAGATCCCAGTTGCCTTCTTCAGTATAAAATTTAATCGCAAATCCACGGATATCACGTTCGGCATCGGCCGCACCTCGCTCGCCAGCTACCGTAGAAAAACGAACAAAAACATCTGTTTTCTTACCTATTTCAGAAAATAACTTAGCTTTAGTATATGTACTGATGTCATGGGTCACAGTAAATGTCCCAAAAGCACCGGATCCTTTAGCGTGCATCCTTCTTTCTGGGATGACTTCACGGTCAAAGTGGGCCAGCTTTTCTAAAAACCAGTAATCTTCTAGTAACATAGGACCTCGCTTTCCGGCAGTTTTTACATTTTGATTTTCAGCTATCGGTCTGCCAGATACCGATGTCAATGGCTTTTTTTCTTGATGATTCATTTGGAAATTTTTTATTTTCACAAAGTTAAGACTTATATTTGTTCTATTTTAATGATATTATAGATTGCAATATTGACAAAATAGATGAACATACAACAATTTTATTATGTACTGGCGGTGGCCGAGTATCGTCATTTTGAAACTGCTGCCGATAAATGTTTTATATCTCAATCTACATTGAGCACTATGATTTCCAGGCTGGAAGATGAGCTAGGCATTATTATATTTAACAGAAAGAAAAAGCCGGTGGAGCTGACCCGCGAGGGTGCCAAGTTAGTCGATCAATTAAAAATTATCACTTCTGAAATTGCTCATCTTGAAGAGATGGCCATGGAAATGAGAGGCGAAATGAAAGGTAAAGTTAATATTAGTTGTATTCCGACAGTAGCACCTTATCTTTTGCCCAAATTTTTATACGATTTTGCTGCGGCATATCCTGAATTAGAGCTTGAAATTAGAGAGCATACAACAGATGAAATCATACGCCTGCTTGAATTAAGAGAGGTGGATATAGGCATTGTTTCTACCCCGATTGGACATGCTGAGATGGTGGAATATCCACTTTATAAAGAGGATTTTGTATATTTTGACTCTTCGTCTAATGGTAGCCCCATTATTTCAATCTCTGAAGTGAATCTTGAAAATTTCTGGTTGCTTGAAGAAGGGCACTGTATGAGTGACCAGATTATGGATATATGTAATACTTCCGGTCATGAGATCAATGCTGCATTGAACATTAGTTTTAAAGCAGGATCTATAGGTAGTTTACTGCATTTTGCGCGATCGTATAGTGGCCGAACATTATTGCCTCAACTGGCTGTGTTGGAGATGTCAGATGAAGAAAAGCGATTTCTAAGGTACTTTGAAACACCTGCTCCTAACCGAGAAATCGGAATTATCGTGCATCAACATTTTGTCAAGAGAAAAGTACTGGAATTGCTTATCAAAATTATCAAAGCTAAAGTCAAACTAATAGAAAAAGGCATTGCCGTTTTGTGATGGTTTGCATTGAGTTATGGCAAATAAATCGGCATGTTAGTACGCTTGATCAGAAAGAAGATTGTTTTTGAGCCTTTCTTTTTTGGTTATTGGTCACGAGTCATGATTAATTGATGGTCAATCCGTTGTCCATTTTTGTCAAAAGTATATAAATATATGTCTTGCTTCTCATCTATAGGTAAGTCTATTTTTTCACCCGATTTTAATATAGTTGTAAAGTATGGAACTTTGTTAATATAATCGTAATTATGATCAATTTCATTACCATAAAAGAGGGCAATTTGAACGGTATTTTGAGTTGTATTTTTATAAGGATATTGAGAAGTAAAGTTTTGTGCCCAATGGTATGATTTGTTATTCATAACTAAATAATCTACTGCTGATAGTGTTTCATGATTAAAAAAGGCACTATTGATAATGCCATAATTTGACTTGATTTTATTTCTATAGGCATTTAAGTGTGTTTGACTGATAGTAAGTGGGTCGATATCGTATTTTTTCTTGAAAATGGTTGCCATCCATTCTTTTCCATTGCTCGTTGGTTTTTCAAGGATGTGGTCAATTCCGGCAAGGACTAGCACTTTACAATCCGGATCGGTTTTAAATGTTTTGTTGTAAATATTATCTGCTTGAGCTTCTTCTCGATGGCCACCACTTATATTTTCATAGGCTACAAACTTAAATCCTAGTTTTATTCCTTTTCTTATTAAGTTAGAATAGTTTTGCTCGCTGGTATAAAAACCGGTACTGAGCGTAGGAAAACTATTCGGTAAGTTCAGCAAGCTATCCTGTCGGTTATCAAGTGCTTCCAGTGCCAAATAGTTATAACCAATAGCTTTGAGTTTTTCTAATAAATCATATACTAACACCCGTTGATTAAAATAGTAATGGTTTTCATTGATCATTACTATTTTATGTTTTTTGGCTTCATTTACAATCGTATCGATCACGTCTGAGTCAAAGACCGATTTTTCCATAATAATTTTTGAAATGGTGTCATTTGATGTAAATCTAGATTCCAGTTTATTTAAAAGACTTGTATAAAATTCATTTTTGCCTAAAAAGGACGAAAAAGTAAGCTCCATTTGCAATTTAGCCCATTCCTCTTGCTGATCATATGATGGATACATTTTAATTTCATGGAGTGCAGCATAAAATTTATTGGATTTTTGATATTTATTAACGATGTCAAAGACGGTATTGATCTGCCTTCTATAATTCGACCCTATTTCTAAACTCTTGAAAATATTGAATAGGTCGATTGTTAAAATCCTTCTAGAACTTTCTACCAAAGGATTGCCGATAAAACGCAAGACATGACGATTTACTACTGTGTCAAAAACCACAAGGTTTGTTGGATATTTTCTTGATTTGTCGTTTGATAACGCAACAAAATATTCGTATGGCGGGTCATCAGTTTTTCCATGAACGAGCACATTGTCCCTAATTTTAAATTGTGCTTGGCGTATGACTTTTTTTTAATTCTTTTCTATCTGTGGTATAAATTAGGTCAGCTGGTGACTTGAAATACAATTGCAAAGAATCATTGATGATGTGTATATTGTAATCTTTGACATATTTGTTTTGTGCAAAATAATCACTAATCTTCGGAGTACATCCTAAGAAAATGAAAAGCATCAGCATTAATACTATGTTCTTCATTGTGGTCACTGCTTGAAGTATAGTTTTAAAAAATATATAACTGCTCGACAAATATAATCGTAAAAATGGATTTTATTTTAACGTGAATAATGTTTAAGCAGCAATAAGAATAGGCATATTTTTGTCCAATTCATGAGATATTTTGATGGAAGGTTTCTTTTCAAAAGTCTGATAAGATATTAAGGCTGTTATCATGTTATTTAGAAAGCCTTGGATTGACCTGTGTCGTGTGTGTTGTATCGAACAGATGTTCTTTAATTCATCATTGACTGATTCTATAACTGACCGCTTTCTGAGCAAGATTTTATCAGTGTCGGATAGATTCATGCTCTTCATGTTTTTTCGTCTTTTATAGATCAATTCTATTCCATCATTCCATAAATATTGAGCTAATATTTGTGAGATATATCCTCTATCTCCGAAGAGTTTACCGAACACCTTTTCTACCATTGATGACAATATATTTTTATCTCTATCATCGGTCGATGCCTTTGATAATGAGAAACTTAGCAGTTCGCCACGATCATTGATGATGAGATGTAATTTAAAACCAAAGAACCATCCCATAGTGCCTTTAGACTTTGTAGCCAGACCATCAAATACCTTGTGCTGTTTTTCTCTCTTTATATGACACACCGGCAATTGAGTTGAATCTATAAAACTAATACCTGTACATTTGCCTAAGGCTCGCTCTTTAAGATACATTAAAAGCGGAACAAACAGTGTATGCTGTGTTTGATTAAATCGCTCGTAAGATACAAGATTAGGAAATAAATCCTTCCAATGCTCACGTACAAGATGGTTGTAATAATGCTTGAAGTTAGTATATGAGCTCAAGTGAAAACAGACATAAATAGTCATTCTTTCAGAGAGAGAAAGATGAGATTTTCTGTTTCTTCTCTTGATTTGACTGCCTAAAAGTTGCTTTTTCATAGCAAATTGGTCTAAATCTTTAACAAAATCGTCAATATCTACAAAAATTTGAATAACTTTGTCCTTACGCATAGGAGGTGTTTTTAATTTAAAATATTGTATTTCAAACGTAAATATATTAAATAATCTCCTATGCTTATAATCTTTATGCTTTTTTCTTATCCATTATTCACGTTAATTAGCCTTTGAGGTTTAATAAACTGATATTCTTGAAAGCTTTATAAAGCCAAAACATTGCAAGAGATCAAATAATTTGTGATTATTTGCCTGGCCTGATCAAAAAAATGCCTTATCTTTGCATCCCGTAGCAAGGAAAACAAAGTTTCTTTCTCAAAAATATCATGGCTAAATACATTTTTGTTACGGGTGGCGTTTCGTCCTCATTAGGAAAAGGCATTATTGCAGCCTCACTGGCTAAACTCCTACAGTCAAGAAAACTTTCTGTCACTATTCAAAAGCTGGATCCTTACATTAATGTCGATCCCGGTACACTTAATCCCTATGAGCATGGCGAGTGCTATGTAACTGAAGATGGAGCTGAGACAGATCTGGACCTTGGTCATTATGAACGCTTTCTCAATAGGCCAACTTCACAAGCCAATAATGTCACTACTGGTCGTATTTATCAAAATGTAATACAAAAAGAGCGTGCAGGCGCATACTTGGGCAAGACCGTACAAGTCATCCCACACATTACTGATGAGATAAAAAAGCATATCACTCAGCACGAACAACTCGGCCATTACGATATCATCATCATTGAAATCGGAGGAACGGTCGGTGATATCGAATCCTTACCTTACCTGGAGGCACTTCGACAATTACGTCGTGAAGTAGGAAAAAATAATTGCCTGGTCGTGCACCTAACCTTGATTCCCTATCTTAAAGCCGCCAAAGAATTAAAAACAAAGCCTTCACAACATTCTGTCAAGGAACTCTTGCAGGCAGGTATTCAACCGGATATCTTAGTTTGCCGTACTGAACATCCACTACCTGAGGATCTTCGGGAGAAACTCGCGCTATTTTGCAATGTAGAAGAAAGATCCGTCATAGAAGCACTAGACGCTGATACGATTTATGACGTTCCACTCCTGATGCTCAAAGAGCAACTGGATAGTACTGTTCTAGACAAACTAGGAATAGAAAATAATGAAACGCCAGACCTCAGCACTTGGACAGATTTTTTGGATAAGCTTAAAAACCCTAAGCATGAAGTAAATATAGGGCTCGTAGGTAAATACAATGAACTACAGGACGCTTATAAATCCATATATGAGTCATTTGTCCATGCCGGAGCTGTCCATGAATGCAAGGTCAATGTCATTCCCATTCATTCAGAAACATTGAGTAGTGGAGATGTCGTCCCGAGATTACAAAATCTCGATGGCATTCTCGTTGCACCCGGATTTGGTGAGCGCGGCATTGAGGGAAAACTACTGGCAATCCGATATGTCCGAGAAGAGAATATTCCATTTTTTGGCATCTGCCTAGGTATGCAGTGTGCTGTTGTTGAGTTTGCAATAAATGTGCTCGGATTAAAGGATGCTGCATCTACAGAGATGAATCCGGACACACATCATCCGGTGATCCACTTACTGCCTGAGCAGAGAAATATTACTGACAAAGGAGGAACGATGCGTCTAGGTGCTTATAAATGTGTTGTCGATTCGAGTTCAAAAGCTTACACAGCATATGGTACTCATGAAATATCAGAACGGCATCGGCATAGATATGAATTTAATAATGACTATTTAGCACAGATGGAAGCGGCAGGGCTGAAAGCTACCGGCACAAATCCAAAAACAGGGCTAGTGGAAATTATAGAATTAGACCAACATCCTTATTTTGTGGGTGTCCAGTTCCATCCGGAGCTAAAGAGTACTGTAGAAAATCCGCATCCACTATTTGTAAGCTTTATTCGAGCTGCACTAGATAATAAAAAAAGATGAAAAAACTAAAACTCGAAGAGCTGGGTAGAATATCTACTGAAGCCTACAAAGCCTCGGACAAATTACCTATAGTCGTAGTTTTAGATAATATCCGTTCTGCTTTGAATGTAGGTTCAGTGTTCAGAACTACCGATGCTTTTCAGCTGGAAAAGATTGTACTGTGTGGTATTTCTGCCACACCACCTAGTAGAGAAATTACTAAAACTGCCATAGGCGCTACAGAGTCAGTTGACTGGACTTATGTTCAATCCATTGTTGAAGCAGTTACTGTCCTTAAAAATCAAGGATATTTGTTGGTGGCAGTAGAGCAGACAAATCAGTCTGAATTGCTCCAGGACTTTAACCCTCAATCCCAAAAAATAGCCTTAATCTTCGGAAATGAAGTAGATGGTATCAGTGATGACATATTGCCATTGCTAGATGCGAGCATTGAGATAGCTCAGTATGGTACAAAACACTCACTCAATGTTTCAGTTTGTGCCGGCATCGTACTTTGGAAGCTTTCTGAAACATATAGAAAACAGTGAATAATTTCACCGCCTATAATCCTAAATGCAGATTTTTCAAAGCAAACGCGATGCAATCAAATTTAATTGCCAATTTACAAGATAAAATTGACCATATATCAATAAAATACTTGAATACATAAATAGAATTTTAAAAATAATCGTATATTTGCGGCCGTAAGTGAAAATGTGGAAGGGGACATTCAGTTCCCTTTTTTGTTATACTTATTTGTATGCAACAAATAGAATTAGAAAAATTAGTTGAAAAAGGTCTCGCTGAGCTGGAACTGAACGACACTTTCCTGATAGAAGTAAAGCTGAAAAACAATAAAATTGAAGTGTTTTTGGATAGTGATTCAGCTGTAGATTTTCAGAAATGCCAGAAGCTCAGTAGATGGATAGAGGCGATACTGGATGAATCAGGCGCATTTGGTGATAATTACACTCTGGAAGTATCCTCTCCCGGCGTAGGAAGTCCGCTAAAATTATTGCGTCAGTATCCCAAAAATATGGGGCGAAAGATAGATATTAAATACGGTGAAAATAAGCGTTGCAAGGGTATCCTTAAAGATGTGAAGGATAATATTGTATTTGTAGAATACGAAACGAAAATCAAAGAGGGTAAAAAAAATAAAAAAACCCTTGTCACAGAAGAGATTAAATTTGAAGATATAATTGAGTCAAAAATTAAAATAAGTTTCAATTAATGAATTTAGTAGAATCCTTTTCAGAATTTAAAGAAGGTAAAAATATAGACAGACCTACTATGGTTAGAGTACTGGAAGATGTTTTCAGGACATTAATCAGAAAGAAATTTGGGTCAGATGACAATTTTGATGTGATTGTCAATACACAAAACGGAGATCTCGAGATGTGGCGGGTACGTATGATAGTACCCGATGGAGAAGTGACAGATGAATTAAGTGAAATCTCATTTTCAGAAGCTCGACTTATTGACGATACCTACGAGATAGGCGAAGAGTGTTATGAAAAACTCACCCTTGAAGATTTCGGGCGGCGTTCTATTATGGCAGCTCGTCAGACACTGATTTCTCGTATTATGGAGCTTGAGAAAGATGATGTGTATAAACGATACATAGACAGAGTAGGAGACTTGATTGTAGGTGAAATCAGCCAGCTGCTTAAAAAAGAAGTACTCGTACTGGATGATGCCACCCAAAATGAACTGGTGATGCCACGCCTAGAGACAATTAAAGGCGACTTTTTTCGTAAGGGAGATATGGTGAGAGGTGTGATAAAAAGAGTGGAAATGAGAAACGGTACTCCAGTAGTTATGCTTTCGAGAACAGACAATGAGTTCCTTGAGCGATTAATGGAGCAAGAAGTACCAGAGATTGAAGACGGTATCATCACCATCAAAAAAGTAGTAAGAATTCCTGGCGAGAGAGCAAAAGTAGCTGTTGAATCTTATGATGATAGGATCGATCCTGTCGGAGCATGTGTGGGTATGAAGGGATCTAGAATACACGGCATTGTCAGAGAATTACGGAACGAAAACATAGATATTGTCAATTATACAACCAATATTCCTCTATACATCACTAGAGCATTGACGCCTGCTAAGATTACTTCCATCAGCATTGATGAAGAACATCGCAGAGCATCAGTATTTTTGAGACCTGATCAAGTATCGCTTGCTATCGGCAAAGGTGGTAGTAATATAAAACTGGCTAGCCGGTTGACAGGATATGAAATAGATGTGTATAGAGATAATGAAGACCAGGAGATAGATGATGTAGATCTGGATGAATTCAAGGATGAAATAGAAGGGTGGGTAATAGATATACTGAAGAAAATAGGATGTGATTCAGCTAGAAGTGTGCTCGCTCTGGACAGAGATGAACTCATCAGAAGAACAGATCTTGAAGAAGAAACGATTGATGACGTACTAAAGATTCTCGCTTCAGAATTTGAAGACGAATAAACTTTTTTAAATATTTAAATTCGCCAATGGCAGAAAGAATAGTAAAAGTAGCGACCGAACTAAATGTAGCTGTTTCGACCATCGTTGAGTTTCTTACCTCTAAAGGGTTTGAAATTGAGGATAAGCCGTCAGCAAAAATAACTGAGGAGATGCATCAGCTGCTCCTTAAGGAGTTTAGTTCTTCGATGGCAGAAAAGGAAAAGGCAGATCAAATTGTAATTGGTATCCAAAGACCCGGAGCCAAAGAGGATCAAAAACAGGAGGTTGAAGAGAAAGCGCCGTCTAAACCGCTTTTCACAATTCCGAGCCTTGCCGATCTCGACAAACCCGCTACTCCTGCTGAAGTAGTAGATCCTAAAACTAATTTAGAGCAAAAGGAAGATATCTCAGAGCCAGTCGAAGAGCCGATAAGAATCGAATTGCCAAAACCCAAAGTGGTAGGAAAGATTGATCTTGACAAGCCGAAATCTAAGCCTAAAGTATCGAAAGAAAAGGAAGAACCTGTTAAAAAAGAGGATCCCGAAGAAGTTCCGCATGCCACACCTGACGTAGCAGAAAAGACGGTGACTACTTCCGAAGAGCAACCACAGGAAGAAGAAATTGTCCGTATCAAAACGCCTCAACTCAAAGGCCTTAAGATTATGGGCAAGATTGATACCAGCAAGCTGGATAGCTCAACTAAACCCAAGGCAAGTGATAAAAAGGCAAATGGTCAGCCCGGTACGAATCATGATAATCAAGGTCAGAGAGCTGAAGGTGATGAAGGCCAAAGGAAAAAACGAAAACGCAAAAAGTTAAACACAGGAAAACCTGTCACTGAAGGCAAAATAGGTGATGGCCATAAAGGATCAGGTAAAGGAAGACAAGGATCACAACCAGAGGTAAAAGAAGTTTCTCAAAAAGAAATTGATGAAAAAATAAAGGCGACAATGGCGCGCCTGAATACCGGAGGTAAAAATAAACGCCAGAAGCTAAGAAGAGAAACCCGGGAAGTGAAGCGTGAAAAGCAAGAAATGCTTGATAGCGAAAACCTGGACGCTAAACTCAAACTGACTGAGTTTATATCAGTGTCTGAATTAGCAGGCTTACTAGATGTTCCTGTCGCTCAGGTCATCACCACATGTATGAGTTTAGGTATTATTGTTTCAATCAATCAACGACTCGATGCTGAGGTGATAGAACTCGTGGCAGGAGAGTTCGGTCATGAAGTAGAGTTTATCAGTGCAGAAGAAGAGCTGGATACAGAGGTGGAAGAGGAAGAAGATGACGAAGAAGATCTTGTACCAAGAGGTCCGATTGTCACTGTGATGGGACACGTAGATCACGGTAAGACTTCATTATTGGACTTCATCCGATCGGCTAATGTAGTAAGTGGTGAAGCAGGAGGGATTACTCAACATATAGGAGCTTATGAAGTAAAGGTAGGTCCGGAAAATAAGAAAATTACTTTCCTCGATACTCCAGGACACGAAGCCTTTACAGCGATGAGAGCGCGAGGTGCTAAAATTACTGACGTTGCAGTGATCATTATAGCTGCCGATGATAAGGTTATGCCTCAGACTAAGGAGGCTATCAGCCACGCACAGGCGGCAGGTGTTCCTATGGTTTTTGCAATCAATAAAATAGATAAACCTTCTGCTGATCCAGAAAAAATTAAGCAAGAACTTGCTTCAATGAATTTGCTGGTCGAAGACTGGGGTGGCACTTATCAGTGTCAAGAAATTTCTGCTAAGCAGGGTCTTAACGTGGACAAACTGCTTGAAAAGATTTTACTTGAAGCAGAAATCCTCGACCTCAAGGCTAATCCTAACCGTCCTGGAACAGGTACTGTTATCGAAGCATCACTCGATAAAGGTAAAGGTTATATCACTAAGATCCTAGTGCAAAACGGAACTGTTCATGTTGGCGATCCGATTGTTGCCGGGCCTTATGCAGGTAAAGTCAGGGCAATGTTTAACGAGCATGGTAAGAAAAGCAAATCTGCCGGACCATCAACTCCAGTATTGATTTTAGGATTGAGTGGTGCACCTCAGGCAGGCGAGAAATTTAAAGTTATGGATTCTGAGCAGGAAGCACGTCAGCTTGCTGTGAAGAGAGCTCAAATAGAACGAGAACAAACAAACAGAGCCAGCAAACGTATTTCTCTTGATGAAATCGGCAGACGCTTAGCTCTTGGAACATTTAAGGAACTCAATCTAATCGTTAAAGGAGATGTAGATGGATCCATAGAGGCATTGTCAGATTCTTTGATTAAACTCTCAGTAGAGATGGTTCAGGTTAATGTTATCCATAAGGCCGTAGGTGCAATTGTGGAGTCAGACATCCTTCTGGCCTCTGCTTCTGATGCCATTGTCATTGGCTTCCAGGTGAGACCATCCACAGGTGCTAGGCTACTCGCAGAGAAGGAAGGCGTACAAATCAAAACCTATTCTGTTATCTATGAAGCTCTGGATGAGATTAAGTCAGCCATGGAAGGAATGCTTGAGCCTACAAAAGAAGAAAAGATTGTTGCTCAAGTAGAAGTAAGAGAAGTTTATAACGTGTCAAAGGTAGGTACCATCGCCGGGTGTTATGTCACAGAAGGAAAGATTACTAGGAATACCTTAATTAGAGTGATCAGAGACGGTATTGTTATCTATCCAGTGAAAGAAGGTGCCACAGCTGAACTATCTTCATTGAAAAGATTTAAGGATGATGTCAAAGAAGTGAAATCTGGTTTTGAATGTGGATTGACCATTAAAAACTTCAATGATATCAAAGTCGGAGATGTACTAGAAGGTTACGAAATCATAGAGATTAAGCAAACCCTATAAGCGGAAGTGGTAATGACAGGATTGTCAGCACTTCAACTGACTGCTTTAAAAGATTATCTAGATAAGATTGTCGATAGAGCAAATCATGTGTCCTTTATTGAGAATGATCCGATTAGCATACCACATCAGTATTCAAAGCTGCAAGATATTGAGATAGCTGCTTTTTTTACCGCTACCCTATCCTGGGGCAATAGAAAAACCATCATCAATAAATCAAAAGAGTTGATGTCTCTTATGGATAATCAGCCTCATGATTTTATTCTGCATCATAGTGAACGTGATTTACAGCCATTGTCTGAGTTTAAGCACCGTACCTTTCAAGGGATTGATACACTGGTATTTATTAAATTTTTAAAGCTATTTTACCAGGAAAACGATAGCCTTGAACAAGCATTTTATCCGAACAAAGAGCAAAAATACAATGCTCAAGATGCCTTGACTGGTTTTTATAATTTATTTATCAGCACACCTGATATACCAATTCGTACACGAAAACACATTCCTACACCGATACGAAAGTCAGCCTGCAAGCGGCTAAACATGCTCTTAAGATGGATGGTTAGACTGGATGATCGCGGTGTTGATTTTGGACTTTGGCAGACAATTCCTACATCAGAACTCATGATTCCGTTAGACGTACATGTGGAACGATATGCTCGAAAGTTTGGTTTACTCACCCGCAAACCATTGGATTGGCAGGCTGTAGAGGAGATTACTCAAGGCCTACGATTACTCAATCCTGACGACCCTGTGGTATATGATTTTGCATTGTTTGGACTGGGCGTTCTAGATCTTGAAGATTTCGTGTTTTAAAATTGGTTATACAGCAATTATAATTTGATATGGAAAAGGACTACTTGATTTTTATATAAAAGTGGTGGATTAACTTTTGACGGATGAAGATTTAAAAAATGTTCTGATTTGTAGCATTTTATCTTAATGGCAACCTTTTTTTTTGAATAATTAAGATCAAATCATTTCAAATTAAGGATTATGTCATTTTATTAAACATTTTCCGTGTTTTATATGTGTAAATATTGTTTCTTTGCATTCTTTTATTAATCAAAATCCATTTTATGTCTTGAAATGAAGAACACCTATTTTGATCTCATTAATCAAACCTATTATTTTCCTCAAGAGGGATTTGACCGAAGCCAAGGCAACCTTACATTTCATGGAATTCCTCTGATGCATTTCATAAAAAAATATGGAACACCATTCAGGCTAACTTATTTACCAAGAATTGGTGATCAAATTAAAAAAGCTAAAAATTTCTTTCATAAAGCAATGAAAGCTAATAATTACAGAGGTGATTATTATTATTGCTATTGCACGAAATGTTGCCACTTTTCACATGTGATCGAAGAAGCTTTGAATTATAATGTTCATCTAGAAACCTCTTCTTCATTTGATATTGATCTAGTGAGAAAGTTGAATGAAAAAGGTAAAATAAATAAAAAAACCATCCTTGTCCACAATGGTTACAAAACAGAAGACTATTTGAATAAAATCGTAGGATTAATGGAAGATGGTTTTGAAAATGTTATACCTGTACTGGATAGCAAATCAGAACTGGACAGGCTATATAATAAAGTCAAAGGAGACTTCACTATAGGCTTGAGAATGGCCATCAATGAAGAGCCACAATCTGCTTATTATACATCACGATTAGGAATCAGCAGTGCTGAAATCTTGGATTTTTATAAAACTAAAGTAGCTCGAAAGAAAAGAGTGAATGTCAAAATGCTACATTTCTTTGTGGATTCCGGTATCAAAGACAACATGTATTACTGGGGAGAATTTAGAAAGGCGCTCAAAATCTTTGTCGAACTGAAGAAATTATGCCCTACTCTGGATTCTATCAATCTAGGAGGTGGTTTACCTATACGCAATAATCTAGGTTTTGAATATGACTATAAATATATGATCAATGAGATAGTCAAAAATATTAAGGAGATTTGTGATGAAGCAGGTATTGAAGAGCCAAATATTTTTACAGAATTTGGTAAATATACAGTAGGCGAAAGTGGAGCAATCATCTTTTCAGTTCTAGAACAAAAACAACAGAATGATTCTGAGCTATGGTATCTTATTGATAATAGCTTGATGAATACAATTCCAGATGCCTGGTCTATTTTTGAAAAATTCATCTTACTTCCGGTGAATAAATGGAATCATGAATATGCACGTGTCAATATAGGTGGAATTAGCTGTGATCATTCAGACTATTATAATTCTGAAGACCTCAATCAGGAAATTTTTCTTCCTAAGTACAATCCTGAAGAGGATGAACCACTTTATTTAGGCTTTTTTCATACCGGGGCTTATCAGGATGCCATCAGTGGTTATGGTGGAATAAAACATTGCCTCATTCCATCACCTAAGCATATTATTGTTGGTCGTGACGAAAATGGCAATCTGACAGAACGAGTGTATCGTGACGAACAAACAGTAGATCAGATGCTACAAATATTAGGTTATAATTAATAGTTTTTATTAGATTTAAATCGAGAATTAATGCATATTTCTAATTTTTTAAGACATCATTATAAACATTTTAATGCAGCGGCTCTGATTGATGCAGCTGATGGATATATTACCCACTTAAATGAAGGTGGTAAAATGATGGTTACACTGGCCGGTGCTATGAGTACTGCAGAATTAGGAAAATCACTGGCAGAAATGATCCGACAGGATAAAATCCATATCATCTCTTGTACAGGAGCTAATCTCGAAGAGGACATTATGAACCTCGTGGCACACAAACACTACAAAAGAGTACCTCACTACCGAGATTTAAGTCCACAAGATGAAAGAGCATTACTTGATCATCACTATAATAGAGTGACAGACACGTGTATCCCTGAAGAAGAAGCTTTCAGAAGATTGCAACAACATCTATGGGATATATGGAGTACAGCTGAGAAAAATGGAGAGCGATACTTTCCTCACGAATTCATGTATAAAATGTTGAAAAGCGGCGTGCTTGAACAATATTACGAAATAGATCCTAAAAACAGCTGGATGCTGGCAGCAGCCGAAAAAAATATTCCGATTGTTGTTCCCGGATGGGAAGATAGTACTATGGGTAATATTTTTACTTCTTACTGTATAAAAGGTATGTTAAAACCTACTACTGTAAAAAGTGGAATAGAATACATGATGTGGCTCGCAGACTGGTATCCCAAAAATAGTAAAGGAAAAGGGGTCGGCTTCTTTCAGATTGGTGGTGGAATTGCGGGCGATTTTCCTATTTGTGTAGTCCCCATGTTATATCAAGATCTGGAAATGGAAGATATACCATTCTGGTCTTATTTTTGCCAGATTAGTGACTCAACAACCAGTTACGGATCTTACTCAGGAGCTGTACCTAACGAGAAAATAACTTGGGGTAAACTGGATATTGATACGCCTAAATTTATTGTTGAGAGTGATGCCACCATTGTTGCACCACTAATTTTTGCTCTGGTACTGGGCCAATAACAAATCTTAAAATTCCGGCCTTCATCATCTGATATATCTGTCAGACAATGAAGGCCGTACTGATCTTGAATATACTGTTGACAGCCTCACCTTGGATACCCATGGGATTTATCCTGTTTTTGATTTGGGTTTCTAAACGTTAATCTCAACTTAAACCTTGTTAAAACCAACTGAAAGAATGTTACTTTTAGGTTGGAAGTCTGTCAAAATCAGTAGTTTTGCACCCAATTTCAATCAATTAATGGAAAACAATACTGACCAAAATAGTAAACAGACCATTACCGAATGGTTTAAAAACAGCCTCAAACCTATACGTAACTTTTTATCTCCGCTTCAAGAACGATGGAGCCGGTTTGTGTTACCGCTGTCTGATGCCTGGAAAAAGTACAGAGAAAAAAATCCAAGAGAATCCAAAGTTGTTATCTGGGCTTTTAGATTGTTTTTAATCGGCTTCATTTCGGTATTTCTCATCGTTTTGTTCGCACTCTTTGGTGTTTTTGGACCATTGCCCACTCAAGAAGAATTACAAGAAATTGAAACAGCTAATGCTTCGAAAGTATATAGTGCCGACAATGTATTGATTGGAAAATATTACACTGAAAATAGGACCACGATTAGCTTAGATAGTATTTCCCCTTATTTAGTAACGGCTTTATTAGCAATAGAGGATAAAAGATTCTTTGAGCATAGCGGTATTGATCTGATTTCCTGGATGCGTGTTTTTAAAGGCATCGCAACCAATAATAAATCTCTTGGAGGTGGTTCTACATTGAGTCAGCAACTAGCGAAAAACTTATTCCCTAGAAAGGATTATCTAATTCCCGGAATGAGCCTTTTTATCAACAAAGTTAAAGAAAACATCATTTCCATCAGGCTTGAAAATATATACAATAAAGAAGAATTATTGATGATGTACCTGAATACAGTACCCTTTGGAGGTAGAAGATATGGTATTCAGGAGGCAGCCAGGTATTTTTATGGAAAAAGGCCACGACAACTAACCGCCGATCAGGCCGCTACACTCATCGGAATGTTAAAAGCTACTACAGCTTTAGACCCGACCAGAAATCCAGAGAATTCAAGAAAAAGAAGAGACCTGGTTCTTACTCAAATGCTTAAGAATAAGGACTTTAGATTTGACTCTGACGAAATGGCTACCATTTCTAAAATGATTAGTACCGGTGCCCTTAGCCAACAAGATTATGATATGCTCATCAAGCAACCCATCAATGCTTCTATACATGAAGATATCGGTAATAATGAAGGAATCGGTACCTACTTTAGGGAGTTTTTGAGAACAAAGGAATTACCTAAAATTCTGAAAAATCTTAAAAAGGCCGATGGAAACGAATACAACATCTATACTGATGGTCTTAAAATTTATACCACCCTAGATAGTAAAATGCAAGTTTATGCCGAGGAATCTGTCTATAAGCATATGTCTTATCTCCAGGAAGAGTTTTATAAACATTGGAAAGGAGTGAAAAATGAAAAACCCTGGGGAGATGATCGATGGATTGATAATCAAGTCGAAAAAAGCCCTCGTTATAAATCTCTTATCGAAGCGGGAAAAGATAGTACTTACATTGATTCTATTTTTCGAACTCCGGTACCCATGACTATTTTTCATTGGACGGATCGACCAACCGTAGTAGATACTTTGATGACTCCACTGGACTCTGTCAGATATTACTTTACATTGTTGAATACCGGTTTTATGGCAATGGACCATTCAAATGGTTATGTCAAAGCTTGGGTTGGAGGAACCGACTTTTTACATTTTAAATATGACCACATACTCAGTAAAAGACAAGTAGGATCTACTTTCAAACCCATTGTTTATACTGCAGCAATTGAATCAGGGATGAGCCCATGTCAGTTTTTACACAATGAAGAAATAGACCTAGAAGGCTGGTCGCCCAAAAATTCAGATGGGGGTTATGGAGGATATTATACACTCATGGGTGGTTTGACCTATTCAATAAATACAATCGCTGCAAAGTTAATTTATAGAGTAGGTATTCAACCTACCCTGGATATGGCTAAAAAACTGGGTATAAAAACTTCTCTCCCACGCGAATTTGGTATAAGTCTTGGAGCTGTAGAAATCCCACTTTACGAAATGATGTCAGCTTATGCAACCATAGCCAATAAAGGCCGCAAAACAAGACCTGTCACTGTGTTGAGAATTGAAGATCGGCACGGCAATGTTATTTATGATTATAAGGAATATGTAGAAAAAAATCAACCTGCTCAGGTGATAGACTCTACCACCTCCTACATGATGACCAGAATGATGCGTAATGTTATAATTTATGGTACCGGCAACCGATTTAGATCTCAGTATTGCACCCACTGTGATTTTGCAGGAAAAACCGGAACTACACAAAATCATTCAGATGGATGGTTTATAGGATATAATCCTGAGCTGCTCACAGGAGCGTGGGTTGGAGGTGTCAGTCCTGCAGTGAGATTTAGATCAATGACCTATGGTAGTGGATCCGCTTTAGCATTGCCGATAGTTGGGCAGTTTTGGTATAAACTATCCATTGATAGTAAATTTGCAAAAATCACTCAAAAGACATTTGAGAGAAATGAACAACTCAACGAGGAAATGAATTGTCCATTGCGAATTGGTATTTCTCCAGATACATATTACCTTATTATGCAAGATTCTGTACTGAAAGACTCTTTAATCAGGACAGGGTTTAGAAGCCTGAATACTATTGCAGAGGAAATGTTTCCTGAAGAGTCGCAAGAAGAGCATGAAGGAAATACCGAGGAGGTTGAAACTGAACAAAATGCTACTTTGCATGTAGAGGAGAAAAGCACAAAGGTTATAGGCAATATACCTAAAGAAGCCAACAAACCAGAACAAACTAATAAAAAAGAAGTTAATAAAAAGGGTAAATAATAATCGAATCAGCTTAAATATATAAAAATGGCAACACCGCTTACAGTAGCGTTTCATACATTGGGATGTAAGCTCAATTTTTCTGAAACATCTAGTATTCGAAGAAAATTTGAGGATCATGGCTATACGACTGTTGAATTTGAAGATGGAGCAGATATTTATATTTTTAATACCTGCTCTGTAACTGATGCTGCTGATAAAAAATGCAGGTATGAAGTTCGACGCGCTTTAAAATATTCTCCCCAAGCTAAAGTAGTGGTTGTAGGTTGCTACGCTCAGTTAAAACCCAAAGAGATAGCCGAAATTCCAGGTGTCGATCTGGTGCTTGGAGCTGCTGAAAAATTTAATATTCTCAACTATATTGAAGGTATTTCCAAATCTTCAGATAAAGGAATGGTCATTGCAGGAGAAGTTAAGCAGGCCAATTCTTTTATTGAGGCATTTTCTTTTGGTGACAGAACGAGATCATTTTTAAAAGTACAAGATGGATGTGATTATAAATGCACCTACTGTGTGATCCCACAAGCTCGAGGCAATAGCCGTAGTGGTACAGTGGAAAGTGTAATTAAAAGTGCAAATAGTGTGGCAGAGCAAGGTGTGAAGGAGATCGTGCTGACTGGTGTGAATATAGGTGATTTTGGCAATGGTACAGAAGTCATAGAAGGTATTCGGCCTAAGAAAGAAGCGCTGTTTATTGACCTTGCTAAAGAGCTGGATAAAGTTGAGGGTATTGAACGATTCAGAATTTCATCTATAGAGCCTAATCTTTTGACTACTGAAATTATTGATTTTGTTGCCGATTCTCAGCGATTTGTACCACATTTTCATATTCCGCTACAATCAGGGAGCAACAAGATCTTGAATGCTATGAGAAGAAGGTATTTGAGAGAATTGTATCAAGAACGGGTAGCCTGGATTAAAGACAGAATGCCTCATTGTTGTATAGGAGCAGATGTCATAGTAGGTTTCCCGGGCGAAACTGAGGAAGATTTTATGGAAACTTATAAATTTATCAATAAGCTGGATGTTTCATATCTTCATGTATTTACTTACTCTGAGCGTGGCAATACACCCGCCGCAGAAATGCCGGATATTGTCCCAGTAGAGGTGAGACGCCAGAGAAACGAAATGCTCAGGTCGCTCTCACACAAGAAGCGTATAGCATTTACTACTCCTTATTTAGGTTCTATTAGGCCTGTATTATTTGAGCATTCTCATGATCCTGAGATGATGCATGGTTTTACGGATAATTATATTAAAGTATCCCTACCTAAAGAAGCGTCATTAATCAATACTATCGGATTGGTGAGGCTGAAAGAATTTGACGAACAGTCAGAAATGGTCATCAGTGAGCTAGTGAGATCATAAAAAAGCCTGCCTGAAATTCTTTTACTTCAGACAGGCGGTTCCCATTTACGAATAAATATGGCCGAAACCATATTCTACTTTACAGCTTTGCTATGGCTGCTTTTATTTCTTTTAATGTGGATGGCTGTGTTGTCAATTTTACTGACATATCCTTTCCTAATACTGCATTTGTCGTGCCAAAATTGAATAGCCGGTCAGAATATTGATTTATTAATATTATTTTTCCTTCTATTGTTTTATTTTCTATACTGTTTTTGGTAAAAAACTGTCTAGTGACCGCGTCATAATCTAATTTCAACACCATGTTTTCCTCATTTGCTACAAAATAAGCTAATGAATTGTGATCATTACAATTGGCGGCATTTACATAAAGCTGGCTGTCCGTATTTGTCAACTTTACTATTGGCTTTCCTATCATGAGCCACCCGCTATGATTTTGAAGTATGAGTTTATATCTACCATAACTATTAGTTGTATTCCCAGAAGTATCAATTTCGTTTTCATAGATAAGCGATGATGATAATAATTCAGAATTATACCATTTTGATTGACTTTCATCTCCACCTAATAAATAGGCGCCCAACCCATCTGTTTTATGATCACTTCTGATGTATATTGTTAATGGCTGATTTAAAGTTATAGGTACATCGTCTTTAGTGAGCCGCAAGTAAATCAAGTGTTCTGTATCAATCAAATAATCAGTACTGATTGTAGAGGGTGCATAAATCAGATTTCCTTTAGTATGCGTATAGTCTTTGTATTCAATATTTATTTCTCCACTTATATTATTTCCTGCTTTATCAAAAATACCTTCTTTAGGCAAGCTGATGGTAATATTATCAAGTATGATTTCCTGTTTATTATCAATATCTACTATATAAGATGAAGGGCTACCCACTAAATCTGAAAGCAATAAGTTATTATTGATGATATAAGCCTGGTCAGGAATAAATATTTCCTGATCTTTCTGACATGCTGTAATTGTCATTAACAGCATGAGCATTTGTATAGTGAATCTGTTCAATTTTCAAAACATTTAAAGTACCAAAGTTAAGAGACTTTTAAACTCAAAAAATGTTGCCTCAAGCAATTAAAATAAATGATATTTAGTCAAAATTCACCTATTTATCTAACAAATATAAAAATAATTTAAAAATGATACCTTAATCCGGTGCTTAATCCAAAAGTATTATTCTTTTGTTCCAGTGGATATGTGGATAAAGTGATAGGTTGAGTCTGTAATTTAGCATATGGTTCCAGTAAAAAGTCAATCCTTGGACTTAGATGATAAGCAAGACTTAGAGAACCAAATAGGCTGACACCTACCTGATTTTTATACACTGCTTCGCCTTCGTTATCCGGTACCGAGATATACACAGGCTTGTTTGTTTTATCTGAGATTATCATTCCCTTTTTAACAGAAGATACATTGATATATGGGCCAGCTACTGCAGATAGACTTAAATATCTGTTGGCAAGGATAGTAAATCTTGCAAGAATAGGAATGTCAATGTTTCTGTATTTATTATATACAAGATGTTTCTTAGTTCCCGGCACTTCTACTTGTTCTTGTCGTACCACACTATCCACAATGATTCCATTTTCATACACATAATCCTTTACGATGATAATCCTAACTTGATTGGATTCGGGATCTGTATATTCAAACTTTTCGTTAATCTGACTATAGTTTATGCCAGTGTGGAGATTCCACCTATATCCAATATTATAGCCAAATCTTATGCCTGCAGAAAACGAATATAATGGACTTTCGGTTTTGGTACGCATGTCCTTGAGTGCTTCAGCATCACCTTTTAACTGCTTAAATATATAGTCGTTAGAATAATATACATCGAGGCTCTTGTCATTATAGGCTGAGTTAAAGGGACATGCTTTGTCTTTATTGTTGAGTGTACCTTCAAACATACCCTGGTTAGCTATGGCAATATCAGAACCTAAATTTGATTCCGTTAAAACATGGTAATCCTTAATTGGTAGCGGGCTTAAAACTGATATGGCGCTTGGTTGAGAAATCAATACCTTAGCAGATGCATCACTACCCGCTGATACTTGTATTTTGTCTGTAACGCCGGTGACTAAATCTGAATTATGGATTGCAATTGCAGACTGATCAGCGGATGATAAATTATGTGGAATAAATGTAGCCTTTCTTTTTATATGAGTAAAAGTTGATGATTCATAAATTTTATCTACAATATTGTCTGATGGGACATTTTGACCCACCTCATCGCTGCTACTGTGATCGCTGTCAACGGTCGCAACAATCTGTGTAAATTCAGGAGTAAATTCTGCAACTTTTCCGTTTGTTGAATGATGCGTCCACCAAAAACCAAAACCAATAACCGCAAGTGTAATAAAAGCTACTGAACTTACAAATAAAGCAGGTATAAAATTGCTTTTTTGCTCAGGCAATCTGGCTGCAATTCGCTCCCAAGCATCATCCGGTATTTCGACAGTATGATGCTTCAGTCGGTTTCTGAAAATATTGTCTAAATCACTCATACTGCTGTAATGTAAAACTCATTGACTTTAGATTGTAAAATTCTTCTTGCCTTCATCAGCTGACTTCTTGAAGTAGTCTCTTCAATACCTAGCATTTCACTGATCTCCTTGTGCGAATAACCCTCTATTGCATATAGGTTGAAAACTACCTTGTAACCATCAGGCAAGTCTGAAATCATCTTAATCAATTCTTCTTCTGACATTAGGCTAAACACATCCGGATCGTTATAATCCTCTACTACATGCTCAAGTCCAATGTCTTCATGAGAAAATGACTTTTTCAGTGTGTTTTTAATGGCTGTATTGACAATAATCCTTCTGACCCATCCTTCAAAAGAACCACTGTGTTCATACGTATGCAAATTTGTAAATACTTTTACAAATGCATCTTGTAAAATGTCCTCCGCCTCCTGCCGATGTCTGGCATAGCGAATACAAACCGCCATCATCTTACCGGCATACATATAGAAAAGGTCATGCTGCGCCTGTCTGTCTCCCTGGAGGCAAGCTTTCAGAATTTCCTTTTCTGTACGTCCGTTGACAATTAATGGGGACATATATACTGATTATTAATAAATATTATTCCTCTTCGTTTACGATGATAGCATCGTCTATCATCTCATTGCCATCACCATCAAGGTCTTCCTGACCGGCAACTTTAGCAGGAGCTTTGGGTTCAGAAGGTGTGTTTTGATTGATGGTCACCTTACCTTCATTGAAGGCCTGATAATTTCCTTTACCATATTGATCAGCTTTGGCAAAAAATCATCTTTTCCTGCAAGCAAATCATCGCCGGTGGTAAGTGTCTCATCAGCAAACTCTTTTTTAGGCTTAGCATTTTCTTCTGCCATGAATTCTTCAGCTTTCTGCACTGTTTCATCAAATTTCTTGTGTACTTGTCTGCGACTTCCTTTGCCTTATCTGCAATTGTGCCACCCACCTCACTCAATTTATCCATTGCCTTACTCGAGGTGTCTAGAACTTTTGCACCTACTGTTTCTGAAATATCAACAGCTTTATCCATCGCCTTACTACTTGTTTCCATCACTTTTGAGCCTACTTTTTCGGTAAAATCTCCAGCTTTTTGTGTAATCTCACTCTCTGAAATTTTATCTACGACATCATTGGCTACAGATTTTGTTTTATCCCAGGCGGCTTCTGCCAGGTCAGATGCTTTGTCGAGTACAGATTCTGCCTTATCAGAAGCATCTGAAGCAAAATCCTTTGCCTTCTCCCAGGTCGATTCTGCAGTGGATTCTAATTGGTCCATAGTTACATTAGCTTTCTCAATCACAGTCTCTTTTAATCCGGCAGCTTTATCGCTGATATCCGCAGCTACTTCTTTAGCAGCAGTCGATAAGTTTTCTGCCTTTTCTTTAGCAGCATCAACAGTATTATTGACAGTAGATTTGGCTACTGACTCTGAAGCAAAAAGCAGTCTTTTTAACGAACTCAAAAATCCCATTTGATTTTAATTTTATTAGTGTGTAAAAATATATCTTTTTGTTCAATTGTGTCAAAAAAACTTTATGTTTTTCATTAATTTAAAGATAAAAATTACATAACTATGTATTTTTCATTCTTGTATCTGTACAATTTGACTAATTTTGCACATTTTACAGCGTAGTTTTTCATTGTCAGAGCATTGCGTGACCAGGTGTTAAGTAAAAATTTAATCTCTTTAAATCTTGGAAGGCTTTAAATCTTTCTTCAAAGATACCATCATATACGGCATAGCTTCGGTATTACCTAGAGTCATTACTTTTGGCCTAGTAGCTGTTCATACGATGGTCTTTCAAACTAATGAATTTTCATTTATGACAGTTTGGTATGTGTATGCAGCCTTCATCAATGTGATTCTGACCCTTGGCATGGAAACCTCCTTCTTTCGATTTTATACAGCTGAGACGAATAAAAAAGATGTCATTTCGACGGCTTATACCATTCTCATGGTTTCAAGTCTAATTTTTTTACTCATTGGTTTTCTTTTTTCAGATTCGTTAAACTCGTTTTTTCATTTTGAAGATCCTCGTTTTCTTCCTCTGCTGATGGGGACTACCGTTCTAGATACGTTGGTGGTGATTCCTTTTGCATATCTTCGGGTGAAAGGGAGACCACTTCGATTTATGCTGGTTAAATTGATTAATATTATCGCACTAGCAATTATTACTATTTTATTTTTACTTATTATTCCACAGTATTTTGCCGATGGTAGCTCTACTTTAGTGAAGCTCGGTCTTGTACCTGAGTATTTTAAGCCTGAGGTGGTACATATCTTTTATGCTAATGTGGCTGCCAGTTTGATTACTTTGCTTATTCTGCTACCGGAACTGCGCTATATTTCAATTAGGATTGATAAAAATATTTGCAAAAAACTAATAAATTATGGTACTCCGATTATGATTGGAGGCATTGCCTACATCATAAATGAGAGTGCAGACAAATTAATGATACCGAAGATGATCGGAGAAAATGCAAATGGGATATATGCTGCATCGTACAAGTTGGGTGTTTTTATGGTACTGTATATTACTGCGTTTAGAATGGGCGCCGAACCGTATTTTTTTAACAATGCTGCTACAGCAAATGCCAAAGAAAAATACAGCAAAATTATGACGTGGTTCGTAACTTTTGGAAGTATTTTTATGGTGTTGGTAGTGGCTTTAATTGATCCATTAGCTAGCATTTTACTGCGTCAAAAAGTATATTTTTCAGGCTTAGTCATCGTTCCGGTTATACTTCTGGCTAATTTATTTTCAGGCATTTATAATAATCTCGCAGTCTGGTATAAACTTACAGACAAAACACGGTTTGGTATGTATATCAGCATTTTTGGAGGGCTACTTACCATCCTCAGTTTATGGATTTTCATACCACTATGGGGCATCTTGGGTGCAGCTTATGCAACGTTATTCACTTATTTTTCAATGGCTGTTATTTCATGGCATTTTGGAAAGAAATACTACAAAATCCCTTATGAACTGGGAAAATTATCACTCATTATTATTGGAAGTACCGCAGTGAGTCTGGTGAGTTTTCATTTTTTTAGAGCACAGTATTTTGCTAATTTTCTTCTATTTTCAGGATATCTTGGCTTGCTTTATTTAATACTGAAAGAAGACATCAAAGAGATCCTTCGTCAGGCATAATTACCATTTTATAAATCTTAAAATACTAGATTGGGCTGTGGGTCGATGTTCAATTCTGAGTAAATAAAAGCCCGGAATCAAGTGCCGAGTATTCACGCGGATTGCTTCATCAGACATCAATAATGAATTGCATTCAACTGGATCGCCAGTAATATCCATCAGTTGTAAATCAAGTTGATTAGATAAATATTGCCCCGATTCGAGTATCAGATAATCGCCTACAGGATTGGGGTATAATTTGAATGTATGACTATAATTATCCTGACTACCTGAGCACATCGTTCTGAAGGTATCAATAGGGGCAATGTAGGTGCTTTTGCCATCGCAATTGACGATGTAACGGTAATCATAAAGTGTGCATTTTTCAAGGCTTTCCAAATAAATGGAGTCTGAGACCGAAACTGTATTCCATTCTGATGCAGTATGATGCTTCCATTGGAATTGTAAGCTGTCCGTAGGAACATGAAGATGGTCAAAGGTGAAAACCGCCGAATGATTGCCTGTGGCGAGTAGTTTTAGCACAATAGCTTCATTACAATTATCTTTGATCAATACACAATAATCTTCTATTTCTCCGTACTGAAATTCACGGTTATCGCATGAACCTTCAAAATCTTCATATACCATCATCAGCCTGAGCCTGGTATATCCCAGTATGGCATCGGTAGGTATCGTGATTTGTCCTTTGATATTTCCGGATTTAGGCTGATCTGTAGTGAAAACTTTTTCAGCCTCACTCAGGGTACCATCGTGATTGTAGTCTATATAAATTCGGAAATTATCGGCAAAAGGAGCACCTTTATATCCCGGAAAAATCTCAAAATCGTGAGTAGAGCCTGCTGCAAGATGAAATGTAGTGGTACCTGCAAAATTTGAAAACCCCAATAGAGAACTACCAGAATGCATAGTGTCTTCACCAATACTGAAGCTATTGATCCACTCGAAAGAGGCATCTTTTTTGCCAAAGGAACAATAATTTTGTTCTGTACAATCATCACATGAGGTGCTGATGAGTAAGTTATCTATGATACCTGAATAGTTATCATAAGTCGTACAATGTGCTTGAACACGAAGTAATAACGCCGTGCATACAGGCAAATTAGTTAACTCAAAATGGTTTTGTTCTGCGACGTATTCTATAGTATCTTGTTGCCCATAAAGAACATAGTTTAGTATCAATGTCGCTGGAGTGCTGGTTTCCCAGTCAAAGGCAATAGTAGATTGATCTGATGTAATATTGCTAATCGTAGGATTATTACAACAACCCTTCGTTGTAATAAATTTAGAATAGCTGAATGCGCCTGGCAACATTCCCAGTTGGCTACCTAATTGTATTTCATATTCGGTACAATGGAGCAAACCTTGAATCGTATCTCCATTGCTAAAATTATTTATAATGACCCAATCAAATTCATCAGCTTTCCTATACCGTAGAGCAATCGTGGGTTCACTACCAACCAACCATGATACCACTAATGATTCATTTAGTGGCTCGATAGTTATACCTGCAGGTGGTGTATTGCCGGTACAGATCGTACTCATATTTTTTACTGATCTATAAGCATTGAGTTTGCCTCCAGTGGTGGTTTGTCCTTCTAAGTCGGGTAGTCGTATTACACTGTGTAATATCATATCTTTGACAATGAGCGCCGCACCAGCATAATTGATTTGGGCTATTGAATCAAAAGTAAGACAAGGTACGGAGTAAAGTAGTCCTGCCATGCCTGTAACATGTGGTGAAGCACCTGAAGTACCGCCAAAAGTACCATATCCTCCTGCGGTTACAGTGTAAACCTGGTGGCCGTATGCTCCAAGGTCAATTGATTTTCGTCCATAGCCGGCACCAGTCATTTTACGATCTGATTTATTGAGATTAGTGACAGTTATTAAAAATTCTGATGTGCAAGAAGTGGGTAAATCTCCGAGTTCATCCACGTTTGTATTGCTATTGGTCGTCGCTGCTACGTTGATAATACCGATAGCTCCGAGCGCATCAAAGAGTTCACACCATAATGGCGCTTCTTCTGCTTTTATTTTATCCACGCCCCAGGAGGCATTGGTAGCTACAATGTAGGCGCCCTTCTGTCCATTCGTTTCATTGTACAGTTTTCTCATCGTATAGGCATAAGCATAAGCTTCTATGGCGTCAGCTTCGGTAGCCAAACCATAATTGATACTCAATATTTTGACATTCCAGTTCACTCCAGAAACACCGATACCATTATTGCCTGTGGCCCCAATGATGCCCGAAACGGAAGAACCATGGTTGGCTGAAGTAATCAGGCTGTCAGATTGAGTTTCAACATTCCATCCATAATAATCATCAATATATCCATTTTCATCATCATCAATTCCATTATCCGGGACTTCATTTCTATTGACCCAAACATTGTTTTTAAGGTCAGCATGATGAATGTTGATGCCATCATCAATAACACATATCACAATAGTGTCACCGGATGCCGTTATGCCTCCAGTAGTCATATCCCATGCTCTCGTCATTTCCATATCTGCACCTGCTACACCTCCTGTGCTGCCGTCATTGAAATATTGCCATTGGTTTGCAAAAAATGGATCGTCAGGTACTGATCTGACAAATAATTGCCTATTTGGAATGACGGAATGTACTCCAGGAGTAGATCGAAGCATCGCCGATAGGTCAGGTGCGCGTTTGTCAAGGGCAGTGACCAACCAAAGATTGAATGGTGTGGCCATGATTTGTCTGAATGAAAAGCCATCAGGTAGATTGGCAAAAAGCCGACTTTCAGACATTCGATTTCTGATATTAGGCTCAATGCGAATGATGTATTGATTCGAAATCACATCTTGTTGATCAGCATACAATTGTTGAGCCAAAATCTCACCAAATACCAACCAGACGAGAGCAACACTCCATATCAGACGCATAAGATATTAATTTTCCATCAAATTTAATAAAATAAAATTGATTACACTAAAAAAAAATAAACAATAGGATTTTTGGAGACAAAATCGACTTTTTTAAGCAAAACATTAGAAAAATCTATAAATTATTAAATTTTTTAATATATTGTTTGTTATATAACAACAGATATTACTATATTTGTACTTTAAATATGTATTTTTAATAAAATACTAGGGTCATGATAAAGAAAACACACTTATTAGGAACAATCCTGATGTTCTTTTTTAGTACTGTTATGTACAGTCAAACGTTGCTTCAAAAAGCCATTCTCCAGGAAGAATCCGGCAATTACGCCGAAGCAATCAAAAATTATAAGGCTTATTTAGCTGATCATTCTGATGATTTTAAATCCATCATTGCTCTAGCAGATGTATTGGCAAGAACTGGCGACCTGTCAGAAGCTGAATATTATTATGCTCAGGTGCCAGAAAACACACCAGAATATACAGCAATGACATTACAATATGGTCTATTGTTGAAGAAGTTGATGAGATATGAGGAAGCTTCTGTAATGTTCAGTCACTATATGACGAGATTTCCTGAACGTGGAGTAGATTACTTGATGGGGCTCACCTTTGCAAGTAATGCCCTTCAGAAATCGCCTGAATATGAAGCCGTCGTTCTGCCTTCTAATAGTTCGGCCTCTGATTTTGCATTGACCTTTTATCAAAATAGGCCGGTATTTAGTTCTTTCAGAGAGGATATTCTAATGAATGCAATGGAAAAAGAGATGAATAACAGTGCAATGGCTCACAATTCATTTATCTATAATAAGCAAAATAACGGACTGCAGTATATCAAAGCATATAACAACAAGATCAATCACATTGGTCCATTGAGTTTTTCTGCTTCCGGCACCAGGTGTGCTGTGATAGAAGCTAAAATCCCTCAGGAATTTGTGATGGACAGAAGTTTCAAAAATGCGAGTGTGCAAATAGCAGAGATCAATGAAAAAGGAGAATTTACTTCATTCAAGCCATTTGAATATAATGAAATAGGTTCTGCTATCAATAGCGTTTTCCTTACAAATGATGGCAATACCTTATATTTTTCATCCAATAGAAAAGGAGGTTTTGGTGGATTTGATATTTATGTAAGCTATTTTAGCAATAATCATTGGACCACTCCGGAGAATCTGGGGCCTGATATTAACACAGTAGATAACGAGGTCAGCCCATTCCTATATCAAGATAAAATATACTTTGCTTCAGATGGACCATTTGGTTTAGGTGGCTATGATATTTTTTATGCCATTAATAATGCAGGGAAATGGTCTGATCCTGTCAATATGGGAAATGGCATCAATTCTACAGAAGACGATTATTTTCCAGCTGTCAATGAAAATGGCGAGTTGTTTTTTACATCTAATCGGTTGGGTGGAAAAGGTAAAAATGACATTTATAAGTCCGTAAAAATATCGACCCCAGAAGTACTTGCAGAGGTCGTTCCTGAAGCAGTATCTCTAGATAAGCTTACAGAAGAAACTCAAAAGCATACAACTGATAGTCCAACGGCACAAGCAGTAGCCTTAAAAGATAATGTTGTAGTTGAGACCGCTTTCAAACTTCCGGAATTTGATGCTGATAAGGTAGGGAAAGAGCTGCCATTTGATGCATTGTTTGATGGCGTTCATCGCGTTGGGCTAGATGAGCAGTTACCAGATAATGAAGTTTTCTTTATCCAGCTAGCCTCTATATCACATGGAAAGCCAGACTTTAATAGATATAAGCATCTACTCAGATATGGAAACATTTATAAAATGATCATCAATAGGTCAGTAAAGGTTAGGCTCGGCTATTACAGCGAAAGGAAAGAAGCAGAAGAAATACTAGCCAAAGTAAGGAGCAGTGGTTACAAAGATGCATTTATATCTTATGAGATGCTCAATACTGCAAAGATGGAACTCGTATTAACTAGCAATGACAATAAAAGTTTTACAGATGAAGGTAATTTTAACACCCGAAATCCGGCTGTCGCTGAGCAATATTATGCCAACAACAGATATAAAGTCCGACTTGCATCATACGAAGACCCTATCTGGTTTGATGTGAACAAAGTGAAAGATTTAGGAAGAGTAGAGCAGTGGACAAAGGGAGACTGGATCATCTTTATTCTAGCCGGATTTAACAATCTAGAGGAAGCTAAAAATGCACAAATTCAAGCCATCAATCGCGGCTTTAAGACAGCTGAAGTAGTAGTAGATAATGGAGGTATTCTCGAAAGATTGAAGAAAAACTAATCCATCGATTACTCTCTTTTAACGATAAAATCCTGACCACACCAATGGTCAGGATTTTTTATTTAACGGTGGCTGTGGATAGTGAGATCTTCTCCATTTTAAATACCCAAATGCCGACTTCTTTTATCGTAAATTGAATTTTATGTAACACTACTGAATATCTTTGCAAGTGTTTCATTTCTTTGTTTATCTTTGTAGCAATTAAAATGTAAAATATGGACGATATTGTTTTTCAACTTATAAATAAGGAGTTAGAGCGTCAGAGACATGGTATAGAATTAATAGCTTCTGAAAATTTCACATCACAAGCAGTACTTAATGCTATGGGTAGTTGTCTGACTAATAAGTATGCCGAAGGTTATCCAGGTAAGAGATACTACGGAGGTTGTGAAGTGGTAGATCAAACGGAGCAATTAGCTATTGACCGACTTTGTGATCTTTTCGGTGCAGAATATGCCAATGTTCAGCCTCACTCCGGTGCCCAGGCCAATGCAGCCATATTTTTAGGTGTACTTGAACCGGGAGATCCGATTCTGGGATTTGACCTTTCACATGGTGGCCACCTATCTCATGGCTCTCCTGTCAATTATTCCGGAAAGGTATATCAGGCCAATTTCTATGGCGTAGAAGAAGACTCCGGACGTATAGACATGGATAAAGTAGCTCAAAAGGCCCGTGAAGTGAAACCTAAACTCATAATTTGTGGTGCTTCTGCCTACTCGAGAGATTGGGACTATAAGCGATTCCGTGAGATCGCTGACGAAGTAGGTGCTCTGCTAATGGCGGACATTGCCCACCCTGCAGGACTTATAGCAAAAGGATTACTCAATGATCCGATACCGCATTGTCATATCATCACCTCTACTACACATAAAACGCTGCGAGGCCCAAGAGGAGGTTTGATTATGATGGGTAAAGATTTTCCAAATCCTTGGGGAAGAACCACTAAAAAAGGAGAACCCATCATGATGTCGTCCATTATCAATAGTGCGGTATTCCCAGGTATGCAGGGAGGCCCGCTAGAACACGTTATTGCTGCTAAGGCTGTTGCGTTTGGTGAGTCATTACAGCCATCATTTAAAGAATATGGACAGCAAGTGATTGCTAATGCACAAGCTATGGCAGCGGCTTTTGTATCTATGGGCTATAAAATAATTTCAGGTGGTACGGACAACCATCTCATGCTGATTGATCTTCGTGGAAAGTATGCAGATATCACCGGCAAACAAGCAGAAAATGCGCTAGTAAAAGCAGATATTACTATCAATAAAAACATGGTTCCGTTTGATAGCCGATCAGCGTTTTATACTTCAGGCATTCGTGTAGGTACTGCTGCTGTTACAACACGTGGCATGAAAGAATCGCATTGTGAGCAGATCACAGAATGGATTGATGCGGCTATAGCCAATAAAGATAATGATTCAGTTCTTTCAGATATCAAACATAAAGTCAATCTCTTTATGAATGACTTCCCTCTGTACTCGTAGTGGGATTCAATGGGTTTTGCTGAACAAGTGTCAGGCTTCCTTTGTTAGTCCATCTATATTGACATTTATACTGATTTTAGACCATGCCACACTGGTACAAAGGCGTTGTATCTGATATCCGACCATTGACAGAGACAACACGACATTATACGATAAAAGTAGAGGACGAAGAAGAATTTTCATTCACTCCAGGACAATTCATTACACTAGACTTGCCTATTGGCGAAAAGCGTTTACAACGATGGCGTAGCTATTCCATAGCCAGTGCGCCTAATGGTAATAATAATATCGAATTGTGCATCGTTCGAACAGATGATGGGTCAGGTACGCGTTATTTTTTTGAAGATGTGAATGTCGGCACAGAATTAAAATTCAAAGGTCCTGAAGGTGTATTTGTGATTCCGTCTGACTTGGAGGAAACAGAGATTGTGTTATTGTGTACAGGTACAGGAATAGCACCGTTTAGAAGTATGCTTCATCACATTCGCCAACAAAATCTGAAGTTTAAAAAGATTCACTTGATTTTTGGTACCAGATATGAAGAGGGTATCCTTTACAAGGATGAACTCGATAAGATGAAGGCTGATTATCCAAATTTTGAATACGAGGTTGCATTATCCAGAATGGAACATCCGGATTATTATCATGGATATATCCACAGTATTTATATGAAAAAATATAATGAGGTGACACAAGACAGAAGATTTTATGTATGTGGATGGTCCGGCATGCTTGATGAAGCAGTGGCCAACCTCACAGAGAAGCTGGGATATGATAAGTCACAGATACGTTTTGAATTATATGGGTAAAATCCCAGTTTTATTTTATATCCATTGAAAATTTTACCGGAAGCATAAACCACACAGACACCGGCTCTCCATGTTGCATACCGGGCGTCCACCGCTTGCTCAGGTTGTTCATGTTTTTGACGACATCTACAGCAGCTGTACCCATTCCGTAGCCTGGATCAGATAATAGTTCAACCTGACTAATTTTACCTTCCTTATCTACTACAAATTTGACCATCACTTCACCCTTTACACCGTTCTTAAGGGCTTGTTGTGGATATTTAAGGTTACTGCGGATATATTCGTACATTTTTTGTTGAGCACATCTATCTTTTTGGACATTGGTAAGCTTCATCTGTTCACATCCCGGAAATCTCGGCATTTGCTCTGCTCTCATAAAGATTTCTTCATCAACAATTTTGGGTGGCTCGACTTCGGTTTTGAGTGGTTCGGGTTTAGGCGCTTCTTTTACAATTACAGGTTTGCTGATGGGTTTTATTTTGGCTGCCTTTGGCTTTTCAGGAGTGGGTATAATTGGTTCTTGGACTTTTGGAGTCGCTGTAGCTCTACTATCCATTGGTGTATCAACCACGATTTCTGAGTTTGTAAAACTCTTTTCAGGCTCTGGTTGATTGACTTTGTGTTCTTCCTTACATTGTATAAAAAATATTGTCATCAAGCAAGCTAACAATAAATAATTGATATTCTTAAACTGCATACCCATTGATATATTAACGATGTAAAAACGCATTATTTATCTTTTTTGTTATTATAATCAAGTAAAGTATTTGACGGTTGTGTAAAATCTGATAACTATTGGTTAGAAATATACTTGAATAATTTATAGCCAATCATTGCCCCAATAGTGTTGGCAAGCATATCGTAATAGTCAAAAGAACGACCGTTGAACATCATCAATTGTCCATATTCCATAGCAATACCAAAAAATATTGCAAAGACCATAATCAAAACCGGTCCTGGCTTATTATGTCGTAGTGCCATTGACCACAAAAAGGTGAGTACCATATAAAAACTAAGGTGACCGACTTTATCCACACCAATGATATCCCATAAATTGAGTTGTTGAATTTCTCTTGCGGAAATAAGAGAAAGGTATAATGTGAATAGAGTCCATAAACCGGCAAAAAACTGATAAGTCTTAGCCGGTATTGATGCTAGATACTTAATAATTGCTTCCAGTTGAGCATTTATCTGTCGGTTCAATATTCAGATTTTACATATTTCTTCGATACTTGCCACCTACTTCATACAATGCATTGGTGATTTGTCCTAGTGTACATGATTTGACTGTTTCCATAAGCTGCTCAAACATATTACCATTATGTACCGCTACATCCTGGAGTACTTTGAGCTGGTGAGAACTATTTTGCTCATTACATTTCTTAAGGTTATTGACGGTTGTAATTTGTGCTATTTTCTCTTCTTCATTGGCACGGATTACTTCACGAGGGAGTACTGTCGGAGACCCATCTTTGGAAAGGAAAGTATTAACTCCGATGATTGGATATTCACCAGAATGCTTGAGTCGCTCGTAATAAAGAGATTCTTCCTGAATTTTAGACCGTTGATACATTGTCTCCATCGCGCCCAGTACGCCACCACGCTCTGTGATTCGATCAAACTCTGCAAGCACTGCCTCTTCAACTAGATCCGTAAGTTCTTCGATGATAAATGCGCCCTGGATTGGATTTTCGTTTTTAGCCAGGCCAAGTTCTTTATTGATAATCAGTTGTATAGCCATAGCACGTCGTACACTTTCTTCGGTAGGTGTTGTGATGGCCTCGTCATATGCATTGGTGTGCAGTGAATTACAGTTATCATAAATAGCATACAATGCCTGCAAAGTAGTACGAATATCATTAAATGCTATTTCCTGTGCATGCAATGACCTTCCGGAAGTTTGGATATGATACTTCAGCATCTGTGATCGTGCATTGGCACCATACTTATACTTCATGGCTTTAGCCCATATACGTCTAGCAACACGACCTATGACAGAATACTCAGGGTCTATACCATTACTAAAAAAGAATGAAAGATTAGGTGCAAAATCATCAATATGCATACCTCTATTGAGATAGTATTCTACGAAAGTAAATCCATTAGACAATGTAAAGGCAAGCTGGGAAATTGGGTTGGCACCTGCTTCAGCAATATGGTAACCAGAAATAGAAACAGAATAAAAGTTTCTGACATTATTGTCAATGAAATATTGCTGTACATCACCCATTAGTCTCAATGAGAATTCTGTACTAAAGATACATGTATTTTGTGCCTGATCTTCCTTCAGAATATCTGCTTGAACCGTGCCTCTAACCGCACTAAGTGTTCGTGCTTTGATTTCGTTATAAATTGCTGTTGACAATATTTCATCACCGGTCACACCGAGTAGGAGCGTTCCCAGACCATTATTTCCCTCAGGCAATTCTGCTTTATATTTGGGTCGCTTCAAACCCTTGACATCATACTTTTCATTGAGCTTTTGCTCTACCAGATGCTCTAAGTTATGCTCTTTAATATACAACTCACACTGCTGGTCAATAGCGGCATTCATGAAGAAGGCACACATTGTAGCAGCAGGTCCATTGATGGTCATAGATACAGAAGTGGCCGGATTACACAAATCAAACCCTGAATACAAAATTTTGGCATCATCAAGACAGCAAATACTCACCCCCGAATTACCGATTTTCCCGTATATATCAGGACGGTAATCAGGATCTTCTCCATACAGTGTCACAGAGTCAAAAGCCGTGGAAAGTCGCTTAGCCGGCATACCTAGTGAAACATAGTGAAACCGCTTATTAGTACGTTCAGGCCCTCCTTCTCCCGCAAACATTCTAGTAGGGTCTTCACCTTGACGTTTGAAAGGAAAAACACCTGCTGTGTATGGAAATTCACCCGGTACATTTTCTTGTAAATTCCACTTAAGGATGTCGCCCCAGTCCTTGTATTTAGGTAGAGACACCTTGCGCACTTGGGTGCCAGAAAGTGAGATGGTAAATGGAATTACTTTGATTTCCTTGTCTCTTACCTTATAGACAAATTCATCAGACTCATAATTTTTTCTTTTCTCCGTCCAACCTTCGAGGATTCTCTTGTTCTCTCCACTCAGGTCAGCATACATTCTGTCATATGCTTCTTTTAACACCGCCTTGGCCTCCGAGTGCTCTACTAGCTCCATGCTACCTGCAAGTAAATATGCTTTGGTGGCGATTTCAGCTTGCTCCTTGACGGTCTTGTCATAATTTCGATTATTCTCTGAAATTTCTGACAGATAACGCACTCTTTTGGGCGGGATGATATATATTTTTTCGCTTTCGCCGACAGGCAATTTTAAGTGTGATTGAAAGTCAATACCGGTTTTTTCACGGATGATTTCAATGAGTTTTTTGTAAAATGTATTAGTGCCAGGGTCGTTAAACTGAGACGCGATAGTACCGAATATAGGCATATCATTCGGATCTTTATCCCAGTAGTTGTGATTGCGTTGATATTGTTTTTTGACATCGCGCAATGCATCTTGTGCACCTTTTTTATCAAATTTATTGATTGCCACAATATCTGCAAAATCCAGCATATCGATTTTTTCTAGCTGACTAGCAGCACCAAATTCAGGAGTCATGACGTAAAGTGCTACATCGCAATGATCAATTATCTTGGTGTCGGACTGCCCGATACCTGAAGTTTCGAGAATGATGAGGTCAAATCCTGCTGCTTTTAGAACAGCGAGTGCATCCTGAATATGTTTTGAAAGCACTTCGTGTGATTGACGGGTAGCCAGCGAGCGCATATAGACCCTCTCATTGTTGATGGAATTCATGCGGATTCTGTCACCCAATAAGGCGCCGCCTGTTTTTCGTTTGGATGGATCAACCGAAATGATACCTACGGTTTTATCTTTAAAATCCAGTAAAAATCTCCTTACTAATTCATCAACTAAACTTGACTTGCCTGCGCCTCCGGTTCCAGTGATGCCGAGAACAGGTACTTTTTTGGGTTTGAGTTTTGCAATAATTTCTGCACTTTGATCCGGAAAATTCTCAACAGCCGAAATGGCTCTTGCTATTGCATGTTTATTTTTGACATTGAGTTCTTTTAGCTCTCCATTGAGGTGATTGCCTAGAGGAAAATCACTCTTTTCCAAAAGGTCGTTGATCATGCCTTGCAGGCCCAAGTGGCGTCCATCATCCGGTGAGTAAATTCGGACAATACCGTATTGCTCAAGGTCTTCAATTTCTGATGGAAGGATAGTGCCTCCACCACCACCAAATACCTTGATATGACCGCAATTGCGCTCTTTTAGCAAATCGTATATATATTTGAAGAATTCATTATGGCCACCCTGATAGGATGAAATGGCTATTGCCTGAGCATCTTCTTGGATTGCCGTCTCAACTATTTCTAAAGCAGATCGATTATGTCCAAGATGGATAATTTCTGCGCCTGAACCCTGCATGATTCTACGCATGACATTGATGGCTACATCGTGTCCATCAAAAAGTGAACCTGCGGTTACTATTCTAAGGTGATTCTTCGGGTGGTATATTTTCATTTCTGCCATATCTGCTTGGGATATTTATGGCTGCAAATATACAAAAATTAGGCTGCTTTATGATATGACATGCTTATTTAAGACGTTCAGTAATAATTATTTCCGTATCTGAAGCCGTGAATGAGACTTTATTTATTGTAATGTTGGCCTATAGTATTTAAAATCAACGGTGCATGGATAGAGATTCGATCGCTCTGTTCTAAAAACTATTGATAATTTTTAAAAATTCGTCGCTTTTAAGTGAGGCGCCTCCTACGAGTCCTCCATCCACATCCGGCTGACTAAAAAGCACAGTGGCATTGCTAGCCTTCACAGAACCACCGTATAGGATACTAGTATTTTCGGCTACTCTTTTGCCAAATTTTTTGCGTAAAATATTTCTGATTTCCTCGTGCATTTCCTGCGCTTGCTGAGGTGTCGCGGTTTCTCCTGTACCTATCGCCCAAATAGGTTCATAAGCAATAACGATATTTTTCATGTGCGAGGCTGACAGATGAAACAAGGAGTCTGAAAGTTGTTTTTTAACATGACTGAAATGTTGGCCTGCCTGTCTGATTTCTAAAGATTCTCCACAGCAAAAGATGACTTTCAGGCCAGCCTCAAGTGCAGCATCTACTTTCTGAGAGAGCAGTGCGTTATCTTCGTGATTGTACTCCCTTCTTTCTGAATGGCCTAAGATGACATAAGGTATCTTTAATGCAGCAAGTACTAATGGAGAGATTTCACCAGTATAAGCACCGGATGTTTTATGGTGGCAATTTTGAGCAGCCAGCAGGATTTTGGATGAAGCTTTTATCTTTCGCTTCAATGGGTACAAATGAGTAAATGGAACACCCAAAATGATTACTACCTCTTTATTTCTTTGACCATCTTGTATTTGCAAAGCCAATTCAATACCTTCATCGATAGTGGTATTCATTTTCCAGTTACCTGCTGCTATGTTTTTTCTTGCCATTAATGAAGTGGATTTTAACAATGATTCATTTAGATGTACAAATCTAAGAAAAATTATTTTTTAAAGTCGCATTCTGGACATTTAATCATCAATGTTGGCACTTGATCTGCCATTTGCATTGATGAAATTATTAAATGATTGTATATTTGCCTTCTTTTTATAAATTTATACTGATGAAACAAATCAAGTTTTCAATCATATTTTTTCTTACATTTTTGATCACTTCATGCTCTAATGATTTTGACCTCACTGAAGATAGCGATCCGATTCCTGTGGTCTATGGTGTAATTTCACATCAGGACACTGCCATATATATTAGGGTAGAAAAATCTTTTGTTAGTGAAACCGTTTCTGGAAAAGACTTGGCTCAGGATGCTACTAATCTCTATTTTGACGATATCCAGGTCGTGATTCGCCATAATAAAACAGGAAAAGAATACGTGATGGAGCGAGTAGATGGTAATCAGGAAGGATATCAAAGAGCTCCAGGAGCTTTTGCGGAAGCGCCTAATTATCTTTACAAGCTGAAAAGAACAGAGATTAATCTCATACCGAAAGATGAATACCAATTAATTGTCAGAAAAAATGATGGATCCACCGTTTGCGAATCCAAAACAACCATACTCGCTGCTATGACTGATGAAAATAGTGATGTGCCCATTCCTTCTGCTCAGTCAAAACTTTCGTTTGTTTATCAGAATCCATTAAATGTGAGCTTTTTTCCTGATCCTAATGGTGTAATTCATGATGTAATTTTTAGAATCCATTATCGGGAAGTTAAAAATGGCGAAGAGGTTAAAAAATCTATTGACTGGCATGCAGGCGTCAACGTTACCAATAAAACAGGATCTGCTAATTCACAATATCTTTTCACAACTGTCGGAAGGAATTTTTATCAGTTTCTTGCAGCAAATATTCCAGCTAATGACCCAGGTAATCCGATAGTTAGGATTTTTGATAATGTGGATTTGATCATCATCTCAGGCAATAAGCCGATAAAAGATTATATCAGTATAGGTCTTGTAAATCTGGGTATTACTTCCAGTGGAGAAGTGCCGGTCTATTCTAACATAAGCAATGATGGACGAGGTCTATTTGCATCTTCAAGTACTTTTATTAGAGAAGGAATGGTGGTGAGTTCATCTACTCTTGATTCACTTCGCAGAGGCATTTACACGAAGCAACTTAATTTTAAGTAAAACTGACGAACTGTCAGTGTGTTCCGACTATTTTTCATAATTTACCGAAGTTTTGTCCGATTTCTGGTCTTGATTTAGCCTGAAATTTGAATGGCACATCAATTGACAGTATATATGTGATTGTCAAGTTTTAATCACAAAAAATTAAAAATTTAATATGGGTAAAATAATAGGTATAGACTTAGGTACAACTAACTCATGCGTTGCAGTTATGGAAGGAAATGAGCCGGTTGTTATCGCAAATGAGGAAGGTAGAAGAACCACACCTTCTATTGTTGCATTTCTGGATAATGGTGAAAGAAAAATAGGCGACCCTGCCAAGAGACAAGCCATCACAAATCCTACTCGTACCATCTCTTCAATCAAAAGATTAATGGGACATAGATATAGTGAAATTGGCTCAGAGGCATCAAAGTCTTCATATAAGATTGTAAAAGGTGACAATGATACCGTTAGAGTGGAAGTAGATGGCAGGTTATATACTCCTCAGGAAATTTCAGCTATGGTTCTTCAGAAAATGAAGAAGACAGCAGAGGACTTTCTAGGTCAGGAGGTGACAGAAGCTGTTATTACAGTTCCTGCATACTTCAATGATTCACAACGCCAGGCTACAAAAGAAGCCGGTGAGATTGCCGGGCTCAAAGTGCTACGTATCATCAACGAACCTACAGCAGCCGCACTGGCTTATGGCCTTGACAAAAAGCATCACGATTCGACGATTGCAGTCTTTGACCTTGGTGGTGGTACTTTTGATATCTCTATTCTCGAACTTGGAGACGGAGTATTTGAAGTAAAATCCACTAATGGTGATACCCATCTTGGTGGTGATGACTTTGATCAGGTAATCATCGACTGGCTAGCTGATGAATTTAAAGCACAGGAGAATGTCGATCTCAGAAAAGATCCTATGTCGCTTCAGAGAATTAAGGATGCGGCCGAGAAGGCTAAAATTGAGCTTTCTTCAGCCACTGAGACTGAGATTAACCTGCCTTATGTTACAGCTGTGGACGGAGTTCCTAAACACTTAGTCATGAAGCTTTCAAGAGCTAAATTTGAGCAGCTTTCACATGATCTGGTTCAAAGAACACTCAAACCTTGTATAGAGGCACTCAAAGATGCTGGCCTTTCTAAAAATGATATCGATGAGGTGATTCTCGTAGGAGGTTCAACTAGAATACCAGCTATCCAGCAGGCTGTTGAGGATTTCTTTGGTAAAAAACCTAATAAGAGTGTAAACCCTGATGAAGTAGTAGCACTAGGTGCGTCTATCCAGGGTGGTGTATTAAGCGGTGATGTCAAGGATGTATTACTACTTGATGTGACACCACTTTCACTCGGCATAGAGACGATGGGTAATGTTTTTGATATCGTGATAGAAGCAAATAGTACTATTCCAATCAAGAAAACTAAAACGTATTCGACAGCGGCTGACAACCAGCCAAGTGTTGAAATCCACATCTTACAGGGAGAAAGGCCGATGGCACGTGACAACAGAAGTGTTGGTCGGTTTATTTTGGACGGAATTCCACCTGCACCAAGAGGTGTTCCACAGATTGAGGTAACTTTTGATATGGACGCTAATGGTATTCTTAAAGTATCTGCTAAAGACAAAGGTACAGGCAAGGAGCAAAATATCAGAATCGAAGCTTCTACAGGCTTATCTCAGGAAGAAATCGAAAAAATGAAAGCTGAAGCAGCAGCTAATGCAGATGCGGATAAGAAAGCTAGAGAAGTAGCGGATAAATTAAATATGGCCGACAGTTTAATATTCCAGACAGAAAAACAGTTGAATGAAATGGGTGATAAATTGTCAGAACATAATAAAGGTGCCATTGAAAGTGCATTGTCAAAACTGAAGGAAGCACATAAGACACAGGACTTGAACGGCATTGATAGTGCTACGAAGGAAGTAAATGATGCATGGCATGCAGCAACTCAAGATATCTATCAAGCACAACAAAATTCAGGACAGGGAGATGCAACGCATACTGCCGATAATAATACCGGTGGAAGCACTGAAGATGTTACTGATGTAGAGTTTGAAGAAGTAGGTGATAAGAAGTAAGCACTTAAGCTTAAAATGAAAAAAGGTCGCAATATATCATGTATTGCGACTTTTTTTTTGAAACCAATTATTGATCTCGGACGTTAACACGTTATGTTGTATGTTCTACTTTTTGTTGCACTATTATTTCCTTACAAAACAGATGATTCTCTATCTCATGATTTTCATTTGAGCAGATGTGAGATAAATTACGATGTAAAGAGTGGAGACTTTCAAATATCAGCACATATATTTATAGATGACCTTGAGGATGCTATTCGACAAAATGGTGGCCCTGCTCTTAAGTTGTTTTCGGACAATGAGCGGAAAGATAGCCATCAAATAATAGAAAAGTACATCAATGCAAATTTGAGATTCTATATTAATGGCCAAAGATTATACTTGAATATGCTTGGGAAGGAACCATCATCAGATATTCAGGCCGCCTGGTGTTATTTTGAAGTTAGTGCAGTAAGAAATGTTAATCAACTGGAAGTGGAAAATACTATTCTTTTACAGTTGTTTAGTGACCAGAAAAATATAATTGATTTTACTGTGAATAATAAAAAATTATACTTTTCAGTACTGGATAATAAAAATTATAAAACTATTTATACTTGGTAATGCAGTTCAAAAAGGTGCTCAATACGATATTCATATTACCGGTCAGGGGTTATCAGATTTTTATATCACCACTATTAGGATCAAATTGTCGTTATCAACCTACATGCTCTCAATATATGATAGATGCCATCAATGAATGGGGGCCACTTAAAGGAATGTGGCTAGGAATGAAGAGAATAGGCAGATGTCATCCATGGGGCGGTCATGGGTACGATCCAGTAAAGAAAAATGAAAAGAAAAAGCAGCAGTAATAATTTGATCTCAGATCCTACATAAAGCTATTGTACTAATAAAAACGATACAAAATAACTATGAGGCTCAGTGATTTTATTTCTCAAGTATAATTTTACTATGGCGAAAATAATAAATCGCGTACCGACATAGATATGAAGTAGCATTTTCATTCGTAAGTTTATAATGCCTAATTGGCTTTTAAACAAAAAGGGAATATAGTATCACCAGGCTCTATTTATACCTAAAAGATCGTTGTAATGAATAACTAGTTGTTCAATTTTGCACCAGGAAAGGGCATTTAATTATAACTTTAACGCTAGTTATACCTAGAAATGGTTAGTTTTTCCACTTGAATGAAGAGATGATACTGTCAATATCAGGTTGTAAAAACTGTAGCACAGGTGCGGTGGAGTCAGGGTTTACCTTACTATTGAAATACAACGATGCCCTAAAAAAATGATGCTTTTCATCTGTTAAATAAAACTGTACCGGACTAGCTACAGGGCCTTCTATGTCAAATATCATGCCTTTGACCCCATATTCATTTTCGATAATGGATTCCTTGCGATAATTTGCTTTGATGTTGTGCTTATCAGCGATATTGAATGCATCATTAATGAGCTTTGATAAAGCCTTTTCTTTATTGATATCGTAGTAACTACAATACAAACTCGCATTGAGAGAAGGAATAGCAATGTCAAACCAGCATGGATGTGCAGGCTCATCGTCATGGACAATTGAATCCTGGACTATTTTTGCGTAATTAGGATAACGAAATTCAAATTTACAAAATGAAGTATCAAATACTGTAAATCCTGTCTTCTCAGGAAAAAATATCCTGGGATACATATGCGGTTTGGGCGTCCGTACTACATCATCACCACACGATAGCAGTGTAATGCCCAAAATCAGAAAGAGATAATTAAAATATTTGCTATTCATTGATGATCAAACTAACTTTTTCGATCCTTCGTTTAGTAACGGAAACAACCTTAAGCGTAATATGTTTGATGGTGATTTCTTGCTCCGAAGAGGGAATATTGCCTGTCATTTCCAGTATCAATCCTCCAATCGAGTCTGCTTCGCCACGATCATCATCAAATATACTAATATTTTCGCCAATAATACGGCATACATCATTAAGCAGGGTCTTACCTTCAAATATATAGTTGTTATCGCTTATCTTGATAAATTCTACTTCTTCTTCAGTATCAAATTCATCTTTGATATCACCGACCACTTCCTCCATGATATCTTCAAGAGTAGCTATACCCGTCGTACCTCCATATTCATCCACAATGACAGCCATATGCAATCTTCTTGATTGAAAATCCCTGAGTAACTCATCAATCTTTTTAGATTCCGGAATAAAATATACAACATCTCTTATGAGCTTCTGCCATTGAAAGTTATCATCTTCATGCGTGTATGCCAATAGATCTTTTACATATAATATTCCCTTGATATGATCTAGGTCCTCCTCATACACTGGAAGTCGACTGTAACCGGAATCTTTGACGATTTTCATAACTTCCTTAAAGTTCATGCTGATATCTACGCCTTCTACATCAATCCTGGGCTTCATAATTTGCTTGGCTGAGATATCGCCAAAGTTGACGATACCTTTTAATATATCCACTTCCTGCGTCGATGCACCTGAATTGCCTGTCATCGATAATTCAATAGCAGTATCAATATCTTCTTTGCTAGGTTGTCCACTACCTACTGTTTCGCTTAATTTATCCTCAATGGAGCTGGACCACCTGACAAGTAAACTACTGACGGGACTCAATATTGTATTCATAACACTTAAAGGCCAAGCGGTCAATTGGATAATACGCACTTTATTGACGGTGGCATAAATTCGAGGTATGGTTTCGCCAAATAAGACTAATACAAATGAAATAATTAGTAAGGACATCAGCAAACTGATGATCGAGGATAAGATGACTGTGTCCAATGATTCGAAAAATATGTGTACATTTAACCATACAGCGAGCTGGTCAAAGGTCTCTTTTCCAAAAAGAGATTTGAGCATGATATCCGCAGCTATGATCAACAAGATGCGAACAAGGGTATTGGTCATAAGAAGTGTAGCTGCCAGTTTTTTAGGCTTGTCTTTGAGTTGCAATGCGATTTTAGCACTTCTTACACTTAGTCCGCTACTCTTTCTGATTTCTTCAGGGGCTATTGTAGAAAACACGACTTCACCTGCTGAAAATAACCCTGTCAGTATTATCAGTATCGAAAAAATGATGAGTGGTACAATCCATCCTATCGTGATGGGGTCTTGGTAAGATTGTAAATAGGGGAATAAATATTGGGGAGGCTCGGAATCCAAAATTCATAAATTTAATTATAAAATAGCCATTTCTATATTAAAATGGCAAATCGCTTTCGGGTGCACTGTCTTTCGTATCGACCTTTTTCTCTGGATCTACATTACTACCTACACCAGCTCGTTCTCTCTTTTCCAGTAGATTGAGCGTACTGGCTACGATTTCAGTCGTACTTCTCTCGATACCTTCCTTATCTTGATATCTTCGGTGTGTGAGTTTACCTTCCACATAAACCAGTGACCCTTTCTTTAACTCTCTTTCTACCTTTTCTGCAAGACCTCTCCAAACCACAATGTTGTGCCATTCGGTTATTGTCTGCCAGGTATCGTTTTTGTCTTTGTAATTCTCGTTTGTAGCTAAGGTAAAAGATCCTACTTTAGTACCGTTTTCTAATGTTCGGATATCGGGGTCTTTTCCCAGGTTTCCTATTAATATAACTTTATTTACCATATTGAATTTATTCTACAGTATGTATTGATTCCAAAAATAACTAAAAATTTGTCAATTTCAAATACTCAGTAATAATTTTTGGAAGCGCAAAGTTCCTGATTTTTGACCTTTCTACCAAATTATACTCTTTATTTATTTTGAAAGGAGAAGGGAAGTTGATGTCTATTTGATAAAATTGGCCAATGACAATCCTATGCGTCAGTACTTGCTTAATTTCTTTGATAAAAAATGGTTTGAAATTCTCATTGCCAGGAAATATTTCATTCACTAGTTGATGCATCTTCTGTGCTGCTTGTTTATGATGTTTTTCTTCTACTTCTATGGCCGGAAACTGATATAAGCCTTTCCAGATATCATTCTTATTGCGTCGTTGCAAAATAGTCCACTGGCCTTCTACATTGAATACATAGTAATGAAAGATCAGTTCTTTTTTGATAGTTTTCTTTACTTTTATAGGAATAATGCTTTCCTTTCCCTGTTTAAAGGCTATGCAATATTGAGAAAAAGGACAGTTATTGCAAAGTGGCGAAACTGGCTTACAAACTGTCGCCCCAAAGTCCATCATAGCCTGATTATAAGCAGATGGCAATGTATATTTTATAGCATCAGAAATATATTGATACACCGTATCTTTTCCTTCTTTTGTATCGACCGGTATTTCCATTCCTAGTATGCGTGAAACAAAACGAAGTACATTTCCATCCATGACGGGTTTAGGCTCTTCGTAAGCAAACGAGGCTATGGCAGCGGCAGTATAGGGGCCGATGCCTTTGAGTTGTAACAAGCCTGTATAGGATGAGGGAAAAACACCGTTAAACTGCTGAGAAATCACCTTTGCAGTTTGGTGGAGATTTCTGGCTCTACTATAATAGCCCAAGCCTTCCCATGACTTTAAAACTTCGGCTTCTGAGGCCGTGGCCAGTGTATGGACATCCGGATAGGTAGAAATAAAATGCAGATAATAAGGCAAGCCTTGTTCCACTCTGGTTTGCTGCAGTATTATTTCAGATAGCCAAATTTTGTATGCATCTTTTTCTGACTTCCAGGGCATCACTCGATCACTAGATTTTGCCCATTCTAACAGTTTAAGTGCAAATAATTCAGGATTCAAAATCAATAAGGTGTAATGACTAGTCCTAAATAACTGATACAGATTTTAGGGTAAAGTTAAATAATTAAACCGAAGTAGATTCATTTTTACTTCGGTTTTTTGTTTTATAAGATTTAATAGGGATAGAATTTTGTCTGTGCATTTCGTTAGGAGTCAACAAGGAGCAGGAGA
>LNBW01000069.1 GCA_001567255.1 Bacteroidetes bacterium OLB9 | reverse complement strand
ATCATCATTCTTCAAAATAAAATTAGTCAAAAACAGATCCATGTTATTATAAAAATATTGAATGTGAAAATTTTAAAAAAATTAACTGTGAGTTAATATTCCATATAGTAAGTCCTATCAACGTTCTCATTTTACATATGAATATTAAATTGTCGCTTAAGTATCAAAAAATATAAATTTTAATACACCGGTTAGATTTAATATTATATTTGCAAAAAAGTAATATTAACCATGTCTGTAAGAATCCTCATTTTAAATATTATTCTGATTTTCACCCTTAACGCATGTAAAAACAGTCAGCCCTCATCTTCAACTGAAACATTACCTCCAGCCCCTACTGAAACCGTAATCATGCACGAGGAAGGTGGCAATCCTGAGTTAAAACAAATTAAGAAGAGGTGGTTTATAATGATGCATGGAGGTGACGAGGCGCTGTGGAAGCAATCTGAATTCCAAAATCGACTAAATAACTATAATGCATGGCTTAAAGTAAGAACCACTCAGCGAGGTGGTGACGAAATCTTTGCTAATAATACGATCAAAGGAAAGTGGCTAGAGCGAGGCAGTAGTAATAACGCTGGTAACGTCATGATCGCAGACTTTGATCCAGACGAGGAAGTAATTTATGCAATAGGTGCAGGTGGACCGCTTTTTAAGGCAGAACTTTTTGCTGATGAGTGGGTCATGGTAAATGACAAAGTACAATTTTCTACTCAGTTTTTAAATATAATCAAACTTGACAATGGTACCAAAAGACTGGTTTCTGCTATCGGAGGTACTCCTTACTTTTCTGACGATGGTGGTATCGTGTGGAAACCATCTACCGGTGTGATTCCACCTACAGACGGAACCATCCACCGATCCAAACTCACAAAAGATAATCACATTTTCATCCTTGCTAAAAAAAGTTATTGGGAACCTTATCATCTTTATGCATCATTTGACAATGGTGAAACTTACCAATCAATCAAGACCCTCGTATCTCATGAAAGTGGAAAATTTGACTTAGGATACAACCCTCACAGCAATACCCTTTACCTTATCGAAAAAGTAGATGATAACAAAGCAAATATTTATTCCTACATCCCTAAAAGTAAAAAACTGGAAATCGTTCAGTCAAATAGCCCAATTGCTTTTAAAAATGGTCGTGCAAATTTACAGGCTATGACTGTGAGGGATTCCATATTTTTCTATTCCTACAATAACGATAAAAAGTTTTACATTTCTAAAGATCTAGGTGCAACCTGGAAAGAGCACGCATTTTTACCGGATGCACCATGGGATATGGGCATTTATGTATGTCCATCCAATCCTAAATTTATGTTCCTTGGAGCGGTAGATGCTTTTCGATCTACCAATGGTGGCACACAATGGTCACGCATCAATCACTGGTGGCAATATTATGGGGACATATACACACAATTACATGCGGACATGATGCGGATTCAGGAATTTTATAAAAGTGACGGCACGCCATTTATATTAAACTGCAATCACGGTGGCATCTATTACTCTGAAGATTATGGAGCTACCCACATTAATATTGGTTTAAGGGGCTTAAATGTTTCACAGTACTATGATGTACGTACCGACCCTCATGATCCATATTTTATTTACGCTGGTTCGCAAGATCAGGGGCAGCAACGTGGTGGCATCTATGGTGATGAGATCAGTGAACTAGAGCAGAATGTGTCAGGAGATTATGGTCATATCGTATTTACAGGCAATGGTGAGCATCTTTGGTCTGTTTATCCTGGTGGATCTATCGGGTTTTATTCCAAACCTAAATTTGAGCAAAGCCCTATTGCCGGATATGAAATTGATTCAAAAAACGAAACAGTCTGGATACCACCTATTATACCTGGGCCTAACCCATCAGAAGATGTAGTGCTAGCCGCTGGAGGAAGCGTGAATAAGAATTCTTTTGGGTCACATATCATTCGACTGCAATATCAAGGTGACACCATACAGGCCGAGGATCTTCCTTTTGACTTTAGCATTAGTGGTGGTCAAATCTCAACAATGGCCATAGATCGATTTGACAGTAATAATGGTATGTCGCTACTACCAATGGTCATTTTTATATATCTACGGACGGAGGCAGTCAGTTTACCAGGACCGCCTCCAATGTTTCAGGCTCACATTATCTTTACGGTTCTTGCATTTTACCATCTGCTACTGAAGAAAAATGTTATATATTTGAGTGGCAATGGTTACAGCCTTAGTCCTGTATATCGCTCAGATGATGGCGGCAAGACATTCAAAAGTATCAGCACCGGAATGCCACCTACTATGGCCTTCAAACTAGCAGCAAATGAAGATGAATCCCTTATTTTTGCAGCAACAGAAGCAGGACCTTATGTATATGTAAAAGCCCAAAAGAGATGGTACAGACTTACAGGAAGCAATACACCTGACCAGACCTACTGGAGTGTAGAATATGTACCGGAGATTAAGACAGCCAGATTTAGTACTTATGGTCGTGGAGTATGGGATTTTGTAATTACAGAAGTGTTGACCTCCACAAAAGAGCAGTCTATGACTTCAACAGATGATATTAAAATCGCACCTAATCCGGTCAGTCATCAATTTAAAGTCACCGGCACTCTAATTCAACCAAATGCACCTTATAGTATCATCAATTCAGCAGGACAGACCCTTGCATCCGGTCGGCTCCATCGGGATCAACCTATAGATGTTCAACAACTTAAATCCGGCACTTACTTTATCCGAATAGAATTCAAAAACACTCAAAAGACATTGAAATTTGTAAAATTGTAGTGTGCATTTTGTATTTAATTACCCAATGAAATGGTTGATTCATTTGATCAGCTTTGGATTATTGATATGTTGTTTTAAAAATAAATTATTTTACCTTACTTTGCTGTTTAAAGCATATAAATGGTAAGTTACATATTTCTAAGAGGCATTACTGCACTATTCTCGGTATTGTCATTCAAGACAATGTATAGGGTTGCTGATTTTTTTGTATGGCTTCTTTATTATGTAATCGGATATCGCAAGAAGGTTGTTTTTCAGCAGTTGCACCAAAGTTTTCCTGACAAATCAGAACAAGAAATTAGGTCTATAGCCAAGAGTACTTATAAAAACCTAGGTGATATATTTGCTGAAACACTCAAAGGATTCACCATGAATCAAGATGACTTTAAGGAACGTTGCGTCTTTATCAATCCTGAAGTAATCAATCAGTACACTCATGATGGAAAAACAGTTATATTGATGACTGCTCATTATAACAACTGGGAGTGGGCTTGCATTACTGCACCAATGGTACTTTCTGCTCCTATTATCGGTTTTTACAAGCCCTTGTCTAATCAGCGACTCGATACCTTTATCAAAGCTATGCGTGCTCAAGTAGGACTGGTACTCGAGCCCAGTACCATGACTCCACGCGTCATCAGCAGATATAGAGGCAAAGCCGCTTCATTCATATTTATCAGTGATCAAAGTACATGGTCTGACAAGGCTTACTGGACAACATTCCTCGGACAAGACACCGCATGTCCACCCGGCGCTGATCGATATGCCAAAATATTAGATGCTCCTGTAGTGTACATGCATATCTATAGAAAAAGAACGTGGCTATTATGAGATTCGGTTTGAAACGATAACCAATGGTGAAGCACCTATACAAGATGGAGATATCACGAAGCAATATATGGACTTGCTAGAGAAGGACATCATATCTAGCCCAGGAAACTGGCTATGGACACATAAGCGATGGAAGAAAAAGCGCCACCAGGCTGATCAAATAGACAAAAAAGGATAACTTACTTTAGGTTTCCACTCTATTATGGACATGTCAATGATGGCTTCGATTTGAAGGTCTTTCTATAGCATTTTATAAGAAAAAAGAGGAGCAACTATCTAATAGTGCTCCTCTTTAAAAATGTATGATCGTGTGGATCTATTCCTTCTCTGTCGATTGACTTGACGCTTGCTCCTCGCCTTTTTCAGGATCAGCTCCTTTCAAGTAACTCGGCAGATTCAGTCCGGCCATATTGAATAAGTCATTTAGAGGTGGAACGGTTTTCATCATATTGGCAACGAAATTAGCTGTGGCGCCATTCTCTCCATTTTGAGCTCCTCCATCCCATACTGTTATCTTGTCGATCTTAATATTTTTGACCGCTTCTACTTGAGTCTTAACTAGTTCAGGCAGTTTTTCAATCAACAAAAGCTGGAATGCTTTAGCAGGATCGCCACCAGCTGCATGGACCACTTTTTCGTAGCCTTGTGCTTGTTTTGTCAATATCTCAAATAGACCATTTGCTTCAGCCTCCATTTTTGCATATATAGCATCTGCTTCTCCTTTAGCATTGACCCTGATCTTTTCAGCATTGGCTTCTGCCTCGATGATGGCGCGTTGCTTAGCGATCTCAGCGGGCACCACAACATTAGCAATCTGGCTAGATCGCTCTCTTTCAGCACGTGCCAGTTCGGCTTTCTGTTCCGCTGAATAAGCCTCTTCAAGCGCCTTAGCCTGTTGTACTTTTTCAGCAGCTGTGGCGATACGACTAGCTTCAGCCTCTTTCTCACGACGCTGTGCCTCTGAATTAGCTATTGAAATTCGGGCTTCATTTTCACCCTGGATCGCTACTGCATTGGCCTCAGCCATCTTGACCCGAGTGTCTCTTTCTGCTTCTGCTTTTCCGATAGATTCATCTCTATTGGCAGCAGCTATAGATACTTCCTTGTCTTTTTGAGTCATGGCAATACGCACATCGCGTTCGCGATTAGTCTCGGCAATTTGAACATCTCGCTCACGGTCAGCAAGGGCTTTTCCTGTTTCTCCTATTTTCTCTTGCTCAGCCACTGAAACTTTGGCTTCATTGATGGCTTTAGCGGCAGCTTCTTTTCCTAGTGCTTCAATATAGCCTGACTCATCTTTGATGTCTGTAACGTTGACGTTGATAAGTTTCAACCCTATCTTCTTCAGTTCTGTATCAATGTTTTTAGAAATATTCTCCAAAAATTTATCTCTATCTGAGTTGATCTCTTCTATCGACATAGTAGCAATGACCAGTCTAAGCTGTCCAAAAAGGATATCTTTAGCCAATTCCTGAATCTGATCGTGACGCAGTCCAAGCAATCGTTCTGCTGCATTATTCATACTCTCAGGCTCTGTCGAAATAGCAATGGTAAACCGACAAGGCACATCTACTCGTATATTCTGCCTGCTCAGTGCATTGGTCAAATTAGCTTCAATAGAGATCGGTTTTAAATCGAGATAGGCATAATCCTGAATAACCGGCCAAATAAATGCTCCACCGCCATGAATGCATCGGGCTGAAGTACCTCCTGTCCTTCCATAGATAACCAAAATTTTATCAGACGGACATCTTTTATACCTTGAGATTAAGGCTAAAATCAAAACGGTAATAACAAATACTAAAAACACAATCAGTATGATGGCTGGTGGTATGGTATCTAACATAAGTATAAATTTTTAAAGTTACAGAATAAAATGAGTTATTGGATGGATCTGACGATTAGCTTATTATCTTCAGTGATCGCTTCAATGATGACCTTGTTTCCAGTAGGAATTTCCTTTTCATCGGTTATTGCAAATAGTTCATGCACCGTGCCTTTATGACTGACAAGCACTTTACCTTCGCCGAGATGATCGCCAGGGATTCTAAGATAGACTTCTCCTTCATGTCCTACGATCTCCTCAGGGTCAAAAGTATTATCTTCTTCAAATTTTTTAATCTGTTGTGCAAGATAAAAATACAACACTACAAAGATCATCCCTACAGTGACGGCAGCCGCTATCAACAATAATTTATTCTCAATAGTATTATGCATAATAATTCCTGTCCAGCTAAATCCCAGTAAAAAAATTGATAGCATTACGGATCGTAAAATACTCCATGAAGCCGTCCATCTCGCCTACTTCTATATCCGTGTCCACATCCGTATCGCCAGCAAGACCTGAAAAGGTCAAGACCATCTGAATTACAAAGAAAAGTGTAACCGGTATGGCAATATACCAGAAGGTTTTCTGATAAGAATCTGCATGGTTTAAAAAATCAAACATATCCTACTATTTTATTATCAAAAAATCAACAAAATGAACCTCGTTTAAATTCCATGTCATGTCAATTTTCGGATAAAGATAAATATTTTCAGGATAAATAACGGATTAGGTTAGACAAATAAATGATAGTAAAGAGTTATTGCAGGCGGATTAGGGTCGGAAAAATCGACTGACCCTTGATTTAACCCAAATTATGGGTTTGAAGTATTGACGGAGTAGTGCAATTATCAAGGTCTTATTAGGTAGATAAAATCCAAAGCTTACATCACCATTGCCACCAAAATTAAATTTATGAAAACAGACATGGTTTTCACTGTCTTTGATCTTTTGAAACCGGACTTAGCATAACAACCAAAAGGAAAGCCCATTTTACTCCCATGATGCAAAACAGAAATAAAATGGGCTACTATAATTATCTTACAATAACAAATCGTTTATTGACAATGCTACCCTCATTCTTCATGCTAAAGATGTAACTCCCCGCAGGTAGATCTCCTACATTAATAGTGGTGGAGGATGTTCCTGCTGCCTTAATCAGTGACTTCACTACCCTGCCGGTGCCCATGTCTATGATTTTCAAGTCAGCATCATTAGTCAATGTTAGACCAAAATCTACTTCCAATGTATTGTCAGCAATGGTAGGAGATAATACCAGATCACCTCTAGTCTCCATCTTGACGGAGCGTACATCACTAAAAGTGTAATTGCCATCCAAGTCCACCTGGCGTAACCTATAGTAACTGACACCAGATAGTGGCTGCTCATCCATAAACTTATAGTTACGGACAAATGATGATGCCCCTGCTGCGGCTGTGATGCCTATTTCTTCAAAAGTCTTGCCATCTTCACTTCTTTCTATGGCAAAATAATCACTGTTCTTCTCTGATTGAGTCTCCCAGTACAATGCTACCCGATGGTCATAAGAAATGGCCTCAAATTTTGATAGTTCTACAGGTAAAAATCCTGATCTTACCACTGCAAAAGGTGAGAAAGTAGAAACTCCACTTCTCTCTCTTGTCAAAATGAATCCACCTGTCGCAGCACCATCTGTATCTTCCTCCCATCCTGAGTTGATATAATGGGCCACATTACAATGATTAGCATCAAACCCAGTGAGTTCATTTGAAGAAGTCCATGCAACTCTGATCGTAACGGTAGCACTACCATTCACCGGATAAATATCCCATGTCTTATCCACTACATCTGTGGTATATACATTACCTAATCCCACTCCATCATCATAGACGCCATCAAAAACACGTGCAAAAAAATCAGCATTTCCGGAGGTAGCGGTAATTGATACCGGATTATAGGAAAGCGTAGAATGACCGATAGGAAACTCAACCTCAGTAGCACCTACATGGCGTCTAAGGCTACTTGTAGCACCATTTGTCACAACATATTTATCTTGGTCAGCACCTGTAATAGAGCCTGCATCCGTCATATCCAGCGTAAAATCACCAAGTATCAATTTTCCATTGGTAAAAATGAGATTGGAGTTGCTACGAAGTGTCAAATCACTTTGAATGTTTACGTTATTACTATTATTGATTTCAATACTGACGCTCTCCGGCATATTATTAGAAAAAGATGCATTCTGAGCACTGGAGCCCTGAAAGATTAACCGACAGTTTGTCCCACTGGTGTTCTCAGTGATTGTAGAACTAGCCATTGCATTGAGATCACCATGGAGTATGAGTGTACCATTGGCAGAACTTCCACCCATCAGACTCAAGGTCGCTCCATTATTTATAATTAAATCTCCACCTACGTCTACTGTCCATGCAGCATTTCCATTACCAAAATCCACTACTCTGCCATCTGCTATTATAAAATCACCACCAATAGTCAGCGTACCAGGGCTACTACCTGTAAACCGCAGCTTACCTGTACCTGTTTCAAGTACCTGTAAATCACCATTGACCGTTTTTAGGTCTCCAGTTAGGTTAATCGTACCTGCACCATGAGTCGAACTATTCCATATAAAATTGTAATAGCTTTGATTCAACCCACCTGGTTTTCCTGACGCAGCAATGATCTCACAAGTTGAACCAGCATCCCAAGTCATAGGAGTGATAGAACCTGCTGTAGGAGCATTATGTTGATACCTACCACCATTTTGTACAACTATAACAGCACCTCCTGCCAGTGTAAAAGCACTGTTTGTTGAGTTTTTCAAAATACCTCGAACATAGATATCATAAGCCGCAGCCCCATTATTAACAGTCACTGTTCCACCTGTTACATCCAACGTGGCACCGGGTTGAACATCCGTCTGGGTCACTTCAGCACTGCTGGAGATGGTCACTGTATGTGGAGCACGAATATACACAGCCAGATCATTACCTGTAGGCGTATGTGTTGCAGCTGTCCAGTTAAAAAAGTCTAAGGATGTTTCCCATGTAGATAGATCAGACCAATCACCAGTAGCGATAGAGCGGAAGTATTTTTCCTGAATAGCTCCTGTACCTTGAAGATTGATCTCGCATGAACTATGATTAGAAGCATCACTGATTATGGTAATTGAGGCATTTTTAACACCTACTGAGGTAGGAGCAAACCGTACCACAACATCAGCGTGAGCTCCAGCTGCTATGGTGCTAGAGGGTTGAGTGACGATCGTATATTGATCACTGTTAGTCCCAGAAATGGTCAGTGGTGTTGTCAATGTGAGCGTACCAGTACCGGAGTTTACAATTCTGAAGGTTTGATCCGAAGTATTTCCTGTATAGACGGTGCCAAAAGCGACAGTTCCTGCTCCACAGTTCACATCGGTGCCTACCGGATATTGAAGCTGTATAACAGGCGACCCTGTGATTGGATTGTCCGTCGCTGCCCCGAAGGAACTGCCTGAAAATGTAGCACTACTATATGTAAAATCTGCATCGGCATCAAATGCTGCTCCTACTGTATGACCTATGGTCGCTGTATTAGCTATATCGCAAGTCACCATGAGGTAAGCAGTTCCTACCGGAATCGATTGCGAAAATCCGCTAAATGTCAGTGTGCCAGATGATGGTGTATTTATTGCATTCAGCTCTGTAGCGCCAGTAAGACTATTGCTGGTATTGTACCACAATTGGAATCGATCTACATCTCCGGTCACCCATGTACCTGAAGAGGTTGCCGATGCTGCTGTCAGGGTAGCAGCTACCGTCGTAACATCCACCTGAACCGTATAAACCAATTTTTGTAAAGAGCCTAAAGGAAAATCTGAAACCGCAGGCGCTGATCCAGTATGTGTGATATTTGACGGAGGAGAAGTGGTCGTCTCACTACCGGTAAGCTTTGAGGTGGTGAGATAGCAGTTATCCGCACTATTATATGCGTAGATGGCATAATGATAAGTAGTGCCATAAGACAACCCTGTTACACTCACTGATGATCCTGTCCCGCTGTAAACCACATAATTACCTGTACCTATCTGATCACCTGATCCGAAAGCTGGATTTGCAGTATAAGAAGTACCATTGACCGGGTCAGCATCGACTGCGCTACCTTGTCGTGCTACAACTAACACTCGGTCGCCATTCCCATTGGATGACCAGTTTACATCCATAGAGGTATTGCCCACATTAGCAGTGCTGAATCCCGAAGGTGCAGTGGTGGGTGGAGTACAAGAAGGTGTATCAAGAGATACCGAACCACCAAGACTGAACCTCGTTCCGGACCCAATAACCAAATAAATATTTCTATTTTGAGAGGAAACGATCACAAATCTTAAAGTAACTTCAGTTGTGCTAGGCAAATCTGCAAGAGCACTTATAACTGATGGGGGAAATGATAAAGGAGTGCTACTTCCACTTCCACTTGTACTTGTCACATCTATACTTCCAATATCTGTGAAGCTTGAACCATCAAAACTATATTGAACATCTACTGTACAAGTACCTGCGCTCCCTGATCGTCTTGTAAACCAAACCGGAATGCCCGTTAAAGACATCTTATATCCTGAATTTGCCTTAATGGTAAAGGTAAAATAATCACCATTAGAAATAGCTGATGCCTGAGTTGATTGGTCTGCACCACTACCTCCATAAGAATCACTAGGAGGAGTACCTGACGTTCCAAGTCCACTTCCACGTTCAAAACCTGTGACCGTCACGTTTGCATTGCTAGTAGTAGCATTCCATGGGTTAGGCCCCCATGATAATCCTGAAGGATCCCATGTAGCAACTTGGCTAAACCCTTGACTAAAAACAAAGACAAACAGCAAAAATAAATACTTTCGTAGGTTTTTTACAATCAAAGTTAGATGTGCAGGTGTAAAAAACAAATGAATCATAAAGCTATGTAAATGAATTGGTTATAAAATCGAACAATCTGACACTTTAGCGTAGTACAAGATTTTCAATGAATAAGCGCATAAAATATCAGGCAAGGACAAAGATACGGTGGTTTTTTTAATGCAAGGGATTTTTTTTGGAGGTTGTTGATTTGTGGAGGTGTTGATTTGTGGATTTGTGGATTTGCGGATTTGTCGAGTTGTGGATTTGCTGATTTGCGGATTTGTGGAGGTGTGGAGGTGTGGATTTGTTGATTTGTTGATTTGTCGATTTGTTGAGTTGCGGAGTTGTGGATTTGCGGAGTTGTGGATTTGTGGAGGTGTGGATTTGCGGATTTGTCTATTTGTGGATTTGTGGAGGTGTGGATTTGCGGATTTGTGAGGTGTGGAGAGGTCTATAATAAAAATGTCAGTGCCTGCATTACAACTCAATCTCTTTGGTTTGTAACACTTGCAAGCACTGACATTTTAAACTATAACTAGATGTGACTTAAGCGCTCATCAACATGCTTTACTCTATCTTGATAAACTTCTGAACAAACTGGCTACCAGCTGATTCTAGCTGTATCGTGTAGCTGCCAGACACATAATTAAGTACATCTATTTCTTTAAAGTCATTGATCACTACATCCTTAAATACCTGCACAGTCTCTCCTATTGAATTGCGGATAATGATATTACCTTTCTCGCCACTTTCAAAACCGGTGACATCCAGGTATAATCTGTTCATAACAGGATTAGGATAAACGGTCAAGGTCTTTTCGCCATCACATATTGGAGTGCGCACTACAATAGGATCAAAGAAGGTCTCAGTACCATCAAAATCCACCTGGCGCAACCTATAGTAATAGGTAGTTCCCTCGTTGACTTGGAAGTCTGCTATCTTATATTTCAATGACTCACGTTTATTATCACCTATGATCTTATTGATGGTACTAAAATGCCGACCGTCCACACTGCGCTGTACTTCCATAAAGTGATTGTTCACCGGATTAGATACTATAAAGCTTATTTGTACTACTTTGCACTCTGGCTTAGCAATGAAATCTGACAATGTGATGGATAAAGGGTTTGCAACACCGTTACCAGGATCTAAAAAATTATTGTCAGGGTCATCAATAAAGGCTTGCTGGCATCCGCCAGCAACATTTGGATATAAATAAATTTGTACTGGAAAAATCCTCACAGCGCAGTTATTGGGTATCACCCCCTTTGCTCGGATCTTTGCTTCTCCACCATCCCCCCAATGAACAGTCTGATTATTGATACCTGTCCATGTATTATTGGCTACACTGTAGGTCCAATCAAACATTGAAGGCTGAAGCACATCATTTGCAGGATCATCAGAAATCCACAATCCTGATGCTGGAAAACTTACTTGAATTATAAAGCTACTATCAGGAGCTGAACAATTAAAATCCCCTGCACCCATAGCCCACCCGACAATAAAAGTAGCAGTACTATCATAATCAAAGCACGCTACATCTATCCCCGCACCTGTCAACTGCGGCTCACAATCATCATCTTGACACTGAGAGTATGCCGGATGAGTGAAGCTAATTAGTGCTACTATTATAAACAAATTAATTAGTATTTTCATCTTACTATACTTTAATTAGTTAATTATTAAATTAGACTTTGCTCTATTATTATCTATATTCTGATCTCCACCCGTCCCTGTACCTAATGAACTTACAGCTTGAGCTTTACTATTTGGAACTGCTGAAGGCCCATCCGCTTTAAAATTCATACCGATTATACTAGAATTCCCAGGGTTTATAACCACTCCAGGCTTAGAAGTACAGAGATAAAAAATTCCATTGTTCGTACAAGACCAGTCTCCATTATTGGTAGCAATACCTCCTGGTAATAATACGTCTGCTGTGTAATTAATAGCAGGTATTGTAGTGCTGAAAAATGAAGTTGCAGGTTTAGTCAAAGCAAATTGAATTTGTCCACTGGTTGGATTTGCGCCAATATTGTCAACAGTCACTATTGCATCTCTATCCTGATTCACCACAAAATTGGATGCATTGATAAACATATTTGTTGTTAGCTCAGTCAATGTATCACAAGTACCTGTCACCTCTACAGTAAACTGGCAGGTAGTTGTATTGCCATCAGCATCTGTCGCCGTATAGGTAACGGTCGTCACACCGATCGGGAAGAATGATCCACTGCTCAAGCCCGGTGTCGGAGAGAGGTCGTATCTACTGTAAAGGTTGAACAGTTGTCTGTAAATGTCGGACCTGTCCACGATACCATCACTTCGCATACACCTGAAGGTGCAGCTACCGTGATATTAGTAGGACAATTCGTTACAGCAGGCGCTACATTATCATTAATCAACACATGAAGCGTACAAGTAGATATATTTCCTGCAACATCTGAAGCCTGGAAGGTCACCAGTGTCAACCCTATAGGGAAGGTCGCTGAAACATATGTGCCGTTGTCCGTCAATGTCACACCATTATCAGTAGCAAATGAAGTAGCCGGAACGCTACAATTATCTGCCCATACTGGCTTGATGATGGTCAATGCTCTATCACATGAATTTAGATCAATATCATAGGTTACTGTATCGCCACAAGCATAATTCACTACATCAGCCCCTGATGCAGGTATGGTGTTGGTTGGGCTTTCAGTATCCGTTACGGTTACAGTAAAGCTACAAGTAGCTGTATTGCCCGCATTGTCGGTCACCATCCATACATTGGTTGTAACACCTACAGGGAATGTCACTCCGCTTGCTAGTCCTGACTGTAATGTCACTGTAGCAGGATCACAATAGCTGACAAAGGTAGGTGTTGTATAAGTAACTACGGCACCACAAACGCCTGGATCATTATCTACTGCAATATCACCAGGGCAAGTGATTTCCGGCAATGGATTTACGGTCAGTGTAAAGACAATCGGAAGACCTTCTACTTCGTCACCTGCGTCATATGCGCCATTACCATTGACATCGTAGTAAGCAAAAGATGTAAATACGATATCCTTAGCAACACCGTCATGGTTTTCAGGTGTAATAGTCGTAGCAGGCAAGCTATGAGCGGTTGCATAATCTAGGTCATATACTTGCGTTGGTGGCAGTGTGGTAAGCGTTGTTGTATAAACTGTATGTACTCTAGTTGCACTACACCAAGCAGTCTCAGGATCTATGATGGTAGGTGGTGATGTCGTCACCGCCTCGCCGCTACAGATTGTCATCGCATAATTATGACCTGAATACATAGCAATTGTATCAACCGGTCCGGTCACGGTAGCTGTCAGACCAGGCAATGCACATGCATCTGCCTCAGGCTGGAAGCCATCAGATGCCGGAGCATCATCCACACCTGAAATCAAGTAAGGATATACCTCTACCACTCCTTGTATCACAGGTACACCACCTGGGCAAGTAGCAGGTCCCCACCAGTTGCAAGTAGCATTGATGGTACCTGTACCAGGATTGTAAGCTTGTCTGCTGCCCGGATCAGTATTACCATTCATGAGGATGCTATTATTGTGTGCTACCAGCTGATTATTACTACCATTACCTAGACCTAAACCATAAGCAGGTGTTGCACTAGATGCCGGCATATTAATAAAGTTATTGTATGCCGTTACATTCGCTTCCCGTTGAGCAAGGATAGAATATCCATTATTGCCACCTGTACCAAATGCGTCGTGTCCATTATTATTCAATGTATTGGCTGTCAATGTCAGATCAACCTTACCTCTTGCGTCCACACCTCGGTTAGCATTGTTGACGATATCTGATGAATCTACGGTAACTGTTTGTACCGCTACTGATCCACCGCTGAAGTCAGCTAAGTAGATACCTCCACTCGCCTGTGAAGGCTTGCCTGTACCGTCTATCGTTACATTATTCACTGCGAGGTCGATACCTTCAGCTACGGTTGTACCTCCTGTGGTGTAAGTATAGATACCTGCATGGAAGTTGATCGCAGGATTACTTGACGTACCGGTAAATCCATTCATATTGACACCATGCACATTGAGCGCTGTAGGTGCTTTAGTCACTCCATCCAAGGTATTCAGTATTGCCACACCTTGCATAATACCGGTGATGCTACCTCCGTCTATTGTGGTCACAGGAGTGGTATTAACATTATACACTCCATATCCGAAGAATGCGCCACTTACAGTATTATTTGTAACTGTTGCTGCTGAGGAACCAGATAGATTTCTTAGAGCGATACCCATAGTAGGAACTCCGCTCTTATCTTGTCCTGTAACTGAGATTGTATTTGTATTAATAGTCAATACATCTGTTGTCGAAACGTCCACAGTATTAACAGAAACTCCGTATGCATCAGAAGTAATCGTATTGTTAGCCACAACACCACTCACTCTACCTGCTACATCGCTATGTATATCAACACCTGTATCTGTAGCTGTAATTTTACTGTTGGATAAATTGACAGTCACTTTAGCAACTTTGTTATTTTTACTGCTGTCGTATTCAACATTTACCCCCTTACTTACAGATGTCATGGTAACATTCGTTATGGTAGCGCTTGACCCTACCTGATAGTTAGGTCCATCACTGCCATATCCTGACCAGTTACTAATGAATACACCATTGTCCACATTACTTATTGTGTCGCCAGTCATCTGCGGTGCATAATCCGGACTTACACTCCATACTTTGATACCATTGGCCTGGCTCGTTGCATTTTGTGTGCCTCCATCGATGTCATTTCCATTTAACACCGTAGATCCAGATGTCATGTGCTGGATGGACAAGACGATACCATTCCACTGGGTAGTAGGTATAAAGCCTGTCTGTACCTCTAGACCTGTAACCGTGTTGTCACTGATTGTAAACGGCTCAGCTGCTAATCTCATAACATTATTAAAGATACCTGCAGCTCTCGCGCTAATTATATTATCAGCAATTGACCTGAAGTTAGTACCTTGTGGGTTAGCATGTATGAAAGCGTCTGTCTGAATACCTACTTTTACATTATCCATCTTATTATTCTCCACATCACTATAACTATCCCAAGCTAGAATACCTAAACCATACTTACCATAATCATAACTACCTATTATTACTGGTTCATCAGTACCTAAATTCTGGATATAGTTATTAGAAACGGTATTGCCTGAACGCACTTCAGTAGCAAACGTAGTCAGGTTATATCCATAAAGTCCGATACCACTGTAAAGTATATTCTTCACAATATTATTCTGTATGTTAGTATTATTATTGTAAGAATCAATACCTGTAAATGCATTACTCTTGATAGTTGTATTTACCAGAAGAATACCAGTTCCTACCATTGCCGGATTGGCACCATCTAAAGTAAATCCATCAAAGCTTACATTATCAGCTGTAATTTCTACTAAAGTGCTCAAATTTGATGCAGGCATAATGATGCTCTCTGGTCCTCTCATCGGATCATCCGGTGCAAGTCCTGCATTGGCACCTATCAGTGTCAATTCTTTATAAATCTGCACATTTTCTACATACGTACCGGCCGCTACTACTATAGTGTCGCCGTCCGTTGTTATTGAATCATCAATCGCAGACTGGATAGCACAATATTTTCTACCTGTATTAATATTCTCTACCGGACCATCTTCAGTCAATGTGTAAGATGCTTCTTTAGCAGGACCACAGTCACCCGTTACTCTTGCATAGTATATGATTCCAGTATGTGCGCCGGCCAATGTCAAGCCTGTACCCAGGTTAGTACCTGTACCATTAGGACCAGTGTACCAAGTCACGGTCGCACCTTCGCCTACCACGCCGTTTGCGGTCAGTGTGGTCACCTCATCGGCACAAATAGGATTTTGAGCTGCGGTAATACTAGTTATATCTAACTCAACACCTGAACAAGCTCCTGCCACAGGCTGGAAGCCATCTGCAGATGCATTATCATCTACTCCGGATACTAAATAAGGATAAACTAGCACTGTACCTTGAACATAATTCACATCTACCGGACATACGCCTGTTCCCCACCAGTTGCAAGTAGCATCCATCGTGCCTGCTCCCACATTGTAAGCAAGTCTGCTATCTACATTGCTATTTCCATTGAGTAAGATACTGTTATCATGAGCTGTCAACTGATTAGCTGTTCCATTGCCGTTAAACAGACCATAGACTCTTGAAGTGCTCGTCGCCGGCAAATTGATAAAGTTATTCAGCGCAGTCACTGTAGCATTCTGCTGGGCAATGATCGAAAATCCATAGTTGCCACCTGTACCAAATGCATCGTGTCCGTTATTATTCAATGTGTTGGCTGTCAATGTAAGATCAACCTTACCTCTTGCGTCCACACCTCGGTTAGCATTGTTGACGATATCTGATGAATCTACGGTAACAGTTTGTACCGCTACTGATCCACCGCTGAAGTCAGCTAAGTAGAGACCTCCACTCGCCTGTGAAGGCTTGCCTGTACCGTTTATCGTTACATTATTCACTGCGAGGTCGATACCTTCAGCCGGGATTGTACCTGCTGTGGTGAAAGTATAGATACCTGCATGGAAGTTGATCGCCGGATTACTTGATGTACCGCTAAATCCATTCATATTGACATCATGCACATTGAGCGCTGTAGGTGCTTTTGTCACTCCATCCAAGGTATTCAGTATGGCCACACCTTGCATGATATTAGATACTGTACCTCCGTTAATAGTGGTTCTTGATGTCGTATTTACATTATAAGCACCATAACCGTAGAATGAACCGCTCACATCGTTGTCATCAACTGTTGCTGCTGATGAACCTGAGATGTTTCTCAAAGTGATACCCACAGTAGGTATGCCTGCTACCTCTCTGTTGCTCACACTTACAGCATTGTTGACTAAAGCAAGGCTATTTGGTGAAGATGTATTCGTGCTCTCTGCATAGATACCCACCTCAGCACTTGTTACTGTATTGTCATGAACATTACCTCCAGCATCTGCTCCGATAATCAGAATACCAATACTGTCACTGGCTATAGTTGAGTTCTTCACTTCTGCAAAGACTCTCGCTCCGGTTGTATTCGAAGGGTTATCGTGAATTCTCACGCCTGCTACTGATGTTGCACTAATGTTGATATTCTTAATTTCTGCCAATGTGTTTCCGGCATCTGAATTATAGCCTTCAAAATTATTGACATTGACCCCGATCTCTACATTACTGACCGAACCTCCATCAACTACCGGTGCCACCTGATCATTCCATATATTAATACCGATTGTAGATTGAGTGGTGATACCACTTCCATCAACGGTATTATTAAGTATGGTCTGGACTGCGTTAGCATGCGAAGAAATCAGCATTCCATCCCAAAGTGTTTCATTTGCATTGTTCAAACCTGTAATGGTGTTATCGCTTAAAGTATAAGTTGATCCATTAGAATAGAACAAATTATGGAATATACCTCTTCTTCTTGCTTGTATTGTATTGTTCTCAATCTTCTGATAATCCGGCCCTCCAGGGTTCGCTTGCCAGAAATTACCTGTCTGGATACCTACCCTTACATCTTCTATACAGTTATTTGTAACGTGTGCATATTGATTATTGTATAATAATACGCCCATACCCCACTTGTCTATTCCGGATGTTGCATCATAAGTACCTAAATGGCTAATCTTGTTATTTTCTATCAAATGGCCTGATGATGGTACACCTACCGGATAATCATATAATGTGACCCCACTGTATGATAGGTCTTTAATTATATTATTTCTTACCGTAAGATTGTTGATACCAGTTTCATACACTGTAATTGCCTCTGCAGCATTCAAATCAGCACCTGATGTGCCTAGTACACCACTTGTCAATGATGTATTATCTCCACTGATTGTGAATCCTGCTATAGTTACATTGGATGCTGCAACGTGGAATACTTCTCCATAAGTCACTGCATCTGTTGCAGGTACTACAATTGCCTCTCCAACTCTTGTACCACTACAAGCATCAATGGATGCATTTGGTCCAAGAATTGTCAATTCCTTATTCACGATCACATTCTCTACATACGTACCTGGACCCACGTTAAGCGTATCTCCATCTAGTGTTTGAGCATCATCGATAGCTGACTGGATAGTACAATAATTGATGCCTGTTCTGGCATTGGTCACTAAGAGACCATCCGGACATCCTGTACATGCACCTGCTGTCGGTTCAAATCCTACTGCACCACCATCTGTATCAGTACCATCATTGAGGTATGGCATGAAATTAACACTACCTGCAGCCACTACCCGTGAGGCCACATCACCTGCTACATTGGTACTAAACCAGTTACATGTCGCATCTACCGTATTGGTCACTGAAGCTGTAACATATAAATAGTATTCTGCAGCAGTTCTGCTTAAATAATTATTATGTATCTCTACATTCGTCGGATTAGAACTTCCATCTACACCCACTCTGATCAGATTGTATCTGTCAAAAAGAGCTGGTGGTACATATCCGCCAAACTGAACGATACTATTATTTTCTATGACAATATCATCACCACTGTCATCTATAGCAATACCGGCTGCCAATGCTGAATATGCCGTACGCAGCTCTGTATTGATATCATTGTGGTGTACCCAGGTATTGCTTACAGGAAGACCTCCGGAACCAATAGCTATACCACTGGACTTAGTCGTAATGACGTTGCCTGATATTTCTATATCCTTCGCTCCATATAGGTAAATAGATCCATAAGCACTCTGTGAACCTTCTATATCATTGTTCAGTATTTTCTGATTACTACCTTTCACCGGCGTCACATCATAAGATGATAAGGTGATACCATCTCCTGTAGGGTTAGCAATATAGTTGTATGAAATGGTATAATCATTTCCTGCTTCTAACTGAATACCTTCATCAGTTGAATTTGAAACTATATTATATCTAAATGTAATTCCTGTTTGTGAATTACTTGCCTTAACGGCATCAGCAGTACCACTGCCACCACTTTGAGTAATCTGTAGACCATCAATAATAACGCTGTCTGCTGCGATGGTGATTACCTTTTTATTCTTAGGTGCTATAACAATGGATTCATTAGTACCTCCTATGGTTCTGACTGAACCAGTTGATGGTCTCGGATCCACACCTTGCTGCGCCCCATTTATAGTCAATGGTTTATTAACATTCAACTCTTCATTATAAGTACCGGCACACACCTCGATCACATCACCTGAAGTAGCTGCATCAATTGCTGCTTGAATCGTAGCGTGATAAGTTGACTGGGTCGTATTGGTTACCGGCAGATAATTGACTGTAGCATTACCTACACCTGCTGACATATTAGCATCTGTGATGGTAAAACTATATGCTCCTGCTGGCAGACTACCGATAGTATGCGGAGATGAAATTCCGTTTGTACTACCATTAGAAGGTCCTGTCCATGCAATATTATAAGGCGCTGTACCACCACTAAATGTTATTTCAATTGCACCTTGAACGCTACACAACTCGTCAGTAACCGCAATATTGTCTATGACTATAGGCGTACCGGAGCAAGCTCCTGCTACCGGCTGGAAGCCTGGTGTTGTAGGTTGATCGTCCGTACCAATTACTAAATATGGAGTATAGGTAACATTACCTGAAATATTACTAGCTATATCGTTGGCAATGGTGGTTCCATACCAATTACAAGTAGCATCCAATGTTTCAGTTGGACTTCCTTCAGTATTAGAAATAAAATCTCCTGGTAAGCCAGCTCCATGGTCAATGGAGTTAAAATTAAATACCAAACCATTCTGCTTATAGCTATGCAATCTTAACCCAAGCCAAGAAGTAACAGAAGAACCGGTTGGCGGAGCTATACCCGTCAAATAGTTGTTATTAATGCTCCAACTATTATTTGGTGGCTGCACCCCTGCGCCGCCTGCATTATACCAGATTACATCCCTATATCCTTCAAAACTATTTCCACTTACAACACCAGTTGTATTTGTTGAATTAGGATGTTGATAAGGTTGAACCTGAATGGCATCTTTAGTGTCTTCCACTACATTGTCTGTAACAGATCCATAGGAACCTTGCATGTATATACCATATCCAATTATCGATCCATCAGCTAAATTGAAGATATCTGCATTATGGATATAATTCTGACTAACTAAAATATTATCTCTGTAAAAATTATTTCCACTTGGTGTTGGATAATCCGGGTGGTAAGAAGAGAACCATACAGAAACATAATTAAAGTTGGAAACAATATTATTCGTTACACTAATATTATTACCGTAACCCAAAAGACCTGTAGATCCTGATGCTGTAACATTATTCTCACCATCCATGGTAAATCCATCCATACTCACATCATCAGCTCTTATAATTACTAACTCTCCTCCATTTGAACCTGTAGGGAAGGTTATAATTGATTCAGCACCACGAGTCCCTGAATTCGGGTCAACACCATAATTAGCACCTCTTATATCTAGGGACTTATCAACTACCAGATTCTCCTGGTATGTACCTGCACACACCTCGATCACATCACCTGCAGTGGCAGCATCAATCGCTGCTTGAATGGTAGCATAGGTATTGCTAGTTGTAGCATTCAGAACATTATCAATGATGATGGTATAGTTATAAATGACACTACAACTATTCATATCTGAAATCGTCACAGTATAAGTTCCAGCTGCTAATCCAGTCACATCTTCAGTTGTTGCACCATTAGACCAGGTATAAGTATAAGGTGATGTACCACTATTCATTGTCAAGTCAATAGAGCCATTGTCTTGGTCACAGAAGGTATTTTTAACCACTGCAGTAGCTACCACAGCTGGATGAACACCTAATGTAAAACTGGTCAAGCTATCACACCCAAATGCATTGGTGACCGTCAGTTCATATGTACCGGCATCGCTCAATGCTGCTGTAAATATATGAGGAGCATCACCTACACTACCAGAATACACGGTATCAACACCATGTTTCAACACAAAAGATTGTGTATTATCACCAGTCAAACCAATCGTAATTTGTTCTCCCTCACAAATGGTCTTCGAGTCACCATCATTTATAGTGACCGCATTAAATGTATATGTATAATTAAATTGTGTCTCTACTGTTACTGTAAATGAACAGGTAGAAGTGTTGCCTGATGCATCAGTAACAGTCCAAACGACCACTGTTGATCCTAATGGGAATTCTGCACCATTCAGTGTAGCTAAGTTATTAAAGTCATTAGAAACGGTCGCTCCATTACAGTTATCGCTGAAAGTAGGATCCCATCCTGTTCCTGTCACTTGGTACTCACAATTAGCTACATTGGCCATTACATTCTGATTACTAGGACAAGTTATATTTGGAAGTTCATGATCCTCGATGGTCACTGTAAATGTACAAACAGCAGAACCACAAGCATTGGTAGCAGTTATGGTCACTGTTGTACCTCCTTTATTGAAGGTACTACCACTACCATCACCACTTCCTGAACCTGTTGTAGCACCAGTAAACTCATAAGCCACTGAGTAAGCCAATGGTGAGTTACCAAAAGGTGTATGTAGCATACTAGATACCGCCGTAGTATAATTTACTACTGCTGTACACATAGCTGCATCCGTATTTTGAGTGATATTTGAAGGACATGTAGTGAAGGTAGGCATAGAATAAACATTCAACGTAGATGGGCTTGAAACCGCTTTAGGTGTACAATTGCCTGTCACCTCCACCGTATAAACTGCTGCATCCGTCACTGCTATTGGATTGATCGTATATGAAGGTGCATCCGGTGCGCCTGAAATAACCAATCCGTTTTTCTTCCATACATAATGTAGGGTACCTGAACCTGTAGCTACTACCGTAAAGGTAACTGAAGTACCTTCGCAGCGGTAATACAATGGCAGTAGGTCAGTTGTTATCTGTGGGCGTTTTTCTATTGTGATATTAGCCTGATCCTGACTGCTACACGCCCCATTTGTCACAGTAAACGTCGCTGTTATCGTTGTACCTTCTTCTGAAGGATTAGGGGTATATACATTGCCACTCCATGAGCCAGCACCTCCTGACCATACGCCTACACCCGGTGTCGGATCTGTCGGTGTCATGGTCACACTTGAGTTATAGCATGTGGACATATCTAGGCCTGCATTCGCTGCTATGATGGAATCCACATGGATAGTTGTCATGTCAGAAGCAGAACAACCATTTGACATATCTGTATAACTATACGTCAGGGTATGATCGCCATCACCTGCTGAAGATGGATCAAAAGTATTTCCACTCACACCAGTTCCTGTCCATGTACCGCCCATAGGCGTTCCGCCCAGCGTAATGGCTGCTCCATTTTCACAAAGCGGACCATAGGAACCAGCGTCAACAGTAGGAGGTGTTTTATTTTCCATGATTGTCACACTTGCTGTTGATGTACAACCATTGACACCGTCTGTAACCGTAACAGTATATGTACCAGGTGCTGTAAATGTATTCGTTTGAGCATTTCCAGGTGTTCCACCACTCCATGCATAAGACAATGATGATCCAGTTGCTGTAACAGTAACATTTAAAGATGGCATACTACATGTCAAAGTGCCACCAGTCAACGGATCGATAACAGGAGCTGTCATATTCTGACCAACGACCACCGTAGAGACGTCAGTAGATCCGTTTATATCTTCTACTGTCACTGTATAAGACCCTGCATTCAAACCTGTAATGGTATATGGAGAGCCAGTGATTCCGGAAACAGGCGTTCCTCCTGTCCAAGAAATGGTATAATTAGCGGTTCCACCTGAAAATTGAACCTCAATACTACCATCGACTGCACAAGTTTGATTACTTGAAATGAGCATGTCTATTACTACCGGAGTACCAGTACACGCTCCTGCTACCGGCTGGAAGCCTGGTGTACCTGGCTGTGCATCTGTACCATTTATTAAATATGGGGAATATGTAACTGTTCCTGAAATATCGCTAGCTATATCGTTTGCTACCACTGTTCCCCACCAGTTACAGGTCGCAGAAATAGATGTTCCCATTAAAGCATTACGCAACTGATCTGGGCTATTTCCTGTAAATGAACATTCGGTAATTGATACATTAGTAGGTGATGTATTAACGCCTGTATATGCATTGTGAGACTCACCTATTATAACACCTGCAGCATAATCTGAAGTACCTCCATTATTGGTAATGAATAAATTTACAAGACTTACATTATCCAATTGTGCAGGATTAGAGGCATAGGAGCCGTCATTTCTCGCTTTGATTAGAATACCACCTCCGTTAGGGTCTCCTTGTCCACAATTTGAAATAACTGAATTTTTAATCTGAATGTTGGAATAATCTGTTCGCCATTTTAGGTTAATATCTATGCCTGCCCGATGGTTAACTGCCCCACCAACTCCTGAATTATCCACAGTAATTCCATCAAATACAGCATTGGAAAGCCTTTCTAAATAAATCCCTTTATTCACATTGTTATTAAATGTACAATTTGTAACTGTAACATTATCTAATGTTGGCTCAATAGATGAATTCGCATCTGCATACCACCCAACGTTTGAATTATCATTGAATTCACAATTTGTAAATGTCCAGTTCGAGCCACTTAATGTTGATCCTAATTTCAAACCGGTAACATTACTGTTAAATTGAGAATTAGTAACGATCAAGTCATCACTGCCGCTTATATTAATACCATAATTTGTATTAGATACAGATGCTATGCTATCTATGGTGTTGTAATCATTAGTTACTAAACCAGTCACAGATCCTGTTAATCTAAATTTTTTCGCAACTACTCTGTCTGTATTACTTGTTCCAGCCCCTAATGTCAAGGCTGTACCTCCAGACTTCGTAATAATGGAACCTGAAGCATCACTTCCAGAGCCTATTAAGGTAATGACCTTATTGACATTTACTGCTTCATTATAGGTGCCTGCACTTACCGAAATGACATGGCCATTCAGTGTCGTTGCATCATCAATGGCTGGCTGAATAGAACAGAACACCTTGCTAGTATTGAGATTTGTGACGACACCACTACCTACACCAATCGCTCTTGTATCTGTTCCATTACCTGAGAAGGTATTTGTCCCTATTGTATTGCCGCATGCTATAGGTGAGTTATCTCTACCAAAATACTGGTCATTGAGATTGCTTTGATCGCCGTCGGCAGGGTATGGCGTATGACCCGCCTGCTGCTGGATGCCTACATCATTACCTGTAAGAGTATTGCCACTTACAGTATGGTTTATTCCACCTATAACGATACCAAAACCTTCGCTTTGAGATGATCCATTGTCTTGCAAGTAACCTGAAACCGTGTTGTTAGTCACTGTTACCCCTTGAGGTACATCTACAATGCCCGCTGTCACTCCCCTTCTCATCACAGCGATACCTGCTATATCCCGTAATTCGGACGGCCTTAGCATTGCGAATGATTTTGTTTGGCTGACGGTATTTCCATCTACAGTCGTACTTCCATCTGGGTTTTTAACTTCTATACCAAAGCGGCCACAGTCTTCTATCGTATTATTCGAAATCGTATTTGCTCCAACACTGCCATTAAGTCCCACTGCTGACATACCGCTGTCTCCTGTACGCTCTACCGTGTTTCCGTTCATGGTAACAGCAGAGGCATTTCCATCCTGCAACTCTATACCACAACATCCGCTTATGTCGTGTACATAGTTGTTAGATATGTTGATATTTGTCTTATCTCCGTTCCATATCACGATACCTCTTGCATTGACGCCACTTCCTGATATCTCATTATTGGTTATAGTAACATCGTCTATTGGTCCATTAAAGAAAATGGCACCTCGTCCGGAGGTATTTTCCAAACAAACATTATCTATTACTACACCATCGTTATAACTTCCAAAGATTCCTCCTTCACTGGTACCGCCTACGGTATTCTGTATTTTTAGATCACGTATGGTTATATCCGTTATATTATCATTTAACTTAAAGCCATACGTTCTGGTTCCTCCACCATCAATGATAACATCACCACAGGTCGAACTTACTCCATCAATCGTAAGACTCTTACTCACTATAACACTTTCTGAGTATGTAGCTGTTTCTAGATTAATGGTATATCCCGGTTCGGCATAATCTACTGCTGATTGGATGGTTGTGAAATGATATTGTGTTACATATTCATTACCTGCTTTATAAAGCACTAATCCATTTCTGCCACTTCTGCCTCTGTGATAGGTTCTGTTTTCTATATCAAACAACTCAGCGAAGCTCAAAGAACCCGTTGCTGTTCCATTGAAAGTAGAACTTGTTACATCCAGTCTGAAGGCTACATTTACATTGCTCAGGTTGAACAAAGTTGTGCTGCCGCCGACATTAAATTCATTGGCACCAAATACATACTGACCGTTGGTAGGTGTAACACCTCCGAATGACATGTGTGTACCGTTATTCTGGAATGTATTCCCTGAAACTACTATACCTGACTGATAATCATCAAGGTTCAGTGCAGACCGACAAATAGTAAATGTATTGTTTTTAATCTGAACATTACTTGATGCACCATTGACATAAATCCCTGATTGCCATGTCTTATGACCACTAAATAAATCCCCTGAAATATCTCCGGTAAACAAGTTATCTTCAATAAGCTTGGCACCTGAACCGGAAGAAGTTGCAATTGCACGTACAAATTGACCTGCAACAGCGCCAAATCGCTCAAAAATATTATTCTTTATGGTTGCTACACTACTTCCACCCACCAGCACAACGTCTGATACGCCATTGGTCTGATATACTTTAAAACCTTGTAAAGTAGCCGGGCCGGCTGTGGTAAACTGAACTGTACAATCACTGAGTATAGCCTCAGGGTTTCTTGAACCTATTCCCGGTATGGAAGCATTTGGCCCATTGATGGTAACAGCCTTATTTATATTAATAGATTCTGTATAAGTTCCCGCACATACCTCAATCACATCGCCTGCAGCCGCTGCATTAATAGCTGCTTGTATGGTAGCATAATACGTTGACTGGGTAATGTTGGTCACCGGCAGAATATTTACTGTACCATTGCCTGTAGCGGTTGAGCTATTAGCATCTGTGATGGTAAAACTATAGGTGCCTGCAGCTAAACTACTGATGGTATATGGTGATGTAATGCCGCTTGCATTGCCGTTGGATGGTCCCGTCCAGGAAATATCATAAGGTGCGGTACCGCCACTAAAGGTTACTACAATAGAACCATTGGAAGCTCCACATGTCTGTGATACCGTTGTAACTGAATTAATTACTACAGGCGTACCGGAGCATGCTCCAGCAACAGGTTGGAAGCCCATGGTTGCAGGCTGATCATCCATTCCGTCAGATAACCAACTGATATAATCAAAATTAGCCGAAGCAGCGCCTGCTATATTTGGATGTGTTCCGGGAGGCACTGAAGTTCCGCCGAAAACTACAGGAATCAAAGCAGCATATCCCGGTTCAGATCCGTTAACATTATTCACTGATGGTGAAGATGCCTGACCAAACCAATTACATTCGAAGTTTTTCGGATTGGTTCCGGGTGCCGGCAGAGAACCGCCAGCCTGCCTGTCTTCGATATCTGCATACCAGTTACCTGAAATATCGTTATTATTAAAGGTAGAGTTCAGTGCCTGCTGCAATGGGCTGTTGCTACCGCTACTTGCGTCTAAAAACAATATACCTGATGTCCAGTTATTCGTTACAAAGTTCTCCTGGAAGTCGGTATTATCAGTCTGGTTCCTGAATATTGCCCCTGTACGGTTGTTATCAATAATATTGTTATGAATATTATTCCCGTTGCTGTGATTGATATCAATTCCGGTACGGTTTCCGGTGATGTGGTTATTTCTGACTTCACCATAATTACCCTGATTTTGAATAGCTATTCCTATAAGATTCAGGTTTGGATTATTCCAGTCCGTCAAATTATTTCCTTCTCTTGTAATAGTAAATCCTTCAACAATTGCTCCAGCTGCTTGAATTCTGACAGTGGCATTGCCGCCACCTATAGGTCCACTTATTGTGGTTGTGGCATATCCCGAACCTGAGAGAGTCAGATTTGCTTTATTGATTGTAACGTCCTCCAGGTATGTCCCCGCACATACTACAATCACATCTCCTGTTGTCGCAGCATTAATGGCTGCTTGAATGGTCGCATAAGACTGGCTTGAGGTCGTATTAGTCACCGGAAGGTAATTTACCGTACCATTGCCTGTAGCGGTTGAGCTGTTAGCATCTGTGATGGTAAAACTATATGCTCCAGCAGCAAGGCTGCCGATGGTATATGGTGATGTAATCCCACTTGCACTTCCAGAGGCCTGTCCCGACCATGCTATATTATATGTACCAGTACCTCCACTAAAGGTTACTACAATGGAACCCTGAGAGCTACACAACTGATGCGTAACAACTGTATTATCTATAACTAAAGGCGTACCGGAGCAAGCTCCTGCTACCGGCTGGAAGCCTGGTGTGCCCGACTGGTCATCTGTACCATTTATTAAATATGGGGAATAAGTAACTGATCCTGAAATATCACTAGCTATATCGTTAGCTACCACTGTTCCCCACCAGTTACAAGTGGCATCTATTGCGCTACCTCCGTAATGCGCTACGCTTGTACCATTATTTACAAAAATATTATCATTCGCTACTACATTGGATCCCACAGTACTTGAACCCCATCCTTCCAAAGTGTGATCGCTTACTGTATTTCCGGTCATCGTAAAGTTGCTCAATCCGTCTGAGCCGATACCTACACCTACGCCATTGTTGGCTGTAATAAGGTTGCCTGATAATACATGCCCACTACCCGGATTGAGGTATAATCCCCGCCAGTTGTTCTGTATAGTAGAGTATAAGAGTGAAAAGTTGTTTTTGTACCCTACTTCAATACCATTATATTGGCTGGAGGCATTTACATCCTGGATGATCGAATTTGATACCGTGACATTGTCTGATGCTACTGTAACACCATTCTTGATACTTCCTGAGGTACTTCCATTCTTGATGGTAAATCCATTTATGGTAGAGGCAGAATTAACATAGAATCCACCGTCCACAATACTTTCTGCGCCTCTTGTACCCGGATCATTCCCTGCTGCAATACCTGCATTCGCTCCTTTTATAGTGAGTACTTTTGTGGAAGGTATGGTAACTTCTTCGGTATATGTGCCTTCTTCTACGTTTACTGTCCATAAATCATCTGCAGCATCAACTCCTCTTTGTAAAGAAGCTTGTGTATTGGGAGTAACATAAGAATCAGGAGTCACAAAGAGGTTATTTGCAACCCAAACTACTCTTCCATAAGATGCATGATCTATTTTATGAACCACTCTGTCTTCTATATCGAAGTTATTCGAAGCTCCGGTAAAGGTGTTATTATCTGTTGCGTCCAATGTTACAGCAGAATTCATACTTAGAATATCTGCAACAACATTTGTCGCGCCGTTAACAAAATTTGAATTACCGCTAAATGTTGAATTCTTAACGACAACAGGAGTAGTACCGTTAATTCCATACAGGTTTAAAGCACCACGTGATGCGCCTTTTCCATTAAAGTTTACATTATCTATTGTAATCCCTGCATCAGCATTGGTAAAGGTCCATAGTCCCAGTAATGTTCTCGGGAAATGAGCTGCACCGGGATAATCATTAAAAGTTATATTTTTAAATGACATCAATCCGGAAGGTTCAGCCCCACCGAGATATTTACCATTAATACCTATACCTACATAATATGGTGTTGAATTCGGAGTGGTTAATCCAAAGGTATTGACCATGTCATCAATATCCAGATTACCATTAAAGCCCAGCATGAATATATCGCCAAGACCATTAGCTGTACTGCCGGAAGTCATATTATGATAAAGATCAACTTTATTAAATACGAAATTATTATACTGATTTGAGAATCCAGAACCATCGTCTTTACCATAGATTAAAATACCACTATATCTATTCTCTGAAATGGTCACTCTCCCGCTACCACCCAATAATTGAAATCCTTGAATCTGACAATGCCTTGCCTTGATTCCATAATTATTTCCGGTAAATGTGCTATTCTCAATGATTACATCTGAAATAATATCAGTTCCAACAGAAGAGTATGAAAGTCCTTTAAACACAAGACCTGATGTCGATCCCGGACAATTTGCCACCTGAACATTCTGGACAGTAATATGGCTTATCGGGTTATTGTTAGCCGCATTCAAATCTATACCACCAACATATGAGTTCGTATTTATCGCTGTAGTATTAATGTAAAATCCATTGATCACTTGTCTGTTAGAAGCATCTATACCGCCTGCGGTTACATTAATCACGGGCTGATTGAGGATCGAACCTACAATGACGGAATTAGTCATTGGGTCACTACCAGACCCAGCTCCATTTAGTGTTAACCTTTTATTCAAGGTGATGTTTTCATTATATGTCCCTGCACTTGCCTCTATCACATCACCTGCTGTGGCTGCATCGATAGCTGCCTGTATGGTTCCATGGTAAGTATTCTGGGTTATATTATGCACCGGAGTATATGTACCGGATATAGAGATATTGTCAATAGCAAAACTAGGTCTTGATCCACCACCGGATACATCCCGATTGAGCCAGCGAAGCTGAATGATACCCTGTCTATTACATGATGGAGGTAAGGTATAAGTTTTTGTCTGGATATTCACACCAGCAGTCCCTGAAGTTTGTGGAGTCTGATTGGAAGAATACTCCTGACCTGTCAGGGTTACAAAGTCCCCGGATACACCCGTTCGTACCTGAAGCGTCACCTCATTGATCCGGGTATTGCTAGTACCATCATAGGGATCTCTAATAGTCATCACATCATAGGTTACCTGAATGGTTTCGTAGTTCGTTCCGTCAATGGCCAGGACTATTGCATTGTTCCCGGTCCCTCCACCTGAGCTCAGGAAGCCAACCTTTCCATCATAGTTGTATACACCGTTGGAATTATTAGCGGCCGTTCCATTTGCCGTTAATCCTTTATCTGCACTAGGAGCAGAAATATTATATGAGCTACCGATAGCACTACTGAGTTGCCATCCCTGCCATCCGGCCGGATAGGCAGATGAACTATAGGGAAGACCGCTGAAGTCCTGTGTGTAAGGCACCGCTTGTGGTGTCGGATTAGATTGCGCAAAAATCTGAACCTGAAGCAGGACAGACAGCACCATCATTGTTAGTAAGCGAGAGATTGATAAGGGATTTTTCATACCAAGTGGATTTAATATTATCAGATATTTGAGGAATAAAGATCGTTCTATTTCACTCATTGTTATGAGTTTATTAATTATAGTAGAGAAATTGTTAAGTGTTGCTGTTTCCATATAAAATAATTTAAATCATTACCCATTAAATCAAGTATGACAAATGTATCTGATGCTAAACATGTTGTCGTAACAAATACATACTGATCATTAGACATATATGGTGTGATATATGAAACATTCAAAGTTCCGGCATCCATATGGTTGTCTATCACCTGAAGCTGGTTATTTTCCGCACATTCTGACGTCCCAACCAACTCAATATCCAATACAAGATTGGTGAGATCTCCGGTAAAGGTCTCACAACCCATTTGAAATAATGTATAGATATGATGATACATAGGCGCTTCATCGCCCCATGTCAACTTATTGTCCATCTGATGGCTATAAAATAGCACATCACCAACACAAGACTGCTTATCGAGTCTATGTCGGTGATCCGATGATACATCGTTCTGATGCTTTCTTGCCGCTACTGTACTTGAGCATATAGTCGGGCTCAAAGCAGTATGCGACAAGGTAGGTATTTTAATTGTGTCGAGTTCAATCATAATGTAAGTTATAAGTTATGTGTCTGATTGTTTTCCTATATGCACCTACACTTTTGGCTGTGTTTATAAGAACTATATTGTAAAATTTAAAAATTCGTTCTATGCTTAATATATTATATCCATGCAGATCAGTTTACATCTTCTCTGCAAAAATTATCTTGTTTCTATCGATTGATTTGTCCATTTATAATTTTTTTCAATCATATTCGTTAAAATTAAAATAATACGAGCATCAAATCAGTTCTGACCTATATATACTATCGTTTATTTTGTTAAAAAATTATTTTCATTTTTATTCTTCTTTCCCACCATCAGCACTTATACTAATTCAACATTGTGAATTGCATTAGATAATTTGTAATTTGTCTTAATTTTCGTCCTGTTAGGGCAAAGATAAATAACTTTTTTTATTCGTTCATAATTTTTTGTTAAAATGTCGAATATTTTTTCCCAAATGGTATAAAATCACATGCTGATTATAGGTTTTCATTAGCTATTTTTTATTTTTCAGGGGCTTTAGTGTGGTATTGTTTTCTATGCATACTTGGTAAACCTTCGATGTTCTGATGTTTTTCTTGTTAGCTAATGAGGAGTGTTTCAATAGTACCTTCGTTACTTTTTTTCATTGCCAAAAAAAGTACAACAAACGCTAGTTCAGCTAAATGCCTCCGGCTACCTGAACGCCTCCGCTTTTTTAAATATCCTTTTAAAATCGGCCTTAGCGAATCAGCCGGTAAAAAAAGGATTTACAATTGCTTCAACATTCGTGGTAACCCTTCGTTGTTCATATCTTTTTCCTTATTTGATAATGATGGGCATTTCAATCATACCTTCGTTACTTTTTTTCATTGCCAAAAAAAGT
>LNBW01000068.1 GCA_001567255.1 Bacteroidetes bacterium OLB9 | reverse complement strand
AGCAAGATTTGTTGTTTGTATATTGGGAGTGACATAAGAATCAGGAGTCACAAAGAGATTATTTGCAACCCAGACTACTCTTCCATAAGATGCATGATCTACTTTGTGAACCACTCTGTCTTCTTTATCGAAGTTATTCAAAGCTCCGGTGAAAGTGTTATTATCTGTTGCATCTACCGTGGTGTAACCCATATTTACTATATCTCCAACAACATTTGTCACACCGTTGACAAAGTTAGAATTACCGGAAAATGTCGAAGTCTTAACTACAATAGGAGAACTGCCATAAATGCCCGATAAATTTAAAGCTCCGCGTGTTGCACCTGTTCCATTAAAGTTTACGTTTTCAATTGTAACACCTGCATCGGCATTGGTAAAGGTCCATAGTCCCAGTAATGTTCTCGGGAAATGAGCGGCACCCGGATAATCATTAAAGGTTATATTTTTAAATGACATCAGTCCGGAAGGTTCAGCCCCACCGAGATATTTACCATTAATACCTATACCTACATAATATGGTGTTGGATTAGGAGTGGTTAATCCAAAAGTATTGACCATGTCATCAATATCCAGATTACCATTAAAGCCCAACATGAATATATCGCCAAGACCATTAGCTGTACTGCCGGAAGTCATATTATGATAAAGATCAACTTTATTGAATACGAAATTATTATACTGATTTGAGAATCCAGAACCGTCGTCTTTACCATAGATTAAAATACCACTATATCTATTCTCTGAAATGGTCACTCTCCCGCTACCACCCAATAATTGAAATCCTTGAATCTGACAATGCCTTGCCTTGATTCCATAATTATTCCCGGTAAATGTGCTATTCTCAACGATAACATCTGAAATAATATCAGTCCCAACAGTAGATGATGAAAATCCTTTAAACACAAGACCTGATGTCGATCCCGGGCAATTTGCAACCTGAACATTCTGGACAGTAATATGGCTTATCGGGTTATTGTTAGCCGCATTCAAATCTATACCACCAACATATGAGTTCGTATTTACCGCTGTAGTAGTAATGTAAAATCCATTGATTACCTGTCTGTCAGAAGAGTTGTTACCACCTGCGGTTACATTAATCACAGGCTGATTGAGGATCGAACCTACAATAACAGAATTGGTCATTGGATTACTACCCGACCCTGCTCCAACTAGTATTAACCTTTTATTCAAGGTGATGTTTTCATTATATGTCCCCGGACACACTTCTAACACATCCCCTGCAGTAGCCGCATTAATAGCATCCTGGATGGTGGTGTATGTCAACATGGTATTTGTATTCGTCACCAAATTGG
>LNBW01000067.1 GCA_001567255.1 Bacteroidetes bacterium OLB9 | reverse complement strand
GCATGGCACCTCAAATACATTGCAAACAATTAGGAAGACAAGAAGGTAAAAATCTAATTGACTATTCATCACAAAGGGCGTCATAATGGAATTTTAAAGCGTATTTAGATCTTTTTATATATAATATATTATTAATATTCATAATTTATAAAATTGGCATAATACTTGTATTACGATTAATACAGTAAGAAAATTGATTATTCAGGGTCCCTTCCCAAAAACAGTGACCATTTCATAATGAATAAACAATTTTGCCATGAAACAAAAGTCGATTCTATTTCTGTCAACCATATTTGTAGTTGCAGGAATGCTTTTTAGTGAAAGTGTAGTAACTAAAAGAGTAGATTTTCAAAAAGAGGGGTACCATCCCAAAAACGTAAACCTCTTGGCACCAGATGCAATCACTTGTCCAGATCCTGTTGTCTTACCTGTTGATTCGACCTGCAAGGCAGAAGTCATAGTACATACGCCGACTTCTTCTTGTGGTAACATCCTCTCCATGTCCTATACTTTGCCGGATGGGACCGTAGTAAATGTACCACCTCCATTTCCGAGTACTATTAATTTAGGTATATGGGATGCAGGATTATATGAGATCGATTGGACTGTGACGGATGAATGTAATGGTATAGGCACAATGGCAACCTGCACCCAACCAATCAAATTAGATACGCTGCCACCGGTGATTGATTGTCCTGCTGATGTTTCTGTAGGAATAGATGAAAATGGAAGACGTTACAAGCATGGCAGCAGGACAATATTTGTTCATGTTGATGTACCACAACCAACAGCTACTGATAATTGTACTGATGATCAAGATATTGATATAACTCATGATTCGCCCTATAGTTCAGACCCGCATGATGCTAGTGGCGATTACCCACTAGGCTTAACGGTAGTTTGCTGGACAGCGACAGATGACAGTGACAACACAGATTCTTGTTGTATGAATATAATAGTCTATGATAATGTGCCACCGATGATTACTTGTCCAGATACTATCAGAGCAGATTGTAGTGCACCGGCTCCTTATGCAGATTTTGATGCTTTTGAAGATGCAGGAGGAACAGCTGAAGATGAAATTGCACTGGATGAAGATTCCTTCACTTTTGTAAAAGATTCAGTGAGTTCAGAAACCTGCCCAAATAATTTGCTGATTCATAGATATTATTCTATTGCCGATACTACTGGTAACAGAGACACGTGTTTTCAAGTGATTGTCATCAATGACACCATACCTCCTATGGCAATTTGTAAAGATATAACTGTCAATCTTGATGCATCAGGTATGGCCACGCTAACACCACAAATGCTGGACGATGGAAGTACTGACAACTGTGGTGGAGCACTAACTTTTACAACGGATATTAATCTCTTTTTTGGTTGCAATGATGTAGTAGCAGGAGGTAGTGTTGAGGTACATCTTATAGTAACCGATGCATGTGGAAATTCATCGAGTTGTAGCTCAACGGTGACCGTTCAAGATGTAACACCTCCAAGCATTACTTGTCCGTCGAATGTCACTGTAAACAATGATGTAGGGGTTTGTTATGCCACTAATATCAATTATGGAAGTCCTGTATTTACTGACAATTGTCTGGCATGGTCCGCCGCAGAGCCTACTTTTAATGGCATGCCTATTACATCTTCTACTCAGATTCCTTTAGGTACGAATACTATCGTCTGGATTGTAACAGATGCTGGTGGTAATACAGCTAGTTGTGCTCAGTTGGTTACTGTAGAAGATCATGAAGCTCCGACCATCAATTGCCCTATTGATATAACTGTAAATACAAATAGTAGGTTGTGTTACGCAGATAATGTAACATTGGGTAACCCACTAGTTGACGATAATTGCGCAGTGGATGGCTTTGTTGCTACCTTCTCTGGAGTTCCATTTACAGCCACAACACAGTTACCAACAGGTGATAATGCTGTGGTATGGGTTGTTACTGACGAAAGTGGCAATACTTCTAGTTGTGTACAAACAGTGACAGTTATTGATACAGAACTACCTTTGATTACATGTCCTACCGGCTTAACAGTTGATAATGATCTGGGAGAATGCTTTGCTACAGGAATCAATCCTGGTACACCTTTGACTAGTGATAACTGTGGTGTGATGGCTGAAGCAGCTACCTTCAATGGTATTCCTTTTGATACAGATACACAAATACCTGTTGGCACCAATATTCTTATTTGGACAGTAACAGACATTCATGGAAACACAGCAACTTGTGCCCAGACTATCACTGTAGAAGATCATGAAGCGCCCTCTATCATTTGTCCACCTGATCAGGATACTCCCTTGGAAGATGGATGTGTAATCATAGTTCCCGATTTAACATCTCAGGCTATTCCAAGTGATAATTGTGGAGTTCAATCGGTGATACAAAACCCTGTAGCTGGTACTGAAATCCCATCAGGACTAGATCAAGAGCATATTGTTACTTTCATCGTTACGGACAATGCTGGCAATACTGCTTCATGCTCAATGACATTGACTGCTAAAGATCTTAATGGACCTCAAATTACATGTACTGATTTTAGAGTTACTGCCATAGAGGATCATCCTATTTTAACAGCAGTATCTTTCATCATCGAAGCGGCCGATGAATGTGGTGGACCGTTAACCTATGAGGTAAGAAGAATGGGCAATATTTGTGGAGGCAATACACCGAGTACATTTGGCCCTACTGTAGAGTTTTGTTGTGACGATGTAAGCGATACCATTCAGGTCATTGTCAGAGTGTATGATGAGAATGGCAATTTTTCAGAATGTATGAGTTCAGTTTTGGTACAAGACAACCTAGATCCATCGATATCAATACCATTACCAGACGTTACTATTAGTTGTGAGTATGAGATAAATTTGAATAATCTTGATGCATTCGGGACTTTTGTACAGTCTGGCTCATCACGAGGAGATATCCTGATTGACGACCCTAATAGCTATTATCCACCTACCGGTTATGTAGGGCAAGATGGCGTATATGAAGATAATTGCCAGGATGTAATCGTAACCTATACAGTTAGAGACTTACGTTCCATGTGTAGAACCGGAGAAATTAAAAGAGATTTTGTACTTACAGATAAAGGAGGAAATACAGCAACTTATACTCAAACGATCATTGTTCAGGATGCAGACCCATTTGATGAAAGTGATATCGACTGGCCCGCCCCGGAAGTTGTAATCCAAGGTTGTGCACTCGAGATACCATCACCTGATTCTACCGGCCGACCACAGGTTAATGACCACAATTGTAGCATGGCAGGTGTTTCGTTTAAAGATAGGGTATATCCTCATCCTCTGTACTGTTACTCAATCGAGCGAACATGGAAAGTACGCGACTGGTGTCAGGCTAACAATAATGATGATACCGGCCCTGGAATATGGACATTTGTACAAAATATCTATATCGAAAATAATGTTCCACCGGTGATTGATTCAGTCGTTTGTACCAATAAAATAATATGTACCGGCAATGGTTGTGTGGGTAAAAACGTATCCTTCACTGCAACAGGTACTGATGATTGTCAGCCTACTAACATTACGTGGAGTTATAAGATAGACCTGGATAATAACGGATCTATCGACTATACCGGAAATGGTGCTACGACAACACCACGTGATTATGCAGCAGGTACGCATAAACTTATTTGGCAAGCTAAAGACGGCTGTGGTAATACTTCTACTTGTTCATCATTATTTACGGTTAAGGATTGTAAAGCACCCACAGGAGTAGTCTTAAATGGCCTTGCCACTAATCTTATGTATCCTTCAGGTATGGCCATGATGAAGGCTTCGGATTTTAATAATTTTAGTTTTGATAACTGTACTCCGGCAAATCAACTCAGATTTTCGTTTTCATCTAATGTGAATGATACCTTGAGAATATTTAATTGTGATAGCCTAGGTACGCGTCGTATAGAATTTTTTGTCACCGACCTTGAAGGTAATCAGACTAAAGTTGTCACCTTCCTGGAAGTTCAAGATAATGATAATGCTTGTCTAGGTAATGGACAAATAGCCATCTCAGGATCGATTTATACTGAGGAAAAAGCAATGATTAGTGATGCAATGGTTGAAATTAAGGGAGGAGAAACAGACAGAGTCAATTATACAGATAATGAAGGGCATTTTAACTTTAGCAATCTCGGTATGTACAATGATTATATCTTGTCACCGTTTAAAAAAGGATCATGGACCGAGGGTATATCTACTCTGGACTTAGTGGTCATACAGCGACATATTTTGGGTATTGAGCGGCTAAAATCTCCTTACAGCATTATTGCAGCAGATGTTAATCGGAGTAATTCGATTACTGCATCAGATATTTCTGACTTAAGAAAATTGATTTTAGGTATTCAAGATTCACTCAGCAAAAACACATCGTGGAGATTTATTGATGCTGCTTCAGAATTTGAAGATCCATCTCGACCTTGGAACGTAATTGAACACATTTTGTATGAGAATCTAGATGTAAATATGTCTCAAACAGATTTTATAGCTATAAAAATTGGCGATGTGAATGGCACCGTATCGTCTAACCTCTTGGGTAAAGCTGAAAACAGATCTGCTGATAGGGTTAAAATGTTTGCGGATAGGAAATGGATTAATAAAGATGAACTTACGGAGATACCGGTTGCTATAGGACAGAATGCCGAGATCAGTGGTATGCAGTTTACCCTTCAACTGCCACAAGGTGTAGAATATAAGGGTATTCAACCTGAAGGCTTACCAATAAGGGTCGAAAATACATACAGAACTGAGCGCAACGGTAAAACATATCTGAACGTATCCTTCAATCAAGCCGATGGTATCATTTTAGAAGAAGGAGCGATCTTGTTTAAGGTAATAGTATCGTCTGCAAAAGACATCAATTCTGTAGATGTTCTGTCACTCTATCCGTCTATGCTAAGACCAGAAGTATATGATGCAGTGTTGCGTACTTCATCTTTACAGTTAGGATATAAAACTCCAAGCTGGGATGTAAAAAGTTATGTAAGTCAGAACAAACCCAATCCTTTTAAAGAAAATACTACCATTGAAGTATTTTTAAATAACAGAGCAGAAGTATCACTATCCATATTTGATGCAAAAGGTTCAATGGTTTATAGTGGAAGTCTGAATTTAGGAGCAGGAGAAAATCAGCTTCAAATTGGACAGCAGCAGCTCGGAGACAGAAAAGGAATATTTTATTGTAAGATAAAATCAGGCGAATTAAATGAAGTTGTAAAAATGCTCAGAATAGAGTAATAAAAGCATTTTAATAGTTGGAAAATGAGCTTATTCATCAGGGCTAAAATATCCAGAGCCCTGATGAACTTTTTTAAGTATTTAGGTGTGTAAAAAATTTTGAACTGAATCGCATCGTTTTTACTAATAATTTACATAATTTTCATAACTTAGCGCAACTTTTTCAAAATAATATTATTATTCAAATTAAAGCTAACCAGGAGAACATTTTACTAAATATAAAGCAAAATAAATATTACCCACGTGATGGATGCATTAAAAGAAAAATTTTATCAAAAATCGTCTGCTGTTAAGGTAGAAATTAAAAATATACTTAAAGAGCATGGTGACAAAAAGGTAGATGAAGTGACAGTGGCTCAACTCATCGGTGGTATGAGAGGCGTTAAGAGCATGGTATATGATACATCAGCACTTGACCCGGAAGAGGGAATTCGATTCAGAGGATATAATATTCCTCAACTAAAGGAATTGCTTCCTAGAATCCCTGATGGAAGAGAACCTCTACCTGAAGGTCTTTTCTGGCTGATGATGACAGGAGAAATTCCTACACAGGCGGAGGTAGATTGGCTTACGGCTGAATGGAGAAAAAGAAGTGAAGTTCCGCAACATGTTTTTGATACATTGGATGCGCTAGCTCCTGGTACGCACCCTATGACACAGTTTAGTATTGCCATTCTTGCATTGGGTCATGACAGTATTTTTGCAAAGAGATATGAAGAAGGTATCAATAAGAATGATTACTGGGATCCGATGTATGAAGACTCCATGAATATGATTGCTAAATTACCACGTGTTGCAGCATACATATACAGACGTACTTTTTTTGATAATCACCATATAGCACCAGATCCTGAACTAGATTGGGCAGGTAATTTCGCACACATGTTGGGTTTTGAGAACCGCGACTTCTTATCATTGATGCGACTGTATCTGACGATTCATGCAGATCATGAAGGAGGAAACGCATCTGCACATACTATGCACCTTGTTGGTTCTACACTGAGTGATGTTTATCTTTCTTTCAGTGGCGCTATGAACGCCCTTGCAGGACCATTGCACGGACTGGCTAATCAAGAAGTCATCAAGTGGATTTTTGAAATGGTAGAAGAACTGGGTACAGACAGACCTTCTAAAGATCAGATTCGTCAGTATATTCATGATACATTAAATGAAGGCAAAGTGATACCCGGATATGGCCACGCTGTATTGAGACAGCCAGATCCTCGATTTATTGCCCAGATGAAATTTGCAGAAACATATATTAAAGACGATCCAATCGTTCAGATTGTTTGGGATTTATTTGAGATTGTTCCACAAGTATTAGGCAGCATAGGCAAGGTTAAGAATCCATGGCCGAATGTGGATGCCCACTCTGGATCGCTGCTAGTGCATTATGGTCTTAAAGAATATACTTATTATACTGTGCTTTTTGGAGTTTCCAGAGCATTAGGTGTTAGTGCGGGACTTTGCTGGGACAGAGCCCTAGGCTTGCCTATTGAAAGACCAAAGTCCATCACCACTGACTGGCTTAAAAATTTTCTTTCTATTAACTAACCTTAAATCAACTTTTATGAATTTTCCTGATAATCTTAAGTATTCAAAAGAACACGAGTGGGTTCGGATAGATGGTGACGAAGCATATATCGGTATTACTGATTTTGCACAAGGCGAGCTAGGGGAGCTTGTGTATATTGAAGTAGAAACAGTGGGTCAGACGCTTGCAAAAGATGAAATATTTGGTACGGCAGAAGCTGTTAAAACTACATCAGACCTCTTCATGCCTGTAGGTGGCGAAGTGCTGGAGTTTAATGATCAGTTGGATGAGTCAGAAGGCGATAATCCTGGATTGATTAATGAAGATCCTTATGGTGAAGGGTGGATAATTAAAATTAAATTGACTAATGTTGCGGAATTAGACGATCTGATGGATGCCACTGCTTATGCTGCTTTTATTGCTTAATATTTGACAGAATGAAAAGATAGAAAGCCATCCTAGGGGTGGCTTTTGTGTTTTTATGCCTATTATTATTTATTAACAACTAACCAAAATGGACTTGCATAGCCGGTATTAGTAATACTACAACGTACTTGCTTATCTTCCGCTTCTTGAAATAATATCTCTAATATATCCATTTAGGCCATTTGCTTGTAGTAACTCTTCGATGTTTAGGTGAAATCTAAACTTCCAGTAGTGCTTTGGATTAGATGGTTCATTGATCTGTTCTGCTTCAGCTATAGGGTATCGGAGTTCGCCATCCATACCGACCAAATCCTGAATTGGGAATATGGCCAGCATACTAGGTGAGGCCAGATGGTCATGGACGACTGCCTTGACGATATCTATCGTGCATTCATATGGCGCATATCCTGACCAATGGAGATAATTGTAATAAAACTCACTTGCCACCTCATGGTTGGATTGCCACCATCCACGGATGGTGGACATATCATGACTCGATGGGCTACAGACGGAGAAGTAAGGATATTTACCCACGATACCGAACTTGGACTGCCCTTTAGGCATCCGTTGTATCTCTAGTGACATGATATTTAGGTCCTGCATCACCTGAGGTACAGATTTGGGTATCATACCCAGATCCTCACCACAAATGAGCATTTCGCTGGCATCTAGAATCACAGGCAGTTTCCATAGTGCTTGCTCTTTCCAGAATGCTTCATGTCGGGAGAAATAGTAGTCGTTGTACAGCCCGATAAGATTATCCTTCATATAAGTTTCCAGTTGGCTAAAGGAATAAGTACTGGATAGTGTGATACGCGGATTGTAATACTGGCCATCCGTTTGTGGCTCTTCTATGAGCAGTACCTCGGATATCATCCGTAGTAGAGCAGCTTCGTACTTCATGAACCTCGGATTCTGGGAAACAAACTGACGTATCTTGAGCTGGTCATCAAAGGAGGACTTAAATGTAATGTTGCCGACCTTATCGCGAGAAAAAAATGTCTTGAATATGTCCTCTGCATCAAAACCAAAAGACATATTGAGCAGCTCTGTTGTAATATAAGGTTTAGTATATCTGGATAAATCTCCCGAAATGCCATAATGTTCTAACTCTTCCTTCTTTAAAGGAATGCGTGGATTGAATAATCCCATGGTGCCTTCTACCTGGTTGATAGGTATCTGCCATATACGGAAAAAACCAAGAATGTGATCAATCCGCATAGCATCAAAATATCTACTTAATTGATGCATTCTATTGCGCCACCAAGCGAAATCATCTTTTGACATGATCTCCCAGTTATAGGTCGGAAATCCCCAGTTTTGACCGAGGACAGAATAGACATCGGGCGGAGCACCAGCCTGACCATCCATATTGTACAGTTCGGGAGCGACCCAAGCATCACAACTGTATCGATAGATGCCGATGGGCAAATCTCCCTTAAGAACGATTTGTTTGTTTCTGGCATAGTCTCTGGCTTCGCGCAGTTGTCTATCTGCATGATACTGAATAAAGTAATAAAACTCAATTTCCTTATAATCTGGATATTTTGGGTCACATAACTCTTCAATGACCTCATCGCTAAAGGTAGCATGTTTAGGCCAAAGGTTGAAATTGCAGGTTGTATAAACGTCTCTAAGGTGACAGAATGCAGCATATTGCTGCAGCCATTCTTTGTTTTCGTTGATGAATAATGTGACATCTTTGTCTCTTGTGAAATGGTCGTATTCCTGATCAAAAAGTAGCCTAAGATACTTGAACTTACTGGAAAGTACTTTTTCAAAATCAACATGGGACAGCTTATTGAGTTTTTTGACTTCCCGATAGTAGGCCGATCTTACCTTGGCATCTTTAAATGTGGCTATATCCGGAAGATTAACGTACAGTGGATGGAGCGCAAATACTGATATGGCAGCATAAGGGTAACTGTCGGCCCATGTTTTAGTAGCAAGGGTATCATTGACAGGTAGCACTTGAATCAACTTTAAACCTATTGTTGTGGCCCAGTCAGTGAGCATTTTCAAATCTGTAAATTCGCCAATACCCATACTTTTTTGGGTCCTTAGTGAAAATACCGGTATAGCGACACCAGCGCCTCTCCACAAGACCTGATCATGGTGAAACTGATCATCATGTACAAGATATGTTACAGGTTTATCAACCTCTAGTGTTCCATAAATAAGCCGATTTTCACCACCTTCCCACAACACAATATCGGATGTTTTTGGATTAGCTATGATGTATTTGTATTCTATATGAAGATTTTTTTGATCTAGCTCAATAGTAGTTTTCCATAATGGAAAATCTGTTTCATCCATTAACACTGGTTTTTTCCAGTTGCCCAGTTCGGGAATATTTCCGATCACACCATAAACCAATCCTGGTTCAATCGTTGAGGATAATAATTCAAAAGTAAGATGATTGGCATTTTTATGTTTTACAGAAGATGTAGGTCGAGCTTTTTGTGCCGGTCTCTTAAGAATAGCTTTTGTAAAGGCAGTCGATAAAAAAGCATTAGCTACATTATCTCGTGGCCTCCACTGATCACGTATGAAAATATTGTTATTTTCAATGGTCAACATCCTTGGGTTTCCCCATTCTTTGCGTTTGACAGCCTCTTTTTCTTTCAAAACATAAGCATAAAAAATAGTGGTATTTTCTGGTATGTCAGTCATTCCAAACCAGTTCTCGCCATCGTAGGTCTCAAACATCAGGGTATGTAACTCATCATCATTGTGATATCGATACTGAATACCAATAATTTCACCAAAGATGGTTTTGTAGTGGATGTTAAAATGCACCTGCATTGCTGTAAATTTTTAACTGACAGTGAAAAACAATAGTGATACCTTGTCCGGTATCTAATGTATATTAGTGACAAATATACACTAAGTATTCAAGTAATTAACATTGACAATAATAAAATATGATATTATGAAATGGCTTTTATCAAGAATAACCTAATTAATTGGGACAAAATCTCAAGCATTTGAAGCTTAAACCAATATTTTTCAGTTCCACTTTCAAACTTTTGCCTTTACCTGATCGCTAAAATAGGTATAAGGCAATTATTTTTTAGTTGCAGGAGTCAAAATTAATTGATCGCATTTTATAACCTTAGAAAGATCGTAAACATTCAGCAATAAGCCTTTCAAAGGAAATATCAAAGACATTGATCTAAATTACTTGAAATCCCATATAAAAAATTATATTTGCGAAAAAGCGGACGCCATTATGGCTAAACGTAAAGAAGAGAAATCGGCTGTTGATACTAATCATTACTTTTTTCGAGTATATGATGTGACAAGACTAATCCCTGTGGGAAGGGTGACAACTTTTGGGGCTATTGCGGACTTTCTAGGACTGGGATCAGCACGAATGGTTGGATGGGCACTGAATCAATGCCACAATTATGATATGAAAATACCTGCACATAGGGTGGTCAATCGTAAAGGAGAGTTGTCAGGGCGCTTACAATTTGCAACGCCTACTCTAATGGAGGAGCTTTTAATAGCAGAAGGTGTTGTAATTAAAGACGACAAGGTGGTCAATTTTGAACAAAAATTCTGGCATCCAAGGGAACTGGAACAATATTAAAACGTTTAATAACTAAAATCTTTATACATCATGAATAGAACGTTTATAGCTTTAATATTTATATTTAATTTTGTTTTCGCTTCAAGTGGACAGAGTCCCTTAGGTATTTGGAAGACGGTAGATGATGAAAGTGGCAAGGAAAAATCTTACGTTGAAATCTTTGAGAAAAATGGAAAGCTATATGGTAAAGTTGTTAAATTGCTGGAAGGAGCTACCACTGATGTTTGTACAGCCTGCAAAGGCACTAAAAAAGGCAAAAAACTAGTGGGGATGGAAATTTTATGGGACTTGAGCAAGAGCGGTAAGGTATGGGATGACGGTACCATCATGGATCCAAAGAATGGTAAAGAATATAGCTGTAAAATAGAACTTGAAGGACAAGACAAGCTAAAAGTTCGCGGTTATTTAGGGTTTTCGCTACTGGGTAGAACGCAGACCTGGTTTAGAGTGAAATAAAATTAATCCTGACACACAATATTAAATATTAAAATGAAGTTTTTAGAAGTGATATTATTTTACTAAACCTTAAAACCAGTATATGGCCCAAAATTACACTTCTAATGACCTCATCCTCTTACTCCATAAAGAAATCGACTTGTTTACAAGGCTTGAGATGGAATTTGCTATGGAAGAAGACAGTACCATGCTGGAAGAATATCATTTGCTCAAATCGGGCTTAGATATCCTTCCTAAAGTTATGTTTAGCCCCAGTAAATCCAGTATGGAAAATATCATGGCGTACAGCAGATCTGAGGTATAAAGGTATGCTCTTAACATAAATTGTAACAATATTTTCTGCTATTACGTTACTAGAATGCGATAATAAAGTCTTATTATTGTATTTATATTTTTAAACCTTTTTAATAATTTGCATAATGAAATGGGAAGGACGTCGTCAGAGCAGTAATGTTGAAGACAGAAGAGGCATGAGTACAACCGGCAAAGTTGTTGCTGGAGGAGGGGCGTTAGGTATTATATTTTTATTATTTCAGCTATTTATGGGAGGAGACCCTCAAGAGATAGCAGGAGCTCTAGCCAATCAGATGATACCGCAACAAACGGAGGTAGCTAAGGAGTTAACACCTGAGGAAAAAGTAGTAGGAGAATTTGTATCAACGATTCTCGCTTCGACGGAAGATACATGGACAAGATTGTTTAGAGAAAATGGTATCAATTATCCTCAGCCTAAATTAGTGCTATTTAGCGGGGCTACTTCATCAGGATGTGGTGGTGCTAGTGCCAGCACAGGACCTTTCTATTGTCCATCAGATCAGACGCTGTATATGGATATGTCATTTTTCAACACATTGAGACAAAGATTTGGCGCTGAAGGAGGAGATTTTGCAATAGCTTATGTCATTGCACATGAAGTGGGACATCACGTACAGAATGTTTTGGGCGTTTTACAAAAGACGCATAATGCTCAACAGCAAACTAATAAAGTTGGAGCCAATAGAATCCAGGTAGCTACTGAATTGCAGGCAGACTTTTTTGCAGGAGTATGGGCACATTATGAACAAAAATTTTTAGATGAAGGTGATGTTGAAGAAGCTATGAATGCTGCGGCGGCAGTGGGCGATGACAATATACAAAGTAGAACCCAAGGTTATACTAGACCGGAAACCTATACACATGGTACTTCACAGCAAAGGATGTATTGGTTTTCAAAGGGATTTAAGACAGGTGATATCAATGCCGGAGATACTTTTAGTGAGGTTTTAAATTAATTCAAATATTCTATCAAGCATAAAGAAATAAAAGACCTAATATCTTGCAGATGATGCAAGGTTGCTCATAAAGGCCATTGGAAAACAAAGCCCTACTATTGCGATGATAGTAGGGCTTTTTATTTTAAACCCAGATTAAACACTAAAAGATTACTAAACGAAAATACTACTTCATATCTATTTTGTACCATTTCCCTTCTAAAAAGACCTAAGAAGTAATATGGGTTAAACCGAATCCAAAGTTAGGCTTTTGATATAGCAATTTTAACACTTACCTCTTCTGTGATTTCAGTCAATTCACCGTCATTGTCATTGATATTAATCTGATTAGCAAGTACTTCCTGACGGATATAATCACCAAACTTTTCTATGGCAGGTAAGATGATATTATTTTTTTCAATATCAACTATAATACGATCAGTCACATTGAAATCACTATTTTTTCTTATATTTTGAATACGATTCACAAGCTCTCGCGCTAAACCCTCCGCAATGAGGTCTTCAGTTAGAGTGACATCTAATGCTACAGTGACTTCTCTGTCTGTGGCCACTTGCCAACCCGGAATCTCATCAAAGCTGATCTCCACATCTTCTGTTGTAAGGTTAAAACTTTCACCTTCAATCTCGATAGAAAAGGCATTGGTCTTTTCAAGTTGTGATATCGATGCCTGATCCATCTCCTGGATCATTTGTGCTCCGGTTTTCATATGCTTGCCGAGGATGCGACCCAGCGTTTTGAAATTTGCCTTAGCTTTCTTTCTTATAAATCCGTCTGTGTCTGTGATATATTCGATATCTTTGACGTTGACTTCTGATAAAATCAAGTCTCTAACACTATCTACCTGATGGATGAAATCAGGGTCAAGGACAGGAAGAAGAATTTTAGTTAGTGGTTGCCGCACACGGATACCTTCTTTTTTGCGAATAGAAAGAACTAAAGATGAGATGCGCTGTGCATAGTCCATACGTTGCTCTAAGGCAAGGTCTATATGATTACGATCAGCTATAGGGAAATCGCTTAAATGTACGGAAATATGGACTTCTTTGCCGGTTGCTTCATTAAGATTTTTATACAGCCAGTCTGCAAACATCGGTGCAAAAGGTGACATCAGTTTGCTAATCGTAGTCAGACATTCATACAAGGTTTGATAAGCAGCAATTTTGTCTTCCGAGTATTCTCCTTTCCAGAAGCGCCTTCTGCATAGTCTGACATACCAGTTGGACAGATGTTCATCTACAAACGACATTATCTTCCTAGTCGCATCTGTAGGCTCATAATTGGCCAGGTCATTATCGACTTCTTTGATTAGTGAATTTAATAAGGAAATAATCCATCGGTCTATTTCTTGTCTTTTTTCCAAAGGAATAACTGCTTCGCTGTATGAAAACTTATCAATATTAGCATATAGAGCAAAGAACGAGTAGGTATTAAATAAGGTGCCAAAGAATTTACGACGTACTTCGTCAATGCCGTCAAGGTCAAACTTGAGGTTGTCCCATGGCTGAGCATTGGAAATCATATACCACCTTGTGGCATCAGCCCCGTAGTCTTCGAGCGTTTTAAACGGATCAATGACATTGCCTAGTCGCTTAGACATTTTTACACCGTTTTTGTCTAGGACCAGTCCATTGGAAACCACATTTTTATAAGCGACACTCCCGAAGACCATCGAAGCGATGGCATGTAATGTGAAAAACCATCCACGCGTTTGGTCCACACCTTCAGCTATAAAATCAGCGGGGAAAGTGGTGCCTTTATCAATAAAATCTCGATTTTCCATTGGGTAGTGCCATTGAGCATACGGCATAGAGCCCGAATCGAACCACACATCGATAAGATCGAGCTCACGCTTCATAGGTTTGCCGGATTGTGATACTAAAATCACTTCGTCAATATAGGGTCGGTGTAAATCGGCAGGTACAGTTTGGTTGAGGCCTAATTGCTCATTAGCTTTAGCTACTTCTACCTGAAGATCAGCGATAGATTCGATACATTGTTCTTCTGAAGCATCCTCAGTCCTCCAAATCGGCAACGGAATACCCCAATATCTGGATCTCGAAAGATTCCAGTCATTGAGATTTTCCAGCCAATTGCCGAAGCGCTTTTCACCGGTGTGGGCTGGCTTCCAGTTGATTGTTTTATTGAGTTCAATCATTTTATCCTTCATCGCAGTAGATCGGATAAACCAGCTGTCTAATGGATAGTACAACACCGGCTTGTCAGTACGCCAGCAATGTGGATAGTTGTGCACATATTTTTCCACCTTGAAGGCACGGTTTTCTTCCTTAAGCTTGATGGCTATTTCGACATCGACTGACTTTTCAGGAGCTTCGCCTTCATTGTAATATTCATTTTTAACATATTTGCCACCTATTTCAGTAAGTTCTTTGCGGAATCTACCTTGTAAATCTACTAAAGGCACCGGATTGTCATGTTCATCCAACACTAGCATTGCTGGCACTTCAGGTACAGCTTCTCTAGCAGCCTTAGCGTCGTCAGCACCAAAGGTGGGAGCAGTATGCACGATTCCTGTACCGTCTTCAGTGGTGACAAAGCTGCCGCCGATTACCCTGAAAGCGTTTTCAGGATGATCATACGGCAATGCGTAATTCAGTAACTGCTCATATCGAATACCGATGAGGTCTTGCCCTTTGAATTCCTTCACTACTAGATAAGGTATTTTCTTATCACTCTGCTGATAAGCATTGAGTTGATCTTCAGTTTCTACCTGCATAAACTTGCCGGCCAGTTGCTTTTCAACCAGTGCTTTTCCAATTATAACATTGATCGGCTTGAAAGTGTATTGATTGTAAGTTTTTACAAGCACATAATCAATTTTAGGTCCGACAGTCAGTGCTGTATTGGATGGTAAAGTCCACGGTGTAGTGGTCCAAGCTAGAATGAATATATCTCCATAACCATGTAAAAAGTCCGGAAGTGTATCGGGTTTCGTCAAAAATTGAGCTACGACGGTAGTATCTGTCACATCTCTATAACATCCCGGTTGATTCAATTCGTGTGAACTTAATCCTGTGCCTGCAGCAGGAGAGTAAGGCTGAATGGTATATCCTTTGTAAAGCAGACCTTTGTTATAGAGTTGAGCCAGCAGCCACCATACAGACTCAATATATTCATTATTGAAAGTGATATAAGGATTGTCAAGATCAACCCAGTATCCCATTTTCCGTGTAATGTCATCCCATAGGTCTTTGTATCTCATGACTGTCTCGCGACATTTGTGGTTATAGTCATCCACAGAGATTTTCTTACCGATATCTTCCTTTGTAATGCCTAGTTCTTTTTCTACAGAAAGCTCGATAGGTAAACCATGAGTATCCCAGCCACCTTTTCTTTCTACCCTTTTACCTTTCATCGTCTGGAATCGGCAGAAGATATCTTTGACAGTACGCCCCATCACATGGTGAATACCTGGCATGCCATTGGCAGATGGTGGACCTTCGTAAAACACAAAGCTATTGTCCACCGGTCGCTGGTTTACGCTTTTGTTAAAAATATCATTTTCTTCCCAGAACTTGAGCATTAATTGATCAATATGAGGAAGGTCGAGCTGTTTTAAATCGTCATTATATTTTGCCATGAATATCTGAATTTTAACTATCAGAATAAATCGTTAGAAATCTGTCTCAATGCGATATTTTAAAATGAGCACAAAGGTAGTAATTTTAAACGATTTCAGTTGGTAACATGGCTTCCTAGTTCGATTATATCTTCTGCAGTGTTACATACTCTCAATTTATAAGATGATGATATCCATGGATGATTTTAATCTGAAAATATAAATTTCCCAAAAAAATATTGTTATAATCATACGATATAAGGTATTATCTAATATTTTTACACTAAATACCAGATGAATATAAGGTTACAATGAAGGGTTTAGTAATTATTTTATGCTTTTTTATCAGTGGTGTTGTTTATAGTCAAAATAATGAATGTATCGCATTTAAGGATTATTTTTATAAAGAAGCAAAGCCATATATTGACAGCCTTAGAAAGCTAAACAACTTTAATGCTATTGACGAACGATTGGATTTGCTGTCGCAAGAAGGTTTCAAAAAGTGCCCATGTGTATATTGGTCCACCAAAGCTATATTACGGGATCGGATTGCATACAATTTTTTTAGAATGAATCAACGTAAAAAAGCATTCCAATTGTTTGATGAATATATTGCTAAATGCCAAAATGTCAATGATTCTACTCAACTCTATTTAAAATATCAACGTGCGCTGTTTCATTTGATGGATAGTGATTATGCTGGAATGAAAAGAAACTTGGATGAAGCGTTGTACGAAGGTGGACAACATTTTGATGTAAGCTATAGAGATTTTTTTGCCACTCGTGTCAATTATGCATTGTATTACAACTGGAAAAACGATTTTAATGCCGCATTAGATATATATCTAGAAAACGAGGAGCTTGTCACACAAGTTGCAGCTGTAGATACTGCTGTCCATATTGACAATTTATTAGGCGTTATCAGTATGGCTCAAAACCTTGGTATAGACGCTATTTCGGAAGAATATACAGAAAAATTGTTGGCGTTGACAAAAAACACCAAGTATGATAAAAACGCAAAAGCTGAACTCAATGCGGAGAACTTTATCTATTACGTTAAAAAGGAACAGCTGGACAAAGCGGCTCATTATCATAAGGAGATTGCACCGTCATCATTTGATAGTGATTATAATTTGGGCATTCATAATATCATCTACTTGATAGGTAGAAAGGAAGAAGCTGGAGCTAGAGAAAAATGCCTTTCAATGGAAAAAGCAATGGATTATGAAAATGTACCAAAACATCACTTTTTCAGGATCAATCTTAATTTTGCAAAGCTAAAATTTACACAAAAGACTCAGGAGGAAGAAAATGAACTGATAGAGCACTCAATGGAATCATTATATTACAATTATATCAACCTGGTCAATGAAGCACTGTCAGTTCAAAGTAATAACATCCGGCTGATATTATCAAAATATGAATACCTAATAGATTATGTAACGCAGCATGACAAACCTCAGTATTATCAGCAGATCTATGAAAAATTGTCCAATCTGAAAAATATATCTAATCGGTATTTTGAAGTACGGCGGAAGCTATTTGAAAACAGCCAGAACAATGAAATGAGGGAGGATTTTGAAAAATACAAAAAGCTGATTGCATCTCAGAATATGGACATTATACAAGATTCTATAGGATATTACTCTGCAAGATTGCAGCAACACCTTGAAGATAACAAAGTACAATGGCATACAAACCTTAAGCTCACACATTTACGAGATAACCTTGAGGATGATGATGTGTTTTTAGATTATTATCAGATAATTGACAGAAGTCAAATACCCAAGATTTATGTTTTTGTTATCACTAAAAATGAATTTGGATTTTATTTATATTCCCATCCGGAAGACAGCCTTCGTATTCATACCCTCAAAACCAACTATACCAATAATGGCAATTTGAACTTGAGGTTGTATAATTATTTAATTCGACCGATAGAAAGCCATCTTAAAGACAAAAAGAGACTTCTGATTGCTCCAGATGGCGTTTTTAATACTATCGCTTTTGAAGTGCTGAGTAGTATAGGTAAGAAGTCCCAATTGTTGAATGATCAGTACCAGATCAAATATGTTGAAAATGCATATTCAATTATCAAAAAAAATAGACAAAAACTCAACGCTGTTCAGGACAACCCCAATTTTACGATAATCGGCGGTATCAGATACAACTGTATCAAAGCAGGTGGTACAGAAGCGCCTTATCTTTCAGGATCTGCCAGTGAAGTGAAACTAATTGTACAGAAAATGAAAGATCAACACCTTTCTTACCAGGTCTTTGATCAGTGCAATGCAACAAAAAAGAATCTTCAAAAATGTCTTCAGGACGAGAATATATCTCATGTCCATATATCTACTCATGGAGTGATTAAAAAAAGTAATTTGCTAGGTCAGGATTTTTATAGATCAAATTCGGCAGTAAAGTTACTATTGGCGCAGGATAGCGTTGATGTTTCTACTCCTGATATCACTGCGTTAGACATCGTGGATATGGATCTAACGGATAAGCAGCTGGTATTTCTATCTGCGTGCGATTCAGGTGTCGGAAATTATATGGCAGGTTTAGGCAATGCCAGTATCGCCAATGCTATAAAAACAGCCGGTGTTACTACGGTGATAGCCACTTTATGGCCGGTGGATGATCGAGTTGCCACTGAAGTTTGTGACCAATTTTATTCGTACTATCTGAGTGGTTATGATGCTTATACTTCTATGGATCTCACGAAAGCTTCACTTCGCAAGCATTACAGCCCTGAAAAGTGGGCAGCATTTAGGGTTATAGATTAACAACGGCACACAGCTCTGATTATTTTCAGGCGAGCTCTATATTGGTCAGGCACACTGTCTGCAAAGTCTATAATTGCTTGTTTTAAAGGTGTTTCAGATTGTGGATATGTACTATAGAGTGCTAAGATATAGTACCAGCAAGCATCTTCATAGTAAATAGAGAAATCATCTAGTGCAAAGCTATGAAATATTTTTGCCGCAAGTTGGAACTGTCGGTTTAACAGGTAGCAGTGCGCCAGAAGATATCTGCTTTGAGGGTCATTTTGATGGTTAGTGAGCAGACTGATTGCAGTTGAGTACTTTTTGTCTTTATATAACTGGTAGGCCTGGTCATAATAGGACAAGGTAGCCATAGAGTCTGATCTAAATATGACGCCCATCATATTAGGGTAGTCATATAATTTTAGAAAATCTGCTACGGGATCCGGCCTATTGACGATCGGTTCTCTTGTATATTGTATTGGCTCACTGGTCTTTTGATTCAAACTTATATCCTCTGTTTTTTTAGGAGTATTTACTGATAGTGAATGTTCTTCCTTGGTCGATGAGGTGTTTTCATCTATAGTATAATTTTGATTTAAACCACTATCTGTCTGTTTATTCATAAATAGAACCCATGCTAGTGCAACTAATACCACAACAGAAGCAGCTATGCTGATGATCTTGAAGATAAATGTTTTTGATGTAGAAGAATGCTTTGCTGATTTTTGAACTAAATCATTGTTTGCAATTTTATGCTCTGTAAATAAAGGTTTTTGTGGTTCATTGACCTGAGATTTTTTTTAGCTCTTCTATTTTTTTTGTAAATGGTGTAACCTCGCTCCTTTAGAAAGCAGCATCAATAATTCGTAGTCTGATTTAAAATCAGCATCCGCCTTGAGTCTTTGCTCCACAATCGCTACTTTGTCAGGACTAAGTCGGCCTTTTATATAATCATCCAATAAGTCTATGTCTTCCGGAGTGGACTTCACTATTTCAATTTTTTAAATTATGACTAAAAAAAGATGTTTTGTAACCTCTTCAAGCACTTATATTTTAGATTTTTGGTTGTATCGGCGTTTTTTGTATTGAAGTTCTGAAGTAATTTCTTCTATTTTTTTATTTTGGTAGTAAAATTTCACAAGAATCGACTTACAAGGGTCGCCCAACGATTCTAGGGCATGGTTGATTAGATTGATTTGTTCTTCGTTAGTTATTTCATCCTGTTGGTACAGAACGTGATCGCTCAGCAATTCAGAACTAATATCAGATAATTGCATTTTTTTCTTTTTCCTTATGAGCTCCATTGACTTATTGCGGGCGATTCTCCCTACATAAGTCATCAAGCTGGAAGTGAGTTCTGTGAGTTTCCCTGTTATGACGTTGTCGTACAAAATGACAACAGAAACCTGGAAAATGTCTTCTGCATCAATGGCCGATAGTCCAAATTCTCTCTGTAACCACATGATAGTATCATCTCTCAGTAAGCGATAGATTTCGCTGAGGGCTTGATTTTCATCCGTTTTAATTTTACTTATCCAGTCTGACACTTTTGGCCGTGTTAATTGAGTGGTGCAATAAAGTATAATTAGTCTATATGTGGTCTAAATAGCTGAAATTGAGTGTTTTAATAACGGATAAATTATTCTTGTAGCTTTCTGCCATAAGCCAGATCGCCTGCATCACCGAGTCCGGGCACGATGTAGGATCGGGCGGTCAGTTCCTCATCTTCGGCAGCAATCCATAGATGTGCATTAGGGAAGAGTCGGCTCACCTGTCGTACACCATAACTGGATGCTATGATAGAGGCGATATGAAGTTGTGCATAATTACCGTATTCTTTTAAATATTCTAGTGTTTTTACAACCGAAGCACCGGTAGCAAGCATTGGGTCTGAAAGGATGAGCACCGCATTATTCAAGTCGGGACAAGTAATATATTCTAGATTGATTTCAAAAGTACCGTCTTTGTGATTTTTGCGGTAAGCTGCCACAAAAGCATTGCCTGCACCATCAAAAAAGTCAAGAATCCCGTTGTGGAGCGGAAGTCCTGCACGCAAAATCGTACAAAGCACAATACGCGTGTCCAGAACATTCGTTTTGGCAATGCCTAGGGGTGTTTCAGTTTCTATCTCTTTATATGGCAAAAGCTTACTGATTTCATAGGCAAAAATATTACCCAATCTTTCCATGTTCTTTCGGAATAGAAACATATTGTTCTGGACATTGACATCGCGAAGCTGATTCAAAAAATGATTTGCTACTGAATTTTGATGTGAAAGGTTATGAATCATAGACGTTTGCAATGACAATGAAAATTACTGCTTAAAATGATACTCACAAAGATGCAAAATTAATGCAAATAGCCTACTAGTATGGCCAATAAAAGTGTAAAAAATATTAAATTCCATTCTTCAAAATACCAAAATCAAGACTAACTAGCTGTGTAACAAAAGTATCACTTGGCTTCATCTTTTAGCTGTATTTTTGCATCACTATAAAAATTTAAGGAGTATGGATATCGAAAAATTAATATCAGAAAACAAAGGAACCATAGTTGATGTGAGAACGCACGTGGAATTTATGGGTGGAAATGTCGTTGGATCTATTAATATTCCATTGGATGAGATCGCGTGTAGTATGGATAAAATTAAAGAATTGACACCACCATTGATTATGTGTTGTGCTTCTGGCAATCGAAGTGGAATGGCTACTCAGTGGCTTAATACTCAGGGTATAGAAGCATTTAATGCAGGATCATGGATGAACGTTAATTATTACAAATCACTCAACCCAACTGAATAATGCTGGATTTGATACTTAAGGATTGGCATTTTATGCGATGGCTACGGCTAGGCATAGGCTTGTACTTCGGGTATGTTGCGATATCCGGAGGAGAAAGTGTCCTGGGATTTATAGCGGCATTTTTCCTTATTCAAGCCGTATTTAATACGGGATGCGGCCCGGCTGGTTGTGCTCCGAGATCTTATGATGTGCGTCACAACTACAAGGAAGAACCGGATTTTGAAATCGTAAAACCTAAATAATATGGAACCGCATAAGTATAATGTTGACCTCAGGTGGATCAACGACAGAATAGGAGAAGTATGTTCACCGGAACTCATGGATAGCATTGATGTAGCCACGCCACCGCAGTTTCCGAAAGGAGTGGAAGGAGTTTGGTCTCCTGAGCATTTTTTTACAGCTGCATTGAGCAGTTGCTTTATGACTACATTTCTGGCTATAGCTGAAAACTCAGGTCTAGATTTTATATCTTTCCAATGTAGGGCAGAAGGTGTGCTAGATAAGGTTGAAGGTAAGTATCAGATGACAGAAGTGATACTGTATCCCATATTAAAGATACGCAATGAAGCGGACAGAGAAAAAGCCTTGCGAATCCTGGAGAAGTCTGACAAAGCCTGTCTGATTTCCAATTCTGTAAAATCACAAGTAAGTCTTCAAGCAGAAGTCACGGTTTAATCGGTAAAATGAAATAATGATAAAGGGCGTTCAGTTGGGCGCTCTTTTTTAGGTACTAAATATACGCGCTTACTCATTGGAAATAATATCCTAATCCTAAACCAAAGCACAGCACACGATAATCATTTTTGTCATTTTCAAGATATCTCTCGCCATCCACAAAAAGATCTCCGTATGCTCCTATCAGGCTACTGATTCGAAAGTCCATATTGAATTGTGGCGTTAAAAACACTTTTAGGCCTGCACCGAGGTGAAGGTTGGCACCTTTGTAATCAACTTCAACATAATCAAATATCACAGAACCATCGTCGGCAGTGATGCTGACTGGACTCGCTCTAAAAGTAGATAAATCACCACCTAATAGAATGTAAGGTCTTAATTTGGACACATTATCGTTGAAAATATATTTAACTTTTAGGCCATACATTCCATTACGCAAATAATCAAAATCTTCTTTAAGATTATAACTAGTTAATGAGTAGGATGCTGAAAACTCTATTGCACTTCTTAAAGCGTAAGCAGCTTCAATTGCTATGCCTAATCCTGGGTTATAACCTTCAACTAATCCTTCAAGGTGTGAAGAGTTGGTGCCGGCACTGTTAATATGACCATACAGATGCAATGAAAATCCCTCTGGAGCTGACTGTATTGTCTGTGAGACGCCATATTTAAAGATAAGAAATACTATGATGATGGTAAAAGTGTGTTTCATGATATTTTTATTGAAATATAGAAATAGAACTGTGGATAAGTTTAATGTTTTTAACAGGATTGTCCGGCGAAAAAATCACTATTGACTTTTTCTTTTTCATTGATTAATGGATAATCCACTTGTAGCCACTGCCCGTTGACCGCTTGGACATCTTGAAGTTGGATAGCCAGTTCATGACCGGACGGACTTGTCTTAGCGGCTGTGACGAGTGCTCTGACAGTAGCACCAGACGCGACGATCAAGTCTTTGCCTTGATAAAGTGCATCGTCTGATACAAGGTACACAATAGCTCCGGTAGCGACACTTTCAGACGTTATTTCGCGCTTAAGGTGTGCTGTAAACCGCTTAGTGTCAAAGTATATTGTTCTAGGTGTAGTCGTGGGAGTTTTATTGACTGTAGAAAATTTATCAGGTTGTGAAATAGGAGTAGTAGTGGCGGGTGCCTCTATGGGTTGAAGTGCAGTATTTTCTAGCGTACTTACAACTTCTTTTTGATGCTGGATATTATCATCTGTGTCAGGTGCTGTAGCGGTTTTTTTGTGAGTATAAGAAGAAGTTTTTGTGGTTTCTACAGAAGATGAGGAATTATCAAGTTTGGTATGTGAGGCGCCTTCTTTTTGTTGAAGAGTGTCACTTATAATGGTTCCATCATGAAGCACTTTATTTTCAACTGTGGGTTGCACAGCGTCAAAGCGATGTACTTCATCATTAAGAGCTGTAGTTAAGCTTTTATTGGAAGATTGAATTATTATAAAACCAAGAGCAAAAACAACAATAGGAATCAAAATCAGCTGATATTTTTCCATAAATAGTAGCAGACCTGCTTTTGATTTGGTTTTCACTTGGTCTTCAAACTGCTCATTATCTGTCCTACCTAAACCAATAATGGAAGCCCGTGTGGCAGCATCAATCAAATGGCCTGTAGCGATGATTTTTGTATCCTTAGAAAATGGCGCTGAAAGATAGGGCTGATTAAAATGGATTTTCTGTTTGACCGCCTGAAGTAATTCACTAAAGTCGGTTTCTCTGTGTCTATTGACGTTCAGTGTGTTCAAATCACTCAAGATGGTAGTCAGCTTTGCAATCTCATTTCGTACTCGATGATAGAGATTAAGATCATCGGTGATACCTTCTATATTATTGATGGATGATAACTGTCTTATCTGATTTTCAAGTGTATTTACCTGTTCTTCCCAGTACTTAACGAGCTGGATTCTATCTGTGGATTTACTGATTTCTACTTCATCTAGCACGATAGGAAAAATTCGGTCCAGCATATCCTTATTCTCATAGATCTGAAGTAGTTCAAACATACAGTATTCAGAATGAAGGTATTTATTGCTGATTACTAGTATTATGGCTTCAGCTCGACCGAGGTTTTGCATAAAAGAGGTGATACTTTCTCTGTACCCCAGATTCTTTTTATCTAAAATAACCTCAATACCTTCTTTCTCAAATCTCTTGTCAATTGCACTTACGATTTGGTCACTTTCGCCACCCCAGGCATGAGATATATAAATAGAATGTCTCAATTATTTTTTTATGCTTTCATAGGTTTGGTTGAAAATATTTTTATCACATACATAATACTCACCATTAACTCCTTTCATCAGAAAGTCGCCTTGTTTGCCTTTCATAAGCCCTTCTATGGTTTCAACTTCAAAGGGTTCGTTGATTTGAATGGCTTCAATTGGGATTTGTTTTTTTATGACTTCAATAGCGCCTTCAGGCATTTTACTATTTTGTGTGATTCTCAGTTTTTGCTTTTCATGTGGTTCATTGAGAAAGAAGGTCTTGTTGAGGTGACTTTTTTTCATCTGTATCGCAGCATCTGCTGCGCCAATTTCCGAAAGTTTGCTTAAGTTTTTTGGCTCGTCAATCTTGCTCAATTCAAGTATTTCCTTTTCTGTCAAGTCAAAGCCGAGCTTATTCAGATTACGTGAATCTAGGGATAAGTCATATCGAAGATAACTTAAGATATTATTTCTAACCAGCATATCATTTTTGAGCGTTCCGATTTCACTGTCTATTATTTTGGCTGTAGGTGAATCGGACAATATTTGCATGATGATTTGATTATAATAATTAGCGTCAGTCATAAAGAATTCAGGTAGCATGTTGGCCCATTGGAGTATATTGACTGATTTAAACTTTTTAGTATCATAATCTCGACTGAGATGGCCGGTCCCGATAGATATCAACTGTAATTTGTCCTCTCCGATCGGCCAATGGAATGGATATCCTCTGAGTGTGGCCAGCATGAGCAAGGTCAAAGATGGATTATTCGCCATACTGATTCCGCCGTCGATAAATGCGCCATTGAGATCCTCACCTATCTTGATCATGACAGGGACAAAATACGTGGGTGCTGCAGCACTCGCTCTGACAAGTTGATATATTGGTAGTTGGCTGTTTTCTTTGTAAAATTTACCATCTGGATGGTTATGGAAAGGCCAGGTGCTGAAAGTATCTGCTCTTTTTGTTATGATGCAAAGACCGGTTTTGATTTTATCCTGATCGCCTAGCTGTACCTCACCGAAAGTCGCTTTTAGTGCATTTGTGAGCGGTTTGTCATCAAATTTTTCGCTATGAGTCAGGTATTGTATCAGGCCTTTCTTTTTGCCAAATATTTTCCCTCCTAGTGTCAAATAATGTGCTTCCAGCTCTGATACAGTCATGCCCAATGCTAGTCCGGTAGCTATAATAGACCCTGTACTTGTACCGCCGATTAGATCAAAATAATCAGAAAGTCGTAAGTCAGGATTTTTATGCAATGATCTCAGGTCTTCTTCTAGTTTTTTTAGATAAGCAAGAGCAACAATACCTCTTAAGCCACCACCATCCAGTGCAAGTATGCGTTTTGGCCCTTTGGCCTTTAATTTTTCAATTAGTAATGACATGCTTTTTGTTTTTGAGGATTAAGCTATTACTTATCACTACATTGCTTATGCATGTACACTGAAAGTAACTAGTTTTTGAAATATTATTTTGTTATAAAACACATTTAGTCTTGAATTAATTTAATATTATATGAAAATTAAATTATACAAATAAAATGTTGTAAAATATGAATTGTCACCAATAAACCTATTGGACAAAGATAATATAATTTCATTTATTTTTCCTCCAAAAAAGAAAATTATCTTTATGAGAAGTAGTAAAGCATTTTCGGAAGTAGTTTAAAACAAAAAAGCAATCATGATATAAACCATGATTGCTTATGGAGTGGGAGATACTGGACTCGAACCAGTGACCCCCTGCTTGTAAGGCAGGTGCTCTGAACCAACTGAGCTAATCTCCCGTATTATATCTATGCCTTTCTGTAAAAGCGACGCAAAGATATAACCATTTGTTTTATCTACAAACTTTTTGTAAAGTTTAATAAAAATTTTTTTATTGCTTATAAAAAGGTAGAGACGTAATCCTCGCTTCAAGCAGTTTTTTACCGGCTTGAACATAAATGATAGTGTCTTCAGCTGTCATGTTTGCTGGCACATATCCCATACCTATAGGTACATCCAATGATGGTGACTGTGTGCCGGATGTAACTACTCCAATTTCATTCTCATCAGCATCAAAAATCAGGTATCCATGACGGGGTACTCTTCGTTCCTCCATGATGAATCCCACTAGTTTTCTATTTAATCCAGCTGCTTTTTGTTCTATCAGTATATCTTGTGCTATAAATGGAGTCGTTTTCTTTAACTTAGTGATCCATCCTAGCCCGGCTTCAAGAGGAGATGTAGTCTCGTCTATGTCATTGCCATATAAACAGAATCCCATTTCAAGGCGGAGCGTGTCCCTTGCGCCTAAGCCACAGGGTTTAATATCAAATTCTTGCCCAGCTTCCATTACGGCATGCCATAATTTTTCAAGAAAAGCCGCAGGAACATATATTTCAAACCCACCACTACCGGTATATCCTGTGGCAGAGATGATGGCTTCGTCAATACCTGCAATACAACCCTTTTTAAAGGTATAAAATTTAATCTCTGATAAATTGACGTCTGTTAGTTTTTGAAGTGCTTGTATGGCTTTGGGACCTTGAACAGCCAGAAGACCTATCTGGTCAGAATGATCTTCTACCTGAGCATTAAAACGATTATGGTTATTGACCCAGTTCCAGTCTTTCTCCATATTACCAGCATTGACCACTAACATGAATGCCGGATCTTCCGATTCGTTACTGTCTAACCTATAAACAAGCAAGTCATCAACTACACCGCCGGATTCATTTGGGAAGTAGGAATATTGAATTTCACCCGGGTTTAACTTAGAGGCGTCATTACTGGTGATATGCTGAATCAGGTCAAGGGCTTGCTTGCCTTTTACAATAAATTCACCCATATGTGAGACATCAAAAACACCGACAGCATTGCGGACAGTCAAGTGCTCTTCAGTGATAGATGTATATTGAATCGGCATATTATATCCTGCAAAATCAGCCATTTTTGCCCCTAAATCTATATGTATGTGCGTGATAGGAGTGGTTTTCATACTATAATTGGATTTTTATTTTTAAAAGGCCAAAGATAGCAAGATTAAGTATAAAAAGGAATGCTATCAGGTATTAATAATGATAAACTACTAAATAAACAGCAAATCAAAATGCCATTATGACATATATAACACAACAAAAACAGACATTATGTCATAAGATAAAAGGTAATGTATGCCTAAATTTCATAATTATCTGAATGGAATACAAATTGCAATAGAGTAGATGTAAATAATTCATCACCAATATTTTAAATAATCAATAAAATGACAAACACAGTTTTAAGACCTAATAACAGAAAAGGACACTATTCTACCTTTGACCAGCTTTTTAATGATATATTCAGTCCGGCCAGTAGTGGTGTCCGACAGGCGTCATTACAAGATCGTGTCAAAAATACTCCTGCATTGGCTAATGTTTTCAAAACAGATAAAGGACACACCATTGAGATGACTGTACCGGGATTTACAAAAGAAGACATACAAATATCACTCAATGAAGGTAGATTGGTCGTCAAAGGCGCGAGAAATGAGACTAAAGAAACCAAGTATGTAAAAAGAGAATTCATGATGAATGAATTTGAAAGAGCATTTCACTTGCCTCAGTCAGCAGATTTAGAAAATATTGATGCTGCTGTTGAAAATGGCATACTGAAGATAGGAATACCTAATATGCCTGAAAAGCAACCATTGAAAATCTTAGTAAAATAAAAGTAATTTACACATTAATTAATCTTTAAATCAATAATTATGAACATCGTAAAAGTCAATCCATTCATGCAAGGTAATACACTGACCAGTATTCTGGATGATGTATTTAATAGAAGTATTTCAGAATTTATTGGTACAGATTATTCTACCACAGTTCCTTCAGTTAATATCACAGAAGATGATGAAAAGTTTACTATGGAGCTGGCAGCCCCGGGTCTTGAAAAAGGAGATTTTAATATCTCAATTGATAAGGGACAACTGACAGTATCTGCTTCGAAGGAAAATAGTAAAGAAGAGAAAGAAGAAGGAAAATGGACCAGAAAAGAGTTTAATTATACTTCATTCGAGCGAACCTTTAATCTGGCAGATACTGTCGAAGCAGGTAAAATTGAAGCTGCATATGAAAACGGAATTCTAACCTTGGTATTACCTAAAAAGGAAGAAGCTAAGACTAAAGCACCTGTCACGATTAATATAAAATAAATCCTACAGACGGCTTTAAAAACGAAAAGAGACCAAAATCGGTCTCTTTTTTTGTTAGTGCCGAAGGCGGGACTCGAACCCGCATGACTTGCGTCACACGCCCCTGAAACGTGCGTGTCTACCAGTTTCACCACTTCGGCAAATGATGGCGCAAAAGTAAAAAATATCCGGTAGGCGGAACAATTTTTGGCATAATTTGTGATTTATTTTTATCAGGCTCTTGTTAAATACAAAAACATATTTATCTTTGCCTCAGATTTAACAATATAATTTCTGTTTAACCTATTAAAATTAAGCGCGTATAGTATCAATATCTACACTTAAATAAGAAAATTTTATTAACCCATTAATAATCTATGTGTAGATATGCAGCTTAATCAGTTAAACGATCAGGAATTAATTACCCTTTATCTTAATGGCAATCAGCAGTCTTTTGAAACCCTACTCAAAAGGCACAAAGACAAGATTTATACTTCTATATATCTCTTTGTAAAAGATACAGAAACTGCTGAAGATATATTTCAGGAAGTATTTATCAAGATTATTAACACCTTGCGCAATAACAAGTACAACAATGAAGGTAAATTTTTGCAGTGGGCAATGAGAATAGCCTACAATCTGTGTGTTGACCATTTCAGAAGGGCAAAGAAAATGACGATGGTGGCAAGTAATGATAGTTTTGACATATTTAATGTGATTGAGTGTAAGGAGGATCACATTGAAAAAAGTATTATCAAGAGTCAGACACACAGTAAGCTTAGAACATTGATTGATAAATTGCCAGATGAGCAGCGGGAAGTGGTCATTTTAAGACATTATGCTGATATGAGTTTTAAAGAAATTGCTCAAATGACAAGAGTGAGTATCAATACGTCATTGGGTAGGATGAGGTATGCTCTTATCAATTTAAGAAAATTGATGGTAGAGGCTGAAATGGCAATGTAGTTAGTTAGGAAATAAAAGGAATTAAGAGGCACAACAATCACAAGGAGTATTTACAATTAGTAGTGCTCCTTTTTTATACTCTTGAACTAATGCACATAAAATGAATCATATTAAGTGCTTATAAAATTAGGGTAAATTGTATAATGTTTCGTTCTATTGCTTATAGTATATAACAATTTATTAAAAAAACCATTATATTTGCACAAAATTAGACAGTTTCCCTTCGCTAAGTCTGAGTTATTTACTTTTTTGGCGCATTATTTGCACTAAAATGAATGGTAATTTTTATTAATTTTCAAGTAGAAAGAATAATATTCATCATTCTTTTGAACACAACGATTAATATATTTAATAAAACGTAAATTATTACTTAATTTTGCATTCGAATTTAATAATTTCAAAAATTCCCGGTATGAGGAAACTTTTCATGACGTTAATTATGGGCATTTTTGTTTGCCTGAATTACATTAATTCTCAGGTAATCGTATCTATGTCCAGTAGCGAAGTAGAACAAAATACAACTGCCTCGGTGGATGTAACGGTGACCAATTTTACCAATCTAATCGGATTGCAGTTTTCTATCAATTATGATTCACTAATCCTGGAATATTCAAGTATTACAAATATCAACACAGCAGCCATTAGGGGCTTAGATATAGGAGTAATAGGCGTTCCAGGTCAAGGTACTCTTAAGAAAGGTCAAATCACTTTAGGATGGAATGACCCAGCTACCACAGGAGTTACAGTACCACCGGATACTCGACTTTTTACGATCAACTTTGTTGCGATAGGGCCAAAAGGTTCACAGTCTGATATTGTTACAAGCAATACGCCACGCGTAATAAATGTGGTGTATGATAACTTTACTGAGGACCAAAACCTAACGAATAATAAGGGTACAGTCAAAATTAAAAATGACGGAGGGCCCGCACCTACTTGTGTGGATCCGGTATGTACAGACCCTACTTTTGTTACTTTTCAGGGACCTACACTAAATGTACAAAAGGACCAGAATATCTGCGTTCCAATTACGGTAAAGAATTTCACTAACATACAATCTGGCCAAGGTACTTTCAAGTGGGATCCTACCATTTTGCAATATACAGAAGCAAAGTTCCCGACTACTGGAGGACTACCAGGTTTGACCATTAATTCTGGGGTTAATGCAACTCAGGTTGGAAATGGTATTTTCATAATTGTATGGGATAATCCTAATCCATCTACACCCATTAACCTTCCTGATAGTACCGTGATTTTCGAACTCTGCTTTAAGGCGATTGGAGCGATTGGAGATGTTGGATGTATAACTATGGCAGACGCTCCAGTTGAATTTTCATGGGATAAGGAAGGACAAACTGATGTACCACTTTGCTTTAAATACGGTAAAGTTACCATTACTGAAGGTGGTGGCACTCCTCCGGTAATTATTAAAACAGGCTCATCATCAGGAAAGAAAGGCCAAACAGTTTGTGTGGATGTGACCGTCGAAAACTTTAATGCCATCGTAGGGATCAATACAACTTACAGCTGGAATCCAGCACAACTGAAGTTTATAAGAACAGAAGGTTACGATCTTGAAGGATTGAATTCAAGTGCCTTTGCAAGCACGAGTAATACATTAAAAGTGGCATGGTTTAATGCTAATCCACAGACTAAGCCCAACGGGCATAAGATTTTCAGCATTTGTTTTGAATTACAATGTGTCAGTAATAGTAATTATACTGCACAGATTTTAATTTCTGGTACGAGTGAAGTATCTGCAGAAGTCGGAGGTACTCCGACCAAGGTAAATGCTAATATCACAGGGGGAAGTATCAATGTAAATTGTACTGATAGCACAGATCCTGAACCGGTCTGTACAATCGGAACTATTTTTAAACCTAGTTGTGCAGGTTCAAGAGATGGGCGTATCAATGTCTCAGTCGTTGATGGAAATACTTGTGATTTTGAATGGAAAAATTCAGCAGGCACTAAGTTGCATGGAGGTGCTATTTCTGCAGGAAACCTCAGTCTGAATGGGATCGGTGCCGGTACTTATACATTTAATGTTATATGTGGTGGAAATATTGCGACTACATGTACGGCGACCGTTGAAGATCCGACTCCGATTACTATACCTTCCAATGGTGTGGTAACAAATGCATCTTGTGGTCAAGGTGGAGCTATCAATATCACCGGAACTTCAGGAGGTAACGGAGGATTTACTTATGCATGGCAACCGGATCAAGGTAATACTGGAAATCCGACCAACCTGCAAGCAGGGACATACAACGTGACAGTAACAGACTCTAAAAATTGTACCGCTACTGCTTCATTCACCGTTGGATCTACATCACAGCCACTTTCGGTCACAGTAACACCAACGCATGTTAAGTGTAAAGGCGACAGTACTGGTGAAGCGCTTGTCAATGTATCTGGAGGCTGTCAGCCATTTACTTTTGCTTGGACAGGAGGACTTTCAGGGGCTAATCCTAAAAATATAAAAGCCGGCAGTTATTCAGTAACTGTAACAGATAGCAATAGTCAGACAGCAACAGCTTCAGTAACGGTCAATGAACCCGCCAATGCACTCGCTGTAGCTGTAAGCGGAATTACCCATCCGACATCACCTACAGCAAATGATGGTAAGATCGCTATCAGTATCACAGGAGGAACACCTGATTATTCCACTTCATGGTCAGGTGGATTGCAAGGTGGCACTACTTCAGGTAACCAGGAAGTGAGCAATGTGAAAGCAGGCACATATGCTGTTACAGTAACTGATGCTAATGGATGTGTGGTGACTAGAAATAATATCGAAGTGACGGATTCAACTATCACTGTAAGTCCACAACTGGGCAATGTTTCTGTAACCTCCAGCTTTAATGGGTTTGGCATTGCATGTTTTGGTGATAGTAATGGTGTCATTTCGGGTTCAGTTGCGAAAGGAAGTTACCCTATCACTGTCACTTTGAAATCCGGTTCGCAAACGATAGGCAACCCACTTGTAATCAATGGGCCTGACTTTAGTTTCTCAAATCTTGCTGCGGGCACTTATACGGTAGAAATAAAGAATGCTAGTGGTTCGGTCACTTCAAGCGCTATAACAATTACGCGACCAACCAAGCTTGCAGCTACGGTCAAAATATCATGTACTAAAGGAAATGATGAAACCGGATCCATTGAGATCAATATGGGTAACACAGGAGCTGGTAATTATTCTTTTAATTGGTTAAACAGTAGCGAGCTAACCAATAAGCTACAAAATATAGGTATCGGTGTCTATGGTGTTACAGTAACAGATGCTAATAATTGTGAGTTGAGATTGAATAATCTTGAAATAAAAGAGTGTGAAATCAATGTGGGTGAGTGTTATGAGGCGTCTGCGATAATTACACCTAATGGTGATAACGTAAATGACTTGTTCCTTATCAATTGCATTGCTGATTATCCTTCTGATTTAGTAGTATTTGACAGATGGGGTCGTCTTGTTTATGAGCAGAAAAATTATGACAACACTTGGCAGGGAATTGATAATGAAGGAAGAGATTTGAGAGAAGGAGGTTATATTTGGGTGCTGACAGTGAACTTTGGTCAAGGAAGACGTGAAGTTTATAAAGGTACAGTGACTATTCTTAGATAATTATATTAGAAAAAGATTTTTAAAGACAGAATATGAAGACAGTAAATATTATAAAAACTCTGGTACTTTTAGCAGTACTAGTTGGTATAAGGTCTGAGGTGTCGTCACAGTCCAGATACTTTGATGAAAGATATATTTATACTCAAACCCATCTTAATCCTACATTAATCAATCCGGGTGCTTATGGATATGAAATGGATCACAGCATATTGCTCAATTATAGGAATAAATGGTCCGGTATTGATGGAGCTCCCAATACGCTAACACTTGGATATAACGGATCAGTGGGTAATAGGCTTGGATTAGGATTGAATATCATGAGTGATAAATTTGGTCAGTTGGAGACTTTCAAAGGAGGTGTTGGATTGAGTTACACCATCGTGTCTGATCGTAATCAGATAGGGTTTGGTCTGGCAGCAGAGTATATTAAGCATGGTTTGGCAGGCTTAGGAAATGCTACACCAGGAGATCCTATCATCAATCAAGCACTTGAAGGTGCTGAATATTTTGATGCAACTTTTGGGTTATATGGTGTTTATTTGGGCAGATTAACTTATGGATTGGTATTACCATCGGCCATTAGCTCTAGAATCAGTGATGATAACATTTCTGGAAATTCTGATCGTCAGCTCGGCGTAATTTTGCAGGCAGGTTATAAAGTAGATGTGCATCATGATATTACGATGACGCCAAGCCTTGTCATGAAAAAGTTGAATAATGTTCCTACACATATTGATTTAAACCTTACATTTGGCTTTTTAGAAGATAAGTTAATAGGTGGTGTTAATTATACTATAGGGGCAGATAAGAGAATCGGCTTTTTGATTGGTACTAAAATTGAAATGCTAAACTTCTACTATTCCTACAATGGCACTTCACATAGAATTCAGGACTATAACAATGGATCCCATGAGTTGACACTTGGGGTACACTTTGGAGGAAAGAAGGCTATGGAAAAGCCGGTTGAAATGTAACAGACTAATTTATTGAAGTGAGATAATAAAAAAGGGTGTTCAACATATTAAAGTTGAACACCCCTTTTTTATTATGAAGCATTTAATCCCAATCAAGCATTAGAAAACGACTTCATGAAAATGCTACTCCATATCCATTTCAGTTTTCGTTTTTCTGTCTTTGACATATTTTTACTTTGTCTGAGATATTAATCCATCGAGTCTAACATTTATTTGGTATCATTGTCCACCTTATCAAAACACTAAGGTTTAATCGTGGACTAATTATCCATCAATGGTTTATTTAAGTAATTCAAATATACCTGCAATGCCTTGGCCTCCTCCAACACAAGCAGTCACCATACCGTATTTCTGATTTCTTCTGCGCAGCTCATTGATGATTTGTATGCTGAGTTTTGCACCGGTACAGCCGAGAGGATGTCCTAATGCAATAGCGCCTCCATTTACGTTGACAATATCAGGATTTAGGCCTGATTCTTTGATAACAGCAAGTGACTGAGTCGCAAATGCTTCATTGAGTTCGATGAGATGGATGTCATTAAGTTTCATACCTACTTGCTTAAGGACTTTAGGTATGGCTACTGTCGGCCCCATACCCATGTATAGAGGATCTACTCCGCCTACTGCACAACCTACTAATCTGGCCACTGGCGAAAGTCCAAGCTTATTGACCATTTCTTCGCTCATCACCATAACAAAGGCGGAGCCGTCAGAAGTTTGGGATGAATTACCTGCTGTAACTATACCACCTAATTTGAAAGCTGGTCTTAATTTGGCCAGTACTTCTAATGTGGTATCTGCTCTTACACCTTCGTCAGTATCTACTATGTGTTCGGTTTCGACTCTTTTGCCATCTTGAACAAAAACTTCTTTGACAGTGATGGGTACTATTTCTTCTTTAAATTTACCTTCTTTAATGGCTGCTGCTGCTTTAGCATGAGAACGCACTGAAAATTCATCTGCTTGTTCTCTTGAAATATGGTATTTGACAGCTACAGCTTCAGCAGTTTGGCCCATGCTCACGTGATAATTGATGTTTTGCATGGTTGCTTTATAACTAGGAGAGAGCTTATATCCTGTCATAGGTATCATTGACATGGACTCTGTTCCACCGGCAATATAGCAGTGTCCCATTCCTGCATTGATTTTAGCAGCGGCAATAGCGATGGCCTCTAGTCCTGAAGCACAATATCTGTTTACTGTCATACCGGGTACTGATTTGCCAAAGGCCCTTGAAGCTACTTGACGGCCTATTTGGAGACCTTGTTCACCTTCTGGGTTGGCACATCCCACGATGACATCGTCGATTTCCATCGGGTCTAGTTGAGGCACTTGTGACAGAAGATATGTTAATATATCTACTGCAAGATCATCAGATCTGTAATGTCGGAAACCACCTTTTTTAGCTTTTCCTACTGCTGATCTGAAACCCTGAATTATATATGCATTCATTTTTATATTATTTTATGTTAATGAAAATATCGGATGGCTTATCCTGATTAATTTCTCAAAGGCTTGTTGTTCATAAGTAAGTACTGAATTCTATCCAGTGTCTTTTGGTTACCCAATAATTGCAAGAAAGCTTCTCTTTCAATATCCAAAAGGTACTGTTCAGATACTTTTTGTTGACCGGTTAGATCACCGCCACATATCACATAAGCTACTTTTCTTGCGATTTCCTGGTCATATTCAGTCATATAATTACCTAAGAAGAACTCATTAATAGCAGTGTATAAGGCAGCAATACCAGCTCTTCCTAATACTGTGACTTCCTTTGGTATTGGTGCAATATAGTTACGTGCTAATGATAGTACTTTTGCCTTTGCAGTACTCAGCGTATTTGCTAGGTTGATTTCTACAGTATCTCTGTCTTTAAGTAGATATCCATGCTTGAACCCTTCATATGCAGAAGTAGAAACTGTTGCTGTAGCTATAGTTCTGAACTTATCTATCAATGTAGGCATTTGTACATCGCCTTCAAAGTAAAGATCAGAAGCTCTCAATGCAAATTCCTTCGTTCCACCGCCACCAGGCAGCAATCCTACACCGACCTCTACAAGTCCAATATACGATTCTGCATTACAAACTGCTGCATCAGAATGCATCAATATCTCACACCCACCACCGAAAACGTAGCCCTGTGTGGCAGTCACCACCGGAATGGTAGAATAGCGGATAGCCATATTGATTTGCTGGAAGCCATTGACCATTTCTTCGAGCTTTTTAAAATCTTTTTGCATAGCTGCCATACCGACATTCATAAGGTTAGCACCTACAGTGAAGTTTTTGGCATTATTGCCGATGACAATACCAGCCCAGTCTCCATTTTGAGCAATGTTAAGTGCTTCTTGTGCTCCCTGTCCGATACCTTCACCGATAGCATTAGACTTTGTGGTGAATTCAAAACAAAGTACACCATCACCTATATCATGAACAATACACTCTGAGTTTTTATATACCGGTGTGTTACTTCTGTAATTGTCAAGGTGAATGCTCATCTCAGTACCCGGAATGACCTGATAACTATTTGAATTCAGGTCGTAATACTTTCGTCTTCCGCCTTCAGAGATGTAAAAGGAGTTGACACCTCTAGAGATAAGGCCATCTATCCACTCAGGAACAGACTCACCTAGAGACTTAGCCATCTCAGCACCTTCTTTGATTCCGACGAGATCCCAGAGTTCAAATGGTCCGTAGGTCCAGGCATAGCCAGCTTTCATAGCATTATCAATACTATATACATTGTCGCTGATCTCAGGAATACGATTAGCTGCGTAAGTGAAGATGCCACATATCAAATCTCGGACAAAGTGACCTGATTTTTCTTCTGAATGCATCATCTCCTTCATGCGCTTATCCATGATTTCGATCTTCTTAGCGATACCGACGACGGGTATTTGATATTTTTGTCGTGGTTTGTATTCAAGGGTTTTTAGATCAAGCGCCAGAATGATTTTATTTCCGTTTTCATCTTTTTCATTGGTCTTTTTATAAAAACCCTGACCAGTCTTATCACCCAGAAAATTATTATCCAGTAAAAACTGAGTAGCTTTAGGAACCGGACGGTCCTTTAGTATTTTAACATACTCATCATCAGGACAATTTTCGATGACGCCTTTAGTTACTTTAACAGAGGTGTCCAGTCCTACCAAATCTAAAAGTCTATAACTGCCAGTATTGGGCCATCCTATAGGTTCGCCGGTGATATTATCCACTTCTTCAATGGAAAAATCATATTTTTCTGTCAGTTCATTGACTTTGTTGCCACTATAAAAACCTATTCTATTGCCGATAAATGCCGGAGTATCTTTGCAAAGAACGGTTTTCTTACCAAGATAAACCGCTCCGAAGTGCATCCAGAAGTCAATGATATCCTGATGCGTTCCTGAATGAGGGATGATCTCCAGTAATGCCATGTATCTGGCAGGATTAAAGAAGTGTGTACCACAGAAATGAGACTGGAAGTCTTCAGATCTGCCTTCTACAAGATAACGGATAGGTATGCCTGATGTATTGGATGTAACGAGAGCGCCCAGTTTACGGTATTGGTCCACTTTTTCAAATATCTGCTTCTTGATATCTAGTCTTTCTACTACTACTTCGATGATCCAGTCACAAGAAGCGATTTTTTCAAAGTCATCATCAAAATTTCCTGTGGTAATGCGGGCCGCAAAATCTGCTTCGTACAGTGGTGCAGGCTTTGATTTTAATGCGTGAGCGAGAGCAGTGTCTGCTATTTTGTTCCGTACATCATGGCTAGATTTTTGATTAGAGTCTAGACCTGGAGGGAGTATATCCAGCATAAGAACCTGTAACCCTGCATTTGCCAGATGACAAGCAATTCCTGATCCCATCACACCAGATCCAAGAACTGCTACTTTTTTAATTCTCTTTGTCATAATATTTTATACTAAAATGAAGCAAAATGATATTTTTCATAAAAATAAACAGTTTTTTTCAAATAATGTCAGTAAATCCCTAATAATTTAACTTAGAGTTTAATTATTTAGAATTATAGATAAAAAAAGACGATCATGAATACCACAATCGTCCCTTTATTAACTAACAAATCACCTCATTCTAGTAGATCGGAAATCAAAATTCCAATCTGTTTATTTCATAATTGATAACGCAAAAGTAGTTGAAAGATTGCAATTAGAAAAGCAATTAACTGAAATTTAACAAAATTAAATTTCATGGAGCCACAAATAAACATTAACAAAACATATAAAATTATAAAACAATCTTAAAATAAGAATTAAATTTTAAAAATAACTTTATATAAAAATAATTAACTGCAAGTTAAATTATTTACAAATCTTACCTGGCCGGAAGCTGGTAGAGATAATAATTTTCATTTTTATAATTAGTATCAGTAAATTTTTCCCAAAACTGTGCATTTGGATATCTGAGGGTATCAATGGGCTGTGGACTCAATAATACTAAGCCGCCCACATTTTTATATTTTGCAAATTGTTTTAACTCGCTTTCAGTAGGTATGTAAATTTTATCCACCCATCTGAAGTAGCTGAACTCGACACCGTCAGGCAATTCATAGAATTTTCTACCGGCATAACCTATCACTGGTGTAGCATCAAATTTATTAAGGGCTACGACTGGCACCTTTTGTGGTACCTTTTCCTTGATAAAGGCTCCGGTAGTTGCGGCATTTGTGAATGGTATATTAAAATCTTCTTTAAGTGCTTTGAATCCGTGGATGAGATTAAATACGCCAAATACTAAAATCATTACCGATGCCAATATATCTTTTCTTAGTTGGACAGCTCGCAGTTGTAATAAAGCAATGAAAAATACAAAGCCCATACCCCACTGTCGGATACCACCTAGAAAAAACAAATTACTGAAGACCAATATGCCTGCAATAAATAACAATGCTGCCCAAAGTGTTTTTTTATTTTTGTAAAAGACAAATGTGATGAAAGCCAAACAAAGCACAGAAAGAAATAGTCCCGTACCCGTCCAACCATAAGTAAATGTATCTTTTGTAGCACCAGGCATAAATGTATTGCTCAGATTACCTTGGATGGACATGAATAGCTTGTCTATGGCATCCCATTGTCTTGATGCTGTTCTGGCAACGTGGTCGGAAGTGCGAGGAAAAACGGATAAGATAAATACGGCCAGTCCGGTGCCAATGCCGATAAATAAGGTATTATTTCGATAACTACCTGTAGTAAGATACTGATCATATAGCGCATAAGCACCGAGGACTAAAGCCATAATGGCCCCATAGACTTCTGTCTGAAACAAGAAAAAAAGGACCCAAGCCAGATGCTTTTTATTGTAGTGCGCTTTAGAAAGCAACCAAACAGCCCAAAATGCAAAGAGAATAACCAGATAATAACCTCGATTGATAATTCCGTATTCAAATATCATGAAGTACGACAGAGTAAAAACCACCTTAAATAACAAGGGTATCCTAAACTTCACCAATAGAAAATAAAGTCCTGCAGCCACAGTAATCAAGTGAGCACTCTGGATCGGCACCATATCGTTGTTTCCTGTAGAGAAGATACTAACAATCTTCAAATATAGATACCACAATGCAGGGTGTCCTTCGTAATATAGGAATGATAACATCTCAGGCAAACTCTTGTCTTTAGCTACGAACCATGCTTGCCATTCGTCTTTCCAGAGTTCGTGATATTGGAATTTAAACCAACCGACTAGTCCAATAAAAATCAACCAAAAACAATAATTGAGATATTTTTCCGATGACTTCCACTCCATACGGCTATTTTATTTTAGCTTTTAAGATTTGAAGTTGTATAGAGATAATCCCATCTAATGATTCTGATCTCGAATACTGTTCCAGCATAAGTTTGTAATCGCCCGGTTGCTTGAAATAAGCTTTCTCAGCTATATGGATAGCTGCTTTGCAAGATGTACTGCTGCACTTTCCTATCCAGTTGTCATCATCGCCGACTAATTGCAGTGAAACAGGATGTACACTGCGGTTGCCATCCGGAAACTGAGTGACAGCATTGATATATAAGTTTTCATATTTGAACTCTGGACTATGTTCTACAGTAAGAAACAAATCGTATGGACTGAGTGTATCGGTGACAGCATAATTAAACACAAGAGAATCAGCATATGTCCAGGGCTGATGGATGTCTTCTTTATGTTTATAAATTTCGGTTGGACCACATGAAGCCAACATCAAAAACAAAATAAATACTACTGTATATCTCAATATTCAATGTTTTAAGATGCAAAAGTAGGGGATTTTAATGTTCTTTTTGAGCGCTAGGAAACATTTATATTCATAAACCATTTACCTGGAACCTTATTTTGAATTATTTTGGGTTCGAAATATCGAGAGAGATACAAAAGTGTGTTTATACCGCCTTTTTACCCAGGTATCTGTAAGATAAGCTAAGTGTTCATTTTATGCAATCAATACTGCCATAAAGTTTTTTAATTGACTAACCTAGCAATCGGATATCTTGATTCTATATGAGTACTTGCCTGACCATTTTCCTGCTTTTGTCGTATTTTTTAAAGCTTACTTCTATATTTAACTGAATTAATGGCCGGCAACATTTATCTTTAAGCCTTAAATCAGAAACACCGAATCATTCGGATGAATTATTTAGAAAGCATATTGTTAGCTCTAGGCTCTATCAAAGCCAATCTCCTTCGGTCATTACTCACTCTAGTGATCATAGCCGTAGGTATCACCTGTCTAGTGGGTATTCTCACGGCGATAGACAGTATTTTATTTTCGATGAGTGACAATTTCAACAGACTGGGTGCCAACTCATTTAATATCAGACCACTTTCTGAAACGCTCCGAAGCAACGATCGAGGGCGAAGCCAAAAAAATTTCCGATCCCATTGTTTTTGACGAAGCCATGGATTTTAAGAAAAGATATCAGTATGGCTCTACAAGAGTGGCTATTGAGACGTCCGGTGTTAGTGATGCAACGGTCAAAGCTGGCAATAAAAAGACCAATCCTAATGTAAGGGTATATGGCATTGATGAAAATTATCTCATTACCTCAGCTTTTGAGCTAGAGGCAGGCAGAAACTTCACTGCGAGCGAAATATTTTCTACCTCAAATCGGGTAATCATCGGCTCTGATATTGTTAAAACATTATTCAATGAAAATGCTGACAAAGCGATAGGCAAGGACCTTTATATCAACAGTAATAGATACCTTGTGACCGGAGTATTGAAAAGCAAAGGCTCATCATCAGGAGGATCCAATGACCGAAGGGTCTATATCCCACTTTATAATGCTAAAACACTGTATGGATATAGTGATAAGCCATATAATATTACAGTCGCAGTGAGTCAACCTCAGGATATGGACAATGCGATTAACCATGCAATCGGTGTTATGCGCAATGTACGCAAGCTAAAAGTAGCCGACGAAAACGATTTTGAAATCCGAAAGAGTGACGGGATACTCAACCAGCTCAAAGAGATGACCTCGACCCTGAGGTGGAGTACTGTAATTATTGCTATGCTGACCTTGCTGGGAGCATCCATTGGATTGATGAATATCATGCTGGTATCGGTGACAGAACGAACGAAAGAAATCGGTATCAGAAAAGCGCTTGGAGCGACTCGAAAAAATGTGTTGACCCAGTTTCTGATAGAAGCCGTAGTCATATGTCTATTAGGTGGAATTGTCGGCATTATACTAGGTATTTTAATGGGTTTTGCAGTTTCTGTAATGGTTGATGGGCGGTTTTTTATACCATGGAACTGGATTTTACTCGGATTTACGGTGTGTATCGTGGTGGGTTTGATTTCAGGCTTATATCCGGCACTAAAGGCATCAAAGCTAGATCCAATTGATGCACTCAGGTACGAATAATATTAATCATTTTGAAGCTGTTAAATAATTATTCTGGTGTGTATCCCGAAGCAGGATGTGATGAGGCAGGTAGAGGTTGTCTGGCAGGACCTGTATTTGCGGCAGCCGTTATTTTGCCCGAAGATTTTAGTCACGACTTTCTTAATGATTCCAAACAGCTTTCTGAAAAGCGAAGAAACGAACTTCGCCTTATCATTGAGCAAGAGGCGCTAGATTTTGCTGTTGCTAAAATGAACCCTTCTGACATTGACACTTACAATATTCTATGGGCTTCTGTCAGAACCATGCACCTTGCGCTGGATGGCCTTAGCATTCACCCACAGCACATCATTGTTGATGGCAATAAGTTTATGCCTTATCGTGACACGCATCACGACTGTATCATTAAGGGTGATGGCAAGTATAGCAGTATCGCAGCAGCTTCCATTCTAGCTAAAACCTACCGCGATGAGTATATGGATAGAATTGCAGAGGAGTATCCACAATATCAATGGCACAAAAACAAGGGTTATCCTACAGCAGAACATCGCAAGGCCATCATGAAGTACGGTGATACGCCCTACCATCGAAAAAGTTTCAGACTTTTGCCTGACAAGGAGCAGTTAAGTTTGTTTGGTAAAAATTCAGAATAACAATAAAATTGACTATTTTTGCAGCAAAATGATTGAAGTACGAAATAAAACGTGTAATAAATGTATTTTGAATTAACCGAAGAGCAAAAAGCAGTACAACAAGCAGCACGAGATTTTACTCAGCAGGAATTGCTTCCAGGCGTGATAGAGCGTGACAGAGATATGATTCATCCTACTGAACAATTAAAAAAGATGGGTGAAATGGGCTTTCTGGGTATGATGGTATCGCCTGAATATAATGGTGGTGGCATGGATACCGTTTCTTACGTTCTGGCGATGGAAGAAATTTCCAAAATGGATAGTTCGTGTTCAGTGATCATGTCTGTTAATAACTCTCTGGTATGCTGGGGAATTGAGACTTTTGGTACAGAAGAACAAAAGAGAAAATACTTAACTAGACTAGCTACTGGAGAGATCATCGGTTCGTTCTGTCTTTCTGAGCCAGAGGCTGGAAGCGATGCCACCCATCAACGTACTACAGCCGTAGATATGGGTGACTACTATCTGCTTAATGGTACTAAAAATTGGATTACTAATGGTGGAAAATCATCAGTTCATTTAGTGGTTGCACAGACACACCCTGAAAAAGCCCATAAAGGCATCAATGTCCTAATAGTAGAGACAGGTTGGGATGGAGTCGTGATAGGTGCCAAGGAAGATAAGATGGGTATTCGCGCTTCAGATACACATACGATTATGTACAATGACGTAAAGGTACCAAAAGAAAACCGAATCGGTGAGGATGGCTTTGGTTTTAAATTTGCAATGAAAGTGTTGAACGGAGGTCGTATCGGTATCGCAGCTCAAGCCCTTGGTATTGCAGCGGGTGCGTATGAATTAGCTGTGAAATATTCTAAGGAAAGAGAAGCTTTTGGTAAGCCTATCAGCCAGCATCAAGCAATTGCCTTTAAACTAGCGGATATGGCTACTGAGATAGAAGCAGCCCGTCTCCTAGTGTACAGAGCAGCGTGGATGAAAGATCAAGGTATGGACTATACTTCTGCTGCAGCCATGGCTAAACTTTATGCCTCAGAGGTAGCTATGAAGCATACAGTAGAGGCAGTACAGATTCATGGAGGTTACGGCTATGTTAAGGAGTATCATGTCGAAAGACTGATGAGAGATGCAAAGATAACCCAGATTTATGAGGGTACTTCTGAGATGCAGAAAGTCGTCATCAGTAGAAAAATTCTCAGCGGACAATTATACGAACCACTTTGGAAGGTAGAAAACGAGTAAAAAGAGAAGCTCATCCTTTTGGAAAATCGTGGTATATAGGTTCCTACTCCAATATTCCTGTCAAAGTACACTGGAGTTTTGGGCTTTTATTGCTATTTATAGTATATACGATTCTGACCAATGAGATGAAAATGTGGCAGGCAATAGCCTACACTATGCTCGTGTTTGCTGTTTTTGCTTGTGTGATTATGCACGAGTACGGTCATGCATTGACAGGTCAAAAATTCGGAGTAAAGACGGTAGATATTATCATTACGCCGATAGGTGGGCTTGCTAGAATGAATAGGATTCCGGATCATCCGGCTCAAGAATTTCTTATCACGCTGGCTGGGCCAATGGTTAATTTAATTATTGCCATTGTCATTGGATTTCTATTTTATATAGTCACTGGTAAGTTTTCGTTGGACATGACAACGTATAATTTAAACCATCCAACAGAATTTATCCGATTGCTGGTACCTATCAATCTTACTTTATTTTTATTTAACCTTATTCCAGCATTTCCTATGGATGGAGGACGTATTCTACGTTCATTGCTAGCTGTAAAGTTTGGAAAAGTTCGAGCTACGCGCATAGCAACTCAAATCGGAAAATTACTAGCGATAGGTTTTATAATTTTCGGCATATTTGATCAGCAAATTATTTTGGCATTGATAGGACTGTTTATCTTTATGATGGCCAATCAGGAATATGATCAGACAAAGCTACTTAGTATAATTGGTCATACAACGGTCAGTGAGCTGATGCAAACTTCATTTACCCGATTACATCTAGGCGACACCTATCAGTCGTTGATAGAGAAGTACCAGAATGGAGAGCGAAACTTTCTGGTGTTTGATTCAATAGGCAATCTCTCCGGGACAGTTCCTGAGTTATTTATTAAAGATTTTATTGATCAGGAAAAAGATCCAACGCTTACTGTCAATCAACAAATGTCAAGTAAAACCCGGATCATTGATCCAGCCATGTTGCTTAAAGATGCAATTGATACTATGCGCGATGATGGATTGGCTATACTGGCTATAGGCGATGAAAATAACATCATAGGTGTGCTAGACCGCAACACGATTGAAAAATACCTAAGGTCGAAAGCGGGATAAATCTTAGAACTAATTCAGTTTGAAGTCAGACACTAAGAGAAATTCAGGAATTTCCACCGACCATAATTCACCGGTATCCAGATTTTTAAAAGTATAGGTGCCGTACATTTTACCTATCGGGCTATGTAAAGGACACCATGAGGTGTATTCAAAATGATCGCCCGGATCAAGTTCTGGTTGATGACCGATTACACCTTCGCCGCTAACTTCTCGTTGAACCTGGATAGAGTCCACAATATGCCAGTGACGAGAGAGGAGCTTCACTCTAACATTATTGAAATTTTCTATTTTAACATGATAGGAATAAATAAATTTTCCAATAGCAGGATTGGACTCATCCGGCTCGTAAGAAGGTAGCACACTGATATGAATGTTGTACGTGACCTTGGTATAAACTATAGTTTTGTCACTCATGATTGGGGGATTCCGTAGAGAAAAGTTTCAACTATATGATTGGCCTCTTTAAACGCAAGTTCGAGTTGATCATTGACTAAAACCATATCAAAATTGTCCTGGTATTCCATTTCCTTTTTTACCTTGCTGATCCGTTTTATAAGCGTTTCTTCAGTTTCTGTATTCCTGTTGACCAGTCGGTCGATCAATGCCTCCAAAGAGGGTGGTCGGATAAATACAGAAAGGCACTGATTACCATAGAGCTGCTTGATTTTTTGAGCCCCTTTGACATCTATGTCAAAAACAAGATGACTATCTTGAGACCATATTCTTTCTACTTCGCTTTTTAAAGTGCCGTAAAACTGATTCTGATACACTTCTTCCCATTCTACAAATTCGCCATTGTCAACCCGAGACATAAACTCACTTGTATCCATGAAATAGTAATCACGACCATGCATTTCATAATCACGCTTTGCTCTTGTGGTTGCTGATACTGAAAAGTCCAACTCGTGGTATTTATTCAGAAGATACCGGACAATGGTTGTTTTCCCCGCACCGGACGGAGCAGTGAAAATAAACATCTTACCTTGAAATGTGGCCATATCTAAAGAATGTTTGCAAGTTGTTCCTTGAGTTTTTCTAGTTCGTCTTTCATCATGACGACATATTGCTGAATGTCAGAATCATTGGCCTTGGCACCCATGGTATTGATTTCACGACCAATCTCCTGAGCTATAAAAGACAATTTACGACCTTTTTGTTCATTTCCTGTTTTTAGCTCTTCTCTGAAATAAGAGCAGTGTTGTGATAGGCGAACCTTTTCCTCGTTGATGTCCAGCTTTTCTATATAATAAAGTATTTCTTGCTCATATCTATTCTGGTCCACTTGCTGCTTGACGGCAAACTCTTCCATATTTTTGCGTAGGCGTTCTTTGATACGATCTAATCTTTGGGCTTCAAAGGGTTCGACTGCTTTCAGATGGCCTTCAATTTGATCGATACGTTCCTGCAGGTCTGCTTCAAGCGCTACTCCTTCATCAGCTCTGAATTTTTGTATGTTATTAATGGCTTCATCTACCACTTTTTCAATCAGTGTCCATTCTTCATCACTAACCATTTCCTCACTTTGACCTATGACATTAGGAATACGTAGAATAGACTGGAGTATATCTCCATTTTCAATCTGTAATTCCTGTCTCAGAGCAGATAGTTCTTTATAATATTTTTTAAAAGCATCGGCATTGATAAAAGCATTTTCTTCGTCAGAAAATCCGTCAATTGAGATGGTCATATCAATCTTACCTCTTTGTAGTGCATCCATGACTTTCTTCCTGAGATCCATCTCTCTTTCTCTGAAAGCATTAGGCAGTTTGCTTCTTATTTCAGTAGTTCTGGCATTGAGTGATTTGATTTCCACTCTTATAATTTTGCCATTGAAGTCAATTTTAGCATGACCAAAGCCTGTCATTGATAATACCATGTGATTGTATTTGAAGCTGCAAAGATAGCCTGAAAATAGCTAAATATAGATGCTTATTATTGAGTTTATATAGTAAATTACTGTAAATGAACTGATTAAATCGTCTAAATTTTAGATTTTGGGCTAAAAAAAAGGTAAATAATTTTCTTAATTGCAATAAATTGCGAAATTTGCACTCATTTTGAACGAAAGTATATAAAATCGATTATAGTAAAGTTAAAATTTATACAATGCGAAAGGCTGATTTGGTCAACATTATTACAGAAAAAACAGGGGTTCCTAAGGTGGATGTCCTTGTAACACTTGAGATGTTTTTTAAGGAAGTTAAAAATTCTTTGTCTGATGGAGAAAATGTTTATGTGAGAGGCTTCGGCTCGTTTGTTATCAAAAAGAGAGCTAAGAAAATAGGCCGCCACATTAAGAAAAATAAGTCCATTGAAATTCCCGAACATTTCATCCCTTCGTTTAAACCAGCTAAAGTTTTCGTAGATCAGGTGAAGGAAAATGTCACTTCTCTACCTGAGGACGATGGAGATGATGATTAATAATTTTTTTAAGATAGTTAAACTAGGATGAATAGGCAACAAGGAATTGTTATTGGTGTTGCAATAGTATTGTTTGTAGCTTTATTCTATGGATTTGACATTATTCCTCCTAAACAGAAAGCACTGGAAAAGTCCAGAGCAGTAACAGTTGAAGCAACCAGTTTAGAAAATCTGCTGAAGGAGGCTCGTCCGAAGCTGAATAAAAATCAGACTTCGGTTATTGATGCCATTCAGATGGATCTGGATAAATCAGGGGTGGATACGATTAAAAAAATAGAAGTGCTGAAAGCTTTATCTGGGACGTGGTACGAGTATGGATATCCTGCTTTATCAGGTATTTATGCAGAAAATATCGCAAACCTTGTACAAAGTGATTCTGCATGGTCCATTGCTGGTACAACATATGAGATCTGTTTTGTCAAGTTAAAGGATGATAGAACTCGAGAGTTTTGCTCTAAAAGAGCCATCAGAGCTTTTGAAAATGCCATTTCACTGAATCCTGACAATATCGAAGCTCGTATTAACCTGGCCGTGTGTTATGTGGATAATCCTGATAAGGACAACCCGATGCAGGGTATTCTCATGCTTAGAGAACTGAATCAGAAGTATCCTGAAAATGTACCGGTTCTTAATCAACTAGGGCGACTGGCGATACAAACGAATCAGATAGATAAAGCGATTGAAAGGCTTGAAGCGGCTATCATTATAAACCCTGAAAATCAAAATACCATTTGCTTGCTTGCTGAAGCTTATGAAGCTGCCAGCGAGCCTGAGAAAGCAAAGTTTTATCGAGATAAATGTGTTCATTAATTTAAAAAATTTTTTAAAAATGCCTTGTGGGAAAAAAAAGAAAGCGTCATAAGATTTCGACGCATAAGCGTAAGAAGAGATTAAGAAAAAACAGACATAAGAAGAAGAACAGATAATATAGTCTGACCATAACTGACTTTAGTTGAGGAAGAATGTAATTTCTTGACTAAAGTCAGTTTTATATTCTTTATCGGGAAGAAATCAATAAAAGTGAATCCAAAATAGCCCTAAACCGAACTCAAATAAGAAAATAATAGTATTTTAATAAAAGAGAATAATTCACCTTCCTTTCATTTCAGTATTTGACTGAGCGAAGGTGAGGACACAACCACATAATTGAGCAAGATAGCACGTGTGATTTTGTAAAAACTAATATAGAAACTAACCATACTTATTCACTTTTCCTTCCTATTTTAAGATGTGCTCAGATGGTCTATGCTGTACATCATCGACAATATATAATCAAGTGAAATGTTGTATTGTACTGCTGCAAGAGCTGAGTATATTCCCGGTAAGGGGTTGATATATAGGTGCTGTATGATCAGTATTTTTATCATCTGATTTTATAGTACTCTCAGACTACATTACTAATTCGTTGTGTTTGGATTCATTCATTTGTAAATGAACAAAATTTTGTTTTGGAAAAGGAATTAGTTATTAAAACATCTCCTTCAGAAGTAGAAATTGCATTGCTGGAGGATATGAAACTTGTAGAAGTCCATAGTCAGAAGACCAATAGTAGTTCTTCGGTTGGGGATATATTTCTCGCCAGTGCCAAGAAACTGATGCCGGGACTTAATGCTGGTTTTATGGATATTGGCCATAGAAAAGATGCTTTTTTGCACTATACTGACTTAGGGCCACAAATTAAATCGCTGATTAAATACACTAATGCAGTAATCAATGGTTCTTATCAGCATAAACTATTAGATGGATTTACACTCGAACCTGATAATCCAAAGACTGGGAAAATCGATCAGGTTTTTAAGAAAAACGATATGGTTCTGGTGCAAGTCCTCAAAGAACCGATTTCGACCAAAGGACCTCGATTAAGTTGTGAATTGACACTACCCGGAAGATATGTTGTACTGACTCCATTTTCTAATATTGTTGCTGTTTCAAAAAAAATCGGCACTAATGATGAAAGAAAACGGCTAAAAGTGCTTGTGGATAGTATTAAACCCAAAAATTTTGGGGTGATTGTAAGGACAGCAGCTGAAGGCAAAAAAGTCGCTGATCTGCATAATGATATTAAGGAACTGGAGGCTAAATGGAATACCATCTTCGAACAATTGAAGCAAGCCAAATCTCCGCAGAAAATACTGAGCGAGATTGATAAAACCTCGAGTTTGCTACGTGACATTCTCAATGATAACTTCAATAAAATTATCATTGATAATAAAGAGATGTATTTATCCATTAGAGAATATCTGCAGGGTATAGCACCGGACAAAGTAAAAATCCTAACTCAGTATAAAGGCAATAGGCATATTTTTGACCACTATGATATCAATCGACAGATCAAAGCCTCTTTTGGTAAGACATCTACCATGTCGAGTGGTGCCTATGTGATCATTGAGCATACAGAAGCGATGCATGTTATAGATGTGAATAGCGGCCCAAAAATGGTAAAAAAAGACCAGGAAGAAGCAGCCATTTCTGTCAATCTAGAAGCAGCTGAAGAGATAGCCAGACAACTTAGACTTAGGGATCTCGGTGGGTTGATCATCATCGACTTTATTGATATGCGGACTTCAGAGAACAAAACGAGTCTGTATAATAAAATGCGGGAGTTTATGGCCAATGATCGTGCTCAGCATACAGTTTTACCTTTGAGTAAGTTTGGTTTGATGCAGATCACTCGCCAGCGTACACGACCAGAAGTCAATATTGATACCTCAGAAGTTTGTCCGACGTGTCTGGGCTCAGGTAAAGTTAATCCTTCCATCCTGATTGTTGATGATATGGAGAGAGATTTAAGTTATATCTATCAGTCTCGTCCAAAGAGCAAGGTCAAACTTTGTTGTAATCAATATGTGTATGCCTTTTTGAAATCAGGTTTTCCAAGCCTGCACATGAAGTGGATGTGGAAATATAAAAAATGGATCACACTCAAAGCTGAACCTAATTATCATCTATATGAATATAAGTTTTATGATGAATCAGATGATGAGATCCGACTTTCATAGTAATACCATAAATTTATCCCGTCATGGGATTGTCATCACTGAATATAGACAGGTTATCACCGCTTTTTTAACGAGAATGATATCGTCATTATCGCTCCTTTGAACTGGGGTTTGGGTCATGCCTCTCGATGCATACCGGTGATTAAGTGGTTGACTAAGTGTTGCAAAAAATCATCATCGCTTCTGATGGTGATGCGCTTCAACTACTTCAGAAGGAGTTTCCTGATCTGGCATGTGAAAGGTTGCCTGCTTATGGAATTCAATATAAATACAACAGTATTGTAGCTAATATAGCAGTGTCTTCAATAGGCATACTCCGAGCAATAAACCAGGAAAAAAAGAAGGCAGAACAATTAGTTAAAAAGTATAATGCTACTGTTATTTTATCGGATAATAGGTTGATGTTTCGATCTTCGCTTTCGCGCAATATTTACATGACACATCAATGGAAAATATTACATCCAAATCGCTTTATTTCTTATCTCGCCACATCGATACATAGATATTTTATTAGGCAGTTTGATATTTGTATCATTCCAGATTACGATGGAAAAAAGGCTCTTTGTCCGGCATTATCATCCGGAGCAATGGATAATGCTGTCTATATAGGACCTTTAACCAGGATTGAAAAGAAGGAGATCGATAAAGACATTGATATCCTGGTCGTTTTGTCCGGCCCAGAGCCACAGAGAACCATACTGGAGTCAAAATTACTCACTGTACTAGTCAAGATGAGGGATCAGTCTATTGTATTTGTCAGAGGTGTGGACACAAATCAAAATGACTTTGGTGCAAACCATATTCAAGTGATAGACATCATGACAGGAGAAACAATGGCCAATGTATTGAATAGGGCTAAATTATTGATATCTCGTTCAGGTTACAGTACAGTGATGGATGTACATCATTTGAATTTGAAAGCCATCTGGATACCAACTCCAGGTCAAACAGAGCAAGAATACCTCGGTGAAATACTAAGCCAACGCAGTGGATATTCAAAAATCAATCAAAATGAATTAAATAAATTAGAAAAAACTATAATTTCTTTGAGATAATTTCAATTTTTGTAGTTTGGCCGAATTTTAAAAATAGGTAAATTGAGTGTACCGATAGAAATTCCCGATGCTTTTGAGCTGGAAGAGTTGATGCAAATGCAGGACAAATATGTGGTTCCTTTCTCTGGATATCCGAGATTGGACAACCTCGTACATCCCAGACGATTATTAGGGCAATACCTTACTTTCCTAGTGGATGATGGTGATGGCCATCACTCAGTGCTAGTAAAAAAGGTCAATAATTCAATTGGGATTCAGTGCGACTGTAATTCATTTGCTATCGATGACAAGTGTATTCATACTGCTCGTGTCATTCATTCGATGATCAAGAGTCTGCAAAGAAAGGAAAGAAAATTAAAGGATGAAGCATTGGATGTTATCCAGCAAGAACTTTTGAAACGATCAGAGCACCTTTTAGATGCTGTACCACCTAATACATCACTGACAACCGATTCAATCGGTCAAATCACAGAAAAGGTAGCAGCTGACGGCCCATTTCTAATAAAAAATGTAAGGGCACTGACAACAAATAAGTTGTTTCAAATTTATCCGAAACTGAATGTAAATTTAAAAGTTGGTAAATCGTTCAAAAAATTAAAAGAGTACAAAGATGGTATAGACATGATGCGTGAGTATAGGCATCAACAAAATCAAGTGCAAATTCGAGTGAATGAAAATGCCGATATGTTGATTACATGTAGTTGTGGAGAGGTTATTCCATCACAATTGTGTCATCATGCAGTAGAAACGCTCTACTATCTGATGAGAAATCATGGTCGGGATTTTTTTGTGAAATACATCAATATTGATAATGAAAAAAACAGATTATTAGAAGAATATGGTATAACGGTAGATGATCCCGAGGCAAAGGAATTTACATTTGACAATGATTATGGTAACAGATTAATCCTATCTAAAGTTCCTGCTCAATTTGTCAGTACAAGGCATCTTGGCAGATTAAAATCTTTGATAAAAGAGGATGCGACAAAGATTAGAAAAAGCAAATATAAAGATGACCATTATAACATAGGTGTATATTTTCATCTGACAGACGACATATTTACCAATGCACCTGTAAAACTGGAAGCCTATAAATCAGAGCCGGGTGCAAAGGGTAATTTAAAATTGACAAAAGTATTGATAGGCAAAGAAGAAAACCTTCATCTGCTCCACGTACTTGATTCAGATAAACTGGAAGTTTTAATGGATTTTAGTTTTCTCAGATTTGGAGAAAAAATTTCTATGAATTATCACTCGGGGTCATTCAGCTACTTCAGTTCTAACGTTTCTGAATCCTCGAGAAATCAATATCTCCGGTATTTTTATGATAAAATTGAAGAACATTGGTCCTTTTTAGCTGCATGGGATGGACTTAAAGTGATGGTAGGCAATAATCATTTTGCAGCAAGCAATTTAGAAGACGTCAAGCTGGCAGAAGATTATGTCTATGCTGATTTGAAGGTAGATAAAACCGACAAGTTTATCATTATCGAGTCAGTGTTCAGAGATATTGATAATAATATAGTGATCAACAGTGGCGAAAGTAAACAGATTTATGGAGGTAAACTTATCTTAAGTAATGGAATACTATATCTCAATAAAAATAATCATTTCATCGAATTGATGAATGAAATGCCTTCGGGTAAACTCATTTTTTCGGTTAAGTATGAAGATATAGTAGTGAAGGAACTCTTGCACCCTCTGGTCAGTCATTATGGTATTCATCTTCCAGCTTCCTTATCCTATACTACCAGAGAGTATGCCATGTCGCCTGTAGTATATCTAAGAGAGGCTAAAAACATGCTGATTATAGAGCCCAAATTCGGATATGGCCATCTGGAGCTTGATATGCGAGATGATGCTCAGCATTATATACAAGAAGAGGGCATAAAGTATCTACTTTTGAGAGATCAGTATGAGGAAAAAGATTTTATAGAGTTTATCAAGTCGCGCCATTCACATTTCAGTAATCAGCGCTTTCAGCCATTTTTCACACTACCATTTGATGAGGTGATGAAGAAAAACTGGTTTATAGACTTTGCGAGGAATGTGATGTCAAAAGATATACGCCTGGAAGGTATTGACAACCTCAAACAATTTAAATACAATACTGCAACACCTAAATGGGACATGAATATCAGTAGTGGTATTGACTGGTTTGATATTCATGTGAAAGTTAGTTGGGGCGATATGGAAGTGTCGTTAAGGGATATTCGAAAGGCTATATTGAGTGGTCAAAATTTTATAGTGTTAGGAGATGGCTCTTTTGGTATTTTGCCTGAAGAATGGATTACTAGGTATAGTAACCTATTCAAGTTTTCAATTGAAGATAAAGAAGGCCTGAGAATTAATAAAAGGCAATTTAATATCGTCGAAATGCTCTTTAATGAAATAGACAATCAGGAAGTTATTGACGAGATTAATGAAAAAAAGCAAAAATTGTTGCACCTGAAAGACATTAAACCTGAACCCATACCAGAAACGATTAGAGCAGAACTTAGACCGTATCAGCATACCGGATATCAATGGATGCAAGTACTGGATGAGATTTCTTGGGGTGGGTGTTTAGCGGATGATATGGGACTTGGTAAGACTTTGCAAGCGATCACCTTTCTGGCTTATGTCAAGCAAAAGTACAATCATCCCACAAGCTTGATCGTGTGTCCTACGTCATTGATATTTAACTGGGAAAATGAACTCAAAAAATTTGCGCCGGATTTGAAATTTCATATCTTTTATGGATCAGATAGGGTGATTGACGATACATATTATGAAGAAAATGACATCATAATTTCAACTTATGGTGTGATTAGAAATGAAATTGAACGACTCATGAAGTATGAGTGGGAATATGTAATTTTAGATGAAAGTCAGGCAATCAAAAATCCGGATGCAATCTCTACCAAAGCAGTTCAGTTGCTCAAAGCCCGCAATAGATTTATACTGAGTGGAACGCCACTTCAAAATAATACATACGACATTTATGCTCAGTTTAATTTTCTCAACCCGGGAATGCTCGGTGCAAGAGAGTTTTTCAGGACAGAATTTGCTAATCCTATTGACAAAAATGGAGACAAGGACACCGGTTTATATCTGAGAAATTTGATTAAACCATTTATTTTACGTCGTACAAAAGGCGAAGTAGAGATGGATTTGCCTGATAAGACAGAGACCATCCTTTGGTGTCAGATGGACAAACAGCAGAAATCGGTTTATGACGAATATCGTGATTTTTACCGTAACTCTGTATTGCAGAAGATAGATAAAGAAGGTATGTCAAAGTCGGGAATATATATACTAGAAGGTCTGCTTAGATTACGACAAATATGTGATGATCCTCGTCTTATTAAGGACTCAGAAATAAAACCCACCAAGGGTATTAAAATTAAGGAATTGGTACGCGAAATTGAAGAGAATATGGGTGACCATAAAATGCTGGTATTCTCTCAGTTTACTGAAATGCTGGCATTAATCCGCAAGGAATTAGATGGAATGGGTATTCAATACTGTTATTTGGATGGTAGCACTCCGGCGGCTGATCGCAAAAAGCAGGTTGAATTCTTTCAAAACAACAAAGAAATAAAAGTTTTTCTGATATCGCTGAAAGCAGGAGGTGTCGGACTCAACCTTACTGCTGCTGACTATGTATATATCGTGGATCCATGGTGGAATCCTGCGGTTGAACAGCAAGCTATAGATAGGGCACATCGTATTGGTCAGACCCATAAAATTTTTTGCCTATAGAATGATATGTAAAGATTCAGTCGAAGAAAAAATCGTCAAGTTGCAAGAGCGGAAGCTAGCACTCACGCGCGAAATTATTCAAGAGGATTCAGCATTTTTCAAGAGTCTCACTCGAGAAGATATTGTGTATCTCTTTAGTTGATGGCTATATCACCAGTGACTCAGCAGTGACCAGTCTCTCCATTGCATCATCCAGCATGCTGAAGACTTCGTCAAAGCGGTTATCATAATACGGGTCAGGAACGGCAACGTTTCGATCCGGAAATACATAATTCATGGCCAGATGTATCTTCTTTACTTGTTCCTTATTATTACAAAGGGCCAAAACATCCCGATAATTAGAAGTGTCCATAACAAGGATCAAATCGTAATAATCCAGATCTTCTGATGTGATTTTTCTGGATACCTGACGGCTAATATCGATACCATTCTTTTTACAAACCTGAATGGCTCGCTTATCTGGGTGCTCTCCACTATGCCAGCCTGAAGTTCCGGCGGAGTCCACTTCCCAGTCACCGAGGCCGTGCTCTTTAATTTTTGCTTCCAGAATACCCTGTGCTATGGGGGATCGGCATATATTGCCAAGGCAGACGGTTAGAATTTTCATGATGTATAATTGATATGCTTTATGGTATATAATATAACGTTCTAAAATGGAATTTGTGACCATTTATATTTAAAAATGTCAGCAAAATTCTTGCCATATATATTTATAATCATAATATGGAGTAAATTGTTTATCAGTAATAACTTCCGGATTCACATAAAACTTAGTGGTTTTGGGGAGTAATTCAGAATAGGTATAGGGCTCGGAGCTTTTATAAAGCAGACCTAGTTTTATAAGGTCGAGGTTAGAAAAATTAGGCATTGGCATAAGTGCATGACCAAAGCTATTAGACATTTGAAATACCGATTGTATTATTTCATTTAGTCTTATTTCTGTGCTGTTTTAATTAAGAAGATGGCCACTAATGTAAAAAAAATATTAGGTATCCAAACGCCTATCAAGGGTGGCAGTGATAGGTTGGTACTGAAGGTAACAGAAAATTTGGATAAAATCACAAAAATGGCACCGATGATGACGCCAGCAGCAAGGTGAAAACCCATACCACCTCTTACTTTGCGTGAGGCTACAGATACACCGATGAGTGTCAATATAAAGATAGTGAATGGATCAGCTGTTCGGCGGTAAAGTTCTATTTTATATTTTTTGCCTGAGTCGAGCCCCTTATCCTGTTCGTATTTAAGAAACGCTTTCAGATCCGTCGTGTTCATCATTTCCATTTGCTTGGTATAACGAGTGAAGTCTTCGGGTAAGAAGTTAAATGTCGTGTCAAATGAAGTATTATTATGAATAACGAGTGTCTCCTTATCACCGTTAAAAGTCCGGATTTCATAGTTGTTTAGTCTCCATTTTTTCTTTTCAATTATATAGTTGATCCTATTTGCTTTAAGCAGATACACTAATTCATTGCCTTTAAATTTTTCTAGTCGGAATGTCGTTCCTGCACTGTCGTAGCTTGAATAACTTCTGATAAACACTTTCTCATTGGGCGAAAGCCAGAAATGAATGTTGTGATCAAGTGTCGTTTTTGCACTCGAACGGATGTACTTGCTTTCAAACTCATTTTTTAGTCGGTTACTTTTAGGAATAACGTAATTATTACCTATCCAAAGTAAGATGGCCAGGATACCTGCTCCAATCATATATGGGCGGATGAATCTACCGTAACTGACTTTTGCACTAAGGATACTTATGATTTCAGAGTTTTTAGCCATCCTGGATGTGAAAAAAATCACAGCTAACAAAGCAAATAGCGGCCAAAGCAGACCATTGATCCATGGTATAAAATGTAGGTAATAGTCTTTAGTGATGACACTGGCAGATAAGCCTGAATTCATAAACTTATCAACACGCTCAAAGTAATCGATTGTAATGGCAATCATAGTAATCAGCAACATCGTGAAAAAGAAAGTGCTGAGGTATTTTTTTATAATATACCTATCCAGAATCTTTATCATAACCGCCGGCTTACTGATTTGACCATATTGTTTTTCCAATCAGTGAAAGTACCTTCTATGATTTTGCGTCGGCTTTCTTCAACTAGCCATATAAAAAAGCTAAGGTTATGTAATGTGGCTATTTGTGCAGCCAGCAGTTCTTCTACTTTAAATAGATGTCTCAAGTAGGCTTTCGTATGAATCTGGCTGGTAGATGCCGTACTTTCTATATCGATTGGACTAAAATCATCTTGCCATTTGGCATTTTTGATGTTGATGAGTCCTTCCTTAGTGTATAGAATACCATGGCGGGCATTTCTTGAAGGCAAGACGCAGTCCATCATGTCCACACCTAGTGCGATACTTTCCAATATATTTTCAGGAAGACCTACACCCATCAGGTATCTTGGCTTGTCTTTAGGTAATATACTACAGACTAGATCAGTCATCTCATACATCACTTCATGAGGCTCGCCGACGGACAATCCGCCGATGGCATTCATTTCCTGATGCTGAGCTGCAATATATTCAGCCGATTCTTTTCTAAGATCGGCATAAGTACTACCTTGTACGATGGGTGCCAGCGTCTGATGATATCCATAGACCGGCTCCGTTGTGTTTTTTCTTTCAATGCATCTTTTGAGCCATCGATGTGTCATATGCATCGATTGTTGGGCATATTTATAATCACATGGAAAAGGTGTACACTCATCAAATGCCATCATAATATCTGCCCCGATGATACGCTGTATATCCACTACATTTTCAGGACTGAAGAAATGGCGAGAACCATCAATATGTGACTGAAACTTAACGCCTTCTTCTGTGATTTTGCGCATACCTTTGAGTGAATAGACCTGATAGCCTCCTGAATCAGTCAATATCGGTTTGTTCCAGTTGATAAACTGGTGCAGACCTCCGGCTTTCTTTAAAATATCGGTGCCGGGTCTAAGGTAGAGATGATAGGTGTTGCCGAGGATGATTTGTGCCCGTACTGTATCATGCAATTCGTGCTGATGGACGCCTTTGACCGTGCCTTGAGTACCTACAGGCATAAATATGGGCGTCTGAATTAGACCGTGTGCAGTTGCTATGGTGCCTGCACGTGCTGATGAAGCTGGATCTTTGTGCTCTATATCGAAAGTCATAATTGCCTTTTAGTTTGATCTGAATCTCGCCATATCCATTTTAAGTAAAACTCCTGTCATTACCGTAAATGCCACCAATGACGAACCTCCTTTACTTATAAAAGGTAGTGGAATCCCGACTACAGGCAGCAATCCCATTGTCATGCCTATATTAAATATGAAGTGTACTAGAAATATTCCTGCAACCCCATATCCGTAGTTGCGGATAAATTCAAGATTAGCTCGCTCAGCGATAGAAATAAACCGGAATAATAAGATAGCAAACAGCACAATCACACCTACGCTGCCTATAAAACCCTGCTCTTCACCGATGGTGGTAAAGATGAAGTCGGTGGATTGCTCTGGTACATAATTGAGCTTTGTCATCTCACCTTGCAAGAAACCTTTGCCGGTGAATCCACCGGAACCAATAGCCATTTTAGACTGGAGTATATTGTACAAAGAACCCCGAGGATCACATTTTTCAGGTCTGAGCCAGACATTGACCCTATCTTGCTGGTGTGGTTTCAGCACATGATCAAATACAAAGCTGGCCCCATAAGCAAACAAGGAAGCTACGATAATAACCGGTGTTACAAAAGATATGATTTTGAACTTTCTTTTTAAAAAATGGATGACAAAAAAGATTAAAAACCCGATAATAGCCGGTATAATCACCCAAAAGTCTTCATCTTGAATCAGAAGAAATATCATTATTGCTAGCAGACTAAGGGTATAAATCAGGGCATTGCGGGTAGATTCCTGATTAAATATCATAATAGTCGCACCGGTGAATAGTAGAAAAGAAGTCACCAGTAATGGCCCGTAAATTAAAGATAAGATAAATATTGCAGCTAGGGCAAATCCTATAATGATGATGGTAGGAGACATCCCTTGTCGATAAAGCAGGATGAAAAACGATAAAAACACTAATGCTGAACCTAGGTCAGGTTGTAATAATATTAATAGTGCAGGTCCTAGAAATATAGACAGAGAGGTGATAAATACATTGCTGTTGGTTACCGATGTTTTGAAAAAACTTAGATAGCTGGCTAGTGCAAGAGCGGTTCCAAATTTTGCCCATTCAGCCGGCTGGAAAGAGAAGAACCCAAATGAAAACCATGCTTTTGCACCATTGATTTCTTTACCAAAGATGAGAACAAGGATGAGGAATAACACGGTAATGCCGTAAATAGGAAAGGCAAGCACATTCCAGAACTTCCAGTCGAGTGTGAGCGTGATGATAAACAATAAAAGGGAAATAGCTACCCATAGTGATTGTGCACCGATAGGTGTAGTGATATCCAGAAAGGCATACGGATTTTTTTCGTTATACATGGTGGAAAAAACCATAAACCATCCGATAAGTATTAGACTGATGAATACGGTAAGGGTAGTCCAGTCTAAAGATTTTGGTTATTGAGTGATGGATTCCTTCTGGACATCGGGGCATTAATTGTTGACTAAGGCTCGTTTGCTGACACTGTCATATACCGGTGTTGCAGCCGGAAAGGTCTTCTTCAATTCCAGTAAAAAAGGCATTAGCTTGTTCCGGGTCTCGAAGTATCCTACTCTCACCTGATAGTAAGGAGATATATGCTTCCAGTCAATATTGACACCCGGATACATGGATTTAAATAAGGCCATATTCTGCTCCATATTGCGCCTATCATCTGTCGTGATGAGTTGCACTCTCCATGCGGTGATATTTTCAGTGCTTTTGCCATTGGTGATGAAATAATCCATCATTTTATCGATGGAAGCAGACGTATTTACGGTAATTTCAGCTTGGCCAGTCATCAAAAACGGCAGTAATACAAGCCCCCAGATGATAGAATATTTATTCAAGAAAGGTATCATTTTCATGAGTATAACGTTGATTTTGACCAATTGAGTATGTGAAAATGCAAAGCTACATAAAAAGGTCAATACAGTCTCAATTTTAATACATTTTATCAGTTGTGTAAGACTAAATACCACAAACGATTTTGAGTATTGCGGAATTTTTAGAAGGATGTAATATATATGAGGAATAGTGATGAAATTGAAGTTGAAACAGAGGATGTGTGATGTGTAGCATATATTTGATCAGTCATTTGGAGCATTGTTTTAGGCTCTTCTCAATAAAGACCACAAGAATAAATGCACGGTTATTTGTCAGTTACAGTCTTCTTATCAGATTAACAAGAGAATTACAATTGGAGGATATATTTAGAGCATTATTGTAAGTTAGATCTATCTAAAATCAGGAGGATAAATCCACTTTTTTGTGGCGTGCATCATCTCCTCAAATAGTTCATATTTGCTTTTTTTATATTATAATTATTTAAAAATGTTTTCGACTTTATGCCGATAATGCACTTTATTCATTCTGTAGCAAAATTGGCTAGAAGCCTGATAAAACACGGAAAATAGCTGTATTATTTAATTTTTTTATATATATGAAAAAATATATATGAAACTATTCTCGGTTAGGGGTAATGGTACTACTTAATGCGTTAATTTATTTTGAAAAGAGACTTTTTAGCTGTTAAAATTAAATACTTTTAGGAAAATCCAAATCGAGTTTTAAGACTACTGATGAAGGCATTGTTTCCATTATAATATGAATCATTGTAGAAACCATACATAGGAGGTTGTTGTATAAAGAAAATGTATTGACAAGTTATTTGGAAAACAGTTGAATATCTATAACCGGGAGATAAAGGATTTTGCACTGAAACCGTTGATGAATAATTTAAGTCAAATAACACGCTAATAATGCTTTTATGATTAGAACACATAGATTCACTTTAAAATCAGAGGGGTTGATTATATGGTAAGGTCAATGGCCTTGAATTATGTATCTTAGAGCCTGTTGATTGCTAAGATAACCTAATATTTACTTTAACGTGAGTTCGACGTATTTTCAACGCAGTAAATTAACAATATATTATATTTATATTTAGTTGAATATTAATAATATGTGAGCATTATGTTGTATATTTACAATTCAAACAAAAACATAAACATCATGCTCACACCTGCACAAATTACGGAGATTTTCTGTTTTGTTGATGATTTTTGCATTCAATTTGATCATTTTTTTGAAAATCATCCATTTTCTGACGAATGCTTTAATTTTAAAAAGGTCGATTATTCCAAATTTTGCCTTCATCCTAGCGAAGTGATTACTTTACAAATATGTTTTCATCACTCTGCTTTTAGATCCTTCAAAAGCTTTTATTTTCAGGTCGCTATTCCTTATCTGTCAAATTTATTTCCAAATTTACCTTCGTATAACAGATTTGTAGAATTACAATCAATGGCATTTTTCCACAATTATTTTTTTACTAAGTTTAGTTGTGTTGGTCAATGTGATGGTGTAAGTTATATTGATTCATTCAAACTTGCTGTTTGCCATAATAAAAGAATCTATCAAAACAAGGTGTTTAAAAATTGGGCACAAAGAGGCTGTACTTCAACAGGCTATTTTTATGGATTTAAAGGTCATATATTGATCAATTCAAAATGTGAAATTATTGATTTTCAGCTCACTAGCGGAAATGTAGCTGACAATAACGAACAAGTATTGCAAGAGTTATGTAAGAATGTGTTTGGGAAAATTTATGGAGATAAAGGTTACATAATGAACAGTGAAAAGATGGAGTTTCTGTTCAAAAAAGGTATTCAGTTTGTAACAAAACTTAGGAAAAACATGAAAAATAAATTAATGGATTTAATGGATAAGATATTACTAAAAAAGCGAGGAATAGTAGAAACAGTAATAGATCAACTAAAAAACATCTGTCAAATAGAACATACAAGACACAGAAGCCCTATCAATTTTTACAATAACTTTTTAAGTGCCATTGCAGCATATTACTTCAAAGCAGATAAGCCAAAACTGAGAATCAATAAAAAAACTCAATCAAACTATAATCCGCTACAACTTACACTTGATCTTTAATTTTCGTCGAACTCACGTTAATTTATTGTGATAAATCTGTGGTAAAAAGGAAATATCCACTAATTACGTTCCTAATGAAGCCAAAGAATCTACATCGTCGTGCTCTGAATTAAATTGCCTTTGTCTATGGTTGCATTTAATTAGACTATATCCTTTTTCCAATACAAAGAAACGCAATTTTGGCAGCGGTATTTATGACCATGATCATAAGCAAAAATGACGAAAATCAAACTCGATTTCCGTCATTTTACAATTTCGATTTTCTGTCTATGGGATCGTTATTCTATCTAGAAATCACGATTTTTTTGTTGATTACATTGTCGGATTGATCTATTAGCGTAATAATATACACACCAGATTTAAGTTGGCTAACATCAATAGGATGCTGAATATCATCATGCATTACTATCTTTTGTCTTCCTTCCATATCCCAAACTATAAGGTTTTTGCAATCCATTCCTTCGATATGAAGGATATTACTTGCTGGATTTGGGTAAATCTTAATAGGATCAGAAATGATATTGTCTGTATTAGAGGTAATTTCTTGCAGAGAAAGAAAGAATAATATCGTACTTGTTATTGCAGGGGCAAAACACTCTCCGTGATCTGCAGAAGGATTTACATCTTGTACTGCAAAAATAGAAGGCAAAGCGCCATTTTTGAGCATGGTGTCACGTGCTACTATACTATTTTGGTATGGTACCTGGTCGTCGGCTTTGCAGTAGAAAATGCGGGTAGGAGAGTCAGGTCTCCAGTCATATACATCGTTGTCTTTCAGGATTTGGTTTAAAATATGGTTAGGATCAGATTTTATTTCTGCAATAATATTATCTTTTATCAATCTTCCACCAATTGTTGCACCGGTATTGGCTTTTAGCAGTTGAGCGAGTCTGCTGTTTAAATCCGAAAGTGTAATTTGACCATCATAGTATTTTTGAATGTCAGTCACATACTCCTGCTTGAAAAAGTCACTTAAATTATCATATATTTCATACACCTCATTATAGCCCATAATAGTATTAGGAACATAAGCAGGATGACCATATTCTTCCTCTCCGAGGATCAAATTTCGCATGACACCTGATAAACTGTAAGGCCCGGAAAGGTGTGCTGCAGCCGTGACTGATGAAGCGCCATATTTTTGCTGCATATATCGATGAAAAGCCATAGAGGTATAACCACCCTGTGAGTATCCGGTGATAAAGAGTTGTTTATTGACAGATATATTATTTTTTGATGTCCATTCTCGAACGGCCACCAACATATCTTCTGTTGCTATACTATTAGTTGCAGCATGTACATAGGTTTGAAATCCACGTCCATCACCCATACCTACATAGTCCGGCATAACAGATACAAATCCTAAACTAGACAATAATACTCCAATCAGACCTTCATCACCACCATCTGTGCCCAGTCTTGATGGTACACAAGTTTTACAATTTGAAGTGCCGTGTTGATAGATGAGTGTAGGATAAGTAAATGATAAATTATCTGGAACGGCTACCAATCCCGACAAGGTATCTATCACACCTTTAGCATCCTTAGAGGTGTAGTCAACTTTGTAATAATTGACACCGCTTTTGACGATCGGCAGGTTGAGAATGCTACTGATTTCTTGTTTAGTATAGCTACCACTAAGGGTGACAGCAACAACTTCCTGTCCAAAAATAGAAGATAAAAATGATATGCAAAATGCTAGGGTGTAAAAAAATGATTTCATGACTTCGATTTATTTTTGATAGCCAAAGTTATTATTTTTTTACAATGTGGTATTAAATTCAGATAGAAACCTTAAAAAGATTCTTCTGATGTCTTAAAATGAAACTACTACATTTGTCCTCCTTGTTCGAAGTCGCCTCCACCGCCATCCCAGCTATCTTGTCTTTTGCGTTCTTTAGCATTGTGTAGTCTGTAATTGAATGTCAACACGATGGGAGATCTTCTCCATTGAGTATCTGAAATTCGGTAGTACTCGTCAGAGAAAAGTTCCATATTATGACGACGTGAATTGAAAACATCACGAGCTGCTAAAGTGATGGTTGCATTATTATTAAGGAAGTCCTTGCTCATCGCAAAATCAACGATATACATGCCTTTACGTCGGCCCAGAGGGACATCTACAGGCGCTCTATAATTGAATCGTGCTTGAAATTCGGCGTTTTTGCCAGAAAGTAAATCTGGTACCCAATTTTCCAAACCAACTAAAAGTATTGACGCCCAGGTCGAGGCCTCGTATTTACCTTCAATGATATTTTTAAATAAATTAACACTACCATCCAACTTAAACCATTTCACCGGATTGTACATGAATAAAAACTCCAGGCCTGTATTATCAGAAACAGCAAGATTGAGTGGTTGACTGATTGACGTACCATCCGGATTCAGGATAGTAACAAATCGCATTACATCTGTAGAATGTCGCCAGTAAATATTAGTTCCAATGTTTCCATTTGTCCAGTATTTGATATGTCCGGCTTCATAACTATCGGTTAACTCGGGTCGTAAATTTGGATTACCTCTTGAAATATTTCTATTATCAGAGAAAGTAAAAAATGGGTTTAAAAACCAGAATCTAGGCCTCCAAATTCTTCTAGAATAGCTAATTTGAATTTGGTTTTGTCCAGGCAATTCATAATTTAAGTGGCCGCTTGGGAAAAGATCAAAGTAACTTCTTGGATTTTTCTCTTGGGTTTCGACTAGCTCGGTTTTGACATCAGTATATTCTGCACGCAAGCCGCCTTGATATGACAATTTTTTCCATTTAGCACCGTAAATTGCGTACATAGCATAAACATCTTCATTATACCGGAACTGATTGGAGTAATCCTCAAGTTTATCCCATTGGCCATTAACAAAGTTTTCTACTAAATAATCATTAGAAATATTTCTTATTTGAGAACGAAATCCAGCTTCAAATTTTTTGTCTTTTCCAAATGGATGAATATAGTCTATTGTGCCAATGATATCATGGTAGTCTTCATCGTTTTCAGCACGTTGAATAAGGCTAACGCCTTCATTTATACCGTTATTAATAAAACCTTCATTATAAGATGATTGATCCAGCTCTCCATCTTTACTATATTTGAAAGCAGCCTTTAATTCGTGTCCTTCTGTGTTAAATCTTTTTGTATAATCAATGTTATATTCGAGTGTCGGGCTTGTTTCGCTTTCATTTTCTACACGCTCAGTATAGCTATGGGTCGGTATCTCAAATCTACCTCTTGGTTCGTCTTTTGAAAAAACATAGTCGTAATACCGGATGGGAAGGTTATTATTGTTTGTAGCATATTTGTACAATACTGACCCTGTAATTGTTTGTGTTTCTGAAATAGAGAAATCCATTCCTCCTCTAAAACTATTAGAAAGGCTGTTCCTCCGACTGTTTCTAACAGTGTAAGTGGCCGGAATTTCATCTTTTCCAAATATCTCCTGATAAATGTATCCTGTGGTTGGATTTGCATTATAATTGAGTCCGTAGTTTACAAAGAAATTACTACGGCCTTTTCGATAGTTAACATTCGCTCCCACACCATAATTTTCAGGATAACCACCTGATACTTCAAAACTACCGTTGATGCCCGCCTTTTTGTCTTTTTTCAATACGATGTTGATGATGCCCGACATACCTTCAGCTTCATACCTGGCTGATGGATTGGTGATCACCTCTACTCTGTCAATCATACTTGCAGAGATAGCCTTAAGACCATTGCCGCTGCTGGAATTCAATAAGCCACTTGGCTTACCATCAATTAATATTTTTACGTTTTCACTACCTCTGAGGCTGACGTTGCCCTCTAAATCTACTGTCACTGAAGGTACATTGTCAAGAATGTCTTGTGCTGTACCACCGCGATTAGATAGGTCTTTACCTACATTGAAAACCCTTTTGTCTAGAGAGAAAGTTGTCTCACTTTTCTCACCTGTGATGACGACTGATTGTAACGTTGTAGCATTACTTGACATCAAAATATTACCGAGGTTAAGTAATTGTACACTTTGAAGCACCTCGATGTTACTTACGTATTTTGGATGATACGATATAAATTCGATGAGTAAGTAAAACTTTCCAGGTTTTACTTCGATAGAAAAGATACCATTTTCGTCAGTGATCCCACCTGTAATTAATGTACTATCTTCAGATGAATATACCGAAACTGGAGTAAATTCCAGTGGTTCTTTAGTATTTTCGTCCATTACGATTCCGGTGATAAAATTAGGTTCTGATTCTAAAGCGGTTCCCTGAGCAAAACCACTTATAAAAAAGTTGAGTATGAGGATTGAGGTAAGTAAATACTTCATAAGAATTCATGTAATATTAAGTTTTGTCAACACGATGTTTTGAACATGGTTTTATCATAGGATATTTTTAGGATTTAATTAACTAATTCCATGTCAACATGACGGGTTTCAGGATCAGCGGCTACAATTCTTACCTTTATTTTTTGTCCCATAGTAAATTCAGTACCTGTAAGTCTGGATATTGCTTTTAATCTGCTAGAAGGTACTGTGAATACATCTCCCATACTACTAAAGGAAACTAAGCCTTCTACCTTTGAGTCATTCAATTCAGCAAAAATTCCTTTTTCTATGATGCCTGAAATGATGGCATCAAATTCTTGGCCGATAAACTTGGATATATACAGTGTTTGGAAGTACTTATTTGATTCTCTTTCTGATTCGGCAGCTTTCTTTTCTTGCTCCGAAATATGCTTAGCTTTTTGCTCCAGCGATGCTTTGTCATCACGGTAGATGGACATCAGATTTTTGAAAAGTAATCGGTGTACCAGCACATCAGCATACCGTCGGATAGGACTAGTAAAGTGTGTATAATAGTCAAAACCAAGACCATAATGACCGATATTTGCGGTTGTGTACTCTGCTTTTGCCATTGTACGTATCGCGAGCGGTTCCAGTAACTTTAGAATAGGATTCGTTAGTGTTGCTTCAGCCAGTTGGTTGAAGGAAGCAGCTATTTGGTCGGGCTTACCCAGTTTGAACGTAAATCCTAGTTCTTTTGCAAATAATGAAAAATCTTCGAGCTTGTCAGCATTAGGCAGATCGTGTACCCTATAGATAAACGGAATTTCGGGTTGTGCTTTAGTAGCTATGTAAGTAGCAACCCTTTTATTGGCGAGTAGCATGAAGTCCTCGATGAGTTTGTGTGCCTCTTTACGTTGGCGAACATGCATGCCAATAGGCATACTTTCAGCATCGAGGTCAAACTGCATTTCGTCTGATTCAAAACTGATGGATCCTTGTTTAAATCGATCATTGCGAAGATGTAGAGCAATTTTGTTGAGTTGTAGAATCTCGTCAGCAAAATCTCCTGTTTGTGTTTCTATCCGCTGCTGTGCCTCTTCATAAGTAAATCGCCGGTCAGAATGGATGATCGTTTTACCAAACCATTCCTCAATGATATTAAACTTCTTATCAAATATAAATATGGCTGAGAAAGTGAGTTTATCTTCATGAGGATTGAGTGAACAAAGGTCGTTACTCAGTTTCTCCGGGAGCATAGGACATACACGATCCACAAGATAGACCGAGGTAGATCGTTTATATGCTTCCTGATCCAGCAATGAACCTTCACGTAAAAAGTGGGTCACATCTGCGATGTGTACACCCACTTCTGTCTTATCATTTTCGAGATATCGGATGGAAATAGCATCATCAAAATCTTTGGCTGATTCTGGATCAATAGTAAAGGTAGTCACCTCGCGTAAATCGCGACGCTTTTTGATTTCTGCTTGTGATATTGTGGCTTTTATTTGGTTGGTTTCTTGAAGTATCTCATCTGAAAATTCAATGTCAAATCCATTGGATAAGAGGATCGATTGCATATTCATTTCGATGTCACTCATCTCTTCCAAAACCTGGATGACCTTGCCCCATAGTGCTTTGTTCTGTCCTCGGCTCCATGAAGTGATCTCGACCATCACACGGTCATTGTCTTTGCTATCCATCGTATCCTGGTGGTGGATGAGTACTTCTGGGTAAAGTATGGAATTATCAGGAGTTAGAATAGCATAATTTTTAAATGTCCTGATATGTCCTGCCAGTCGTGTCAATGCTCGCTTGTCTATAGAAACAACCTTGCCTTCAGGCCTACGTCTTCGTGCAAATCGCTCTTTTACAGAAACAGTGACAGTATCCTTATGCAGTGCTCCCTTTAAGTTTTTAGCGTGCACATAAATATCTTCGACACTCTCTGAATTAATGATATATGCAGACCCGGACCGGGTCATCTCTACGATGCCTGTGTAGAGGATTTCATCTTCTGTCTTGCGAGATTTTTTTAGTTGATTTTGTTCAGTTTTTGTATTCCATTTAAACCGATCTTCGGACAGTTTAACCACTTTATTTTCCGAAGTCAGCTTTTTAAGTGCATTTAGAATGGAAGCTGGAGGATTGGCGACATTGATTTTTCTAGAAATTTGTTTAGATGTAAATCTAGACTTTTGGTTTTTGGACAGTAGTTTTTCTATTTGATTCATCAGCTCAGGATCTTTGAGCTGTCTGGGTTTTCTATTCATATTGCGTTGTTTGTCAGGATACATAACATTTTTTTATGATTTTAAAGTTGCATGAGGCCTTTATTGAGAAACATAAACTCAAACTTAGTTGACATTGAGAAATAGTCAGTGGTCAGTGAGTAAAAATTTTATGAGAGTAAGGGAATTTTATTAGAAAACTTGTGGTTTCTTTTGAAATACCACAATAAATTTGTTAAAATTTTTGATTAAATATTCAATATCTTTATACTTTCAATGCAAATGACGATATTACTCTAAAAAACACTTTTTAAATAATTGAGAATAATGAAAAACCACCTCTTTGTTTTACTGGCTTTTGGCTTATTATTTTTATCATGTAGGAGCAAAAAACAGACTGAACTTTTAGATCCTATGAAAGATCAGATGTTGCTGGAGCAATATTTTACAGCAGCTACTGTCGGTGTCATTTCTAATAGTGATGTATTAAAATACATGTTGAAAGAACCCGTCTTTGAAGACCTGGCTGAGGCAGATATGCAAGAGATTATTCAGTTGGATCCCAAAGTGCCCGGCAAGGTTTCCGTTAAGAACGGTACACTACTAGTATTTACACCTGAAAAGGCTCTAAGATCAGCACAAACCTACACTGTAAGGCTGAATCTAAAAGCGCTAAATAGTAAAAGATATAGCGAGGTAGTGAGCTACAAAATTAAAACCATAGCACAAGATATGAGTGTGGATCGAAAAGGATTTTTGATCAATGATGACCGTAGTGCAGCAATGTTAGTGACTATTCAGACGGCTGACAAAGCAGATATAGAAGAATTAAAATCTTGTTTTAAGAGTAATGCTGATGATATAAGCATCACTGAAACAGGTGAAAACCGTTATGAGGCTCAATTTACATGGAAGTCAGGCATTAAAAGTAACTCCTTTATCAGTTATGATGGCCAGCAAATTGATGCTGACAATACCGGAATTGTGTCACCATTTGAAATTGATACCAAAAAGTTTGAACTCATTACAACGTCATATAATTCTGAACTTGCTGAATTACACCTTTATTTTTCTCAGCAACTCTCAGAGAGAAAAGATATGACAGGATATATTTATGTCAATGGTCAAACCGCTTCGTATGCATATCATGATAATGTAATGAAGGTTTTTCTAGGGCAGTTTCGCAATGAAAGCCAACTTAAGATAGAAGTTAGTCGATTTATTCCTTCCAAAAGTAATCAAAAGCTACCTCAGGATTATTTTTTAAATATTGACACTAATGTGGATAAACCGGCCATTGAATTTGTAGGTGATGGTAATTATTTTCCATCAGAAGGTGATTTCAAGATCCCGGTACGGACTCGAGCTTTAAAGAAAATGCGGTTAGTAGTTGTAGAAATCAAGCAGGATATGGTAGCTCAATTTCTATCGTGGCAGTCACTTTCCTATACAGATTTTTATACATTGAGGATGTATGGCCTGCCGGTTTATGATGAGGTTGTAACACTCAATCAAGGCATTAAGGATGAAAATGGTTGGACGGTTCACGGGATTGATCTGACACAAAAGATTAACAAGAATCCTGGCTCTATTTATTATATAGCTATGGAGTTTGCACCAGAATATACTACATTGTCTTGTGCTGCCCAACTTAAAAAATACAGCATAAGCACTAAAATACCTAATGCAGATTATTTTAAAATAAAGGACAGCTATTACCGTGATTATTACTACTACCAAGATGGATACAACTGGAAAGAAAGCAATGATCCTTGTAAACTAGCCTATTATGTAGATAATGAATACACAGGCAGAATGTTTATATGTTCAGATTACTCAGTAGTTGTCAAAAAAGCGGGCACTTCCTATCATGTGGCTCTAAGTGATCTTATGGAATTATCCACAGTTAAAGGTGCAGATGTCACATTATTCACTTTGCAGGGAGCAGAGCTTGCCAAAGGGATGACTGACGGCTCTGGATTTGCAGTATTTGAAAATATCAGAGAAGATGCGTCTGTGTTGAAAGTTTCAAAGAACAATAAAGTGACTTATCTGGCACTTGACGGCTATATGAGCAATTCATTAACGGAGTTCAATATAGAAGGAGAAAGGTCAGAAACAGACACTGAATTTTTTGTATATACAGAAAGAGAAGTTTATCGTCCGGGTGATACTATCCACGTTGATTTGATGCTCAATAAATCTGTATCAACCTTACCGGCGGGCATACCAATGGTTTTGAAATTTTTTGATACTGACAATCTAATTGTCGATGAGCAAGTACAACATCTGAACCCTGAAAACAAACTGATTTATAGCTTTATGTTAAGTACTCCGGCCAGTGCCAAAACCGGTACTTATCGATGTGTCATTCAGGTTGGATCAACAAAAATCAAGAAAAACATCCGTATTGAAACCATTAAACCTAATACGACGGAAGTGTTATACACCTTTGATAATATTTCCAACAATACGATTTACAGTGATCTAATTTCTGGTGACATTCATGCACGTTATTTAACAGGGTTTGACTTAAGCGGTGCCAAAATTTCAGCTACTGCTAAGATTAAGAAAATTGCTAATCCTTTTTTGGATTTTGGCAATTATCGTTTTGATGCATATTTTAAGCCCTTTCAAGATTTTATAGACCTGTATGCACTGACCACAGATGGAAATGGAAATGGTCGTTTTAAGTTTGGAAAATCACTGAAGGAAGTGAATGGTCCTTTTAAACTGTATATCGATACTGAAACCACACTGGCTGATGGAGGCACCAGTAAGGAAGGGAAATCTGTAATCGTATCACCATTGAAAACCTATGTAGGATTGATGGCAAGTCAAGGTTCAGGGTGGAGCGGTAATTACACATTGGATGAAAATATTCGTATTTCAGTGATCAATGTCAATAATAAAGGAAAGCTGCTCCCTTCCCAAAGTAAAGCTACATATAGAGTTATTAAAAATAATCAGACATGGTGGATAGACAAATATAATCTAGGAAGTGCAGGTAATTATATGAATGAAGATCAGTGGGAAATAGTTGAGGAGAAGGAAATAGTTTTAACCGGAAAAACGCAAGTATCATTTCCTAAAGGGAAACTGTCACCTGGTGCTTATATGATAGAAGTGATAGACGAAGCATCAGGACATATGGCATCAGAGGTGTTTTCAGTGTATGATGGTCGTACGATGATACCGGGAAAACAACCTTATATTGTAGAATTTCAAACCGACAAAGAAATATACCAGGCAGGCGATCCCATTCAGGTTGTATTACCAGGCATTGTTGATGCAAGAGCCCTCATCAGTATAGAGCGAGGCAATAAGGTCATTAAAATGCAGTGGGCCAATTTGTCAGAGACGACGAGTACGGTCACTCTGGAAACAGATGAAAACTGGGCTCCTAATGCATATATTCACATTACCATAATGCAAAAGTACAAGCAAGAAAATAATGATCTACCGCTTCGTATGTACGGTATAAAGTATGTCAAGATGAATGGTCGGACACCACCATTGACACCAGTGACGAATGTGCCCAATAACTTAGAATCGAATAAGGCATACACCTTTACAGTCAGTGAACAGACTGGCCAGCCGATGGAATATACTATCGCAATCGTGGACGAAGGCTTACTGAATTTGACTGGATTTGCCACTCCTGATCCTGTGAAACATTTCAATGGTAAGTACCCATTACTGGTCAAGACATGGGATGTTTATCAGTATTTGATGTCTTACTTCAGAGGAAAATTTGCTGGTATCATATCCATCGGGGGTGATGATGTGTACAATCCCGATGCGATTGCTGAAATCAATCGGTTTAAACCAGTGACGATGCATCTCGGTCCATTTAAAGTGGATAAAGGTGGAAAAAATACTCATAGGATATACATGCCTGGATATGTAGGGAAGGTCAGAATGATGGTAGTAGCTTGTAATAGCACCAACTTTGGTAAGCTGGAAAAACTCATAACCGTCAAGAATGCACTGATGATCCAGTCTCAATTGCCGCGAAGTCTGAATGTCAGTGATAAGATTAAGATTCCGGTGAGTGTATTTAGAGATGATAAATCAATTACCCATGCCACGCTTACTGCAAACGTAGATGCAAGTAGAGCCAAAGGCTTCACCGCTAGCTCATCACTCACTTTTTCAAGCAAGGACCAAATCACTCACTTTTACAATGTTGAAGTACAAAATACAACCGGCAAACTTCCGATTAACCTTGAGGTCAAGTCCGGCAATAAGAGTATGAGTGAAAATACAGACCTTTTTGTCAATTACCCGAATGCTTACGAGTCGTCTGTAGCCAAGTATATCATCGAATCTAATCAATCCCAGACAGTAACAGCAAAGGTCACAGGTTATCCTGAGGTATTTACATCAAAACTGATTATATCAGGGATTAAAATGCCTAATTTTGTAGAGTATGCGGCAGATCTGATAGATTATCCATACGGATGTGTAGAGCAGATTTCTTCACGAGCATTTAGCTTGCTTTATATAGATAAAGTGATTGAACTGGATCCTGCGGACCATGTTCGCCTTAAGGACAACTTAAAGATTAGCCTAGAAAAGATTAGAAAGTTACAGCGACCGGACGGTAAATTCAAATACTGGGAAAGTGATTATTATCATGCCTGGTCAGATATATATGCTGGCAACCTATTGACAGAAATGAAAAGATTAGGGCAGCTGAGCAATAATAATGATATGCTGGATACCTGGATCGCTGCACATACCACCGTAGCTAATAACTGGAGTTTGAGTGAAACATCAACTGAATATGTGTATGAATACGAATCACTCGTTCAGGCATATCGCCTATTTGTTTTAGCTAAAGCCGGCAAAGCGCCCAGATCAGCTTTGAACCGATTTGTTTCATCCAATAATTCTGTCAATCCACTGACCTGGTGGCTGCTTGCCGGTAGTTTTAAACTGAATGGTTATGATTCTAAAGCGTCAGAACTGATGAGCAAAGCGGAAAACCTGCAAAAGGATTATTCTGATCATTGGTCAATTGATTGTTTTGGAGATAAAGGCCGAGACTGGGCGATTATCGTAGAGGTGTTGAGTTATCTCGATACAGACAGAGAGAAAATGGAACTCTATTATAATCAAATGGTTGACATCCTGAATACTCAAAACTGGGTGAGTACACAGACTAAAGGTTATGCCTTCATAGCTGCGTACAATTATTATAAAGGAGACATGAGTGTATTTAAAGATGTGGATTATTCTATAACAGGAAGCTCAGCTGGCAAGCAGTCTTACCGTCATTCGTCATTCAAACCTAAGACCATCAGTATAAATAAAGCAGATATGGGCAAGCCGTTGAAAATCAAAAATGATGGAAAAGGCAAACTTTATGTATATCAGATATCCCGATATATTGATAATCAGATCGTAAAACCAGCTACTCAGCAAAACCTCGAGATTCATACCGACTTCTTTAATAATACTCGCAATACAGCCGGTCTCAGCGGTATTCAGCTAGGTGATGATATAGTGATGTCTGTTGCAGTAGAGAATCCTAATGCAGTGGAGGCTGGACATCTTGCACTTAACGTCAAAATGCCTTCAGGCTGGGAGCTAATCAATCCACGGATTTATGAGAGTAAGGTCGTGGACAATAAGCAGAACTTTAATTATCAGGATTTTCGTGATGACCGAGTTTATACTTTTTTCAAGTTAAAACCTGGTGAGAAGAAAATCTTTAATTTCAAAGCAAAAGCTGCGTTCTCGGGAGATTTCTATCTTCCAGCTGTTAGTTGTGAACACATGTACAATGGTGAGATCTATGCACGTACGGCAACAGGTAGAGTGAATGTGAAGTAGATCAGAATCCTTGAGTTGGATGGATGATTATATGAAGCATTGTCAGCGCTTCCTTTTTTATTGCACATCTTTGTGTAGCAAATCAGTGTTTTGATTTTTTAGGTATAATTCTCCCTAATGTCAATATATCATGAGCGTAAAACAGAACGGGAAAAGTTGGATAGGCAGTTTGGGAGACGATAAAGTTATGAGGAAGATTTAGAAAGTTAACGATAATCAGATTTATGCTCTTAAGCTCCGTAATAGAACTGATGAGTTTGACAATTTAAGTGATTGCTCTAACCACTATTTGCAAAACCCATCCTGATCATAAAGAACTATAGTATGATCTGTTGAGGAATCTTAATGTTTAAACCTGAATTACCCATAAGAACTTTATACTTGAAAATGCTATTTCATATCTATTTCTGTACTCGTATTAGTAAAAACCTCCGAACCTCATAGCATTTTTATATCAATTCCATTTGTAACAAAGCCAAATGAGTTATTTGGTTGAAAAGATTGTGTTATATACCTAAACTAACGAGTAGTGGATGCTATATATGTTAATATGCCAGGATCTTTTTTATCACTTCACTGACTTTAGCCGCATTTGGGAGCATGGTTTTCTCCAGTGTTTCATTGAGTGGTATGGCAGGCATGTTTTCAGCGCCGTAGGTAGTCACTGGTGCGTCCAGGTATTCAAAGCAATTTTGTTGAATTCGGGCAGCAATACTCTGAGCGAAACTATTATTGACTGGTTCCTCTGTGAGTACTAGAATGCGGTTGTATTCCTTAGACTTGGCAAATATGAGTTCTTCATCCAGAGGATAAAGTGTTCTCAGGTCCAATATACCTACTTTATCTCTCAGGCTTTGATCTAAAGATAAAGCCCAGTGTACACCCATACCATAGGTTACAATCAATACTTTGTTATCTGAATTAGAAACTCTGGCTTCCTGTACCATATTTCCGATCCCAAACGGTAGTACATAATCTCTGTCGGGTAGTCTGCGACGTGCTGTGTCTGTGCCCGGAACTTTACTCCAGTAAAGACCTTTATGCTCGAAGATAACTACAGGGTTAGGGTCATAGTAGGCGGCTTTCATCAGACCTTTCATGTCTGCACCATTACTTGGATAGGCTATTTTGATGCCTCTGATATTGGTGACAACCGACTCTACACTAGAGCTGTGATAAGGACCACCACTGCCATAGGCACCGATAGGCACCCTAAGTATCATACTGACTGGCCACTTTCCGTTAGACAGATAGCTACTTCGACTCACTTCAGTAAAAAGTTGATTTAAACCTGGCCATATATAGTCTGCAAACTGCACTTCAACAATGGGTTTTAATCCCACAGCAGACATACCTACAGTACCACCAACGATAAAGGCTTCCTGGATGGCTGTATTGAATACGCGGTGATCACCAAATTTCTGAGCTAATGTTGCGGCTTCTCTAAATACGCCACCTAATCGTCCACCTACATCCTGACCATATAGCAGACATTCCGGATGATCTTCCATTAATTCTTGGATAGCTATCAATGCAGAGTCCACCATTACCTTCTCTTCGGTATTAGCAGGTTCTCTTTCACCTTTTTCTATGGTTATCGCTGTCGGAGCAAAATCGTGGGTAAACAGATCCTCTGGTGTTGGGTTTGGAGCTGCCATAGCTTGCTCTAAATCAGATTTTACTTTGCTTTGAGCTATCTTGTATATCTTATCCAGTTCCTTTTCAGTAATGCCATTGTCAAGCAACATCTGATGTAATTTTGGAAAAGGATCTCGCGATTTATGCTCTTCCAAGTCTGTTCGGTACCATTCCTTACGCACACCTGAAGTATGGTGATTGAGTAAAGGTACTCGTGCATGTACTAGAAAAGGTCGTCTTTCCTTTCTGATGGTGGCAATGACTTGTTCTAATGTTGTGTAACACTCTAGAAAATCAGTTCCGTCTATGGTAATAGCCTCAATCCCAGGAAACCCTTTGGCATATTCATAGGCATTCATGGCACGTGTTTCTTCTGCTGTAGCTGATATATCCCAACCATTATCCTGCACAAGATACAGAATAGGTAACTGCTTATGTGCTGCTACTTGAAAAGCTTCTGCTACTTCGCCTTCAGTGACAGAGGCATCGCCCAGAGAACAGACTGTCACAACGCCATTATCCTTGTTCATTTTAGTTGTCTCTAAGTACTGTACGCCCATGGCCACGCCTGTGGTTGGAATCGCCTGCATGCCGGTAGCTGACGATTGATGAGGTATTTTAGGTTTGTCGTCATCTTTCAAGCTAGGATGGCTGTAATAAGTGCGACCACCAGAAAACGGATCATCACGCTTAGCCAGTACTTGAAGCATCAGGTCATAGGGCTTCATTCCTATAGCTAGCAACATTGCATCATCTCGATAATAAGCAGACAGATAATCTTTAGGTGTCAGCTGTAAGCCTAGCGCAATCTGAATGGCTTCGTGTCCACGTGAAGTGGCATGGACATATTTTGATACTACTTTAAAATTGTCTTCATAAATTTCGGTAATACACTTGGCTGTGCTCATCAACTCGTATGCTCTTCTGAGCAAATCTATTTTGGCTTTATCCGTTTTCATGCTGCAAAAATAAGAATAAGGACTACAATACACTAATGCTAAGCTGCATTTTCAACTGCATATTACCATGATGTTGAAAAACTGTTGCGATTTACTTCAAATGGGCTATATATTTGACTTATTGGGCAAGTCCTATTCAAGTTGCCATTCAAGACGAGGCTCAAATCTTAAACTTAATACCGGAAGTTTTTTAAATAGTCGGTAGTGGCTTTCCGAGTACTTCTTCAAAGAAATAATGAATGGCATAGGTTTGAGGGGCACCCAATTTTTGACCCATCTGACTGCTGATGTACATGGTCAAAGCAATAAGTATCAGCAGTGGCAAGACATAAATCAATGCTGTATCTTGATCAAGTGCTCGCTGCGAAAAAGCAATGATACTAATGAATATGAATAAGACACTTAAAGCAAGGTAAGATAGTGCAAAAATCGTCCACACATTGGGCATAGGTCCGTAAACTCCGATAATTTTAGTCTCTGAATCTTCCGGTTCTCTAGTCATCAGCACGCTGAGTTGCGGTGACCAGAAATGTTGTTGATTGGGATTGACTCTGATGGTGATATGGTCCTGCATGGCCTGACCATTAAGGTGGTGCATATTGTCATTGAGTTTTTCCTTAACCTTTTCGATAATTTCTTCGATTGTAAGTGGACTAGTTGTTTCAAATTTGGGTCGAATTCTAAAGCTGGCCATATCTTTGATTTTGTGCGAGCTAAGATAAGCCAATTATTTATATCAAAAACTGATGATGATACAAATCATAAGTGATGAAATAAGCTGAGCCTTAACTGCGTGATAAATAGGAAAAATAAGTGGATATATACATTTAGTTTTCATTCATATATCGTACAACAAAAAAAGGTGAACACCTTATCTGTATTCACCTCAATATTTTTTAATCGGTCTTTTACCTAAATCATTATAGGCTATTGACGTACTTTGTCAACTTAGACTTAAGGTTAGAAGCCTTGTTTTTGTGCCAAGTATTTCTTTTAGCCAGTTTGTCCACCATACTAATCACCTTAGGCAGGAATACTTCAGCTTCTTTTTTATCAGTCATCGCTCTAAGTTTTGCGATTGACGTTCTTGCAGTTTTTTTGTAATATCTGTTGCGAAGTCTGATTTTAATATCCTGTCTGATTCTCTTTTTTGATGACTTATGTTGTGCCATAAAATTTATATTTTAAAACTAAAAATTTCTAAAATGGAGTGCAAAAGTACATTCTTTTCGATTAAAAAAAAATAATCAGAGCAAAAAAAATCTAAATATTTCATTTTCAGACCGATTTTGTCTGAAATTTGTCAATTAAAGCATAAATCGATGGCCTAAAATGGCTTCAAAGTAGTAAATTTCGTACCTTTGCACATTATTTCATAAAATCAAAATTACATTCGTCAAATATATAAAATAATGAAAGATTATTCATACGTTTTTAATGCTCATCCTGCCTATATTGAATCTTTGTATAAGAATTATCAGCAGGATCCGACTTCTGTCGATGAAGGCTGGAGAGTGTTTTTTGATGGGTTTGAATTCAATACAAATGGTGCAGATGCCAGTTTCAACGGAAGTGATGTGTCCGGAGGTCTTTCACATAAGGAATTAAACGTACTTTCACTCATCAACGGCTACAGATCACGTGCTCATCTTTTATCCAAGACTAATCCTCTCAAACCGAGAAAAGACAGAAAACCACATCTGAGCCTAGCGGATTATGACTTGAGTGATGCAGATCTCCATCAGCGTTTTAATGCAGGTGAGACTATCGGGCTAAAGAATGCAACACTTGCTGAGATCATCTCAAAACTGCAGAAAATATATTGTGGTCATATCGGTTTTGAGTATGTACATATTGAAGATCAAGAGAAAAGAGAATGGCTGAGAAATCGCATAGAAAACCAACCGACGGATGATAGCTATGGCTTGAGTAAAGAGAAAAAAATTAGAATTCTAGACAGGCTAAATGATGCGGTAATATTTGAGAAGTTTTTACACACAAAATATATTGGTCAGAAAAGATTTTCACTTGAAGGTGGAGAGACGACTATCGCTGCACTGGATGCCATCATCAACAAAGGAGCAGAGGACAAAGTAGAAGAAGTCATCATGGGCATGGCACACCGAGGACGTCTTAATGTTCTAGCTAATATTATGGGCAAGACCTATGATCAGATATTTAACGAATTTGAAGGTACGGCGATTCTGGATCAGAGTTTTGGAGATGGAGACGTGAAGTACCACCTTGGGTTTTCGTCTCAGATCCATGCACCATCTGGTAAACTTATGCATCTGAAGCTGGTACCTAATCCATCCCATCTTGAAGCTGTAGATCCTGTATTGGAAGGTTTCTCCCGAGCTAAGGCTGATGTACTATATCTTAGTGATTATGATAGAATACTTCCGGTGCTCATCCATGGCGATAGTGCAGTAGCAGGCCAGGGTGTCGTTTACGAGACCACTCAGATGAGTCAGCTAGAAGGTTATTATACAGGCGGAAGCATACATTTTGTGACTAATAATCAGATAGGATTTACCACCGACTATGATGATGCAAGATCATCCACTTATTGTACAGCAGCTGGTTATCTTGTTCAGGCGCCAATATTTCATGTCAATGGTGACGATCCCGAGGCAGTGGTATTTGTATCAGAACTGGCGCTGGAATATCGTCAACAATTCAACTGTGACGTGTTCATTGATATGGTATGTTATCGGAGACATGGACATAACGAGGGTGATGATCCTAAGTTTACGCAGCCTACCATGTACAACTTGATAGAAAAACACAAGGATCCTAGAGAAATATATCTGGCTAAGTTGATAGAAAGAGGTGATGTGACAGCTGAGATAGGCCAACAGCTCGAAGATCAGTTCTGGGCAAAGTTACAGGAGCGACTGGATATGGTCAAGCAGCATGAATTGCCATACAAATATCAAGAGCCGGAGCAGCAATGGAGATCACTGACCAAAACGCTAGATGTCAACAAGATGACGACACCGAACACAGGAGTGGAACGGAAGCAAATTGATTTCATTTTGAAGCATCTGATGACGATCCCTGAGGGATTTACCCCTAACTCAAAAGTGAAGAGATTGCAGAAAGGAAAGCAGACACTCTTAGATCAGGGTAAAGTGGACTGGGCTTTTGGCGAATTGCTTTCTTATGGTACATTATTACTAGATGGTAAAAATGTGCGTATGAGTGGTCAAGATGTACAGCGAGGTACTTTTTCTCATCGTCATGCTGTATTTTTTGATGAAAAGACCAATGCACCTTACAATAGGCTGGATCATATGACGGATAAGAGTGGAAGATTTATGATCTATAATTCATTATTGTCAGAGTATGCAGTACTTGGGTTTGAGTACGGATATTCGCTAGCCTCACCTGACCACCTTGCAATTTGGGAGGCACAGTTTGGTGATTTTTATAATGGTGCTCAGATAGTTGTCGATCAATTTATTAGTGCGGGTGAAAGCAAATGGCAGAGGATGAGTGGCTTAGTCGTCTTACTACCACACGGTCTTGAAGGTCAAGGACCGGAGCATTCTAGTGGAAGATTGGAGCGATTTTTACAGTTATGTGGCGATTTCAATATGATTGTTTGTAATGTCACAACACCGGCCAATTATTTTCACATGATACGCCGACAACTGGCGATGCCTTATAGAAAACCACTGATACATATGTCGCCAAAATCACTGTTGCGCCATCCGGAGTGTGTGAGTGATATTACAGATATGGTTGGCAAGACAAAATTCTTGGAGGTCATCCCGGATACAGAGGTCAAAAAAGCAAAGCGCGTGCTCTTTTGTAGCGGAAAGATTTATTATGATTTGCTTGACTTCAGACGCAATAATGAGATCAAAGATGTAGCAATAGTGCGTGTCGAACAATTGTATCCTCTACCGGAAAAAGAAATCCGTGATATCATTAAGCAGTATGGTAAGGCTGAGTTGTATTGGGTACAGGAAGAACCTGAAAATATGGGCGCTTGGAATTATCTGATGAATTACTTCAGACGTGATCCTTTAGAACTGATTTCAAGAAAGAGCAGCGCTTCGCCTTCTACAGGATTTAAAAAGATCCATGATGAGCAACAATTGCAAATCATGAAAGAAGCGTTCAATGTCAAGTAGGAAGTATCGATGACTCAGCATATCTTGATGTGTTCCAGTGATAGGTTTTGATTCTGTTGTTACTTTGATGGTGATTTGGGAAAATCAGATGTATAATTGGATGTACCAAAGCGCATTTCTATTGAACAAAACAAGCTAGTCAGTGTAATAATATTATACCCATGATTGAAGAATACACTGACTAATATCTTAATTATAGGGTGGATGTCCATCATAAGTTTTGTTTTGATCTTAGAGGTGTTACTTTCGGTTAAAATAGTGATGTAAAGAATAGGTTTTATACAATTATTACTATATTTGGCATTTCCAAAATAAATACGTATTTTTTAATAAATTTTGAATTCAAAAGATATGAACAAAAACCTAAGAATTATCGTACTCATTTTAGCAGTAGCAACACTGATTTGGGCATTCGTAGTAAGAAATATTTGGATGTCTATTTTACCACTTTCACTGATGTTTTTGCATAGTTGGTTGATTTCACAATCTCTTGGCGAATCTGACAAGCGTATTCAAAGCAAGTGGCTACAATATACCTGGTTTTTTGGCGTGTTGATTTTTATGATTTTTGCTTTAATTATCAATTGTAATTGATACGATACACATAGATACGTAAGGTATTCGAGTATTTGATAACATAATAGTGAATGTTGTTTTAGTATTCACAAGACTATGGGTTTGTTACAATATTCTTTATCTTGCCCAAAATATTGAAAGTTTCGTATGAAAAATGTTTTATTTGCAATCATGGTCTTGATTTTGGCATCTTGCCAGCCCAAGGACTTGCCCACTGTTTTAGAAGTGAGAGATGGTTATGCTTTAATGAAAATCTCCCATCAGACCACAAAAGACGAGTTGAAAGATATACAGCAAAAATTAGCTGACTATAATATTGCTTTGAGCTATGAAGGTTCTACCTTTTTTGACAATAATCGACTTCAAAATGTAGTCTTACAAGTCAAAACACCTGAAGGCCACAGCGGTAATACCAAAGCTGACATTGTAGCTTTGCAATATCGCTATTTTGGATTTTTATACCAGAAGGGTGGATCTCCGGCTTTTAAAATTGGTGAAGAATTGCCGTAACATATATACGTATTTACTACGAACTACATGAAAGCATCGAGCTTCCAACTTTATTGACTGCCCAATCCGGCCGTCGTGCATACCATCTGTCATACTCGGGCTGTTCGTCATAAGGATGCTTGAGCATTTCATAGATCTCATTGAGTAGTGCATAATCTTCATTATCAGCAGACTCAATAGCCAGTTGTGCCATATAATTTCTGAGTACATACCGTGGATTGACACTATTCATTTGTTTGACGCGTTCTGTATCTGACCATGATATGGATTGGAGTCTTTCTGTATAACGACCTATCCAGTTACTGAGTACAGCTTTCTCATGGTCGGTCATATCCTCGTTATACATCGCAGGTGTCAATCGTTGTACGGCTTGATGAATGTCCGTATCACTTTTAATATCAGCCAGCGTCCTAAAAAATATCGTCATGTCTAGATTGCACGTTTGCAAGATATGATTGAGGTCAGCGATGATTTTTTCATCACCATCCTGGAGGTGATCAAAGCCAAGTTTACTGGCCATCATGGCTTGATAACGTGACAAATATTGAGTCTGAAAATCCACGATGATGTTTTTAAGCGCTTCTTCATGCTCTTTGCCGATCAGCAGATATAGAGCAGAAGCTAGTTTAGTGAGATTCCATTGTGCCACGATAGGTTGATTACCGAAACGATATCTGCGACCAGGCAAGTCTGTAGTATTAGGTGTCCAGTCAGGGTCAAAATTATCAATCCACCCGTAGGGTCCATAATCTATCGTCAGTCCTATGATGGACATATTGTCAGTATTCATCACACCGTGTACGAAGCCGACCCTCTGCCAGTGTACGATCATTTCACAAGTTTTATCAGCAACCACCCTGAAAAGTTCCAGATATTTGTTTTTAACATCCTTTAGGTGTGGATAATGGTGCTCAATTGTATAATCTGCTAGCTTGTGCAAACTAGCTGTATCACCCTGCGAAGCCAAGATTTCAAAGCTGCCAAACCGTATAAAAGACGGTGCTGTACGACAAATCACGGCTCCTTTTTCAAAAGCAGCATGACCATCGTACATAACATCTCTGAGGACTTCTTCGCCTGTCAGCAGCAGTGACAATGCACGTGTGGTAGGGACGCCTAGATCATACATGGCTTCGCTACACAAAAACTCCCTGATAGATGACCGGAGTACAGCCAGTCCATCCGCAGTACGTGAATAAGGTGTCGGTCCTGCGCCTTTGAGCTGTAAGGTCTGGAATCCATCTTTTACTAGGACTTCGCCGAGATTGATCGCACGGCCATCGCCAAGTTGTCCTGCCCAGTGACCAAATTGATGACCTCCGTAACACATAGCATAGGGATGGCTATTGGGTGCAATCGAATTGCCGGCCATGATGTCTAGAAATTCTTTTGAACGACAATACGCGTCAGAAATATTCAGCGCTTTAGCAAGCTCCTGATTGTACAGTATCATCTTTGGGGCAGCCATACCTTTTGGTTTTACAAAGGAATAGCAGGCACCTTTGACCTGACGAGGTACATTGACGTGAGAGGCATCTCCAGGTAGTTGATCCGTAAATATATTTTCGAATTTTAATGTTGACATGACTAAAATGAAAAAATCGGTTATATTGCTAATTGGCTATACATATAAATAGCGCTATAGTAGTGAAAGTTCAAATATGAAAGGATTGATACTTAAGTTGCAGCAAAAGAGGATTGCAGATGACGTTTGTTTTTAACTGATATACTCTTCTGATCCATCATCATTGGATATAAAGATACAAAAGTTCATTAAACGACCTTAACCTCTATAGAATACAATTATTTTTATGTATTGTGCATCATAATGCAATGGAAGAGAATACCTATGTCTTCACATTAATGATGACCAACACTTATCTCGTTGATCTTTAAATCCTTAATCACGGCATCTCCCTTCATGACCATCACCTCCGCATATACCACTGAATTGGCGTCACGCATAGCCTTTCTGGCTTCTTCTTCCGTCAATAGAGCCTTGCTTTCCTCCATATAAAAGTGAGAAAAAGGATATTTGATGTAAAGCGTATGATCGGAGACATAACTGACCTTAGCGCGGATGTAATCAGGAGTATGATCAAAAGGAGTAGTAGCTATGGATTGTATTTTGGCAAAACCAGTATCATCTTTTACTATCTCAATATAGATGACTTGATCATTTTGATATAGGTTTTCTTGGTCTAGTTTAAACGTATCTTGTTCGAATGAAAGGTCAACATACCTACCGATAAATGGATGAGCAGGATCAAGCGGTTTGACTTTAAACTTGTAAAGAGTGCCTCTAGTCATCGTTTGATTTTTATTGATGATTGTGGTAAGAGGCAATGAAATTTGCAAGATAGCCATCAGCAAAAAAGAGATATAGACCCACTGTTTATTTTTCATCACGCGATAGATTTTTAACAATAAAATAATTGGCCACGATAAAGCCGATACCTAACAATGCGAAAACAAGACCTTTGACCAGGTAGGACAGATCGGTGTCAAAAAACCGAGATAGGATGATGATAGATACCATAACTAGACCCAAATTAATAACCGATAGCTTGCCTTGTGTACTACCACGCCGAATGTATAAAATACCCATAGTTAGCACGATAATGTTGATGAGAATATATTGATATTCCCCTATCAGTAAGAAGATGATAGCAAATGGAATGAAGACAAGAAACATATCCAGTAAGTCCTCAATCTTGAATTTTTGATGCAAGAAATACAACACCATGGCACCAATAAAATAGGCAAGTGTCAACAAGCTTTCTCTTGACAGTAGCAACTTAGATCTGTCAAAATCAAACCATACATCTTCAAAACTAAATGCGATAAGTAGAATGATTATCCCAAGTAGTCCCAGTACATAATACGCATTTACACGGGTAGGTAAGGCTGAAAAATAACGACTTTTGCCCAGATTGTATAGAAGCATAAATAATGCAAAATAGGTCAAAGTCAATGCTTCAGGTACTTGATGGGTGATTTGGGCTGTGCCGGGCAGTAGGGTTAAAGCTATAAACCAGTGATGAATATATGTGGTGTTGGATGAAGGTTGAGTTTGGATGAGCCGAATATAAAAAGGCATTAAACTCAAGAAGAAGACGAGGAAATAGACAAATGCCGGTTCATTGTTGTGTGGTAATCCATTTGCCATACAGTAATATATCAACGTCATAAATGAGAGCAATGAGACACTAGCCGATTGCATCACATATACTATAGGAATGCTCAGGATCAACCAGTAAATCTGAAACATACCTTCAGCATCTTCGATATTGTAAATTTGAGCGGTCAACGCCAGACAAGCGCCTATACCAAAAAAAAGCAAAATAGAGGTGGCCTCACGCCATACCTGGCTTTCCGGCTTTTTGACTAGTGTATAAAGCGCTAACAACTGACTGATGACTAATGGTGTAAACGCAAGTATCAAACGAGCAGTACGGCTCATTTGATCCCAGTTGTGTGCAATAATCAAGATGATAGCCATACCAATGAGCAGTGCACCGATACTAGCAAATAGCAGCATAAGTGTGTTGTATTTAGGGCCAGTGTTGTTTTGGTAGTATTGGCGAATGGCCACAGCCTGTTCTTCCGTTATTAACCCAGCTTCTACTAAATGTTCGATGTCTTTCAAAATGGACATATGTACCCGGTTTATTTTCCTATAACGTAGGAGCAACCACCAATGTTATATCCTATTTTGAATTTGAAAGAGATAAATAAAAATGTACCTTTGCACATCACAAAAGTATAACACTTAATAAAATGAAATTCAATACTAAAGTAATACATGCAGGTATCGAGCCTGACCCTAGTACAGGTGCCATTATGACACCGATTTTTCAGACTTCGACTTATGTGCAGGCAGCTCCTGGGGTGCATAAAGGATACGAGTATGCTCGTACGCAAAATCCGACACGAAGCGTACTTGAGAAAAACCTCGCTGCCCTTGAAAATGGCAAGGAAGCGATTTGTTTTGCCAGTGGACTGGCTGCCATGGACAGCATTTTGAAGACACTGCATCCCGGAGATGAAGTGATAGCTACTGATGATTTGTACGGAGGATCTTACCGATTGATGACTAAGGTTTTTGGTAAGTACGGTATCCAATTTCAGTTTGCCGGTATCAGTGATATTAACAAACTCAGTGCGTTAATCACCGATAAAACTCGGATGATCTGGGTAGAAACACCGACCAATCCCATGTTGAATATCATCGATATACAAGCGGTGTGTGATTTTGTAAAAGACAGAAATATCACCGTTGTTGTAGATAATACCTTTGCCTCGCCCTATTTGCAAAACCCACTGGATCTGGGAGCCGATGTGGTTATTCATTCGGCAACAAAGTATCTAGGCGGGCACTCTGATGTTATCCACGGCGTGGTCATCACTAATAATGACGATATTGCATCCCAGATACGTTTCATACAGAATGCAGCCGGAGCAGTGCCGGGGCCACAAGATTGCTTTCTTATACTGAGAGGTATCAAGACACTACATATTAGGGTAGAGCGCGCCTGCGAAAATGCGGCAAAGATAGCTTCATTTCTTGCTGACCATCCTAAAGTATCTAAGGTGTACTATCCGGGATTTGCTAACCATCCAGGACATGAAGTAGCCAAAAAGCAAATGAAGATGTATGGAGGTATGGTCTCATTTGATCTGGTGGCCAATAATGAAGAAAGTGCGAGAACTGTGCTGAGCAATACCCACTATTTTTCACTGGCCGAATCACTCGGTGGTGTAGAGTCGTTGATCGGACATCCTGCCAGCATGACCCATGCTTCTATTCCGAGAGCAGAACGACTGAAAGTAGGACTGACTGATTCGTTGATACGGCTGAGTGTAGGTATCGAGGATATCGATGACCTCATTGCTGACCTGGATCAAGCACTCCATCTTGTATAAACTCCGATAATAATCGAGAATCAACCTATATTATTGAATTAGAAATGGCCGATTACACCAGCATCAAATCATGGTCTGAAGATGACCGACCGAGAGAGAAACTGCTAGCCAGAGGCAGGCAACACCTCAGCGATGCTGAACTACTGGCTATATTGATCGGTTCGGGATCCAGAGGAGAATCGGCAGTAGATCTGAGTAAGAGGATACTTTCAGATTATGATAATAATCTTTTCGAACTGGGAAAGGTGGGTGTCAAAGAGTTGATCAAACGATATAAGGGCATCGGTGAGGCAAAGGCAATTACGATCGTCGCAGCACTGGAGCTCGGTATCAGAAGGCAGCAATCAGAGGCAGTGCCTAAAATGGTAATAAAGTCCAGTATTGATGCTTTTCACCTGTTGAATACGAAGCTAGCAGATCGACCTCATGAGGAGTTCTGGGTAGTTTTTTGCAGCCGGTCTAATAAAGTGATAAAGATGGAATTTATAGGACGTGGTGGAACATCTAGTGTCGTTGTAGATCCTAAAATCATCCTGAAAAGTGCCATTGAGCATCTGGCATCATCCATCATACTGGGTCACAATCACCCGTCCGGTAATTTGACACCATCAAGGGAAGATATTATGATCACACAAAAGATCAAAGATGCTGCAGAACTTGTGGACATGAAAGTGTTAGACCATATTATCATTGGCGACAATAAATATTATAGTTTTGCTGATGAAGGCAGATTATAAGTAAAATAACTTATTGTACAAAAAACCATAAGGCAATTGCTTTGTCATCATTGAGCTTGTCTCCATAAAATTATGGTATGGGCTGGTTGTTTGAGATTTATTGGGCATCATAGACGTGTCTGAAGAAGCGGACTATACTGAGCTTATGTGTATCGATAATTAAACATTACGCATGTTATTGTACATACCTAAAAACTCGATTTTAAGCCACATTAATTAAAAGATTCTGTAATTAAACTAAAAATTTAACATCGTTTAAAACACGGCTAAAACGGCTGTTTTTATAGCTATTTTTGTGAAAACGGCAGTTGTGCACTGGGTATCGATGTTGTGGCGAGAACTTCATTATCTTTGTCTTATTATTTCTTCTTTCAGTTTTGGCTGTTCTCTTACAATAATTGTCCAAATAACTTCGTCAGAAATATTATCATATTCGTGAGCAATTCTATTTCTCGTCCCTATTATCTGTCTTGCATTTTGGATTTTAATTTCAGCGTTTTTGTAGTTCGTTATCCTATTTATCGCCTCTCCGATAATCTCAATATTTCGTTCAATTGCTTTTTTTGTTTTTAAGTCCTTTTGAAACTCAAAAAAGTCTCTCTTTTCTGGTAAAAATTCAAAAATCTCGTCTATCGATCTCAATATGTCTTCAAGCCAAGCATTTACTTTGTTATTCATAAATCACCACTTTTGACTCGTCAATTTCCTTTCTAAAAAATGAATTTCTTATTCCTCGTTCTTCTATTAAGTCAATTTGTCGGTTTAAAATTTGTTCTAATTTATCCTTAAATTGAAAATACAAATCGGTATATTTTATAGGGTCATCTTCGTCAAAGTCAATCACAAAGTCTATGTCGGAATCTGAAGAAAAGTTATCAGTCAGTACAGAACCAAAAACCGAAACGTGCTTAACTCTAAATTCTTTGCAGAGTCCTTTGATTTGTTCTATATTTTTTTTGAAATTTTCATTATTCACTTATTAAAATTCAAAGTTACAATTTTTCCACGAGGTCTGTTTTAGCATTTGCCGACAACATCCCTCACTTCCCAAACCACCATTACAATAGCAGGCATTCTGGAATGTGGCTGTTGCACAATGCCTACAAAAATAAGTAAAACATTAAATACAACAAGCAAAAAGTGTCAATCTTAGTTTATCCAAGTAAAAAGGTGCATATGGCTTTATGCAAAGGAAGGATTTTGCAATGCATTAGTTCTGTGTAAAAAACTTGTTATTGAGCTGTTTTTCTGAAAAATGGTAGTTGTGCACTGGTTATCGATGATAGTAGATGCCAATTATTCATCAACTTCAAATTCATAAGAATTTCCATCTTCGTCCGTTCCTTCTAAAACTCCATAGTCAACCCATTCAACATCAATATACTTTTCGTTTCCGTCTTCATCCAATATATAACCGCTTCCATACTTTCCTTGTATGTCAATGTTTCCATAAACACTGTTCCCATTTTCATCCCAACCTGAAATGTCGTAATTGTATTCATAATTACCTGAATTGCCTGTGCGATATTCATATTCAAAATTTGGATCTGTATGATAGTTGTTATCAGATTGAATATAGTCATTTGAATTGCTAGAGCCATAGCTTTCGTAAGTGTCTTGTTTTTTTGTTTTGATAACAAGAGCTAAGCGCAAAAAATAATAAAGTAAAAATTATTTGTTTCATACATTGCTGTTTTAAAGGTTGCCACCTACGGTTAGCAATTTGGCGAGGGAGCGGCTTTAACATAGAAGTTGAATAGAATTACAAGCGTTCAACTGCTCTCTTGCCAATTTGTTTGTTGTAGTTTTATTTATCATTACAGTTTTATAGAAAGTTCAAGATGTCCTCCAAGTCCAACTTCAACAATTTTTTGAAGAGTGGAGATGCGTACTTCTTTAATGTTATTTTCAATTTTGGATATGTATCCCTTATTAGTTCCAATCTTTTCTGCAAGTTGTTGCTGTGTCATTCCTTTTTTAAGTCTGGCTTGTTGAATGAGAAACCCAAGCTTAAACGCTTCGTAGCCTTTCTCAAACTTGTCTCTTTTCGTTGTTCCTTTCTTGCCATATTCTTCGTCAATGAACTGGTCTAGTGTTATTATGTTATTTCTCGCTTTCATATTCTTTCTTGATTTTTAATGCTTTTTCAATTTCTGTTTTCCGTGTCTTTTGTGTTTTCTTTTGAAATCCATTTGCTAAAACGACAATCTTTCCTTCGTCAAAAAAACAGAAAATCCGAAAAATATCGCTTCCAAGTTTCACTCTTATTTCATAAAGTCCGTCCGTTCCTTCAATATGTTCCAAATAGTCAGATGGAATTTGTTGTATGGTTTCAATTAGTTTGAAAGTCCACACAATTTTTTCTTTTACCTTCGGCCTTTGCTCCTTAAAAAAGTCTGTAAAATAATTTTTATATAAGATTATTGTTCTGACTTTGTTGTCACTCATAACTATACAAAGTTACAAAAAGTTGTCCGAATGTGCAACTATTTTTGAATTTTAATTGATTGTTTTTTGTAATAGAGTATATGGAAAAATCACAACCAACGTCAATCTGTGAAAATATTATCAAGATTATAGGCAAAATTACACAAAATAATTATAACTTCATGATGCAAAGAAAATATTTAAAAAATGCCCGTTATGCTAGGTCTTGACCGTTTCCAAATGATATTTTCCATATCAGAAGAAGCTTCGGAAGGCTCAGTGTAGATATATGGATGACTGATCTAACTTACCTTCTAAAGAAATTTTTAGACGATTTAGTGTAAACCTATTTTAGGATAAGAAATACCCTCTACCACCACCATTGCGATAAGCATTGGACCACATCGCAGTCATGTATTTCTATATATCACCATTTTCCCATTATCCTACAAATCCATAACCCAACAACTTCACAAATTGACAAATCGACAACTCCACAATTTCACCACTTAACATGCCAACCTCCTAACCACCTAACATGCCAACCACCTAACAACCCAATCACCCAACAACCCAACCACCCAACCACCTCAACAATTAATCAATCCACTTTCTAACTAGGCGAGCGGCAGCGATCATATCATTGTGCATAATGCGGTCTTCTTCCAGTGGTGGCACTACTGATCTGAGCTCAGCGAGCATGCCTTCTAAGTGCGTGCTAGTTTTGTAGGGTCGTCTGAATTCAAAAGCCTGGCCAGCAGTCAAGAGTTCGATACCCATAATTGAGATCAAATTTTCCAAGACTTTGTGACACTTAGTAGCTGCATTAGCAGCCATACTGACATGATCTTCCTGACCTTTACTTGAAACAATAGAATCAATGGATGCAGGTGTACAATATTGCTTGCTTTGGCTGACGATAGAAGCAGCTGTGTATTGCACGATCATAAATCCGGAGTCTAAACCAGGATATTTAGTGAGAAATGCCGGAAGTCCACGATCTCCATTGATGAGTTGATAAACTCTACGTTCGGATATATTACCGAGTTCAGCCATAGCGATAGCCAGATAATCGAGGACTAAAGCAAGTGGTTGCGCATGGAAATTACCGCCACTCAGTACCTTATCTGCTTCGTCAAATACCATAGGATTATCTGTAGTAGAATTGATCTCGGTATAAATGATCTCTTCAGCATGGCCAATTGCATGATATGTTGCACCATGTACTTGCGGAATACAGCGAAAAGAGTACGGATCCTGAACACTCTGCTTATCCATGTCTCTGATCTGACTGCCATCGAGATATTCCCATAGTTCCGCAGCGGTGGTGAGCTGACCTTTGTGCGGCCGTACATCATGGAGTAGATGGTGGCAAGGAGAGATGTCGCAGATGTAGGCATCCATAGACAAAGCTCCGATTTTATTAGCCAAATGAAATAACTGTTTAGCTTGAGTGATAATATGGGTTGCATAAGCAAGAGAAAACTGAGTGCCATTGAGCAATGCCAGACCTTCTTTGGACTTTAATGTCATTGCCTGGATACCCGTTTTTTCTAGTGCTAGCTGAGTCTCTACTTCCTCATTTTGAAACCACGCCTTACCTTTGCCGAGTAGCAACAAACTGAGGTGTGCCAGAGGTGCTAGATCGCCAGAAGCGCCTAGAGATCCCTGTTGGTAAATCACCGGAATGATGTCCGCATTGTATAAATCGGTCATTTTCTGTACTAGTTCAGCTCGAACACCTGATACGCCGTGCGATAGATTGATGATCTTGAGCAAAAGAATAAGACGGCATATCTCATATGGTACTTTTTCGCCCATGCCGCATGCGTGCGATACCACCAGATTTTCTTGTAGCTTGCCTAGGTTTTCATCACTCACACGCACGTTGCAAAGTGACCCAAAACCCGTGTTGATGCCGTAGATCACAGTAGATGGATCGGCTAGTTTGTTGTCAAGATACTGACGGTTATTCCTAAGTTTTTGGATGACATTTTCACTTAATACCACGTGGTGTCTTTCTTTGGCGGCAGTAGTCACCATTTCTGGAGTGATAGGTGCACCATCTATAACGAATTGTTTCATTTCTACTTTTTTAGCGTGATGGGCAAAGTTAACTCAAATATTCGAATTGCTCAAGTGCTTTGATTTTTGTTCATATACCTCAAGATAGAATGATTTGAGGACTTTAATGGAAGCTTATAAAAATGGCACTTAGGTGAATTTTATCGTTAAACTATCGTTAAATATCAGCCCAAAATACTGAATAGGTAATTATAACAATTTGATATTCAGTATAGTATTGTCTTATTGGCATTCAAAAACGAGGGTTAAATGGTAACTTTTTGTGTAGAATGTATGTCTTTAATGTAAGTATGAATGAGATTGAAATGCAAAAATTGTAAATTTTAATTTTAAAAAACATTCATTTTCATAGTGCTGGCAATAATTTATACCGGAATAAAGCCGTTAAAAACCATAAAAGTCTTAATTTTGGCGAAATTTTTTAAAACCATTTAAAAATTTTAATAATGAAAATTAAAAATGTATTGATAGTAGCAGCCTTTCTGATGGGTGCTTTCAATTTTGCTGAAGCTCAAAAAATTGCTTTGGTAGATATCAACGAAGTATTGTCTTCCATGCCTGAATATGAGAAGGCTCAACAAGAGTTGGATAGAGTTGCTGCAGAATGGAGACAACAGATTGCACAAGAGTTTGACGCTGTCAAGAGTATGTACAATAAATTTCAAGCAGAGCAAGTGTTATTAAGCAATGAAGATAAAGTCAAAAGAGAAAACGAGATAGTGAAGAAGGAAGAAGAAGTGAGGGATATGCAGAAAAATAAATTTGGACCTGAAGGTGCTTTATTCAAAAAGCGCCAGGAGATGGTGGCACCTATTCAGGAAAAAGTATTTGCAGCACTGGAAAGCTATGCCGCTGAGCGTGGTTACGATATCATCTTTGATAAAGGTGGCGCTACCGGCCTTTTATTTTCTAATCCTGAATATGACAAAACAGCTGATATCAAAAAGAAATTGAATATCAAGTAAATAGTACTCATTTTAACAAAAATCAACTTAAATTAAGAGATGAAACGCAATTTTATTTTAATAGCAGTTATGGTTTTTTCTTCATTGGTAGCACATGCTCAGAAGATGGGTTATGTCAATCTCCAAGAAATTTATGTTCAACTGCCTGAAATTAAACAAGCAAATTCTGACCTGGATGTGATGAAGGATATGTTTAAAAAGAAAGGTGAGGAGATGGTCCGCCAACTGCAAATTAAATATCAAGAATTTCAACAAAAGCAAGCTAAGGGCGAATTATCACCTATAGAGGCTGAAAAGCAAGCTAATGATCTGAAAGCTGAGGAGCAAAAAATCATGGAGTTTGATCAGACTAGTCAAAAAACTATGGTCAGCAAAAGCGAAGAATTGCTAGCACCCATCCATGAAAAAGTGGAAAAGGCCATCAAAGATGTAGCTGCTGAAAACCAGTTTCTTTACATCTTTGACTCTAGTCAAGGTCTAGTACTCTATGCAGATTCCACAGCTAACGTAACATCACTTGTGAAGGCAAAGCTTGGAATAAAAGAGTAATTCTGTTCCATTGAGTACCCCTGACCAACCCATAGGAATATTTGATAGTGGTATTGGTGGACTAACGGTCGCCAATGCCATTCATCGTTTTTTGCCTAATGAAAAATTAATTTACTTTGGGGATACGGTACACATGCCGTATGGTGACAAATCTGCTGATGCTATCCGTTACTATTGTCTGCGTATCAGTAAGTTTCTGCTGGAGCAAAATTGCAAGATGATTGTCATTGCATGTAATTCAGCATCTTCGGCTGCTTATGACGTGCTGGTTGATTTTTTTGGAGGTAAGGTACCTTTTGTCAATGTGGTAGATCCTCTGGTCATGGAAGTAGTTAAAAGTGGCTACCATAATATAGGTGTTATTGCTACCAAAGCGACAATTAATTCATCTGTTTATAAAAATAAAATCAATTCACTCAATTTACAGGCAAACGTTCATCAACTGGCAACACCACTGCTAGCACCGATGATAGAGGAAGGATTTTATAATGGTAATATCACTCAAAGTGTGATTGATAGTTATTTGAGTCAGCCGGTCATGCAAAATATTGACGTACTCTTATTGGCGTGCACGCATTACCCATTGATCAAAGATGAAATTAATGAATACTATCAAGGTAAGGTAGATATCATGGACTCGATTGATGCAGTAGTTCGTGAAGTCACTCGAATACTGAAACAAGAAAAATTATTGAGCAACACACACACAGGGGAAGATGTATTTTATGTGTCAGATTATACTACATCCTTTGAAGAAACCGCTAAAAACTTTTACCAGGGAGAGATTAAACTCATCACTAAGGCGCTTTGGGATTGATTGTTTTTTAGTGCTTACAATCGATTCGACTATCGACTCCTAAGAAGGTGTCACCACCGTGCTATGATGGAACGATTTCCGGTGACTTTATCTCCGATATTTACACGTAGCTCTGCATCAAGAGGCAGGAATAGATCGACTCTAGAGCCAAATTTAATAAAACCTAATTGTTGACCTTGCTCAAAGTGATCACCCTCTTTTGCATAGTTGACGATGCGACGAGCCATAGCTCCGGCTACTTGTCGTAAAAGCAGTTTTTTGCCATTCTGCTGATAACATACGGTGGTACGTTCGTTGTCAGTAGAGGCTTTAGGATGCCAGGCCACCAAAAACTTACCCGGATGGTATTTTGAATATAAAATGTCAGCATCTGTAGGTATCCAGTTGATATGTACATTGAGAGGAGACATAAAAATTGATATCTGGGTACATTTTTCCTTTAAAAATTCTGGTTCGAATACCTGTTCGATGACCACTACCTTGCCATCGCAAGGAGAAAGTATAGTGCTGTTATCTTTGTCTGTGATACTTCTGTCCGGACTTCTGAAAAAAGAGATCAGAAAGATATAAACTAAAATACTCAAGATAAGTACCAAATAAAAAAGGCCGGGTACGTATAGGTATAAGATTATATTAAGGGCTAAAAGACCTAAAAACCCATAAATTAGCGTTGGATATCCTTCCTTATGAATAGTCATTGAATCTATTTTGTAAAAAATTGCAGCAAAAATAACACAAATGGTAATATGTAGATAAAACTATCGAATCTATCTAGCGCTCCACCATGTCCGGGGAGTATATTTCCGGAATCCTTCACTCCGAATAACCGCTTGATGGACGATTCTACCAGATCACCGTAGGTACCTACAGCCCAGGCAAAAAAAAGCGATGAGCATCCAGAATACACCATCATTGCCAAAGATAGCAATGTCAACATCATAGCTAGATGCATTGCCGGAAAATAAGCCCTGTCCGAGTGCATATGCTATAGGTATAGCCAGAAGCCCAGCGCCGACAAAACCTTCCCATGATTTTTTAGGAGATATTCGCTCAAAGAGTTTTCTTTTACCCAGCTGTGAACCCACAATATAGGCAAATGTATCGCACATCCATATAGCAATCAAGATACCTAACCAGAACATACCGGAATAATTTTCATGATGCAATACCCATGATATCATTAATCCTAATGGCAATGCCAGGTAAAGTATCGAAACCAAAGTATGTGCTTGAGTATGAGCTATGAAATTAAAGTAAAGATTGATAATACCTAGGATCATCACACTGCAACTCAATATGACTGCTATTGAATATATACTTGAATAGGGCTTGACAAAGAGCACGATTAAAACAGCAGCTATGGCACTAAGTATTACGTCACTGATGATTGCATTTTTACGATCAGGCAGAACCATTCTTGCATATTCATAACTACCTACTATCAATATTATTGCAGCTAGGATGGCAGCACCGTATCTACCCGATAAGAGTAAACCGATGACTACAATTCCAAAAATAATGGCTGTAATCGACCTTTGTTTCAATGCTGGAATGGTACTCATGTTGGTTGTGTCGCTTGGTTAAAAAAATTGATAAATATCATGGAAATTGCTGCCTGATATCCGATATCGACCGAATATAAAACATTGTCGCAGCAAATATAGCAGTAAAAATCAGGACAGATACTATTGAGACCGGCTCAGTAGTAATATTTTCCATATCCAAATCATCAGGTTGGAAGTAATAACCTACTGTGGCCAAACCATTATTTAAAGAATGGAGCATCATCGATAGAATGAGACTACTAGAATAGTAATAGGCATAACCCAACACCAGACCGATCATAAACTTGGCAAAAAGCCCGGTGATCTGTAAGTGAAAAGCTGCAAAAATGAAAGCTGTCACCCAGATGGCAAAGTGAGGTCTGGAGGTCTTAATGAAGATTTCCTTCTGTATGATACCACGAAAAAGTAGTTCCTCACCGATGCCGGGTAGAATGGCAATAATCAAGAGATTGAGCAGGAGATCCAAAGGGTCGTCCATCTTGAGCAGGCCGTAGAGTGCGTCAAATGAGTCTTCATCCATACTTTTGAGAAAATCAGGAAAGTCAATCATCTCCACATAGAATGTTACATAGCTGATCATCGGATACAGTGAGAATAATGCTAACGGAAACAACATCAACAGCCTCGTATCAAAATGGCGCAGTTGAAGATAAGTTGCCGCACGATGACGGTAAAAAATCATCAGAAAAATGAGCGGCCCAATGATGAAAGTCAGAAAATGATTGAGACCTACCAATGCCTTGACATAGGGTACATTGGCCGTATCATTGAGCAAGCTGATAAGATCACTCTCTGAGGTAAGATTCACTCCTGACATCGAGGCATACCCGAGTACCAGCAAATTGCCGATAAAAACAGCGGCTAGCACGACCGCCATTAAAGTAAGCATTCTGGTAGTAAAACTCGATTTCAAATGTTCGGTTTTAATTGAGTGTTGCAAAGGTAGCTGATTTTGGTTGAAAGACGACTGTTAGTGGTGATTTCTTGATAATTCAAATTTTGAATGAATGGAAATCACTACCTAAAGAGTATCATCAACGGTCATTTGTTGTAGTACCAAAGTACAGAGCTATTCAAGTGATCAGAGGTGCTCGACACCGATATTTTTCGATGATAGTGATTAATTGTTGTATCATAATTCATTATCAATTTCGGATGATGACTCGCCTACGTGTTCATCATATTTTTCATTGTATGCATACTTCTTCCTAGTCAAAATTGCTACCCTATTTTTTAAGGTGTTCTATAAATGCGTGTAAAAAGTAAATAACCAGATAAATGGACTTAATTTGTTAAAAATTGTGGTTCAATTGAAAGTTTGGCTTTGTAGAAATGAGGCAATTGGTGTGTTGTAAACCCAAGTATTAGCCCATATACAGCGTTTTATGTAGTTAAAATTTTTCGACTAGTTAACCTATGTTTAATGTTTTTTCACTACGTCTTATATTATGGCAATACAATGACGAAATTATTATAAAATGGCAGCTAAATTTTGTAATTTTGTGGTTCGTTACGAAAATATTCAAAATTAAATTTTAAATCATATTATCATGAGTCAATACAGAAAGGAAAAAGACAGTATGGGCTACATTGACGTACCTGCTGACAAGTATTGGGGTGCACAAACACAGCGATCTTCTGAAAACTTCAAAATAGGTGGACACAAGATGCCTAAGGAAATTATCCGTGCTTTTGCTATGCTGAAAATGGCAGCTGCACGAGCCAACCATGAGCTAGGAGTGCTGGCTGAAGAAAAGAAAGTACTGATTGAGAAAGTGTGTCATGAGATTCTAGACGGCAAACTGGATGATCAGTTTCCGCTGGTCGTATGGCAAACAGGCTCCGGCACGCAGTCCAATATGAATGTCAATGAAGTCATCGCCAATCGAGGTCATGTGCTCCATGGTGGTGGATTGGAAGATGCGACAAAATTTCTCCATCCTAATGATGATGTCAATAAGTCTCAATCTTCTAACGATACTTTTCCTACGGCGATGCACATAGCAGCTTACAAGGTGCTGGTCGATGTGACCATCCCTGGTATGGAAAAACTCAGAGATACACTCAAAGAAAAGTCTGAAAAGTTCATGGATGTGGTTAAAATAGGCCGCACCCACTTTATGGATGCTACACCGCTGACACTTGGACAGGAATTGTCAGGTTATGTAGCACAGTTGAATCATGGTATCAATGCTATCAAAAACAGCTTTGCCCACCTTTCTGAACTGGCACTAGGAGGCACAGCTGTAGGTACAGGACTGAATACGCCCAAAGGATATGATGTGCTTGTAGCTGCTAAGATAGCTGAGATTTCTGGATTGCCATTTGTGACCGGCAAAAACAAATTCGAAGGACTGGCAGCACACGATGCTATCGTTGAGGCCCACGGAGCACTGAAGACAGTGGCCGTCTCTCTGATGAAAATCGGTAATGACATACGTATGCTGGCTTCAGGCCCTAGATGCGGAATAGGCGAGATTACCATTCCTGAAAACGAGCCAGGTTCATCGATCATGCCAGGTAAGGTTAATCCAACACAGTCGGAAGCATTGACAATGGCCATGGCACAGGTTATCGGTAATGATGTAGCTATCAATATTGGTGGTATGAATGGCCAGTTTGAACTCAACGTTTTTAAGCCAGTGATGATATTCAATTTCCTTACCTCTGCTAATCTGATTGGCGATGCTTGTGTGAGCTTCAATGACCACTGCGCTGTCGGTATCGAAGCCAATCTACCTAGAATTAAGCACAACCTAGACAACTCGCTGATGTTAGTGACAGCACTGAATACAAAGATTGGGTACGATAAGGCTGCCGAAATTGCTAAGAAAGCACACAAAGAAGGCACTACGCTCAAGCAAGCTGCTTTAGATCTGAATTATCTGACTGCTGAGCAGTTTGATGAGTGGGTGAGACCAGAGAAGATGATCTAATCAGAGATATAGATTTGCAAATCCATTCGATATCTATATATCAAAGGGCCCGGTAATTATTGTTTCCGGGCTTTTTTGTTTTGCCCTTGTATCCAATCTTAAGACGATAAAGAGGCTAAACCATTGATCTAGTGAATTTGTAGGGATCGTTTTGGGGTTTTGAAATTTATGTACGTATTACTCAAATATTCAAAATAAAATATTGTAAATTAAGAATATATATGATTTTTACTAAAATTAAAATCGCAATATTTGTGCAAATGGTAATTGTGTATATCTTTGTTTTGATAATGCATTTAGTTTGAGTATTAAAATATCATAATCATATGAAGCAGTCAGTACGAATCCAGTTATCAATGATGATGTTTCTCCAGTTTTTTGTCTGGGGCGCATGGTTTGTTACGTTAGGAACATTTTTGGGTAGTAATTTGAGTGCGACGGGTGGTCAGATAGGTGCTGCTTTCAGCACTCAGTCCTGGGGAGCGATTATTGCACCGTTTATAATTGGATTAATCGCTGACCGATATTTCAATGCTGAGCGCATTTTAGGTATTTTACACCTGGCAGGCGCTGGCTTGATGTATATGATGGCAATGGCGGATGGATTCGGTGCATTCTATCCTTACGTTTTAGGTTATATGATATTGTACATGCCGACATTGGCATTGGTCAATAGTGTCTCCTTTCACCAAATGAAAGATCCTGCTAAGGAATTTTCTCTGATCCGAGTATTTGGGACGATAGGATGGATTGTGGCCGGCTTATTGATTAGCTACGTTTTTCACTGGGACAGCGAATCAGGTATAGCTACTGGAGCATTAAAAAATACCTTCATCATGGCCAGTATTGCTTCTGTAGTACTTGGTATCTTTAGTTTCTTTCTGCCGTCAACACCACCTTCGGTACCTAAAGACCAGAAAGTATCTATCAGCTTATTACTTGGTTTCGATGCATTAAAACTCTTAGCCAACCGCAACTTTTTGATATTTTTTATATCCTCAGTATTGATTTGTATTCCGTTAGCATTTTATTATTCCAATGCCAATCCATTTCTAGTAGATATAGGACTGGCCAATGCTACCGGCAAAATGACGATAGGGCAGATGTCTGAAGTGGTTTTTATGTTGTTTTTACCGGTATTTTTTAAAAAATATGGATTCAAGAAGACGATTTTAGTCGGTATGCTAGCCTGGGCCGTACGTTATGTGCTCTTTGCCTACGGAGATGCTGGTAGCGGTGCTTTTATGCTGATTTTGGGCATTGCCTTACATGGATTGTGTTATGATTTCTTTTTTGTGAGTGGACAGATTTATACTGATGCCAAGGCCGGAAGCCATATTAAAAGTGCAGCTCAAGGTATGATTACGCTAGCTACTTATGGTGTAGGTATGCTCATTGGCTTCTGGGTGGCTGGGATCATAACTGAAATGTATCCGGGCAATTGGCAGATGATTTGGCTCTATCCTGCAGGATTTGCTCTAGGTGTGATGTTGGCCTTCATGATCGCATTCAAAAATGAAGATATAGCTTTTAAGCAATAAGTTTAGCCAATGAAAGTATCTCGCTATTTGGTCTTTTTGATAGCATTGTTCATCGGATTGTGGTATGGCAATGTCAATATATTGCTGAGCACTTCAGGAGCAAATATTTACACCTGGACTGGAGTAGCATTGACACTAATGTTTTTGATGGTCGGTCTGATTTTCTATTTTCAGGTTCAACTGAGCAAAAGAAAAGTAGCCCTAGCTGTAGTTTTAAATTCTCTAATGATCTTTTTGTTTTTGCTTGTACATAAAGACTGGGTGATGCCGATTTGTGGGACTGCGCAAGGTTTATTAGTTGGATTGATCTTGAAGGATGCTTACCGCAGAATAGGCTTCAACGCCATCGTTTCTATGTCGCTGCTGGGATATTTTTTAGCTTGGTTTACCTATTTCTTGCCCATGGATACGAGTCCAACACTAATTGCAGACTGGTCATTTTCCCCATTGATCATTATGGTGTTGACCTGGGTGATATTAAAAGTAATCCTGATTATATTATTACAAAAACAAGATTTAGATCAGCAAGCAGATAGGAATCCAATAGGTATTTTAGCTGTCGATAATCAACAAAAGAGTATCACGATGCAAGTTTTCATTTTGTTGAATGTCTGCTTAGGTATTTCTTTTTTTACATGGGCAATGATCTTATTGGACTATAGTCAGTCATGGGCCAATACGGTAATTTTGCCTGCGACATTGATGGTGGCTTTCGTTCTAGCTAGAATAGTGCAAAATGGATTATACCGAATGGATAATGCTGGTTGGTTGTTTACGGGTTCACTGATATTAATGTTAAGTCTAGGTATGTTTTATACCCTTGACTTATCCCTGTTGTTTATAGTGAGTTTCGGTACTTTTATCGTAATTACAACAGATATTGCAAGTCGGCTTATGAGTGCACCACTAACAGAAAAACACTTAGGGTGGATGTTTATGATCACAGCACTTTCAATGTTGATTGCAGGACTGTATGCAGATAATCATATAGCGTATATTAGGTCTATCAAAATGCCTGAAAACCTCCTTGCACTTTCAACTATCCAGGCATGGTCACAAGAACTAGCGAGTGTAGCTGCAATTATGGTCATTTTGTCTGGAATTGTATTTTTGAAAAGGAAACAATCAGAGTCAGTTCTTTAAATATAGATGGTCTGAAGGACGTAAATTTGAGTTTAAACGATTTTTATTGAATGTGATAGTCATTTTGTGATTAGATTAATCCTAGAATTTATGGAATATGAGATCTCTAAAATGTTTCTTCTCATAGAATGCTTCTGCAACTTCATGCTAATTTTGCTTTTTTTTATAAATTTACCACTCAAATATTGTTTCTATGACTTTAGGCCAGTTTTTTGAATATGTCACTCAAAACCCCTACTTGGTTTTATTTTACTTTTTTGCCTTACCATTTACAAGTCTGCTAGCCAACTGGTTGGGTGCTGGTGAAGGCCATCTCTCTCCTTGGAAGTATCTATATACAGTTCTGGTTTACCTCGCGTGTATTCCAGGTATTTTTGCACTGACGCTCAATGTCTATATGTTTCTTTTTGAACGACAGCCCATCATGGAAACCAATCTCTTTATTCAGGTATTGCCAGTGCTATGTATGTTGCTTACGCTTTGGATTATCAAACGCAATGTTCAACTCGTTGATGTACCGGGTTTTGATAAAATAGGTAATTTAGTTTTTATCATCACCATCCTTATTTCGATGATGTGGATTATTGAAAAGACCCACCTTTTTGTATTTACCTATATGCCTTTTTATCAGTTTATTTTGTTATTTGCAGGCTTTCTGATCCTAATCAGATGGCTTTGGTCTCGTATGGTATCCTGATAGATTTTATATTTCCAGATTGTGTAATACGGCATTCAGCACATCATCAAAGACTTTATCAGGTGATTTATTGCCATCAACAATGGCTATTTTTTTCACTAGGGCCTACTTTTTCAAATACTTTTTCATACTGATTTTTGACTTGTGTGAGGTTGTCCAGTGTTTCGTACATTTCAATATTAGTTCTGCCGGCTGTCAACCGCTTCAGTCCGGTTTCAGGTGATATGTCGATGTATATATTCAAATCCGGTTTGAGTAGTGCTGCACTGGGTGCATTGATTGATATGATCCAGTCCAGATCGATATTGTGAACGCTATGATATGCATAAGAAGATAGGTAATACCGATCCGTAATAACGGTGTGCCCTTGCTCTAGCTTGGCAATCATACCTTCTGAAGAGTGTAGTAAATGATGGAGTCGGTCTGCTGCGAAGAGAGCGGCAATGACACGCTGATCGCCTTCCATCTGATGATTAAATATGGCACGAATGATTTTGCCGATGGGGCTATCTGTTGGCTCAAAGGTAGTATACACCTGATGTCCGTGCTGAGTTAGATGGTTGGCTAGTTTTCTTACTTGCGTGCTTTTTCCACTGCCATCGATGCCTTCGAATGCTATAAAACGACCTCTATTATTCATCTACTGTTGATCTATATGATGTGCAAAGATATAGATTTTAAAGGAGAAGAATAGATAAGGTCTTTGTCAAAATAATCAGCTTATTATAAAAATCTATTTGTGTAATATGTGATATTTTGCGACTTTTACGGCTTAAAGCCTAATCATTGAGTATGTCTCCTATAGTATTGTTTGGATTTGTATTTGGGTATTTCATCTTTTTGCTGCTAGTAGCCTGGTACACTTCTCGAAATTCAGATAATGATTCATTTTTCATAGGAAACCGCAAGAGCAACTGGATGCTGGTAGCCTTTGGTATGGTAGGCACCTCATTGAGTGGTGTTACGTTTGTCAGTGTTCCGGGAACGGTAGGAGGAGGTGCCTTTGGTTATTATCAGGTGGTTATAGGTTATTTTCTAGGTTATTTTGCTATTGCTTATATCTTACTGCCCTTGTATTATAAGATGAATGTTACTTCGATTTATCGCTATCTTGAAGAGCGTTTTGGAGTGGTGTCTTATAAAACTGGGGCACTATTTTTTCTTATATCTCGGACTTTAGGCGCTACCGCTAGATTGTATCTGGTGATTAACATCCTGCAGATCTTTATCTTGGATGCAATGGGAGTGCCATTTTACATCACTACATTGATTATATTGGTGTTGATTTTGCTATATACTTTCGAGGGTGGTGTCAAGACGATCGTCTATACTGATACATTGCAGACTACTTTTATGTTAGGCGGTTTGATTGTTTGTATCATTGCATTGCTTAATAAAATGGATATGAACCTGATCGAATCCATTTCTGCCATGAGGTCAGAAGGATTGACAGAAATATTTGATATGAATTATAAATCACCAGGATTTTTTCTCAAGCAGATTCTGGGTGGTGCTTTTATTACAATCACAATGACTGGTTTAGATCAGGAAATGATGCAAAAAAACATCAGTGTCAAGACAATGAAAGATTCTCAAAAGAATGTACTGACGCTTGCCACGATCTTACTGATTGTCAATTTTCTGTTTCTGACAATGGGTGGGTTGTTGTATATGTATGGTCAGCAAAATGGGCTTGACTTTAAAGGTGATGATTTATTTCCGGCAATAGCACTCAATGGTCATCTACCGGCCGCTGTTAGTGTCATATTTATTATTGGGTTGATTTCTGCATTGTTTCCTAGTGCAGATGGTGCGCTGACGGCATTGACCTCTTCATTTTGTATCGATATACTGGGTATGCAGAAAGATACTATTTCTTCAGATGCCCGAAAGCGTCAAACTCGTTTGATAGTGCATGGTATTTTTACGATTGTCTTCATGATATGTGTCCTGATCTTTAAGTGGATTAATGATAAGTCGATTATCGATGTTATATTGAAACTGGCGGGATACACTTATGGACCACTGTTAGGAATGTTTGCCTTTGGTATCTTTACTAAACGGATTATTAATGATAAGTGGGTGATCTGGATTTGTCTTTTGTCACCGGTCTTGTCATTGGGTATCGATTTTATTAATAATGCAGAATGGTTTGTCAACAAGCTAGTCCTGGATGGTGGTTTTGCGGAGAATCTTACAAATCTTTCTGAACAAATATTTTCCGGATTTAAGATCGGTATTGAAATGCTGATTATCAATGGATTGCTGACCTTTGCCGGCTTATGGCTCATTTCTAAACCGAATGCTGAATCTTAACATGGAACACATCACTGAATCTCCTTCACTGTATAGGCATATAGAGCAAAAATCTATAAGCGAGATACTATCAGATATCAATAATGAAGATCATAAGGTAGCGGAGGCAGTTCGACAGTCCATTCACCAGATCAGCCCTCTAATTGAGGTCATCGTTGAGAAACTCAAGGAAGGTGGACGTTTATTTTACATCGGTGCCGGCACGAGTGGACGTCTGGGTGTACTGGACGCTTCAGAATGTCCTCCTACGTTTGGCGTGCCGCAGGATATGGTCATCGGGCTAATCTCTGGTGGTGATGGAGCGCTGAGAGTAGCTGTAGAAGGTGCAGAAGACGATACAGCACAAGCCTGGAAAGACTTGTCAGCTTATCATATTTCAGCAGATGACGTGTTGATAGGTATAGCAGCATCTGGGACAACACCTTATGTGGTGGGTGGATTGAAATCTGCCGCACTAGCGGGTGTTACTACTGGTGCGATCACCTGTAATCCCGGTTCTCCGGTAGCACTTGCAGCTCATTTTCCTATCGAAGTGGTAGTGGGCCCGGAATACATCACTGGAAGTACCCGCATGAAGTCCGGTACTGCGCAAAAAATGGTGCTCAATATGATTTCTACCACTGTAATGATACGACTCGGTAGGGTCAAAGATAATCGTATGGTTGATATGCAGCTCACTAATGCAAAATTGGTGGATCGTGGTACACGAATGGTCATGGATGGCACCGGACTGGAATACAATGCAGCCAGGGAGCTTTTGCTGCAACAAGGATCGGTGCGAAAATCGATTGATACTTTTAAAAGATAAGATTCAAACCTTAGAAGTTTTTAATCGGTAACAACTTTAGCATTTAGAAAATCACGAATGGCATCAAATGCAGGGTTGACCATAATAATTGTACCATTTGTATCCAGAAGATATTTAGTCGGAATCTCTCTAACACCGTATAAAACCGGTAATTCATCAGAAAATCGGTTCATCTGACCAATGTGATATTTCCAGTTGAGTCCGTCGTCCTGAATCGCTTTACGCCAATGGGTTTCTTTTCTTTCAATGGCGATACTTACGATTTCAAATCCGGTAGCATTTTTAAAGGTTTTATTATGAAAATCTTTGTACAGAGATACTAGATGAGGGCTTTCTTTTCTGCATGGACCACACCATGATCCCCAGAAATCCAGTAGGACATACTGCCCTTGCAGACTTTTCAGGTCAAAAGATGATCCATCAATTAGTTGCGCTTTAAAAGGAAGAGCTGAATCACCACTCTTAAATTTAGGTAGCCTGTATAGGTGATTGATGACAAATCCTACAACAAGTAACATGGCAGCAAATAGAAAAATTCTTGTACTCCTATTAAGCTGCATATCAGTTGATTTTGTACGGAAGATCTAGCATTTGTAACTTGTTGATCAGCCGATAATCTACGTTAATTTTGTACGTATTTGTAATCATGTCCACATTGTATTCTGTTTCATTATCTACAATCTTGAGCTTGAGTTTATGGGTGCCGGGATGCTCTTCGCATATTTCAGCAAAAGAAGTTATCGTTTGTTCATTGACTTTGTTTAAATCTATTTTAATAGTAATGCTCTTGATGCCTTCCTTGCCTACAGCATCCAAGAGCCTTACATCTTTAACATTGAAAAAATATCGATCTTGAGTGAAACCTTTAGCATAAACACCTTCTACATACAAGACTAGTCCTACACTAAGGAGGTGTTTGAAACTTTCATATTTCTCACCAAAAAGAGAAATCTGAAATGAGCCTTTAAAGTCCTGAATTGTAAAACGTCCGTAATTGTTGCCTTTTTGGTTTGTACCTATCATAACATCAGTGACAATGCCGCCCAGCCTTACAGTTTTGTCCTTTCTATCTTCTATGCTGTCTAATGGACAATTGACAAAGAGATTAAATTCAATCTTGTAATCATCTAGTGGGTGGCCGCTAATATAAAATCCGGTCACTTCTTTTTCTCGCTCCAGCTTATTAATTTTATTCCACTCTTCTATTTCTGGTGGTTTCGGTGAAGTTAAGTAGTTGACTGCAGAATCTCCGAATAGAGACATCTGATTGCTATCTTGTTGTGCTTGAAAAGTATTGCCATACTTCAGTAAGGTCTCGATAAATGACTCAGCTCTATCATCAGGTATTTCCATGTACTGAGCTCTGTTGATAGACCCTAACGAATCTAGTGCACCGCCTAATACTAAACTTTCCATACACTTTTTATTGACTGAGCGAAGGTTGAGTCTTCTCATCATATCATACACATCGGAAAAATGGCCATGATTTTTACGTTCATTTACAATTTCTTCAACTGGAGCTTCGCCTACACCCTTGAGTGCTGACAACCCAAACCGTATTTGCCCGTTTGCATTTACTGTAAACTTAATGTTACTTTCATTGATGTCTGGGCCCAGAACATCGATATTCATACGGCGAGTTTCTTCCAAGAAAAAATTGATTTTCGAAATGTCATTCTTGTTATGGTTGAGCACTGAAGCCATATAAGCTGCCGGATAATGAGCCTTGAGGTAAGCGGTCTGAAAAGCAACGAACGCATAACATGTAGCATGTGATTTGTTGAAAGCATAAGATGCAAATGCCTCCCAGTCGGTCCAAATTTTTTTAATTTTGTCCTCAGGATGACCATTGGCTAGACAACCATCAAGAAACTTTTGGTACATCTTGTCCAGATCTTCCTTCTGCTTTTTACCCATCGCCTTTCTTAGCATGTCTGCATCTCCCTTTGAGAAATTAGCTAGCTTTTGGGAAAGTAACATCACCTGCTCCTGATATACCGTGATACCATACGTTTCTTCTAGGTATTCTTCCATCTCGGGCAGATCATAGCTGATGTTTTGCTTACCGTTTTTTCGGGCGATGAAGTCCGGAATGTACTGCAATGGTCCTGGTCTATATAGTGCATTCATTGCGATGAGATCTTCAAATCTTGTAGGCGCTAATTCTCGAAGATATTTTTGCATTCCTGTAGATTCATACTGGAAAATACCATTCATATTGCCACTTTGGAATAGTTTGAAGGTCGCCGGATCGTCGAGAGGTATAGCATCAATATCTAGCTCTTTATTATATCGTTCTTTGACAATCTCCAGTGCATCCTTAATGATGGTAAGTGTCCTCAACCCAAGGAAGTCCATTTTGAGCAATCCAGCATTTTCTGCTACTGAGTTGTCGTATTGTGTTACATAGAGTGAAGAGTCTTTGGTAGTAGCTATAGGAACCAGTTTTGTGATGTCTGTGGGTGTGATGATGATGCCACAAGCGTGAACACCTGTACTTCTGATTGACCCTTCCAGTTTTTTGGCCAGCTGAATCATTTCACCATGATCACTATTTTCGTCAGCCATTCGCCTGAATTCGTATGCTTTGTTTTTATCTTCAGTTGATAGCTCCTCTTTAAGTTTAGGAGATATATCTCCCTCTGAAAGTACCGCATCTAAAGTGGCTTTGGGATTAGTAGGAAATGTTTTTGCTACCTTATCTACTTCAGGCAATGGTATATTCATCACTCTGCCCACATCTCTAATGGCCGACTTTGCAGCCATTGTTCCGTAAGTGACGATTTGAGCTACTTGATTCTTACCGTATTTCTCAACAACATAGTCTAGAACCTGACTACGTCCTTCATCGTCAAAGTCAATATCAATATCTGGTAGTGAAACACGTTCAGGATTGAGGAAACGCTCAAAGAGTAGGTCGTATTTAATAGGGTCGATGTTAGTGATCCCTAAACAGTATGCCACGCATGACCCTGCAGCAGAACCACGTCCCGGCCCGACCGAAACACCCATATTTCTAGCAGCTGTTGTAAAGTCCTGAACGATGAGAAAATACCCAGGATATTTGGTCTTTTTTATGACTTCCAGTTCAAAATTAAGTCGCTCTTCAATCAACGGTGAGAGTGTGCCATATCTTTTACGGGCGCCTTCAAAAGTCAAATGCCTTAGATAAGAATATTCGTCATTAAATCCCTGCGGAATCGGAAATGCAGGAACCATAACTTTACGCATTAGATCAAGTTCTTCAATTTTAGATGCGACTTCCATCGTATTTTCAATGGCTTCCTTGACATCACCGAATAGCTGATTCATTTCAGCCTTTGTCTTGAAGTAAAAATCATTGCTTGGGAATTTAAATCGTTTTGTGTCTTCCAGATAAGAAGCGGTATTAACACATAATAGGATGTCATGTGGCAAGAAATCTTCCTGATTAACATAGTGTGCGTCATTAGTGACAATCGTTTTAATATTGTATTTTTTAGCAAATTGAATCAAAACTTGATTGACATCCTCCTGACTCATGCCTGTGTTATCTACATTTTCCAATCCATTTTGGCGCTGTAGCTCAATGTAAAAGTCTTCGCCAAATAAATCCAACCACCACTTTAGTTTTTTTTCTGCGCCCTCGAGGTCACCTTTGAGTATTGTCTGAGGTATTTCTGCACCCAAACAACACGATGTGACGATGATCCCTTCGTGGTATTTTTCAATGAGTTCTTTGTCTATTCTCGGATATTTTCCATACATGCCTTCAAGATAGCCTAGAGAACATAACTTTATCAAGTTCTGGTATCCGATCTCATTTTTAGCTAACATCAGTTGGTGGTAGCGTTCGTCTTTTTCGCCGCGTGTTTTTTCAAATTTCTGATTATGACGGTTTTCTACTAAATAAAACTCACATCCTATGATGGGTTTTATGCCTTGTGCTTTAGCTTCTTTGACAAATTTAAAGACACCAAACATATTGCCATGATCTGTGATAGCTACAGCACTTTGACCGTCGGCTTTGGCTTTTTTGATAAGCGCTTTAATATTTGAAGCCCCATCTAGAAGTGAATACTGAGTATGGTTGTGAAGATGACAAAAATCTACCACGTTGTTAAATTGAATGATGAATGAATGGAAAGATACAAAGATATATATTTGTTTTGTAATTTGTTGTTCTTTTTTGCAAGTTAATTTGAAGTCGATTTGATCCGGAAAATTTCTATTACAAAGTAAATTTGGCAGCTTGTTATGGGCTGAAAAATTTATAATGATATCACGATGTGTAACTAACGAATAAAAATTAATCTTGATTGATGATGATTAGGAATTTAAAAAGGTATGGCATTTGATGTTATTAGTATGCAATGAGATGAACCATCAAACTTATGTCATTTAAATTTTCCAACGTCATAATATTCCTTTATTATTGTGGGCTAAAATATCTTGAAAATATGAAACTTATATCCTGGAATGTCAATGGTGTGAGAGCGGTGACCGGCAAATCGTTTTTTTGAACAGTTTGAGTCCATTGATGCTGACGTGTTTTGCTTACAAGAGACCAAAGCACAGGATGATCAGGTGCAAAAAGCATTGGAGCCTCTCAGTGGAAATTATCATATTTACAGTAATTCAGCTGAAAAAAAAGGTTATTCTGGCGTTGCTATTATATCTAAAAGTGCACCTATAAGCGTTTTGAAGGACATCGGAATAGCTGAACACGATACGGAAGGACGCGTTTTGACTGCAGAATATGATGATTTTTATTTAGTCAATGTTTATGTGCCCAATAGTGGTGATGGCTTGAAGCGCCTAGAGTACAGATCTACTTGGGATGAAGCTTTTTTAGATTATTTAAATGGCCTGAGAGCCCAAAAGCCAGTGATTGTCACTGGTGATATGAATGTCGCTCACAGTGCAATAGACCTTGCGCGTCCTACAGAAAATTATAACAAGACAGCAGGCTTTACTCAGGTTGAGATTGACGGGCTTGACCGTATGCTGAACTGTGGATTCATTGATTCATATCGCTTGCTTAATCCGGATCGTGTGCAATATTCATTCTGGAGTGCAAGATTCGGCGCTAGAGCTAAAAACCTAGGGTGGAGAATCGATTATTTCTTAGTAGATGAAAGATGGAAAGATCGCATCAAAGATGCATTCATTCTCGATCAGGAGACTGGCTCTGACCACTGTCCGATAGGAGTGGTGTTAGGTTAAATTATAGTTAATCCGTTATTAAAAATATAACAACTTATTTCTAAAACGTCATATAAATATTAACATTAACAATAAAAATTTTGATAGCATGAAGAAGTCCATATTTACGTTATTAGCTACTCTATTTGTGATGGCTTTTACGACCGGTGTATATGCCCAAAATAATGATGCAGATCCTCAGATCAAAGAAATCAATAAGGACATGAAGAAGGCAGATAAAGCCATTGAGAAAGCTGATAAAAATCTTGAAAAAGCAGAAAAGAGAGTAGAGAAGACACAAGCAGAATATGAAAAGGGAATTGACGCCAAAGCTAGAGCTAACAGAGAGAAAGCTTTTGCTGATAGAGAAAGAGCCATAGCAGAAAGGGAAAAAGCACTTAAAAATAAGCAAAAGTTGGAAGCCAAGGTTGAAAAAATCAAAATGAAAGCAGTCAAAAAGAGAGATATTAAAGTCAACTCGAGCTCTACAAAACTAGGTGCAGAGAGCGAAACTGAATAATGCAGTACAAGCGGCGAGATGGAGTCTCGCCGCTTTTGTTTAAATACTGACAGGGACTGTTATATAATATTCGTTATTTTTATAATAAGATATGAAAAATACTTAAAAAAACTGCATCTTTGCATCCTTATGAAAGAAGTAGGTAAATCGTATCTCAACGAATTGAATGACGTCCAGAGGCAGGCAGCGCTGTGTATCGATGGTCCTGTGATGGTGATTGCCGGGCCAGGTTCGGGAAAGACCCGTGTATTGACATATCGTATTGCTCACATGATTCATTCCGGTATAAATCCGGGGCAAATTCTTTCGCTGACTTTTACTAATAAGGCTGCAAGAGAGATGAAAGACCGTATCGAAAAGGTAGTAGGTACTAAAGCACATCGAGTGTGGGCAGGAACCTTTCACTCGATTTTCGCTAAGATACTGAGAGTTGAGGCCCACCGGTTAGGATATCCTAATGATTTTACCATCTACGATACAGATGATACTAAAAGCGTACTCGCAGAAATTATTAAGCATCTCAATCTTGATAAAAAAGTCTATGCACCTGGTCTGGTTCGCGCTAGAATTTCTGCAGCTAAAAGTAATCTCATCACGCCTAAGGCTTACGCCTCTAATGACGAATTGATGGCTTACGATAGGATGAACCGCCGGCCTATGATTCACGTAATTTATGAAAAATATGTAGCAAAATGCAAGAGGGCAGGCGCGATGGACTTTGATGATTTATTGTTGCAAATGTTCAGGCTGCTCTATCAAAACCCGGACAATACACGAGAAAAGTATCAAAATCAGTTTAAGTATTTACTGGTGGATGAGTTTCAGGATACTAATTATTTACAATATGAAATCCTCAAATTGCTAACCGTATATCCGGGTAGTCAACAGAATATCTGTATTGTAGGTGATGATGCCCAAAGTATTTACTCGTTTAGAGGTGCAACCATCGAAAATATCCTTCATTTTGAGACCGACTTCCCTGATTTGAAGACATTTAAGCTAGAGCAAAATTATCGTTCTACTCAGTTTATCGTGGATGCTGCCAATGAAGTCATCAACCATAACAAAAAACAGATACATAAGAAAATATGGACAGATAAGTCTGATGGCAATAAAATTAAAGTCATTAAGACGATGACTGAAACCGAAGAAGGCAAGAGAGTAGCTGACACGATTATTGAACAGAAAAATAGATTTAATCTGTCTAATAGAGATATTGCAATTTTGTATCGTACCAATGGCCAGTCTCGTGTTTTTGAAGAGCAACTCAGAAAGTATAATATTCCTTATAGAGTATATGGTGGTCTGTCCTTTTATTCCCGAAAGGAGATCAAAGACTTGATAGCTTATCTTCGACTTACAGTCAATGATAAAGATGATGAAGCACTTAAGCGCATCATAAATTACCCACGTAGAGGTATAGGAGATACAACATTAGACCAGTTGTCCAGCATAGCTAATGACAATGAATTGAGTATGTGGGAAGTGCTCAACAGTGTGTCGCTCAATGGCAGAAACAAGAAAAGTCTAGGTGATTTTGTCAATCTAATTCGTGCATTCAAACAAAAGGCTGCCACTAGTGATGCTTATGAAATAGCTAGCTATATTTACAGAAATTCTGGCATTGAAAAGTTATTGAAAGAAGATAAATCACCTGAAGGTGAAGGTAGAATTGAAAATGTGATTTCCCTATTGGACGGTATTCAGGAATTTGTCCAAGAAGACGAAGTAGTTGATGGCGAACCACTATCAACGGACCGGAGTCTGTCAGCCTACTTACAGTCCATTTCTCTAATGACCGATGCGGATGAAAAGGAGACGGATCCGGATTATGTCACGCTAATGTCTGTACACGCTGCCAAAGGACTTGAGTTTAAGTCTGTATTTGTGGTAGGACTCGAAGAAAATCTTTTTCCTAGCTATCAGTCATTGATGGAGAGTAATAGTGTGGACGAAGAGCGACGGTTGTTTTATGTAGCCATCACCCGAGCTGAAGAATATCTTTGCTTAACCTATGCTAATAGTAGATATCAGTATGGCCAGACCCGTTTTAACGACCCAAGCAGATTCTTAGAGGAGATCTCAGAGCACAATCTGGATACATTGATTACGATCAGCAAAAAACCTTCCTTTGCTGAACCTAAGATCCTTGGCAATTTTAAACCACTCAATAGTAGAAAACCGGCCATCAGTATTAATCCAGCAGACTTTGTTGCATCCAACCCTACAGATATCAAACCAGGAATGGAAGTCATTCATCTGAAGTTTGGCCAAGGGAAAGTGCTGACCGTTGATGAAAGATTAGTGGCCACGATTATGTTTGATGGGCTATCAGATGCTCCGGAAAAGCGAATCATGCTTCAATTTGCTAAGCTACAGATTGTGGAGTAAGGCAGGACAAAAAAAATTAAAAAGCGTATTTCCAAAAGTATATACAAAATTGATTTTCGTCGATAAAAGATTGGCGTTTGTATATAGTACTATCCTAAAGACAGTACTATGTATTGCCTAATACCTTGTAATGTCTTATCTTTGTGCCATCAAACGTAATGAACAGGAAATGGACATAAGATTAGAAAATACGAAAGCACAAATGCGAAAGGGCATTCTTGAGTTATGTGTGCTCTCTATAATTGCACAGGAGAAGGCCTATCCTACGGACATCATCAATAAGCTGAAAGCTTCAAAACTGATTGTTGTAGAGGGTACGTTATATCCTTTGCTCAATAGATTGAAAGATGCAGCTCTACTGGATTACACCTGGATAGAGTCTAAGTCAGGGCCGCCACGTAAGTACTATCAGATTACTTCTGAAGGAGATGCTTTTTTAAAGGATCTGAAGGAAACATGGAGTGAGCTTAATTACGCAGTAAATGAATCACAAAACCAAACAACAAAAACAAACAAAATGAACAAGACATTTAATATTAACCTAGGTGGGTATCCATTCTCAATAGATGAGGATGCATTTGAATACATTAATAACTATCTGAACACTATCAGGAAGCACTTTTCGACTTCTGAAGGTTGCGATGAAATACTTTATGATATCGAAGTAAGAATGGCTGAACTTTTTCAGGAGCACCTCAAAGGCAGGTATATCATCACCATGAAAGAAATAGATGAGGTGATCAGTATTATGGGTAAACCTGAAGATTTTGGTGCTGAACCGATTGCAGATTCATACACATTCACGGGGCGGCAGTCTAGTGCTGATCATTCAGGGCTGGGGCTGGGCAAAAAATTGTTTCGTAATCCAGACGATAAGAAGATTGGTGGCGTTTGCTCCGGTATTGCTGCCTACTTTGGTATAGAAGACCCCTTGTGGGTGCGTTTACTCTTCTTGCTATTGTTTTTTACCGGCCCTGGTGTTATCATCTATCTTGTGTTAATGGTACTTTTACCAGAGGCCAAGACTACTGCAGATAAGCTCATGATGCGTGGTGAACCGACTACAGTTGAAAACATAGCAAGAAAAGTAGAGGAAGAGCTTACACAATTGGGTGATAAGATTACGGACTGGAGTATGGACATGGGCTCAAAAAAAAAAGATAATACAGGAACTCAACATTTTGCAGCGCCGGAGTATGTGAAAAACTCCAACCAAAGTAGCATCGGTGCACTTCTGGAAGGGTCTATTTTTGCAGTCTTTGGACTTATTAAGTATGTCTTGATATTTGTAGGAGTGATAGTTTTGGTAAGTGTAGGCATCAGTCTATTATCAGTATTGTTTGGGCTTACAGTATCATTTCCTTACCTGAGTGCATTTGGTCCAGAGTCAGTTTTACTTACCAATCTTGGGCTGAGTTCACTTTACCTAACGATTGGTCTTCCATTAGTATTGATACTACTTAGCCTGGGTAAATGGCTGTTTAAATATAATGTCAATAATAACCTAAGGATCGGACTGTATGTTATCTGGGGTATATCACTATTTGTGACTTCATTTGTTGCTATACAGACAGCTAAAGGATATAGTGTAGTTAAGGAGGTGAAAACTTCAAAGTCTCTAAGCATGGGCGAAGGTGCCATCACAATAAATGTACCTAAAGAGCAGACAGACAGAAACTTTGGTATTCATATCGGCGATTTGTTAACTGTGAAAGATAATCGATGGGCATGGAGGAAAGTAGATCTAACCATTGAAAAGTCAAATGATAACCAGGTTCACATTGAAACGATTAAATCATCAAGAGGAAAGGATACCCAGGAAGCGATGACTAAGATCAATGATATGGACAATGACCTCGACATCTCCGGCAATCGCATTAGTATATCAAAGTATATTACCTTTAATAAATCAGAGAAATTCAGAAATCAGTCGATCCAGTATAGGCTTTATATTCCTGAAGGCCAGACTGTGAGATTTGAGGGCAATGTTATGGGCATTCTTCACTCTGGAACCGCTCTTTCTTCAGATGAATTCTGGAATGCAGAAGATGAGACCACTTGGACTTTGCGCGGTGGTAAACTCCTACCTTTAGATGAAGATCGCTCTATTTATTAAAGTATATAATCAGTGCGGAAAAGGTGCTACTACTTTCCTCCGCACTTGTTTTCATAATCTCGGATGACTGTCATAGAAGCATTCTCCAGCTTCATGCCGGATAGACCATCTCCACTAAGCACTTTTTTTAGACCTGACTTAGGTTTTAACTTATATCTATTCTCGTCAAATTTTTTTAGAACAAAAGGACAATCGGTAAAATAAGTCTTGACATTAATTGCCTGAATAGGCTTAATTTCTTGTCCTTGTTTATAGATGAGAATATCATAATTCGATGCAGATGCCTTAATAAATTCCTTAAGTTTTGCTTCGTCGTACATATCTTCTTCATCATCAGGTTGCGGAGGAAAATAAAACCGAAGTAATTGTATGGGCCCGCTATGAACTATCTCAGCAAAATAAGCAGTGTTTTTATCGCCTTTGATCTTTCCGAGTGTAGATTGAAAAATATCTTCACCTTTGTCTTTGATATAATAATTGACAGCCAGGAATCGACGGTCGTCAAAACCGTATTCGGCAAGTTCCTCGGCATACAATTCTTTCTTTAGCTCTCGCTTTACACGCGTACCATCTAAGAGTGATGGGTCAAAATACTTAAGGTCATACTGAAACGCCCAAGGAAATGAAGCATCTTCAACTTCGATAACAACTTCTGTTTTATTGCCTTCATGATCAATGATATAACCTAATTTTTGATTGTCTTTAAGGTGGGATTGGGCAAAAATGGAACAACTCCACATGATGATGCCGGCTAAAAACAGTGTTACTCTCATTTTCATTTGTGTTGATTTTTACTTTTTTTATCTCCGAATAAATTATTGCCCTTTCTTGAATCCAAAATAGGTTTTGGTCTTGGGGCTGATTCCATAGGCTCTATCGCAATCTTATCTATTCGTTCCCAAATATCCTTTTTAAGTTGATAACCTACATAGGTTCCATCTGGCACCATTGTTTCCCCTTGCCCAGGAATTCTACTCATTCTCTTCACGAGATTGTCCACCATGATTAATTGCATTCCGGGGTTGTAATTGACGGTCATCTGACCATCAGCTGCATATTTGAATACGAGCCTATTGTACAAATCTGATTTTCCATCTCCTTCATTCATTTTAAAAACAGGAAGTCCAAAGTATGGCAATCCTTCATCACTAAAGAAGAGGATATCAATCAGTTTGATATTTTCAAAGGCATTCCAATGATGGACACCAAACAGCATATAGTATTGCTGCCCATTTGATGTCTTGCCTTCCATAAGGTTATAATATACTGCACCTAGCCAGTTGTCTGAACTAAATTCTTCATTTCTCAGGTTAGTAGCATTTTTAAAGTCATCTGTAAGGTGAAAAATCGTTCCGTCCTTTTTTTGAATCAAGCCAAAGTAGCGATAATTTCCATTACCGACGTTGACCTCCCAGCTATAGAGTTTAAAAGATTTATCTGAAGGCATTTTTATTGAAATCCACTTTAGAGAATCAAATGGATAATCAAAAGCACCGGACATATTTAGGGCTTGATCAAAGAGTGGGTTAAAGGCTTCCATTGCCTTGATACGATGTCTGGCTTCTGATGCATTGACCATAACATCAGCGTGATAAGCCAGTTGTTGTTCTATTTCTACAAGTGCTGGATGCTGTCCGGAGAGCGGCAGCCCGGCTAGAATAAGTAATGAAATCTGTATCCAGGTCTTCAAATTCATTCCTTGAAAATTTGTAACAATTTTGTGGATTATGTCTTCGAGTATGGTTTTAGAACGATACTTTAGATGGATTTGTTATAAAGGAAAAGTTAAATCCTTCACTTTTCTCATTACATACGTACATCAATAAAAAAAAACTTTGGTTTGTTTAAAATGTACATGAGATATTATCTAAGGTACATATTTTCAGAAACTTCTGAATAAACAAACCAAAGCTGTTCAAATCAAGATTTCAGACTGTATTACATTTTATCAAATACTTCCATCACTTCTCTGACGTGTTCTGCAGAAGCATGCAGTAAGCCCATTTCATCATTATTAAGATTGAGCTCAATAATCTGCTCTATACCTTTTTTGCTCAGTTTTACCGGAACACCCACGAAAACATTATTCAGCTTGTATTCTCCTGTCAATTGAGCACAAACAGGAAAAATTCTGTTTTCATCCTTCACAATGGCTTCAACCATTTGTGCTGCTGCGGCACCTGGAGCATACCATGCTGATGTTCCCATGAGTTTTACTAACTCTCCACCACCTACCTTGGTTCTCTCTACTATAGCATTGAGTTTATCGCCATCAATCAGCTCTGTTACAGGAATTCCAGCCACGGTAGTATATCTTGGAAGCGGTACCATCGTATCACCATGACCACCCATCAACAAAGCCTGAATGTCTTTTGGAGATACATTGAGTTCAGTGGCTAGAAAGGCTCTGTATCTGGCAGTATCAAGAATTCCGGCCATGCCAAATACTCTTGTTCTGTCCAAACCTGAAGCTTTAAGTGCAGCATAAGTCATGACGTCAAGTGGATTAGAAACCACGATGATAATTGGATTCTTAGAATGCTCCATGATAGATTTGACCACCGAGGTGACAATGTTAGCATTTGTAGAAATCAAGTCATCACGGCTCATACCGGGCTTGCGCGGAATACCGGCAGTAATCACAACGATATCAGAATTAGCAGTATCTTTATAGTCACTTGTTCCCTTCAGGGATGTACTGTAATGGTCTATCGGGGCCTGCTGCCAGCTATCTAGTGCCTTGCCTCTGGCTAAATCTCCTACGATATCAACAAGAACGACCTCCTTAACGATATCCTTGTGTGCCAGTACATTGGCAACGGTGGCGCCGACGTTGCCGGCTCCGACTACGGTAACTTTGCTCATTATATGTATTGTTTAAAAATTTGAAAAAATATCAATAGTACAATTGTGTTTATACTCATAACGCAAAAATACAATTAGAGTTGAGTATATTTTGTATAGTTTGTCATATTTATGCTGATTATTAAAATTATATGTGTAAAATGGTATGTTATTTGTAATTTTTTAAATATAAATTTTGATAAATATGATGATACTCGACATTTAACCTGAGGTTGAATTATAGAACAACTTTAGGTTAAATGCGAAATACTGTTTAACTTTGTCCGTCTGTAACGTTTTTGACAACGCTGAGGTCTATGCACGAAATAAGTAACTTTTTCGGGATAGTCGTGTATATGTTTTTCAATGACTATCATCCGCCTCACTTCAAAGTGACCTTTGAAGGGTATGAGGCTGATATCCTGATAGAAGATGGTAGCTTGTTTAATGGTGACCTCCCGGTCAGCAAATATAAGCTTGTACAGGCATGGACGGATATGCACAGGGACGAATTGATGCATATCTGGGAAACCAAAGATTTTAGAAAAGTAGTTCCACTTAGTTATATTATCAAGGTAGTGGAAATACTCGATGTCACCCGAAAGTATGTAGATTGCAGATTGTCTAATGGTGCTATGAAGCGGGTATTTCTCAGACCGATTATCGACAATCATTCACACCTGAATGGAATGGAAAAAATGTACGATAGAGACTACGTCAAGCTGGTTAAATTAGGTAAAATGGGAGAGTTGTACTGGCCAAATACGATCGTCAGTTCTTCCGGGGATGTCTGGAATTACAATATATCTCCTGAATACATCAATCATTTCGGTGTGGACATTGAAGAAGACGACACCTAATCGTCAAAAGACGACCTCACCGATGCTCAAAATCCTATATATAGTTGTTGCTGCTTGAAAGCAACGCTCTTTTATTTAATTGTAATAATAAGCTTTAGGCTCTATTGATAATTACTGATTTTCTATAGAAATATAGTTATGAATATAGGATGAACGGCCTAATTATACATATAGCCCATGTTACTCACTAGAATTTGTTACGAATGGGTGTGATGTCCTAGCTGATTATTCAATTGCATTCATTCTGACAAACCGGTACTGCTACAAATCAGTAATAAAAATTACATATGTTGTATAATTCGTCATATATTTGTATTAAAATTCGTCATTACATTAAAATTAGTCCTGACCGATGTATCTCAATTGTCATTCCTACTTTAGCCTTAGATATGGGACGATTGCTCCGGAAGAACTGCCTGTCTTGGCAAAAAAATTCGGTATAGAGGCACTTGTACTGACTGATATTAACAATACATCTTGCGCTTTTCAATTTGTGCAGGCATGTCGCGCCCAGGGCATTAAACCTGTGCTGGGTATTGAATTTCGTCAAGATAATGAGTTGATGTATGTAGGCATTGCAAGAAATGATGAAGGCTGGAAGGAGTTGTGCTCCCTACTGACTGAAGTGTCTCTTAGTGGTCAAGTCCTACCCAAAATTCCTCCGGCATTACAGCACTGCTATATCATCTATCGCAAGCTGCCCAAGGGTATCGAACTGCTCGAAGACTACGAATACGTCGGTATTCGCCCGGAGGAGATCAATCACCTATATTCCTCTTATGTCCGCAATTATCCGGATAAACTCGTCATTTTTAGCCCGGTGACATTTGCTGATCAGGATGGATTTCGTGCGCACAAGTTGCTTCGCTGCATCGACCTCAATATTATCATCGGCAAGCTTCAACCGACGGACTGCGCTAAATCTACTGAAGTTTTCTATTTGCCACAGCAGCTCGCCGATACATTCAGTCAGTATCCGCATATCATTGCTAATACTCAAAAAATCATCGACAACTGTCAGATAGAGATGCAGGCCAGTGCGCTACACAATCGCCGCACATTTACAGGGGATGAAGCAGATGATTTCAAGCTGCTGACCAAGCTTGCTATTAATGGCTGTAATAGACGCTATGGGCATAATCATAGGAAGGCTGTAGAACGCACACAGAAGGAACTTAAAGTCATCCGAGACATGAGTTTTTGTGCTTATTTTTTAATCACCTGGGACATCATCCGATATGCACATTCAGCAGGATACTTCCATGTCGGACGCGGATCCGGTGCCAACTCCATCGTTGCCTACAATCTTGGTATCACTGATGTAGATCCGCTGGAACTCGACCTATATTTTGAGCGCTTCATCAATCCTTATCGGTCGTCGCCACCTGATTTTGACATTGACTTCTCATGGAATGACCGTGATGATGTCACCGATTATATCTTCAAGCGATACGGCAAGGAGCATACCGCTCTGCTGGCTACTTATAATACTTTTAAAGGCAAATCCATCATCCGTGAACTGGGCAAGGTTCTTGGCCTGCCCAAGGCAGATATTGACCTCATCGTCCATGAGCCACAAGCCACAGACAGGCATCACCCTTTTGCTCGTCATATCTTCAAATACGGCAAAATGATTGAGAAGTTTCCTAACTATCTGTCTATCCATGCCGGAGGCATCCTGATCAGCGAGCGGCCACTCAATTATCACACCGCACTACAGATGATGCCAAAGGGTTTTCCGATTGTGCACTTTGATATGTATGGAGCTGAAGATTTGCAATATCACAAGTACGATGTTTTGTCTCAACGAGGCCTCGGTCATATCCGTGATGCGGTAGAATTGATTAAAGAGAATCAAGGCAAAGCCATTGATATTCATAATGTTGCTGCAATCAAGGAAGATGCTAATGTCAGAGCACAGCTGCGTTCCGGAAACTGTATAGGATGCTTCTACATAGAGTCGCCTGCGATGCGGGGCCTTCTGCATAAATTGCGTTGTGACGATTACGTACATCTGGTCGCTGCAAGTTCAATCATTCGACCAGGTGTTGCTCAGTCGGGCATGATGAGGGAATACATCCAGCGTTTTCATCAACCTGATAGCTTTGCCTATCTTCACCCTGTCTTTGAAGAACATCTCGGCGAAACCTACGGCGTCATGGTTTATCAGGAAGATGTGATGAAGATCGTCCATCATTTTTCAGGACTAGATCTGGACGAATCTGACATCTTGCGCCGTATCATGACCGGCAAGAAAAAGTCATCAGATACTTTCAGGCAGCTTCAGCAAAAATACTTTGACAATTGTAAAGAACGAGGTTATCCGGACGATCTGGCACAAGAAGTATGGCGGCAAATCGAGAGTTTTAGTGGCTACTCCTTTTGCAAGGCACACTCAGCAAGTTTTGCCGCTGAATCCTTTCAGAGTCTCTACCTTAAAACCTACTTTCCACTGGAGTTTATGACTGCTGTGATTAACAATTTCGGAGGTTTCTATTCGACTGAACAGTATATTCACGAAGCGCGTATGTGTGGTGCTCAGATCGAAGCTCCATGTATCAATAACAGCACTTTTTTGACTAATATATCCGGCACCACTATTTATATTGGCTTCATCCACCTGGCTAACCTTGAGCATAAAATAGCCCATGCTATCGTCGCAGAACGGATAAAACACGGTGAGTATCACCATCTCATGGACTTCGTTCATCGCATTGACATCTCCAAAGAACAGCTCGAAATTCTCATCCGTATAGGAGCATTTAGATTTACAGGCAAGAATAAATACGAGCTCATGTGGGAGAAAAACGCTGTGCATAATCCCATGATCAAACACGTCCACACAGATACGCTTTTTGAGACGGAGCCAGAACACTATACATTGCCGATTCTTGCTGAGACGGAACACGAGCAAGCATTTGACGAGATAGAGCTGCTGGGCTTCGCACTTTGCAATCCTTTTGATCTGCTACAGACTGCATTCAGAGGCGAGATAATGGCCCGACAAATGAAGGATTACGTCGGTAAGACAGTTAGGATGGTCGGTCATTATGTATGCCGAAAATGGGTGACCACTATAAAAGGTGAAATCATGAATTTCGGTACACTTACTGATGTAGAAGGGCATTTTTTTGATACGGTACATTTTCCGCAGAGCCTTGCCAAATATCCGTTTAAAGGTAAAGGCATCTACATTATCATGGGAAAAGTGGTCGAGGATTTCGGCTTTCCGAGTGTGGAGGTCTATAAAATGGAAAAATTGCCGTATATCAGAGATGAGCGATATTAACTACTATAAAAAATACAAATCTTCCTATAATTTTTTGGACCTCTTAAAAGCGATTCTGATTAGATGGGAAAAACATGACCAATAGATACTTTGGGATTTGCTTAAAATAGAACCCTTTTCACTAATTGATAACCTGTTTGATTATGCTTTTGTAGGAAAAGTTGGATACAGTTAGTGGAAATAAGTACAGTTACTACTGAGTCGCGACGATAATATCCAGCGCAATGCATCAAGGAAACTAATAATTTATTACCAATATTATTAAGGATGACACCACCGACAGTGCGATGGTAAGGGCAAGATAACCTATCTTATAATAACATTGTTAAAAAAGAACTGGAGTCAGTTTAGCCTGATATCCTTATGAATACAGATGTTAAATTGTTCCACCTGGGACATGCATTATCTTTGTGATTTCTACCTTTTGCTAATCCAATGCAGTCATTTTTCAAAATTGAAATGCATCTACTCTGTTTTTGAAAGCATTTACTGTTAAATCCACATTAAAAATGGGTTCATATCGAACTTTTAAATTAAACTTTGAGTTTAATATTTAAAATACATTGCTATGGCAAATTATATGAGTATGGAACCTTACGGTTTCTATTGTATAGTGTTCATAAGGCAGAAGAATTGTTCCAGTACGAGCGTTATGCAGGATACGATCGTACTGCTATGGATATTTTGTTAGACGCAGCCAAAGATTGGGCAGATCAGGATTATTATCCTTATTTCAAAGAAATGGATGAGCATCCCGCGTACTATAAAGATGGTAAGGTGCATACCCATCCTATTGTAAAAAAAATATTTAAGAAAGGAGGTGAGGATGGCTGGATAGGTGCTTATTTTGATGCTGAGGATGGAGGTATGCAGATGCCTTATACTTTTTATAATGCTGCAATCCACATTTTTCAGGCAGCTAATAATCATTTGCCAGGATACATCGGACTGACTTCAGGCGCAGCTCATCTTATTTCTTCTTTTGGTAGTGATGAATTAAAGAAAAAATTTATTCCGCCGATGTTAGCGGGTGAGTGGAGTGGAACGATGGCATTGACAGAGCCACAAAGTGGTAGTTCTCTTTCACACATCTTGACGTCGGCGCACCCTACCGACCAACCAGGGCTTTACAAAATCAAAGGCCAGAAGATTTTTATATCAGGTGGAGATCATGAAGGTACCGACAATTTTGTACACCTGACACTGGCACGAATCGAAGGAGCTCCGGAAGGGACTAAAGGTATTTCTCTTTTCGTTGTTCCAAAACTAATGCCACAGGCTGATGGTTCGCTTGTGGACAATGATGTGCATGCTGTAGCTGATTTTCAGAAGATGGGTCAGCGTGGTTACAGCACAGTGCATCTGGTGTATGGAGAGCAGGATCATTGCTATGGTTACTTGGTAGGAGAAGCGCACCACGGTCTAAAATACATGTTCCAAATGATGAATGGGGCTAGGATTGATGTAGGATTGTCTAGTGCTTCAACTGCTGCTGCAGCATATTATGCATCTTTGCAGTATGCCAGAGAACGATTGCAAGGAGCAAGATTACTCAATGCAGGAGAAAAGCCTGATAGTAAGGAACAAACACTCATCATTCATCATCCTGACGTAAGGCGTATGCTGTTGCTTCAGAAAGCAGTGGTCGAAGGCTCCTTAAGTTTGCTGATGGAATGTTCTAAATACAATGACATTGCCCAAAGTGATAGTAGTGAGAAAGGTAAAGATGCACATCTGCTGCTAGAATTGTTGACACCTATAGCCAAGACCTATCCTGCCGAGATGGGTAGGGTTGCTATAGACAATGGACTGCAGGTTCTCGGTGGGTATGGATTCTGCACTGATTTTCCACTACAGCAGTATCTTCGCGATGTAAGAATTATGGCAATATATGAAGGTACAACTGCTATACATTCACTCGATTTATTGGGTAGAAAGATTCCTATGGAAAATGGCAAAGCGATCAAGTTATTGTCTGATCGGGTCACAGCGACGATTATGCAGTCTATGTCTTATCCTGAACTGGCACCTTATGGTAAAGTACTAGGAGAAAAAGCGGGCGTACTTCAGAAAACACTGGAATACTTGATGGGTTATGCTATGAAAGGCGATATCAGAAATTATCTGGCTGATGCGAATATTTTTATGGAGTTGGCCTCTACAATAGTAATAGCATATCAGTGGTTGAAGATGGCAGTGGCTGCCCAGCAAGCTTTAAATGAAGGAGATACAACATATAGTGCCGATTTTTATCGGGGTAAAGTTCATACCATGAAGTTTTTCTTCAAGTATGAATTGCCTAAAGTGGATGCACGTAAGGAAATCTTGATGAGCGATGATAAATTGACAATTTTTGAAGATGAAAATGAAGTAATTTTTTAACTAACTAAATATAAATATTGAAAATGGATTTTGGAGGAATTCTGGAAGCAGTAACAGCACAAGCAGCCAATGTGGCTCCTTTCGGTGCAAAACTAAAGTTTGCTTTTGGTGATGATGTCATCCTGATTGATGGTACAGGAGACAGTAATATTGTAACAGCTGAAGACGGAGAAGCGGCATGTACCATCAGCACAGATCTGGATACTTTTGAAAAACTAAAAAGTGGTGACCTCAACCCTATGATGGCGGTTATGACCGGGAAAGTAAAAATAAAAGGAGATATGGGGCTCGCAATGAAGCTGCAGTCTCTGATACAATAAATATTTTTTTTGGTTAAGTGGTTTGGCCGACCCGATTCAGTTTTTGTTCTGCCTTGGGTCGGCATTTTTACGTCCACTCTGATAGCGCAAGAAGGATTTCTTGCTGAGTGTCACTTGTGCTGATGCTGTGTTGTTTTATAGCTCCTGAAGTGTCAGAAGTTCGTATGGTGAGTGGTAAATCAACAAAGGCTTCATGTCTAAACTGGAGTTGCAACTTTTTGAGTGTGTAATGTTTGTGAAAATCAGTAGGTAGTGTTTCCATAACCATGCGGATGAGATGTACATTGTTGATATGGCCGTTCCAATCCAACTGGAAGTAATTGACCATGGTTTGATGCTCACTAAAAGGTGGAATAGGTGCATAAATTTTAAAATCTGGTTTGCTGATTTTATCCACGTGATGGATTAAATTTCGGAATGTCTCAGGGATTCTCATCATCCTGCGCTCATCAGTATTCATGAGTGTCCATTGTGAAGCTATTTCAGCATATAATCGACCATCAATGCCATACATTTTATAATCTCTGTATGTAAAGTAGCCTTCCATGCCACAAGGATATGTCTCTACTCTGATGGTTTCATTCAGCTCTGGGAAATGATAAAAGCGTACTTCCATCCTGAGTAAAACCCAGCTTGCATGGATGGTTTCCATGTCCCAGACGGACACACCTGCACGAATGGTGTGCTGCATAGAAGCTTCCTGCATGAGTTGAATCATAGCATGCGGATGCATCTGTTTCAAAGGATTGATTTCAGCCGTTCTGACTTTAAATGTTTCGGTATGGATATTGGACATATAACCGGTTTGTGACCCAAAGGTAACTAAACCCAGATTAGTTCAGATAGTTTTTGTAGAAGAGGATTCCTTTATAAGCATCATAACCAGGATGAACACCTGATTTGATAAAGTTTTCCTTGTACTTGTTTTTCTTTAGGTCAATGATAAAAAGTTTGCAACCTAGTGCATGAGACAATTCCGGGTGATTTGTCTTCCAGATATGGCTGATTTCGGAAGCCGTTGCATTATAATTTTTAGTCCACTTGTGACCCATAGTAACTTCCAGATGAAAAATACCATTTTTATATGACAAGAGCTTGGAGGTTAATCCCATACTGACTCTGTAATGACTGTCAGTCTCTTCAAAATGCCGTTTGTTGATTTTCTGAATGTCCATACCTAAAGCATATCAGAAACTATGCCATTGTAAAAACATTTTAGGGTTAATTTTTGTATGATTTCATGTCTTAATAAATAGCACATTCAAAATCAGAGGATTGGGAGATGGTAATAGAGACATTTGAAGTCGAATAGCTAATCATGGATCTTCCGTATAATTGATCTATGGGTTGAAAATTTATACTTTGATTATGGAATGATTTACTGTACAATATATTAGGATTTTTCTATATGTTGTTAAAGGTAAATTTTTGTTAATGTTGTGCAAAATAGTGCTTTGAGAAGTTAATTTATGCAACATTTTATTCTGTTTTGCGTCTTATTACGAGGTGTATTAAGAATTTAATTTTATTTATGAATTTCGCAGATATATTGAGTGTTTCGCTTGTATTGTTTTCGGTGATTGATATCGTCGGAAATATTCCAGTCATTCTGGACATGAAGCAAAAGGGTGTTGTGGTAGATAGTATGAAAGCATCTGTCGTATCTATGGGGCTGATGGTCGCGTTTCTATTGGCAGGTGAAGGTATTCTTCGTTTACTGGGACTGGATGTTCAGTCATTTGCTGTAGCTGGTGCACTCATCCTGTTTTTCATAGGTTTGGAGATGATTTTAGGCGTTCGGTTCTTTAAAGAAAGCCCGGGAGCATCATCGACCAGCTCTATAGTTCCTATAGCCTTTCCCTTGATAGCGGGAGCTGGTACTATGACGACAATCATATCACTTAAATCCAGGTATCAGACGATTGATATTTTAGTGGCTATATTGCTCAATACGATCGTCATCTATTATACATTGTATTTTTCTGATTATATTAAGAAAAAATTAGGTGACGCTGGAGTATCCATACTACGAAAGGTGTTTGGAATTATACTTCTAGCCATTGCCATCAAGCTATTTAAGGAAAACTTCAACTTTGTTATAACCATAGATAATAAGGTAGGATTGCTGAGAGGAGTTTAATGGTCTTTGCTGTATCAGTTTTTTTGTTTTAGAAAAATAGTTGCTTTTTTCCGTATTTACTTTTACCTTGTAGTTCTTTTAATGGTATGAATAGTTAATACCGGCAATCATGGACAATAGGAGTAAATGGACTGCGGAAATTAAGGCAAAGGCTGTTGAACTGGGATTTTTCCTTTGCGGCATTTCTAAAGCTGAGTATCTTGATGAGGAAGCCAGGCATCTTGAGCAGTGGCTTAACCAGGGCTTCAATGGAGAGATGAGTTATATGGCTAATTATTTTGACCTTCGTACTGATCCGCGACTACTTGTTCAAGGGGCAAAAAGTGTTATCTCACTTGCATACAACTATTACAATGCTGAAAAACCTACTGATTCTACTGCGCCCAAGGTCTCTATGTATGCATATGGACGGGATTATCATAAAGTGGTGAAGAAAAAATTGCTTGCTTTATTTGAATATATCAAGTCCTTTGCTGGCGATATTGAAGGTAGGGTTTTTACAGATTCTGCTCCAGTGATGGAAGGTGTGTGGGCGCAAAGAGGCGGCATCGGATGGATGGGTAAACATACGATTATCATCAATCCAAAAAAGGGGTCTCATTTTTTTCTGGGCGAAATCATTCTAGATTTAGAATTGGATTATGATCAGCCGATGCGTGACTATTGCGGTACCTGTACCCGCTGCATTGATGCTTGTCCGACAGAGGCCATTCATCCTGAAGGCTATATTCTTGATGGAAGTCGATGCATTTCTTACCTGACGATAGAATTAAAGAACAGTATTCCTGAAGAGTTTAAAGGTAAAATGGAAGACTGGATGTTTGGTTGCGATATCTGTCAGCAAGTTTGTCCGTGGAATCGATTTTCGACACCCCATAATGAGCCTGACTTTATACCTAAAACAGGACTGATGACTATGACAAAAGAGGAATGGATGGAATTGTCAGAACCACTTTTTGAAGAATTATTTATAGGTACTCCCGTCAAACGTACTAAGTACGAAGGATTGACAAGAAACATCCGATTTTTATATGATGACGAGGTAAAAGATCACTCTTCATTTGAAGATATCTCTTGACATAATTCGATGAGTACACCGTTGGCAGACTTAGGATGAATAAAACAGATCAGTTTATTATCAGCGCCTCGTTTTGGTGATTCATTGAGGATGACAAATCCTTCTTTCCGCAATCGCTCCATTTCTAGATGGATGTCTTCTACCGCAAATGCTATATGGTGAATACCTTCACCTTTTTTTTTCTATATACTTGTGGATGGCACTACTTTCATCAGTAGCAGCCAGGAGTTCTATTTTGTTGGGACCATTCATAAAAAAGGAAGTAATAACACATTCGCTTTCGACGGTTTCTCGTTTATATGGTTCTGTACCCAATAATTTTGAATAGATTGCTTCAGCTGCTTCAAGGTCTTTGACGGCTATACCTAGATGTTCTATTTTTTGCATCATATTTAAAAGCAAGTATTACTAAAAATTAAGCCCAGCTTCATGCCGGGCTTAAAAATTTTCCAATTAGTTTTACAACCTGATGAGGGTTACACTTCCCTTGAGTGTCTTTACTTCATCATAGATTTTATATCTGACTACCCAAAGATAAGCTTCAGTAGGTGCAGGTTGTCCTTTAAAAGTGCCGTCCCACTCGACAGCAACATTATCGCTTTTGAAAACTTCCTGTCCCCATCTATTGAATACATACATTTCGTAATCTGTGATATCCTGAAGACAATAACTTTCAAGATCAACTGGTCCGAAACTTCTATTGTATTGTTCGGCATTTTTATAATTATCAGAACTTAATACAGCAGTGTCTAGGACGATGCCCGGAGAAAAGGTTCCATCCGGAAAGAAGATCTTACCATAGACCAGGTCAGGTGTTGAGAAAAGATCTTTGCCCACCTCAACTGATTTATTAATTTCATTGCCACATGCATCTGTAATGGTTACAGTATAGGTGCCGGGTTCAGTCAATCTTACATCTGGCGTTGTTGCACCTGTTGACCAGGAATATTTAATTTTATTTGAAAATTCACTCAATACTACATTGGCGGCAACAAATCTATCTTTACATTCTCCACGTCTTTCAGCTGTTATATCTGGATTGATGGCGGCACCTGACAGCGGAATTGATTTTTCAGCGGTGGCTGTTTCACCACATCCATCGGTCACTGTCACTGTATATACAAATACTTCGGCATTAGCAATATCAATAAACTGGGTAAGTTGACCTGTACTCCATGTATAGGTGTCAGGGCCCAAGCCTGTTGAATTGCCATAAGCTTGTAATTGACCATTGATGGTACCTTTCAAACAGTTGGAGACTGGTGCTCCTTCAATCCTGGCTGCTGTGATTTTCTTAGGCAATTCCGGTATTGATATCGACCCTGAGGCAGATAAATTACATGCATCTGTCACTGTAACTGTATAAGTTCCGGTTTTGTCCGTCGGAAAATCTCTATTGGTTTCTCCTGTATTCCACAATATGTTGTAGGAAAGACCTCCGGCTACAACAGGATTGGCACTTAATAAAATCTGTCCAGTTTGACAGAATGAACCAAGTGACGAATAAGGAAATATCGTCGGTTCAGGATATCTTTCTATTTTGGCTGTGTCGATTAGCACAAAACAGTAATCAGTTTCAATGGTCACGGTGACAGCGTATTCACCTTCTTCTGTTACTCTCAATGTACTACCGGTAGAGCCGTCACTCCACTTATACGCAACAGCGTTGGGTGCTGTAGCATTCAGTGTCCAGTCTATAGGTTCATTTTTGCAGAATTGCTTAGACTGCAACATCAGCCCGGGCACTTCCAGCTCGTATAAATTTGACTTGAAGTCCACATTGGTAGCATTCAACGAAAAGTTTCTGGTATCAAATATGAGTGTGTCCTGAGTAACCGCTAAATCCACTAGGATTGTATCCCCTAAATTATTTTCGCAACCAGAAGCACCATTGATATCGGCTTTGATAAAACTCAGACCATACTTCGTTTCGGCATCATTCAGAGATGTACCAAATGCCGCAAAACTTGCATCTAAGGTTTCAAATACAGTTCCATTTTTGTTCAGACTACCTGTAGCTCTGTCATATTTTTTTTGCCAGACGATCTCGCCACCCGGTTTGACCTTCATCATGTAAGGTATAATGGTAGTAGTATCAGCATTATAAATTTCACCATACAAGATAATATTGTCAAAACGATCAACAGCTACATCTTTGATCAAGTTGAAACCGTCAGTTTGATAAATCACTTTTTTAGACCACTGGACATCACCATTTTTATCTGTCTTGATGACGAAACCTCTTTGAACAGGTACGGAACCAGGTGAAGAGACTTCTGATAAATTACCTGCAATCACGAATGAAGCATCTGCAAGTCGCTGAATTTTAGAATTGACAGGTGTGGTACCGGTTCCCCCATTTTCAAAATATCGCTTACCCATTAAGGGCTTACCCAGTGAGTCGATGACAGCCATAAAAACATTTAAATCACTACTGTCCACCACTCCGGTCATCACAATTTCATTGCCAACAGCAACCATGTCCGTTATTTTTTCATCTTGGTTGTCATTTCCATTATTTTTAGCGTCTAAGGCTATTGTCCATTCTACCTGCCTGTAGTATCCAGCTTGCTGAATATTACGGATTGTTCGTCATCTACTACAGCTGTAAATGCATTATACACGCCAGTACCTGCAGAGGTAAGCAGGTTGTAATCTGTCACTGAGTAATCACTATCACCCGATAAGTCGTAGGATTTAAGAAATCCCGAAGTTCCACCACTAGAGATGGAACCTAAGATAATAACCGGTTGATTGTTGTTTAAAGCCACAAGAGCGTAGTACAAGGAATCATTAGCTGCCTGAATGATAGAAGTTTGACTTAGTTTTAGGCTTTTGTAGGGTGTTTGTAGAGCGATGCTTTTAGTCCATTTCAAATCACCTCTGTACTGATAACTTGAAATCACAAGTGTATCGCTAAAATCATCAGTATCAGGGTTTGCATTTTCTTCAACTTCGAGCTGAATACTAATATATTCTCCTGATTTGATTTGTATGGCATTTATACCGATGATATCTTTATCTTTTTTGGTTGGATATAATCTGTGAAACGTTTGCTGTGCCTGTATCTGTGTAAATGCGATGAGCAATAGAAGAGGCAAATTCAATGTACGTAAAGAAAATCCACTTTTGATAAAACCCATAAATCTGTATTTGTCCAATTTGAAAGTAAAGCCAAAAATACAATTAAACTTCAAAAGTACAATAAATTATTGATCATAATATATCATAGAACTTTTAAATGTAGTTTTTGCCGACAAAAAAGGGAAGTTACTCCTGAGCAACTTCCCTTCACCCCAAAACTTCAGCTATAACACTATTCATCATTAAGTGATAGGTGTAACAAATAAGGTAACTTACTTACACTTGAATAGCTTTAGCTCGTTTTTTAGCAGTCAGGCATAGGAGATCATAAGGTTAGTCTCTTTTGCCTAGGTTATTTAATTTATCTATCACCTCTTGAACCACCGCTTTCTGATCATCTATTTCCTTTTGTTTATTTTCCTGATCTACGAGGTTTTTCTCTATATTTTTTTTCTGATTCGGCGATTTTTTTGCTGTGCTTTCTCTATATCTTTATGATAATCATTGTTTTGACTCTGCAATTTTTTTTAGATCTTTTTCTAAACTGGCTTGCTTTTTTTTCTTCATTTTTCAATTCTTCAGTCACCACTTTTTTGCGCACCTCGATAAAGTAATCATACAAAAACTGTCTGACGCCTTCCGTTTGCTGAGGATGATCAACTGAATTGACAAATGCGCCACCCAAATCTACCCAAAGGTATGTTGTTGCCTGAGCTTTACCATCTTCAAATTTTGCATACAGCTCTAAAGGTGAAGTCCCATTAATCATAGGAATTTTCACACCCATGAGATAGTGTTCTTTAGCTTTCTTGTTTTCCTTCATTTTGCCATATTCTTTGACAAATTCGTAAAACGTCTTTTGGGCTAGTTTTTGATCTGCACCTGGTATATCGATAAAAAAGCCATTTTGTGGTCCCAGACTCATAGATGTCTTTCTCTCCATTGCATCCTGAGAAAAAATCGTAGAGACTGCTAGGAACAATGTAAAAATGAATGTGATTAAAACTCTCATTTTGTATTTTTAAAGTTGGTTAATAAAATATGTCTTTCTGGTATAGGACGAAAAACTATACTAAATGTTACATCTTTTCTTACGCTTTCTTTGAATTTAGAAATCTAAGCATGCCATCATAATTAGTTGTGTCTTGACCTAATTTTGCAGCTATGTTTTTTGCCTTTTCTACCATGGAGATGGCTTTTTCAAGATCATTATTAAGTACTAATACACGGCAATAAAGTGTCAATGATTCAAATTCCATATCCATTTTGTAAGCCTTCTCAGCATACTCAGCGGCATCATTCATCATTTTTTTGTTAGAGGCATAGGTGCTCAGGATGTCATTAGTAATTTTCTTGAGTGTCTTAGGATCTTTGCCTCCTTTTTTTGCGAGTACTCGGTAGGCGTCCATGAATTTATCTTCATTTTTAAAAATTTTAAAATACTTCATTTTTGCCTCAGCTACAAAAATATCAGCATCAGATGGAAATGCTTTTTTGGCCTTGTCAAAGGTTTCTGTCATAAGTGATTCCATTTCAAATTCTATCGCTTTATCAACTGTCTTATTACATGCAGCCTTAGTTTTAGTTTCAAAAAGTTCAGAACTTGTCAATAAGATTATTTTATTTTTATTTTCCAGTACCTGATCAAAAAGTTTTGAGTCCGCTTCAGTAGCAGCCTCTAATAAGAATGTAAGCCGTTGATCTTCTGTGATATTGGGATTGGAGTTCAGGTAGTCATTAGAAATTTTCAAACTCGGTTTTCCAGCAGCATTCAGCGCACTAACATAATCATATAATAATTGGTAACTTCTGTCGCCTTCGAGGTATTGCTTCTCATATTTGTCACTGCGGTCGATGTTTTTTAGTGCATCAGCACCAAGAGCCAGAAGTCCATCCACTGTTTGTCCACCGACCATTCTTTTTACCAGTTTACCATCGCCATCAACGAAAAATAAAGTAGGATAAGCTTTGACGGGATAAATGTGACCAAACGTAATGCCATCCATCTCTTCCATGTCCAGTTTGAGGTTGATGAAATTTTCATTGAAAAATTTTCCTACTTCTTCTTTGGTGAATACATTTTTTGCCATTGATTTGCACGGCCCACACCATTTTGCAAAAGCATCTACAAAGAGTAATTTATTTTCTTGTCGAGCTTTTTCTAGAGCTTCTTTCCATGTTCCATGAAAAAATTCAATGCCCTGAGCATTTATCGTAGGTGAAATGATGACACTCAATACGATTACTAACCACTTAATCTTCATTTTGAACAAATAATTTTGAAAACTATAATTTGAGACGACAAAAATATAACAAAAATTCTGATTACATGTTTTTTAACGGTTTTATAACGATAATATAAGTACGGATATGATCTAATTTATGATCCATAAGATGTATCTGCCAAACATAAGGATGTCTTTTTGAGATGCTAAAACTTTTTATTGCGATCACCATGCTAATTGTCTTTGATATTACATTTTAAGGCTTTTAAGGTAGGATTGTGTTTTAAAAATGTACTTTTGTGGAAACAATCTATTACATGGGTTTTAGAATCTATTTATTTCTGTTTGTATTTATATTATTTTATGATTACTCAACAGCACAGGATATTCATGTGCAAGTAGGCAGTGATGTGCAGTCGGCTGATTGTGCGGGTACAATTTTACCAGCGTATATTCAGGAAGATTGGAAAATTTCATTGAGAAATTTTTCTACATTTCATCATAGTAATGATATACCAAGAGAGGAATATATACGCATCAAGCATACTGCCAATCTTCGGGAATCAAGAGGAAATTCAGCATTACAAAAACCTGCTGGTAAGATCATCTCTTCACCAGTGTTAAATGCAAATTTTCAAGGTAATCTGCGTGACAGTGGCATTCCTTTAGACAATACAATAGCTGTATCGAGAAACGGTTTTGTAGTTTCATCTATTAATTCTAATGTCCTCTTTGCATTACCTGACGGGACGATTACATTCAAAAGAGGACTAGCTGATTTCTTTTCAGTACTAGCTCTGGGCAACCGCATGTTCGATCCTCGTGTGATTTATGATACAGAAGCCAATCGCTTTATTCTAGTGTGTCTTCATGGTTCTGAACCGGGCAATTCTTATCTGTGTATTGCTTTTTCGAAGACAGAGGATCCGAATGGAGAGTGGAATTTTTATAAGATTAAAGGCGATGTTTTTAAGGATGATGTTTGGTTTGATTTTCCTAATCTAGGCCTCAGCAAAGAGGATCTTTATATCGGTGGTAATATGTTTACAGCTGAGAATAGATTTGCATATTCGATGCTAGTCCAAATCTCCAAGTCAGAAGGATATCAAGGTGGAGAAATTCAATATAAGGCTTATGACAGAGTAAAGACAGCCAATTCACAAGTGTTTAACGTCTTACCAGTTTTGTCGGGCGAAGCAACATTGCATGGTCCCGGTTTGTATTTTATCAATTACAGAGGCGATAACTGTAATGTTATATACACAGACAAGGCACTCAAAGATGGACCGGTTCTAAAATCTTATACGGTTAAAGGTCCGCGTTTATTATTTCCGGCCGACGCCCGTCAGAAAGGCAGTACAACCTTGTTGAATACAGGTGATAATCGAATGCAATATGCTTTATTACAAAATGGCATTATCCATTTTGTGACGCATACAAATACGAATAACGGTGATGTAGGCATTTTTTATGGACGATTAGATCTAAATTCTGGCAAGATCAACGTAGATATTTTGACAGATATAGAAAGAGACCTTGCCTATCCGTCTATTACTCCGTTTGGAACATCAGAAGATGGAGATGTTTTTCTGATTAACTATACATATGGTAGTCTAAATGAATTTCCGGGTCAAGCGGTAAGAACCGTAAGTGGCGAAGGAGACATTTTTAATTGGAGTGAAGAAGTCATTACTAAAGAAGGTCAGTCGCCGATCACATCCGGTGAAGCGTCCATCAGATGGGGAGATTATACTTGTGCATCTACCAGGTATGTGGATGGCAGAACAGAAGCGTGGGTAGCTGGTACTTATGGCCAAAGTGCAGGCCACTTTACCTGGCTGGGGCAGTATTTAAATTCAGAGAGTACTTTGAAGCCCATTCTAGAATGTAAGGCTAATCCGACATCAACACAAGCAGACAGTCTTGTACGTTTCTATGATATTTCAAGTGACTTGCCCTTATCCCGAGAATGGTATTTTCCTGGTGGCACACCTGCCTATTCGACTGACTCGGTTCCGGTAGTGACATATGCAGATAATGGTCAATATGATGTAGTGATGATCAATCATTATAAGGAAAGGTCAGATACGTTGACAAAGCCACAGTATATTAATATCTATACACCGGAATCATTGCCTGTAGCTGAATTCACATGTGATAGAGACACCATTTTCATAGGTGAATCTGTACACTTTAAAAGCCTTAGTTCTCCTAATACTAATGGACATAGCTGGACTTTTGTCAATGGAATACCGAATTTTAGTACAGAAAAGAATCCCGTTGTTAATTATAAGAAAAAGGGAAGTTTTATCGTATCACTCACCGCTAGAAATATAGCAGGTACACATAACATTGTAAAAAAGAATTATATTACCGTTCTGGAAAAGCCGCTACCTATTCCTGGCTTTTTGGCTGATCAAACAGTGATTTTAGAAGGTGACACCATAGCCTTTACCAATACTACACAAAAAGGTAAAGCGTATCGATGGATATTTGAAGGTGGAACGCCTAACACATCAGAAGAGTTTGAACCTAAGGTCGTTTATGAGTCAAAGGGCAGTTTTGATGTAAAGTTGATCGTCAGCAATGATTATGGGAGTGACTCTCTTTTGCTGGAAGACTACATCACGGTCGGTGTAGTGAGTACAGAGGAAGTGTCGCCCATTACTACAGCTACCGTTTATCCTAATCCGGCACAAAGTATAGTAAATATAGATTTTGTCACGACAGAAACAGGTATTTATAAGATATCATTGTATAATCAACAAGGCATTGAGATTAAAACACTTTATAACGATAGGGTAAAAAAAGGAAGAAATATCTTGTCTTTTAATTCAGAGATGTTGCCAGCAGGTATTTATTTTATAGTACTAGGACATCATTCGTCCAAGTTAAAATCAATGAAACTGCAGGTGGTTAAATAATTTTATAAAAAAAATAAGATAATTTTGCTTTTCTTAATTTTTGCTAACTAAATCCATTAAATATCAATTCATGAGAAAGTTTTGTACATTATTCATTGCATTGCTACTTGTTGCAGGATCAGTATATGCTCAGGTAGAATTTAAAGATAATTTTGATAATTACAAAGAAGGAGAATATCTGGGATTATCTGGTGGGCCGTGGACTACCTGGGGAGGTGCTCCGGGGTCGAGTGAAGATGTTAAGATAACGAATAAAAACGCAAAATCTCCTGAGAACTCCATTTTTATCGAAGGCAAAAACCCTACTGGTGGCCCTATGGATGTGGTGCTACCTTTCGGTGTTAAGTATTCTTCAGGTACTTTTGTTTATGGCATGAGTATGTTTATACCTGACAATAAGCAAGCCTATTTTAACTTTCAGGCTAATCTAGCACTGGGTGCTGGTGTTTCGCTAGATGCCACATTTAGTAGAGATGGTATTTTGCAGTTTAAATCAGGAGAAGCGGTAGTATTGACGACGTGGTTTCCTCACGAACAATGGTTTGATTTAAAAGTAGAAATCAGTTTCACAGCTAATATTTGGGCGGTGTCTATTGATGATGAATGTCGTGGTTCTTTTAGTAATTCAAGTAATAGTGTTGCTTCAGTTGATTTGTATCCTATTAATGATCAATTTGCATTTTATGTAGATGATGTTTACTATGCTCATAATCCAGCAACTAGGATATTGAAATTTGATGCAGGACTAACAGATTTTGTCTGGGATGCAGGAAAAGTAAAAGGAGATGTAGGCAATCCTACCTTTTTGTTGAAGAACTTTGGAGAAGAACAAATTAAAAGTGCCTCCATCGCTATCACTCAAGATGGGGAAGAATTAGATTTTTATGAGATTGAGGGTTTAGACATTGCTAAAGGAAAATCAGAAATAATCTATATTCCTGATGTGACTCTAAAAGGAGGTATCAATAATATTACAGCGACGTTGTTGAAGATTAATGGTGAGGATGTCGATGATGAACCCTGCAATAATATCTTATCTTTTGTCATCAATGCAATCGATCCTACTGGTAGTCGGACGGTCTTAGTGGAGGAAGCAACAGGAACATGGTGTGCTTGGTGTCCACGTGGAGCTGTATTTATGGATAGATTATCCGCTCAATACAAAGGTTTGTTTATTCCTGTTGCAGTGCACGGTGGTTCGCCTACAGAGCCTATGCGGTTAGTAGAATATGAAAAGTTTTTAGGGTTTGCAGCATTTCCTAACTGTAGAGTCAATCGAATCAATAAGGATCTAGACCCTTCAGAAGCAGAGCAACCATTTCTTGAGGAAATAGTAAAGCCTGCTGAAGCAAAATTTGTCATTGGTGCCCAGTATAATGAAAGTAATAAAACCCTGGATGTAGGCGTGGAGGTTGAGTTTTTGGAGTCAGCTTCAGGAAAATATTACTTATCCTTGATTTTGACTGAAGACAATGTCAGAGGTACATCGTCAGGCTATAGTCAAGCTAATGCATATGCAGGTGGTGGTGCTGGACCTATGGGTGGATACGAATCACTACCCAATCCAGTACCGGCATCGCTGATGGTGTACAACCATGTGGCACGCGCAGTATCCGGGCTACAACAGAATGAAAATAATAAAATCGAAGGTACTTTTGAAAAAGGAGATAAGCAAATAGTTAGATTTTCGATTCCTATGTCAGCAGAGTGGAAGCAAGAGGATATGCATATTATTCCGGTATTACTGAAGTCAGGTAGGTATATCAATGCAGGTACTACCACAATAGCAGAGGCAAAAGAAAATGTTCATCTGGTAGCGGTCAAAGAGACAGTCCTTGCCGGAGGTGTTAGTATATACCCTAATCCTGCCAGTACTATGGTTCATATAGAATGTAGCCTGAGTGCAACTTCACCAGTGAATGTAGAGGTGTATAACATGGATGGTAAGCTGCAGATGAGAAAAGATTTTGGTGCACAAAGTGGCGTAGTTCAATTGAATATGCCAGTACAAATGCTGAATACAGGAATGTATTTGTTTAAAGTTAAAACAGCTGAGGGAAGTAAGTTTAGTAAGGTATTTATCGAAAGGTAAATCCTTTTCACTATAATGGGACAAGCCACCGGATACAAAATGCGGTGGCTTTTTTTATTTGATTGATTATAATCTTATTTTGCCAGACATTTATTACATACACCTTTGACGACCATATCTGTCTGGGTGACGTTAAATCCAGCTGGTATTTGCACCTTAGGTACAAATACGCCTTCCATGCAGAAGGTCAGTTCACAATTTTCACAGTGAAAATGTACGTGCTCATCGTGGTGAATGTGTTCATCGCATTGGGCTTCGCACAAGGCATATTTTTGTGTGGCAGTTCCATCTATGGCTTTATGTATAATGCCTTTCTCTTCAAAGCTTTTGAGTGTGCGGTATAGGGTGATTCGATCAGCATCCGGCATTTGTGCTTCGATATCGGCAGATGATAGAGCATGGCCACTGTCTGTAAACAAGTTGATGACTTCTTTACGTATCGGTGTGATGCGCAGTTTATGCTTTTTTAAAATCTGCTCTGTTGGCGACATTATCTAATGATTTGTCCATTTTCCCAGTTACCGTCCGGGCTGATAAATGAAAGTTTGCCTTCATTGTTTTCAGCCATCAAGATCATACCTTGTGATGTTACACCTCGCATCTTACGTGGTGCTAAATTGGCTAATAGGCTCACCTTTCTACCTATAACATCTTTCGGTTGGTAATGTTCGGCTATGCCGGAAACTACCGTGCGCTGCTCAAAGCCAAGGTCTAGGGTGAGCTTAAGCAGTTTGTCGGCATTTTCTATCTTTTCGGCATTGATGATAGTGGCTGTACGGATGTCGAGCTTAGCAAAATCATCAAATGCAATCTCGGCTTTTATCGGAGCAATAGATTGTATCTCTTTGGATTCAGTCGTCTGGTTGGCCGCTGTATTGACTGCCTCAGCAGCTTTAAGTTTGTTGATCTGAGTATCTATCAAAGCATCTTCTATTCTGGTGAAAAGATGGATAGCTTCACCTATTTTGTGATGCTTTTTCAGTAATACTTCGCCTTCTGCAAGCTGATCGAGCATTTTGACTAGCTCACCTTTCTCTGTTAAGGGTTTTTGATTGAGCAGCTGCCTGATTTTATCTGATGTAAATGGCATAAACGGTCTGCAAATGATACCAATAGCTGCCACGTATTGCAGACATAGATTCATCACTACTTTGACATTTTCAGGATCTTCTTTGATGGTCTTCCATGGTTCATTGAACTGTAGGATTTGATTACCTTTGGTAGAGATCTCCATCAATGTTTTGAGACCTGAGCGGAAGTCAAACGACCTGATGTGTTCATTCATATCCTGAATGTCATCAAAAAGCCTCAGTAATTCAGCATCGTGGAATGAAATATCATCTATGCCATCAGGTCCATAAATATCTGTGGATTCATCAAAATCAGGAACCTTACCACCGTAATATTTATGCGTGAGGACGACCACTCTGTTTACAAAGTTAGCCAGATTATTGACTAGCTCTGAATTGACAGCTTCCTGGTAGCCTTTCCAGGTGAATTCACTATCTTTTTGCTCTGGCATATTTTTGATCATCGCATATCGGAGTTCATCCTGACGATTAGGGATTTCATCCAGGTATTCGTGTACCCATACTGCCCAATTGCGCGAAGTAGATATTTTTTTGCCTTCGAGATTCAAAAATTGATTGGCAGGTACATTGATTGGAAGCACATAGCCTCCATGCGCCTTTAGAATAGCTGGGAATATCAGACAGTGAAAGACAATATTGTCTTTACCAATAAAGTGAATCAGTGCGGTATCTTGGTCTTGCCAGTATCTTTTCCAATTTTTATTATTGTCGGCTGCCCATTGCTTAGTAGAAGATATGTAGCCGATAGGAGCGTCTAACCATACGTAGAGTTTTTTGCCTTCGTGGCCTTTGATATCAGAAGGCACATCTACGCCCCAGTCTAGGTCACGCGTCATCGCACGTGGCTGAAGACCTCCGTCCAGCCAGGAATTACACTGCCCCAATACATGATTCTTCCATTCTTCAGGATCGTGTTGTTGAGTGCCATCTAGATTGCCGGTATTGATCCAGTCTTTGAGCCATGACTCATATTTATCTAATGGCAGGTACCAGTGTACGGTCTTGCGTAAAACCGGTTTTTTGCCGGATAGTCGTGATACCGGATCAATCAAATCGGTAGGACTCAGGGAGCTGCCGCATTTTTCACATTGATCTCCATACGCCTGTTCATATCCACATCTAGGGCAAGTGCCCATTATATATCTGTCAGCAAGAAATTGCTTTGCTTCTTCGTCGTAATATTGTTCTGATTCTTTTTCTTCAAACTGGCCTGACTTGTACAAGGTTCTAAAAAAATCTTGCGAAGTCTCATGATGTAATGGAGCTGAAGTCCGGTGATACATATCAAACGAGATACCTATGCGACTGAACGTATCTTTAAACTGAGCATGGTATTTATCAACAATCTGTTGTGGGTGCACACCTTCTTGCATTGCCTTGATGGTGATGGCTGCTCCGTTTTCGTCTGAGCCACAGATAAATACGATGTCTTTACCCATCAATCTCTGGAATCTAACATATATATCGGCTGAGAGATAAGCTCCGGCGAGGTGCCCAATGTGAAGTGGTCCGTTGGCATAGGGAAGTGCCGACGTCACAAGGTACCGTTTATATTGTCTCATAGTGTTTGAAAAATGTTCAGGATGCAAAGATACTGAAATATTTTTTCCAGATATTAAATATTTCAGAATATGAAGTCAGACACTGTTTATAACAAATCCCGAATGATGTATTCCATTTCACTTACAATCATGGCAGTTGCACCCCATAGTTTTTTACCGTTGATGTCATAATAGGGTACATCATGTATCAAATGGTCTCTAACCTCCATGTCTGTGACACCCTTATTTCGAGATTTTAAAATATGTTCCAGTGGGAGCTCAATGATATCTTCTACTTCTGATTTTTGAAGGGTAAAACGAGGATATTCTGTCGTAAAACCGATAAATGGATGTACCAGAAAATTAGAAACATACACGTAAAGTGGGGTCAGATGGCCAAGAATACCTATGCTGTCAGGACTTACTCCTATTTCTTCATATGTTTCCCTCAAAGCACAGTCTTCAAATGAATAATCATGGTCCGTCATCTTACCTCCGGGTAGTGATATTTGTCCGGAATGCTTATCCAGTGGATTTCTTGAAGTTCTTTCAATGAGGGCAAAGTGCCATTCATTATCTTTAGGAAAAAGAAGGAGCATCACACAGGCCGTCATATGATCAAGTGACAACTCTCGGTATTTTTCACCACCTGGAGGCGCCATTAGATTTTGAATCCGTTCACCGGGGAGATCCTCATCGAGCTTGTGCTCCAGTTCGTGTATAAAAGAGATATCCATAATGGATTTTGATTGCTTAAAGACGGTTAAAGTCCTTCATTGGACTTAACGATGTAATTTTCAAGAGCCTTTGTCATGGACGGCGCTTCTGGTGCAGGGGCTTTGATATTGACATAGAGTCCTCTATCTAAGGCCGCTTTTTCTGTGGTGTTGCCAAAAACAGCAATCCTGGTATTATTCTGCTTAAAATCAGGGAAATTATCAAAAAGAGACTCTATACCTTGAGGCGAATAAAATACCAGCACATCATAGAAAACATCACTTAGGTCAGAAAGATCAGCAGATCCGGTATTGTACATGACTACTTGAGTAACATCAATATTGAGTTTCTCAAGGTAGCTGACTATTTCTATAGATCCGAGATTCGATCCCGGCAATAAAAATTTCTCTGCCTTGTACTTATTAAAATGGTGAGCTAGATCTTCAGCTACTCTTTTGCCTGCAAACACTTTTCTTTTTCTATATAAGATGAATTTTTGCAAATAATTTGCAATGGTTTCAGTCAGACAAAAATACCTTGTATCAGGAGATATACGCACTCTAGTTTCTTCAGCAAGTCTGAAAAAATTATCAACAGCACCTTTACTACTAAAGATAACACAAGGAAACTCGCCGAGATTCAACCTATTTTTTCGAAATTCTTTTTCGGTTACAGGTTCTACGACTATAAATGGTCTCCAGTCAATTTTTAGATTATATTTTTGCTCTAAATCGTAAAATGGAGATTTATCCTCGGGTTTTGGTTGTGAGATTAATAGAGACCTAACGGGCATGTATTTTTCTACGTATTGTAGATTTGCCTCTCCTGCCATGCTCTTGCTTGCCATTTACTCCAATAGATTTGGTTTACCACTATTTTACTTCCTCAATAAACGACAAAATCTGATACCTATTTCACCCAAAATTACAGATTTTTTAATCATTTATTTTTTAAATCGAAGCATTTCTACTAACTCATATTCATTATGGTTTTAGCCAAAATGAGTAGCGGAGCTACTTCGAAAGCGCAAAGATAAACAATTATTTGAAATAATCTATGACTTACATATTCAGAAACAATAAACAGTCCTCTCAACGACCGTAATGCAAGTAATAATAGTATGCCAATTAGGGCGATCCACAGAGCAATATTTGCTATGTCGGCAGGTGCAAAAACTATTAGAAAATTGAGAGGAATCAGCCCTATTCCCATCATGTGGTTGAAAACCATGATGGTGAAGTTGTACATATCAGTGTTCTTTTTTACCGGAAAAATATAGCCGTATAGATACAATGCGAAGTGCTTGAGCAAGTAGAGCGCCATGATGACAGCAAAAATGATCAGATAAACCTTAATACCTCCTGACAAACCGCTGCCGATATATAGCATATATACGATGATGCTAATGTTGATAAAATAATTAAGATAAAGGATAAGTAAATAGGATCCAAGACCTTTACTTTCTTCTCTCTGGAAAAGTTTGAGCACATTTTCGTTAAATAGCGACCTGGACATCAGGTGTAGTGATTTAGATCGAGTATTTAAAATGATGGCCAGCAGTGCACATGATAGTAGTAGAAACCAGAGGAGAAAGCGGCTGGAATATTGAGTGCCTTCTGTCTCGGTCTTTAATTTTTCAGATTTTTTGCTAATAGATGAACGAAGTATAGGTATATGATCTACTTCGAATGGGTTAGTAACAGTTTGATTTTCTTTGTTATCTGCCGTAGGTTCTTTAATAGTAGCGGTTAGACTCGTATCAACTACCGGGTCCAGTGTCAGTGTATCGGTGATATGCATTGCCTTGAGACGTTGTTTGATTTCAAACGGATTTGATCGCCGTTGAGCATCAGCATGCAAAAAAAATAGGAGCATTATCAATCCTGATAATAAAATGGACCGTTTATATGTTATTAGAATTTTCATTAAGGCTCAAAATTATGAAATAAATTAAGTTTTTTATATTTTGACTTTATCTTATTATCTTTGAGTTATGATTGCATAGAGGATGGCAAATAATATGATACGTAGGTTGGTGGTTCTGGGTGGTCTTTCGATCATAGGAATAATTTTTGTGCAGTCATATTGGTTGCTCAAAACATGGGATATTAAAGACAAGGAGTTTGACCAAACGGCAAGGATTGTACTCCGTAATGTTGCTGAGAGAATGTCCACCTTTAGTAAGACCATCTTGCCCAAAACGGACTTGATTCAGCGCAAATCTTCCAATTACTATGCAGTCAATATTAATTCAGAGATAGATGCTGGATTGCTTGAGCAGTACTTACTTCAAGAAATGAATAAGCAATCGCTGAACATTGATTTTGAATATGCTGTTTATGACTGTACTACAGATCAGTTAGTGTATGGCAACTATTGCAGTAATAAACCTGTGCCTGAGAAAGAAATTGTAAAGAATAAGAATTTACCCAAGTTTAACGACTTGATTTATTATTTTGTGGTGCGGTTTCCAAATAGAGAGAGTTTTCTTCTTGCCAACAGGAATATGACATTGACGCTGACGATTCTGTCTGTATTGGCCATTGGTTTTTTTATGTATAGTATGTGGGTGATTATGGAGCAGAAGCGGCTTTCAGAATTGCAAAAGGACTTTATTAACAATATGACGCATGAATTTAAGACACCGATTTCGTCTATTAAAATTGCGTCAGATTTTTTATCCAATGACCAAAATCTTAAATCAGACCAGCGGCTGAGTAGATATGTACAGATTATTAAAGAACAAAATATGCGACTGAATGATCAGGTCGAGAAAGTGCTGAATGTGGCCAGGCTTGAAAAAGACAGCATTCAGTTAAAAAAAGAGGTGTTTGATGTCAATGAATGTCTAAAAAGTATCGTTAATAATGAATCTTTGAAACTCAAAAAGGATAAAATTGATTATATAGGAAAGGATAAAAGTATTTATATCGAAGCAGACCGACTCCATTTTGTCAATATTATAGCTAATATGATAGACAATGCCATCAAATACAGTCGTGAAGACCCTAGGGTGCAGGTGATACTTAGTGAATTGCCTAACCGGATTCAGGTCAGTGTCAAGGATAATGGCGTAGGTATTGATAAAGAAAATCAAAAGAAGCTGTTTGAGAAGTTTTACCGGGTTTCGACAGGCAACCTCCATGATGTGAAAGGTTTTGGCCTCGGACTATATTACGTCAAGAATATCTGCGATGCGCATGGATGGAACCTGACCGTAGCGTCTGTGCCGGGTGAAGGTTCTGAATTTATTATTTCAATTCCAAATTTTAATGAAGCATGAATGAAAAATCTAGAATTCTGTATGTAGAAGATGATGAAACGCTAAGTTTTGTGACTAAAGATAATCTCGAACTGCATGGATATGAGGTGGTGCATTGCCTGGACGGCGAGCAGGCTGTTGCGGCTTTTTTTGAAGGGCAGTTTGACTTGTGTATTCTTGATGTCATGCTCCCAAAAATGGATGGCTTTTCAGTCGCTGAAAAAATCAGGTCAACAGATCCTAATGTACCTATTCTCTTTCTGACAGCCAAGTCAATGAAAGAAGACCGGATTCATGGGCTTAAATTGGGGGCAGATGACTATATCACTAAGCCATTTAGCATTGAGGAATTGATACTTAAGATTGAGGTGTTTCTGAGAAGAAAGTATGTTTCCGTTTCTATCAATGATATTTACAAAATAGGCGCATACTCGTTTGATTATAGAAATCTTACGCTGAGCATCAATAATGAACCACGCAATCTAACTCAAAAGGAAGCAGACTTGCTTAAGATGCTGCTGGATCATAAGAATAATGTTGTCAAAAGAAGTTTGATTTTAGAAAAACTATGGGGTGAGGACGATTACTTTCTAGGCAGGAGCATGGATGTTTTTATATCGAGGCTTAGAAAATATCTGGCTGGAGACCCGGGTATCAAGCTTGATAACATTCACGGAGTAGGATTCAAGCTGGTAGTTGAAGAGTAAGGCAGATTGGGGATCAATGTGTAGGAGTATTTTGAAATCATGCGATAGATATTCATCCTCAGGGCATATATTTGAGAAATATAATTTATTAATGAATTTTACGTTATTGATAGTCCGAAAAGCGTCAATTTGATTAAATATTCAATGGTTTTTTGATAAAATGTAAAATGTAGCATTATTTTTGTAGTAAGTTAATGGTTTACAAAAATTAATGATTTAAAATATATTATAATATGAAGTGCAATTTAAAGTGTTGGTTCGTTTTTGCCATCATTTTAAGTGTGGTTACATTGGGCATTGGTCAACAGCATTATGGCAACGAGTGGATTCGTGCCTCTAAGACCTATTTAAAACTCAAAGTAGCTGAAAATGGTATGTATCGGGTCACGTATGATCAGATGGTAGCTGCTGGATTGATAAGTAGTCAGGTGGATGGCTTTAGCTTTCAACTATTCAATTATGGCAAGGAGCAGCCTATTTACGTCAGTAACAATAATTTTGGAAAAGGAGAATATATTGAATTTTATGGAGTAAAGAACACCATTGGACTGGATTCACTTTTGTACCAGAACTGGAGAAAAGACCTCTTTAATCCGGAATATTCACTGGTCAATGACACAAATGCTTACTTCCTGACGCTATCGCCAGAGAGTAACAATAAGAGATTTACACTGATCACACCGAATTATAACAATATTAACTTGACTCCGGCTCCATATTATATTCATAAAGAGAAGTTAGTATTCAGTGATACCTATTTTAAAAACATAGAATCCAGCGAAATCAGAAACTCCTATTTTGAGCCAAGTGAGGGTTTCGGTACTTCGATAACACTCAATAATTCTAATACGGTGTTTAATGTCTCAAAGATCTATGATGATGGCCCAGCACCGACACTTTCATGCAGACTGGGCAATAACAATCAAACATCCAGACTAGAATTATCCTTTAATGGCAATTTGTTGGAAACAGTGATGAATCCTCCTAAAGGTACACTGCAGTGGGATTATACCATGAGTAAATCATTGTTGAAAAACGGTAATAACACCCTTAATATCCGAAATACTTTCAGCAATAATGACCGACACAGGATTGCTGTAGCTACTTTAACATATGCCAGGACCTTTGATTTTCAAGGAAAAAATGAATTTTCATTTACTATGCCTGCTTCAACGGATCCTGTTTTTATTAAAGCAGATGCCTTTAATTATACTAATCGTAATGTTAGGGTTGTAGATCCGGAATCTGGCTTGATTTATACTACTGCTGTGTCCGGTAATCAATTGCTGATCCGGCTTAATCCTGCATCTCGACCATCAGAATATATTACTTTAGATGAAAGTGCAGTGAAAGCCATAACCGATATGAGATTGTTTACACCAAAATCATTTGCTGATGTAGGAACAGAATATCTCATCATCACCAGTCCCGATCTAAAAAAACACTACTACAGATTTTGTGGCTGAGTATGCAGAATACCGAAGAAGTGATCAGGGCGGCGCTTACAAAACAGATGTTCTCTATGTGCAAGATATCTATGATAATTTCGGATATGGTATAGACAGACATTTTTTACGGATTTAAGAATCTAGCTAAATATCTGCACGATAACTGGAAGCAGCTTAACTATGTATTTATCATAGGACGTGGTATAGAATATCCTTATATTCGTAAAGCAGAAGACGTCTATGCTAAAAATGGTAAGACCTTCTTCATTCCTACCTATGGATTTATTGGATCTGATAATATGTTGTTTTCTGAAGGTAATTATCCGGATCCTTATTTTTCGGTGGGAAGACTGGCAGCCAGAACAGGCACACAGGTGAAGGATTATCTGGATAAAATCAAACAATACGAAGCTGTTCCATTTTTAAATCAGACAATTGACAATAAGCTATGGACAAAGAATGTATTGCATCTGGGTGGTGGAAAGAGTCAAAGTGAGCAAGCCGCTATCCAAAGTGGTCTTGAAAATATTGGAAGTGTCCTGGCGGATACCATTTTTGGTGCCAATATTCTAGCCTATTACAAGAAGACAGGTGATCCAGTGCAGTTTGGTGTCAATGAAGAGATCAATAATCTATTCAATCAAGGTGTGGGCATTATCAACTTTTTTGGACATTCATCTGCCGGAACATGGGACTTTCCTATAGAGAATCCTCGAAATTATGAGAACTATGGCAGGTATCCTATCATCAACTCGCTCGGGTGCTATTCAGGTAATTTGCATAGTGATACCAAAGGGATCAGTGAGTCATTTGTGCTTGAGAAAGATAGAGGTAGTATCCTGTTTATAGCTTCCACCGGAACGGCATTTATTAGAGACCTTAGCAAATATGCCTATACTTTTTATGATTACATATTCAATAAGGACAGAACCAAAAGCCTAGGGGATGCCTTGAAGTATGCGGCTAATGCCAACAGAACGGCTACCGGAGGAGCACTAGCATTATATGCTCAGTTGACTTATCATGGTGATCCGGCATTAAAATTGCACCTTTATGACGCTCCTGATTACCTTTTTGATGTGACTTCAGTTAAAACACTACCTGGTACTGTGCAGGCAGGACTGGAGCATTACGAGGTTCAACTCGACGCAGTCAATTTAGGTGCTTCTGTGGAGGATAGTGTGCACGTAGTATTCTATCATCAGGTGGCTGATGGAACCATAGTTGATACTATTTATCTGAATCTAGGTCCGATTGCTAATCGTAAGAGCATGAAAATCACATTGCACAATTATGGACAAGCATCAGTCGGTAAAAATATATTGCTGGCTGAGATCAATCCGGGTGGTATCATCAAAGAAACTCCGCAGCCGGTAGCAGCCCAAAACAATAAACTTTTTGATGGTAGAGGGTTTGAATTTTATGTCTCAGATAATTATGCAACCACTGTATATCCACCAAACTTTGCGATGATCAATACAGCAGAACATTTTGTGTTAAAAGCTTCTACCAGTTCTGCACCATTAAAACAAAGTACCTATGTGTTCCAGATCGATACTACAGCGTACTTTAATAGTCCATTGCTTGAGGTAGGTAAGGAGCAATCCGAAGGTGGCTTAATCGAATACAAGCCTAAAACAGGTCTTGTAGCTGATAGAGTGTATTACTGGAGAGTTAGCCCTGACAGTACAGCGACGGAAGGTTTTAAATGGTCAAACGCATCTTTTGCCTATTTGCCAGATGAAGAAGAAGGTTGGAATCAAAGTCATTTCTTCCAGTTTACTCAGAATGATTTATCAGATATGACCATCAGTGAAAAGACCAATAGGAAATTGCAGTATGGTTTAAATTATTTAAGCGTAAAAGTAAAAAACAGCATCTGGAATCCTGATGACCGACCAGGTTATATCGTGAACAATGTAAATTATGGAAGTACACGTGCTTGGGATTTTATGGATGCCGGAATTGCATTTGTAATTAATAACGATCTTGATTTTTGGGAACCAGTAGTACCTCCTGGAGGACTTTATGGTAGTTATAATCCAACAAGTAAAAACTTGACGGTTTTTGCTTACAAAACAGATACGCCTGAAAATCGTCAAAAAGCTGTAGAATTTTTAGAAAACCAAGTCAAAGAAGGGAAGTTTTTGACGGTATATACGATACAAAAAAATGCTAAATCAAACTACAGACCAGAAGAATGGGCAGCAGATTCGTTGATTTATGGCAGGAATCTATTTTCGGCTCTGGAAAAACTTGGAGCGAAGCGTGTAAGGGAATTAGAGCAACTAGGTTCAGTGCCGTATATCATGCAGATGAATTATAATGACGGACTTATAGCAGAGGAAGTAGCAACCACCATCAATGATGTAGTTGAAAATACCGCCACCATGTATCATAGGACGCAAGGAGGTGAATTTCACAGTTTCCCATTTGGACCAGTACAACAAGTCAAACAGTTAAAATATCGGTTTGATGGTTTGGTTGGCCAAAAAGATGCTTATATCAACTTCTATGTTGGTGATAATAATGGCAACTCAATACTTGTAGATTCTCTGATCAGAACCAATAAAGAAGTATCGCTGGACGGGCATAACTATTTTTATTTGGGTACTCATACTACTGATAGTTTGACAAGGGTGTCACCGGATTTAAAATTCTGGCGGATATCTTACGACGCACTACCGGATGCGGCCATATCCTTTGTTAAAAATGAACCTGATATCACACAGCAAACCATTTATCAAGGAGATAAATTTCAGACACACTACCAGGTTAAAAATGTCAATTTCATCGATATGGACAGTATCCTGGTCAAGTATTCTTTTTCGACCAATGATAATGATGTCATTTCAGGATTTAAACGCCTAGCTCCTCTTAAAGCTGGTGCCACTATTGATGATGTCATCACTTTTGATGTAGGAATAGGAACTATTAACGTAGGCAAAGTTGTCATAGAAATTAATCCTGACCTAGACCAACCGGAATTGCATACTTTCAATAATATCCTAACATTCCAGTTTGGCGTAGCCAAGGATAATGACAATCCAATCCTTAATGTTACGTTTGATGGAATTCAGATTATGGATGGTGATATTGTTTCGCCTACACCTGAAATTTGTGTCAGACTCTATGATGACAATAATTTATTGCCTATTACTAATCCGTCTGCTTTTGAGGTCAAAATAGATACTGGTAGAAATAATTTTTTAGTCATAGATGTCAACGATCCGGATGTAAGGTTCGTACCGGCTTCTTCTACAGAAAAGGAAGCAAAGTTATATTTTAAACCCAATCTAAAAGATGGTCTTTACAGACTTGTTGTCCAGGGTGTGGATGCTTCAGGCAATAAATCAGGAGATAACCCTAAGTCGGTAGGATTTAGAGTGATTACTGCTCAGTCAGTAAGTAATGTTTTGAACTATCCAAATCCTTTTTCTTCTTCTACTCAGTTTATTTTTACACTGACAGGAAGTGAAGTTCCGGAAAATGTATCCATTAGCATATTTACACTATCAGGTCGGGTAGTCAGAGAAATTACGCAAGAGGAGTTAGGTCCGATTCATGCTGGTCTTAATAGAACGACCTTTAAATGGAATGGTACGGATGAGTTTGGCAGTAAGCTTGCTAATGGCGTTTACTTGTATAAGGTGAATTTCCGTAAAAAAGACGGTAGCCAGTATGATAGTTTTAGTAATAAGAAGATAGATGGTTTTTTCAAGGATGGGTTTGGCAAGCTGGTGATTATGCGTTAAGTTATATAGTTAGCACAAGGATAGTTTTTCTTAAAAACATAGATAAATTTTAAAAAATATTTAGGGCGCATAGCAGTATAAATGTCTGCTTTGCGCCCTAAAATCATCAAGGAACACCTATAAAGAATCAAATCTTTACATTTATTGTTTATTGACTTTTATTGATTTTACTTCTTTATCATTTGCACTCTGAACCATATACATACCTGAAGGCCATCCCATCATATTGACCGTCAACGATTCTGGCTGACTGGATTCATGTTCATACATTATTTTTCCTGACATATCAACAATTGTGGTATGATGTGCACCATGAGATTGACCGGAAATATTGATATTAAGAAGATCACTTACCGGATTAGGATAAGCGGCTAATTCCCATGTTTCATAATCGATATTTCGAACAGCACTTACAATTCCACTTTTGAAAATGGATCCATCTACATTTACCAGTTTCAATCTATAATAATTGATACCCGGAAGTGCATTTTCGTCTATAAAGGTATATCGGTTGCCGTGATTATTTCTTTTTGCAGGTATAAATGATATCTTTTCAAAATGTTTACCATTAGCACTGCGTTCTACCTCAAAACTATCGCCTCCATCTTCATGGGCAGTTTCCCAGCTGACAATATTGATCAAGCCTGAATTTTTAACAAAAATATCTTTTAGTACGATATTAAGTGGAGTCATATAAGTTGTTATAATAACCTGTCCGTGGCCACCTCTTCCTCCATAATATGTTGTATTATTTAATCCATTTTTAGCGCCTCCGCCTCCGCCACCTGGAAAATCTCCATCACCTCCATCACTCGGATTGTTTCTATCAGGTGTGTTGACACCCGCACCTCCATCACCGCCACCTGTACTGCCACTGCCAGGTGTATCATTAGTGGGACTGCCTGCATGACTACCATCGCCACCAGTACCTGCAGCACCACCGCCGCCACCAGATACTAAATCATCTCTGCTGCTACCTCCGTAAGTGGATCCATTACCACCTGAATACTTTACATCTCCGATACCTTCATCAGCTTGTCCTCCTCTTAAATATCTTCCATCATTTGGATTTGACTGGGTTAAAGCACCATCTCCAGCTAAGCCACCCTTAGCTAAAACTAAGACTGTAGGGCTTCCACCAATGTTGCTAGACACAAAAGTAGAATCTCCTCTTTGCTTACCTCCTCTGCCATTGCCTTTATCGCCACCGCCAGCACCGACATAGATTTGCAACACATCACCAGGTAGGACACTCACAGTAGATTGAGAATAAGCACCTCCGCCTCCACCTTCACCTTTTGCGAAAATTGTTAAACCAAAGAATGATGTATAATATGAAAAGCCACCTTCTCCGCCTGCACCCCAAGCTTCGATTTTGACAGAGTTGACATTTTCAGGAATTGTAAATGTGTGCTCACCTGGAGTATTAAATTCATATGTATCTTGTCCATAGATACTGTAAGTGCTTAAAAAGCATAAAATCAATGAAAAAAACAAATTTTTCTACTGAAGTAAAAACTGACATAAATACTATTTTTTTAAAAAATGAATAAATACAAAAAAACTATAGCTAAACCTACGTATGAATAGATATAGATAGTTTCTGCTTTCTTAAAAGGAAAATGTAAATTCTAAAATTTTAAAGAGACCTAGTGTGATTTGGCTTATGTACTTAGCTATCCGGATATAAGACAATCACAAATACAAATATATTAGATAAGATTGAAAAGAAAAAATAAACGATGTTTTTTAATTTTTTATGTAGTTGAATTCAAGCTGTATAAAAATAGATGTTGCCTTAATTAAATGCATATGGCAAACCCAATCATTTTGCATATTTTATGATCACACTTGGAAATTGAATCTCCATTATTTAGTAGCAAGGATAAAATAATAAAAGGTGTTTTGTTTTTTGAAATAAATAAAGTATATCGTCTGGATAATCGAAGTTAGAAATATTCCAACTAGAGGAAATCGGTGTTTTGAGATTGCAAGCAGGATCAATTATTAGATTGAGTCGCATAGCCTTTGTGATTTTATTTTATCTTTGCAAAGCTTAAATGACGTATATTGTCTAATGAAATAATCATAAAGCCCGTTTCCGGTTTTTCAATCGGGTGGAAGGAACTCTGGCGATACAGAGAACTTCTTTATTTTTTTACATGGAAAGAACTGAAAGTTAGATATAAGCAAGCATTTTTAGGCGTGATGTGGACGTTGATACAGCCACTTGCAATGATGATCATCTTAGTGTTAGTGCTATCCAAAGGATTAGGATTAGAAACCGGCATAATTCCAGTTCCGATTTTTTATCTAAGTGGGTTATTAATATGGAATCTTTTTAGTCAATCTGTAAGTGGTGCGGCCAATTCAATGGTGTCCAATGCCAATATCATAAGAAAAATATATTTCCCCAGACTGATTATCCCGCTTTCATCTATTCTAACAGCGTCATTTGATTATATGATTAGCATCGTATTATTTGTGGGTATAGGATGGTGGTACCATTATACTGAAGGGTTTGATTTTCCAATGACGGCTGTTTTAGTCAGTTTTTTATTAGCGTGGATGATTACCATTGTGACAGCCTTTGGTATAGGTACCTTATTGTCGGCGATCAACGTCAAATATCGGGATGTACGTTATGCACTTCCATTTTTGATACAAAGTTTGTTTTTTATTACGCCGGTGATGTTTGACAGTAAGCAGTTTAGCCAGCCGATACTGCAAACCATACTTCATCTCAACCCGCTCCATTACGCCATTCAGACTATTCGAAACGTCCTCACAGATGGTCAGTTAGAAATTATGGGCAATATGTCATGGCATTTACCCTTGATACTTATTACTTTATACCTTTTAGGTATGTATGTATTTAGGCGTATGGAGGCTTATTTTGCTGATATTGTTTAAGCCCAATTAACGACAGATTATATGAAACCAGCCATAGAAGTCAAAGGAGTTTGGAAAGAATATCGCAAAGGGCAAGACAAGCGATATAAGAGTTTAAGGGATTCATTGACGACTTTCTCTGCTAGGTGCAATCGACAAGACGCAGCACTATTCTGGGCATTACAAGATGTTTGTTTTTCAGTACAACCGGGAGAATCGATAGGCATTATAGGTAGAAATGGCGCAGGAAAATCTACACTACTCAAAATCTTATCGCGTATTACACCACCATCTAAAGGAGAAGTTATCCTTCGGGGTAGAGTAGCAAGTTTGCTTGAGGTAGGGACAGGCTTTCATCCAGAGCTGACCGGAAGAGAAAATATCTATTTTAATGGGAGCATCATGGGCATGAAGCGTCATGAAATCAACGCTAAATTTAATGAAATAGTAAGTTTTTCTGGCGTTAGTGACTTTATTGATACGCCTTTAAAGCACTATTCGAGTGGCATGCAAATGCGACTTGCGTTTTCAGTAGCAGCTCATTTGGATGCGGAGATTATACTAATAGACGAAGTACTTGCGGTAGGTGATGTTGCTTTTCAGCAGAAATGTATCGGTAAGATGGATGAAGTGAGTCGGGAGTTAGGCAAAACTATAGTATTTGTGAGTCATGATTTATCTTATTTAAAGAAACTTTGTCAAAAAGGATTATGGATAGATGCCGGAGTTTTAAAGGCATTGGGTCAACTTGATCAGGTAGTAGAAATGTATTTGAATGATCAACAAATCAGCTTGAGCAATCAATTCATTAGACCAGAAAGTGAAGAAAATCAATTGATAAAAGAAGTTTTTTTAGATAAAAATTTGATTGATATAGGTGAAGATATTACAATTACAATAAGATTTGATAAGCTCATTAAAGATCAAGATTTTATATTAAACGTAAATATATTCAATCAACAAGATCAATTAATTGCACATTTAATCAATCGTGATGACTTCAGCAGTAGAAATCAAGTTAAGTCCGGTAAAGTAGCTAAGGTGTTGATTCAAAATGTAAATATTACACCAGGTATATACCATTTTTCGATATGGATCGGTAAAGATATGTCACGTAAGATTGATGAAGTGTGTAATGTACTTTCATTAGTGGTAACCAATCAAACAGGCTTTGTCGCACGTACTGAAAGTATAAGAGAGGATGCTAAAGTGATGTTTAAAACTCGATGGAATTATGATGTTTAATATGATAAAAAGGTTTGTAGCTGCTTATAATTGGAGTCATCATTTTCGTAGGAGTTTGGTGTTTGCAATCACATTTCATTTTAAAAAGAAAAGTGTTTTTGTATGCAATAAAAGAAAGATAATAATTCGAAATAATTACAGTGATGAAAAGGTGTTTTATAATGTTTTTGTAAATAAATATCATTTGCCTCCGATTAAATTAGTTGAGGGCGCAACAATCGTGGATTTAGGGAGTAATATTGGGTTGACTTTATTGGATTTTCATCTGCATTTTCCAATGGCTAAAATTTATGGTGTTGAAATGGATTTAGAAAATTATGAAATAGGTAAAACTAACACATATGGTATTGAAAACATAGATTTGAGAAACCTTGCGATTTATACAAGTGATGCGATATTGAATTACTCAGGAAAAGATGCTCGTTCATTTAAAATCTCTGATGAGCAGAGAGGAGGATTAAAAGCTAAAGGAATCACGATGAATGGATTGATTGATTTATTAAAGATTGACAAAATTGATTATTTAAAAATAGATATAGAAGGGACAGAAAGAGCAATTATTATGGATGAAAGCGCCCAAGGCTGGTTAGGAAAAGTAGATGTAATTAATGTAGAATTGCATGATCATTTAGGTTCGTTTTCATTCAAAGAAGAAATAATAAGAAAACTGAACAACGTAGGTTTTAGAGTATGGGAGCACCCTAGCCACTTTAATGCATTAGTGGCTATAAAGATATAGCAGGTTATTATGATTTTAACAATCATCATTTGTACACACAATAGAAGTCATTTACTAAAGCGATGTCTTGATGCTATAGTTCTGCAGTTAAAAGATGATGTAGAGGTCATAGTTGTGGATAATAATTCAACAGATTCCACATCTGCAATTGTAGAATCATTTTCAAAGCACAACCGAAATATTAGATATGTATTTGAAAGTGAAATAGGTCTGAGTTATGCTCGGAATCTAGGATGGCAACAAGCAAAATCTGACTGGGTTTTATATATTGATGATGATGCTAAAGCATTTCCTGATTTAGTAGAAAGAGCACGAGATCTCATCTATCACGAAGATTTTGATTGTGTTGGCGGCATGTATTACGGTTATTATGATGGCGAAAAACCCAGATGGATACCAGCAGGATTTGGAGATAAGGAGGTATTTGCCGAGACTTTATCAGAATGTCCGTACCAGATTCCTGCCGGTGGTGTTATTTTATACAGAAAAAAGCTACTTAATCATCTGAATGGGTTTGATGTCAAATATGGAATGAGTGGTAGCATCAAGAATTTGGGTGAAGAGACAGAGCTAAATTTCAGAGCTCAAGGTATGGGCTATAAAATAGGATTTGATCCTGAGCTTAAAATTTGGCACTTGGTAAAAAAAGAATATCTGACTGTACATTGGATGTTGAAAAGGAAATATTTGGTAGGTCAATTTAACCAAAGGATAGAAAAGAAAGGTTACTTTAGAAGATTAATCTTACTTATTCGCTCTATTATGGGGGCGTTTTTTGTGCGTATTCCAAGGAATACTGTAAAATTGTTGAATAGCAAACAGTATTATTATCAAAATTGGATTATTGATGTGTGGCAACCTGTATCTTTACGTTTAGGTCAATTATGTAGTGGTGATTAAGTTTAACTTTTTTTTTGGTTTATGAAAAAATCGTGAAGGCGTGAAGATTTCTGTAATTATTCCTGTTTTTAATGCCGCTTTGTTTTTAGACAAAGCGATTCAATCTGCTTTGAATCTTCCACAAGTAGGCGAAATACTATTGATTGATGACCGTTCTGAAGACGATAGTTATGAGATTTGTAAACAATGGGCTGATAGAGACCATAGAATACAAGTTTTTAGAAATAAAGGTGTGAAAGGAGCAGGCGCTACACGCAATATCGGTATTAGAAATGCGAAGTTTGATTTTGTCGCTTTTTTAGATGCGGATGATTATTTTTTGGAAGGAAGGTTTGCAGATGATAGTAGGTTTTTTGAAAGATACCCGGATGCAGAGGCGATATCACATCCGATCATGTTTATCAATGAAGATGGGAACAATTATGAAGAGTTGAATGCAAGTTTTGTGCATGGTCAAGTGGTAGGGCCCGGAGTCTCAGAGTATGAAATTGATTTGTGGAGCACCAACGCTCAAAAATTACAAATCCCAATAACTGGTGTCACTTTCAGAAAGTCCGTTTTTGAAAAGGTTGGTTATTTTGATGAACAACTTAAACAGTGTCAGGATACTAACCTGATACTACGGATGCTCATCAGTTGCAAAGTCATCACAGGGGATCAGCAAAAGCCTGTTGCGGTATATTATAGACATGGACAAAATACTACCCGCAATCTAACAGAAGCCGTATTTTATCGGAGATTAGCAGCCAAAAAGCATTTTGCCCTAGCCTTAAGCTATAAATTGCCCTACATCAGAAAATGGAAGTACTTTAAAGATTTTATGGAGTACGATTTCTTATGGATATTTAGAAGAGATTACTGGGCAAAGCGCGTCATAAAATTGCTGATGTTGCCTATATTTTTATTTAGAATCAACTCAAAAAGCGACCCGGTGTTTGATAAAAACCGGTCCATTCGCCTATCTTGACATAAACTATTGTCAACCATGTTCGTACATATTCACCGGGAAAACGTAAAAAAGTTTGGATATTTTGAAGGATGGCTTGAGGGATTTGGGAAGGCTTGTTTCTAATATGACCTGATAATAATAAAATAGGATTTAAACAACGTTTTCTTTTAATATAGGGTAGTACATACTGAGTGTTCCACGTAAGGATGTCATCCAGACCTAGTTTTTGATTCGATAAGTTGGACGCATAATTCGTTCCTGTAATATTGCTGCTATGCGGATTGTAATTATGGATACCTGTATGTGTCGGTAAATTTAAAAATGGGTAATTTTGGCCTACCTTCAATAGAAAATGAAAATCTTCACCTAGGAAAATCTGCTCATTAAAATGTATATCGCGACACACACTTTTATGAAATGCTGTAGTATGAAAGCATTCAAATGGAAATGAATCGTACTTTGATGCCGGTTTTAGACCTGTTCTGTATATTTCTTCTCCATTTTTAGATATAATCATACCCGACTTAATGACTTTGTAATCCGGGTTATTATGAATACCTTGATATAATATTTCCAGATGCTGTGGCAAATATTCGTCATCGCTATCCTGAAAGCATATCCATTCGCCTTGAGCGAGGTCCATACCATGATTGCGGGAAGCACTCTCCTTTTGATTTTCCTGCCATACATACCGGATACGTGGATCGTTATACGATAAGACAATTTCTTTAGTATCATCGGTACTTCCATCATCCACGATGATCAGTTCCCAATCTTCAAATGTCTGGTTCAAGATGCTATCAATCGGTGTGCGAATGGTGTGCGCTCGATTGTAGGTCGCAATGATGATAGAGAAAAATGGTGTTTTTTTCATGTGCCGATTAGGGTTTGAAATTGCTGTAATCGGTTATTATTACCTAAAAAATCGAGGGCTTTTTGGTGCCAATATTGTGGTTTGTGGGTCGAATTGAATGCAGACAATATTAGCACTGCAAACTGTTTTGCATCTTTTTTATTTAGAATCAATGCATCATCGTTGATAATATAAGGTATAGCACCTACGTTGCTTCCTACCGGGACACAACCACACAGCATGGCTTCTAACAAGGTCTGCCCTAGGCCTTCTGTCATTGAGGGCATCAGAAAAACTTTGTGAGTAGCATACAACTTCCTTGCTTCATCTGGCGATTGAAATCCAAGTAAAGTAACGTTTGGTGGTGCTATAGCTTTATATTGTGTGTGCATCTCCGGCGAAAATCCGGCTAATGTAAAGCTATATTCCGGTAATAACCGTGCTGCCTCAAAAATCAAATCAAATCCTTTGACAAAAAAGGTTTGTTCATGGTAGATGTAGGCTATAGCTAGAAAATGTCCCTTTCGAGCCTGATGTTCATAATGCCAAAAGGATGTATCCATTTGTTGAAGTATAACATGTACCTTTTTTTCTAGTTCAGGCATATAGTTGAGTAAGCCTATTTTATAACCATTGCCACTGGCATCAGCATAATAATTTGTTGAAGCTTTCAAACTCGGGCTGGTAGGACAAATGTAAGTGGCATGTTTATATGTCCAACGCATACAGGTTTGTAGAATACCTTTACGTAAAAACACACCATATTCTAATGACGGAATACTAGACACATCAAATCCTCCTACGATCACCAATGATTTTTTGCCCAACATTCGCGCCATAAAAACCGGAACGACCGTATGCCATGCACCGAAATTGATGATGACGGCTCGAACAGAAAACATGCGGAATATTACACATAGATTGTACCTGAGGAAGTACAACCATTTTAAAAATATATTGGTATGTAAATCATAATGACAAACAGATACATCATAAGCTTCAGAAAGCTGTCGCACATCTCTGATGCCAAAAACAGAATGACCAAAATAGCAATATAATATTTTTTTCTCTCTGCCATAAAGGAATGCCAATTCAACGGCAAGATAGCAATTTTTGTTTTGTAGAGATTTTCTTTCTGTTTAATAATCCAACGATCTTAAGATTGACATAAAATAAAGGAATAAAATAGCTACTTTTGTGACCATAGATATGGTAGTCGCAGATAAAAACACCTTTATTCGATGGGCAGTAGAACAGCCGCAATTGCCGGTTTTTTTCCAACCCTGGTATCTTGATGCAGTGTGCAGCAACGGGCAATGGCAGGCGCATTTGTATCAAAATGATAAAGGTACGATTGAAGGTGTTCTGGTCTATTATCTCACTACAAAGTACAAACGCCCAGTCATCATCATGCCCATGCTGACACCTTACTCAGGTATATGGATGACACCTGCTACTGCCGAGAAGGAAGTGTACAAAACTAGAAATATCAATAAGATAGTCGCTGAGCTAGCTCATTCTATCCCATCAGACGTTGTATTATACCGACAGTCGTTTTTGCCGGAATTTAACAATTGGATGGCTTTTTACTGGCAACGCTATTTTCAGACTACGAGATATACTTTTGTAATTGAGGACTTGAAGCAGTGGTCGCTAAATGATGCTGCTACCAATGTCAGGAATAAGATTAACAAAGCGTCTGCGCTAATCACCATCACCGAGGACATCCCGCTCGAAAAGGTGTATCAGATGGCAGATGATATCTTAACACAGAAGGGCATTCAGTTGCAATGGAAGCAGGATGCTTTCATGCGCTGGGATGAAGTGTTAAATAAACACAGCAAGAGATTTATCGTTGGAGCTAAAGATAGTGATGGGCGTGTGCATGCCGCCGCTTATGTCATTGTGGATCAAGCAACAGCCTATTTGATGATTTTGGCTTCGGATAAGGTTTTGAGGAAGAGTGGGGCGGTGCCACTGGTGATTTATCACGCTATTATGAAAGCGGCAAAAGTCGCGACGCGTTTTGACTTTGAAGGTAGCATGTTAGCGTCACTTTTTGATTTATTTTCAGGCTTTGGAGGTAAATTGACTCCATACCACAGCATCTACAAGACAAAAAACCTATTCTGGCAGCTTGCATATCATTATAAAATGCGAAAAGATAATTTGAATAGATAAGATAGGATGGGAAAACGTGTGCAGCGTGGAGTAAGAAGTGGAGATGACCTGATTTTTTATTGCTGGATAAAAGCTGACCAAAACTGCTCAACTTGTTGCTCAGGTGTGAAAGGAAGGAGATGCTCCGGTTGTGTATAGGCAATAGAGTAGTTGCCCTCTAACCAGAGGCGATATTTTTCAGTAATATAGTTTTTGATCGTGGTTTTGTAGTCGGAGTCAGAAGTATAAACGACGATACCTGCTTGTGTAGATTGAAAAAGAAATTCAAAATCTAGGTCGTTTTTTTTCCATTGATCAATGCCAGTATCGGATTGCGTGCACCAAGATATTCAAACAACTTTCCGGTGAGTACGCCATGGAGTTGTTCATCATTCCATGACATCAAGTAGTTGATATTGGATTTTTCTTGAAGGCTCATTGCATCACACTGAGGGATCAAGCCATAATCTATGAAAATGGATTTTAGATTAGGATATTTATGAGCATGACTCATCCAGTACACACTGTCCTTGCCGGCGTAGTTGAGCCGGACTTTTGTAGGATCTAGATGGTGATCAGCCACAAGTTGTGAAAGGCAATCCATCAATATGCTCGGGTCCATCAGTTGTCTGTAAATAGAACCGGTATATGATATAGTAAAAAATTCATTTTCTGCTGACCGAGGTGCTCGAATTTGTACTCCATTAAGCAATGTCGTGGCTTTGACACCATACGCTTGTATTGCTTGAGTTAACCCATCAGAAACGGTAATAAGGTGATTGGCTTTAGATAGTAGTCGCTTCCAAATCATTTGTTGCAAACGGGGAAAATACACATTTGGTCTTTGCCTCGTATAGGGTAAATCATGCATACTAATGATCCACCTGCACTCTGGTCTGAAGTACTTGACGATATACCCGACGATGATATCTGCGGTAGGTCTGAAGGATGTAAAAAGTACATTGTCAGAGGTATGATCCATGTTGGCCAGGATTTTTCTGACGGCATTCCAGATGAATCGGCCACCACCTTCACCTATCAGCAAGCTGAATGGCAAGGTTTCGTTTAATCGGATCAAAAATCGGATGTATGATTGTTGTTTTCTAGTTTCGTCATAATGGAGTTGGCCTCTTTGTTGCTTGCTATACTTTAGCGCAAGGGTGCGATAATCAAAAGTCTTGATGTAGTAGGTTGTTTCCTTTGCTGACGCATCTTCATTATTTGGGAAATGTAGTGCATTGGAAGTGACGTATCGGTAAGTGTTGTCAAATTGCTTCCTAAGTTCTGTATAGATGTATTGATTTCTACGCGATGCAACGGACGGTATCGGTGGAAAGTAATAGCTCAGAAAGTGAAGGGAGGACATTTGTTGATTTGTTGATTTGTGAATTTGCGGATTTGTCGATTTGTGAATTTGTTGATTTGCTGATTTGTTGATTTGCGGATTTGCTGATTTGTTGATTTGTTGATTTGTTGATTTGCTGATTTGTTGATTTGTTGATTTGCTGATTTGTTGATTTGCTGATTTGTTGATTTGTTGATTTGCTGATTTGTTGATTTGTTGATTTGTGAATTTGTTGATTTGTGAATTTGTTGATTTGCGGATTTGCGGATTTGTTGGGTAATGGAGGGTGACTTATATTTTAATTATTGATGGCTTTTTGTACTATATTGAAAATATTGTCTGCGATTAGTTGATCGTTAAATTCTTTGAGGACTTTCTCTCGCCCTTGAATACCCATATTCGTTCGTTCTTCTGGTGTGAGATCGATGATTTTTTGTATGGCAACGGCTAGTGCATCTACGTCTTTTATCGGGACCAGATAACCATTGAGGCCTTCATCGACGGTTTCTCTGCATCCGGCAGTATCTGTGGTGATGACAGGTCTGGACATAGACATTGCCTCCAGTATCGTTCGTGGCAACCCTTCTCGGTAAGACGGCAATACGATGCAATTAGATTCATTAATTATAGGTCTGATATCCTTGTGAAATCCTTGATAAATAATAGTGTCTTGGTCTATCCATCGAACCAATTCGTCTCGATCCACCGTCGAAGGATTATCATCATCAAGTTCGCCTACTACCCAAAATTGCACTTCAGGATGCTTAGCCTTGATTATCCTTGCCGCACTGACAAATTCTCTGATTCCTTTATCATACAACAATCGACCTATAAACGTAAAGATAATGTTTTCAGCCGACTTTGGTGCCGTACTTTGCTTAAAGTACTCGGTGTCAACGCCACAACCTTTGACGGAAATAGACTTTGATTCAGAAATGATTTTCAATTGTATAAATAGCGCTCGATCATCCGCATTTTCAAAAATAAACTTTTCATGCAACATGCCGGTTTGGCGATAAAGCCACTCCATAATGCTTTTTGTTAGACCATTATTGATGAAGGCATGACCTAAACCGGTTACTACTGCTATACTTTTAACACCGGCTATTTTAGCGGCTATTCCTCCGTAAATATTGGGTTTGTTGGTAAAGTGCAAGACAACATCTGGAGATAATTTTCGATACCTTCGTATCATTTCCAAAACCAGCAATATATCCCGAAAGGGATTAGTTCCATCTCTATCCATCATTCGCAGATTAAAATGCCTAACTTCTGAGTATTTTTCTCTATATGAGATATACTCATCCACTGGTGCTATCACAAATACTTCATAACCTTCCTTGATAAAGCGATCGATGAGATTCTGCCTAAAATTGTAGATATTCCAAGTAGAGTTGGCTACTAATGCAATCGATTTTATGTTAGTTGATTTAGTCAAATGTAGATGTTGTTTTATAGATTCGATGGATTTGCCGATTTGTTGAGGAAATTATGAAATTGGAGGGATTGCCGAAATTCTAAAGTTGCTTGGGATTCCTAGGTGAAAAGTGTTCAAAAATCTGTGTCGTTAGAATAGGATTACATTTAATTTTATACTTTCCTTTATTTTCATATCCGAATGTTATCATAATAAAATACTCTTTTTTGACATAGGTAGTCAAAGACCACCTATCCAGATTATAGTCGGCTCGTTTAAAATAAACGATAGATTTTTTGTTTCACCCAACATGGAAATATTGCCGTTATTAAAGAGGATCGCAGCGACTTTGTCACCACATTCCTTACACTGATTAGTCCTTTTTACTCGCTAGGTAATTATGCATGGATGTTTCTCCAATTCATGACTTCAAAATCGGCTAAAGAAACATTCTCTTTGCCGTTGTAAATAAGGTGCATGTTTAAAGAAGTGTCTTTCGACTTTAACTTTTTCATACTTGCCAGAAAATCAGATTTGAATGTTTGTCCTGATTTTAGCTCAAACATATCAACATTCATACCTTCTACTTCGATCAAATCCACTTCAAATCCATTGCTGTCTCTAAAGAAAAACATATCCGGATCTTTTTGGCGATGCGCCTTAAACTTTACTTTTTCTGCAATGACTACGTTTTCGAACAACATTCCGAACTTTTCACTATCACGCAATTTGATTTCATCACTCAAACCCAATAAATGGCACAAAAGTCCTGTATCGTAGAAATACAGTTTCGGCGTCTTTAATAGGCGTTTGCCGAAGTTTCTATTATAACTCGGTAACATAAAAATGATATAACTTGACTCAAGGATATCAATCCACATTTTAACAGTATTAGCTGATATATTGAGGTCATTACTAAGGTCTGTCAGTTTGATTTGAGTGCCACATTTGTAAGCAATGAGTTTTAAGAAAGTGCGAAAAGTAGTGAGGTTTCCGACATTGACTAAATCGGAAACGTCTCTTTCTATATACGTTTTGATATAGTTGCTGTAAAACATACGCAAAGGAATATCCAACGTCAATCTACCTGGATAGAACCCATTGAGCATCACTTTTTCGATGCTATCATCCCAATTAGCAATAGATGACATCTCTTCAAAATCAAATGGAAATAGCGTTGAAACATCTACTCTACCTGCCAAAGATTGAGCTATATTGCGATGCATGAGATAGTTTTGCGAGCCTGACAAGATATATCTGCCTGGTATGCGCTTGTCATCAACATTACTTTGAATAAAAGAAAAAAGTACAGGTACTTTTTGTGCTTCATCTATAATAACACCTTCCTTATATTTTTCAAAAAAACCTCTTGTGTCTGTCGAAGCAAAATCGTACATATCTGGATCCTCTAAACTCACATAATCATAACCAGTAAATGTATTCTTTAACATGGTTGATTTTCCCGCTTGTCTCGGTCCAGAAACACTTATAACTGGATAATACGTGACTGCTTTCCTAACATGCTTACTTAGCTCTCTATCAATCATTATATTTACCATTATCCCTGTATTTAGATAACTGATTCTATTTCAATGGCAAATATACATACATTTACAGCAAAATTGCAAAATATCATACTTCAAACTGCGGATATTCATACCCTAAACTGCGGATTATCATGCTCTAAATTGCGGATTTTCATACTTCAAACTGCGGATTTTCATACTCTAAACTGCGGATTATCATACTCTAAACTGCGGATTATCATACTCTAAACTGCAGATTTTCATACTTTAAACTGCAGATATTCATACTCTAAACTGCAGATTATCATACTCTAAACTGCGGATATTCATACTTCAAGACGATAAACAACTTGCTTGATTTCTTGTTCTTTAGATTTGGGATAGATTAAAAGCGCTTTGTCTTCATCTATTACAATATAATCTTCAAGACCTTTGATTACGACCTGCTTATCATTATTGGACACAACGATAACATCCTTGCAATCATCCAGATATATATGGTCGCCTATGGTCACCTTGTCATCAGATGTAGCAAGAAAAGCATGAAGGCTATTCCATGTGCCTAGATCACTCCATCCGATATCGGCAGGAATGGTAAACACATTGTCAGCATGCTCTAAAATAGCATAGTCAATAGAAATATTTTGCGTAAGCGGATAAACACGATCTATATAATCTTGCTCTTGGTCTGTGTTATAACAACTCATATCTTCTGAAAGTATTTCAATAATCTCAGGAGCGTACTGATTAAAAGCAGATAAAATGGACGACGTACTCCATACAAACATACCGGCATTCCACAAATAATCACCGGAATTGAGATAAGATGTGGCAGTCAATGCATCGGGTTTTTCTTTAAATGATAATACTTTATAAATGTCACTATGATCATGCTTGTGGCTATACTGAATGTATCCATAACCAGTGTCGGGCCTGACAGGCTCTATACCTAGCGTCATCAATACATTTCTTGATGCAGCACCTTCAAATGCCAGTTCCAATAAGCTCACATAGGTTTCTTCCTTTAGAATGACATGGTCAGAAGGTAACACAGCGAAGACTGCCTCAGGATCCTTTGCATTTAATTTTAAAGCAGTATATGCAATACAAGGTGCTGTATTGTTCATACTCGGTTCACATATAATATTTGACAAAGGTATTTCAGGTATCTGAGTACTAACGAGGTCTTTGTACCGCTTGTTTGTCATCACCAGTATGTGATCAGCATCGACTAATCGCAATGCACGCTCAAACGTCATACGCAACAATGACTTGCCTACGTTCAAAATATCCAGAAATTGCTTTGGTTTTTCAGAGGTACTTGCCGGCCAAAACCGACTACCTTTCCCACCTGCCATGATGGCGATGTATTTGCTCATTTTTCTTTTAAAATTTAATACACTTTCAAGTCAACTGGCTAGCCACTCTACCGCCCATACTCATCTTGTAAGCGAATGATGTCTGCTTCGTCGGATGGATGATCAGGATCGGTGTGCTGCCATATCTCAGCGATAAAAGCCCAAATATGTGAACCTATGAGCCGATGACGTTGTCCTTGAGGAATATGTAAAATAGCATTAGGTTGTAGTAATTGAGCTTCTGTCTCGTGGTCATGGGTGCTGATTTTAAAGTACGCTTTACCACTCAACAGTTTCCAGAATTCTGACCTTCGGTCATGGTATTGCCAGGATAGCTGCTTGCGTGGTGCGACGCACAAGATTTTAGGGCTTAACTTTTCGGAACTATTCGCCAGTTGGTTTTTGAGTTCCGGAAAAAAATGATCTATAAATTGAGGTGTGTCTGCTTCGTCAATGCGGAAAAATCCGCCCCATGGACGATGAAGATCCGCATCTACGATATTCAACTCGAGTTGTTGGATTTGTTTTTTAATTTTATTAAGCCTGAATATTTTATAATCCATAAATATATTAATACAAATAGCCTGCAAATATAGTAAATCGGTTCATTGTTTCCTTCAAATACTCACTAATATCAAATATGGAAAACAAATAAGCAACGAAGGTTTACCAAGAGCTTTGAATTAATTAGTAATCTTTCTTTTTTTTTAACGGCTGATTCGCTAAGGCCGATTTTAATGATTATCTAAAAGAGCGGAGGCGTTCAGGTAGCCGGAGGCAATTAGCTGAACTAGCCTTTGTTGTTTT